>JBGSNR010000112.1:0-50166 GCA_041739545.1 Pirellulaceae bacterium | reverse complement strand
GCAAACCAACGCGGAAGCTGCCGACTTCATCTTCCACGACCATGAATTCGTGGGGAACACGGCGGTCCTGGCTCCGGGTGCCAAGCGGCATTTGGAGATGGTCGCCCTCCGCTGCGAACATGTGCCGTTCCCGATCGTGATTGAACAAACGCCGCACAACGCTCGGCCGGAGTTGGATCGCGCCCGCCGGGCCACGATTGTGGAACAACTCAATCGGATGGGAGTCATGAACGCCGATCAACGGATCGTGATCGCGAATGCTTTCCCCGAAGGCTACACCGCCGTGGAAGCGGAATCGGCCTACTTCGGCTCGCTGGGCCTTGGCTTTGGTGGTGGCGGCGGTCGTCGCTTCGGCGGCACCGGCGGGTTCTATCGGTAGGCGATGCCGCAACCAACGATCGTCCATCAAAACGATTCAAACGCAGACCGCGGAGAAATGCCGCGGTCTGTTTTTTTGAGCTTGGCAACTAACCCACGCGAGATTGCTCTGAGGCTGCGTTTTCAGCATCGACGTGGGGAAAGCGATCCCAAAAGAACAGCCTTTCCCACCAATAGGCGCGACGCAACATGGGGTCTGCCGCCACGATCCGGCGATGCTTGCCCCGCCGCGTCAGCACGTCCAACTGCCCATCGGGATCGATTCCAGCAACGACCCAGTACTTGCGCACCAAGTACCGGTAACCTTCGCCGTGAGCTTCCGGCGTTACCGCCTCCGCGTTAAGCGTCGGATGGCCACTGTGTTTTTGGGCCGCGTAAACAACTAAATCACCCACTTCATACATGGCCAACCCTTTTCGCGGCATCCTTCGCCGCACTGCCAGGTGGAAATGAGAGCCGAACAACTAACTTTGAATTTTACACTCTGTCTGCTTTTCTGACAATTCGATCTAGTCATGAAGAATCGGTGACGAATTGATGAGCGGCAGTTACTAAGGAGCGACAGCCTTTTCCCCCTCCGGTTGGTCCGCAGAAGCCTTGTCGTCAGGCTTCTCCTTCGCATCCCCTCCCTTAAACATTTCATCCAACTCCTTGATCGATGGCGGTTCTGCGGGGGATTTCGGTTTTTCAGGAACTGGCTCAGGCATTTTCTCGCCCGCCGGAACTGCCGCTGGCTCGCCATTTTCGGCGGGCATATTTTTGTCCGGCGCAGCGGGTGGGGGCTCCGTCGGCAGCGCCGTAACGCCATCCGTTAGGCCTGGGATGGGAATTCGCCCCGTGCTATTGGGTTCCATCACCGGATTGCTGCCACCTGCTGTTGCGGGGGGTGCGGTGGTCGTCGTTGTCCCGCTGCCTAAGAATTCAGAAGTAATTTCGTAACCGATGTAGCCTGGGCCGAGCAAGGGCAAAGCAGACTGAGGAAGGAGCAGCTTTAGCGCCGTATTCTCCGCGGCTGGAGCTTCAAAGATTATGGTGTCCAGAAAGTCCTGCTGGGGCGCGATTATCACCGTCCCTGAACCTCGCTGAATCCCAACTGTTTCCTCGGCCGAAATGAGTGCGACAGGAACTCCATCCGCCCCAGCCAGCATACCGGTCGATTCCGACTGCGGACCGTTCCAGGAGCGATAGCTAAGGGGAGTTGTCCCCGGATTCGTAATCTTGATCTGCACGAAGACGTACTTGGGAACGGCACCATCGACCTTCTCAATCGACTCCGATACGTCGCTACTTTCATTCGATTCTTCGCCAACCTGCGGTTCGGTCGCTGCCGCAGCAGGGAGAGTTTGCTTGGAATCGCTCGGAAGCCGTCCTCCTTTCGCGTCCATGGCAAACCAGGCTTGAACGACTTCGAGCCGCATCAATTTATTTTTTAATGCTCGCCGCGGATCGCGCCAGTTGGTGTGTTGAGTGAACAAAGCGACTGACGCTGACGAGGCGGCCTTACCGCTGGTGCTAACTGGCGGCGTGGGAGTTTGATTTGAACTGGTCCCTTTCGTTTCTGCACTTAAAGCAACCGGAGTTTCCCTAGGTTCGCTCGGCGATGGAGGGAGCGGGGGTGAAATTTCCACGTCGGAATCGGCAGCGGGAATCTCGTCGTTTGGTCCTTCGTTCGCGGCCACAATGTTATCGTCGCTGGCTTTCTTCTTCGAACCTCCCCCCATCAAAAAAACTACCAGCATCACCAGCAGGAGCCCGGCCACGGCCCCACCCATCAAAATCAAGGGCAACAGCGGGCTGTTCTTTTTCTTGCCGCGCGGCGGATGAGCAGTCTGCGAGGCAGGTGGGGCTGGTGTGGCAGTCTTTGCCGAACGCGTCACAATCGGAGTCACTGCAACAACCGGTGGGGAAGAAACCACGGGTCGTACTGGGGAAACTGGCCTGCCGGTTGGAATGGGGATCGAACCGGGCACTGCCACGGGTGTTACGTGTGGCACTACAGCTGGCCCGCGCGGAGCCGCGGGTTGTACAGGTGCGGTTTGCGGATGATGCCCAATCACGTCGCTGGCTGAAATATTGACCGACGAAGATCCTCCCCCCCGCCGCGTCACATGCGTGCCCCCAGTCGGCACTGGCGCCCGTTGAAAAAAACCAGCCAGTTGCGGCATCGCGGTAACAGGAATCCAGTCCTGAGGCCCGAAACGGACCCAGGCATCCGGCGGAATCTGACCCGCGGATGCGGCCTGAAACAGCTGTTGAAAGGGCATGGGACCGTAATCCTGGCCACCCATGCGGCAATACCATTCGTCCACGACCCCTCCCCCGCGCAAGACCAGTTAACTGAAAAGTTGCGATGCCCAATCACTCCGCTCGCATCCCTGAATCTATCCAAACAGGGCGATGGTTTCCATCCATTTTCAATTTGGGCCCTGATTCCAACTCCCTAAAGTTCGACTCCTCACAAAGTAGTAGCTACATGAACACCGCTAATGCGACGCCGTTGTATTTTTGTCAGTGAACCGTTTCCTTCTTGGTTGCTGCCACAAACCGTACCGAGCTCTCTTCTCCCTTCGTTCCTCAATTTGACTGACTGAAGCACTCCCGCTTTCGCTCTTCATGCATTCCAGGTGAACAGGGTCGAAATGCTTCAAATTGGAAACGGTTTCCACACACTTTGAAAATCTCTAAGCGTCAGTCTCATCAAGACTTAAGCTGGAAAGTAGCAAGCTGGCTGTTAGCGCCCCTTTCGGAGGGTTTGAACAGGTCGAAGTTGTCTAGTTACGACATCCGATTTGTTTCGTCCAACTCCCGCAGTGATCGTCTGCTGGGGATCACCGCCGTTCGTGCGCGAATCCGCCGGCCTAACTGAAAAACATTAGCTTCATTAATTCTATGAAGTTATTGATTGGTAGCCAAGCGTCTGCGCCATTTTTTGTAACGACGGTTACAAATCATCCCTAAATCGTTGCTCGGTCCAGGGGTCGCCGCGAAGATGGTAACCCCCTTGTTCCCAATAGCCGGGGCGATCGACGGCCACCAATTCAATCCCGCGAATCCATTTGGCACTTTTCCAGGCGTACAGAAGCGGCACCATTCCACGCACAGGGCCGCCGTGCTCCAGGGAAATCGGTTCGCCGTCGTGCAGGTCCGTTAGGAGCGCATCGTTCGAGAGAAAGTCGGCGAGGGGCAAATTCGTCGTCCAGCCGTTGTCGTAGGCATGACAGATGACGAATTTTGCCTCCGGCCTCACTCCGGCCCGATTCAATAGCTCGCGAGTGGAAACCCCTTCCCATACGTTTCCCAGTCGCGACCATTGCGTTACACAATGGAAATCGGCAAAGACTTTCACGCGGGGCAACTGGCGGAATTCTTCCAAGGTGAACCGGCAGGGACGTTCCACTAGTCCGAAAATGTCGAGCGTCCATTGGGCGGGATCGAATTTTGGTGGCCCAAAGGCGTCCAGCACAGGCCATTTTCTGGTCCGGGATTGTCCCGGCGGTATGCGCTCGGATCGCAGCGTGTCCGAACTGATAATCAGGCCGGCATCCGGCGGCGGGAGTGGGGGTTCCCCCTTCTGATACTTGCGATCCAGGCTTTCTGTCATCGATAGTTCCTTTATTTCGTAGATTCTTGCCCGCCGAAGCTGGTTCTGCAAGTCAGCCCTTGGCGTGAGGGCTGGCGTCAACCAAACTGAAGCCAAAGCCCCTCCCTCAGCGAACTGCCATGAAGTTTCAGGAACTCATCGTCCTTCTCCCCTGCCACAGCCTGGAGGATTTTCCCACGCATCATACGGGGGAAGAAGCCCAAAGTTTACTGTCGTCCTGGTCGGCCCTATGGCATCCGGCACTCCTTGCCTCTGCCGACAAAGCTCCGATCTGGAAACGAGTCGAGGATCCCCCGCTGGAATTAGACGGACGTTTGATTACTGTCCCCTCCCTGTCGGCCTCCCGTTTACCCACCGGATATGTGCAGCGGGCGAAGGAAGAGGGGGCCTTGGTGATTCGCAAGACCGCCTCACGGAAGGAAATCTTGGAGTTGGCGCTAGCGGAGCTCGATGACGCGCCGGAGATCGACCCGGAACTGGCAGCCGATTTCCTGGCGTTGGGCTATGCGTTTTTGCAGGTGCAGTTGCTCACCCGCCAGACTCGCTACTCATCGAATCTCGACGAACCCTTTTTCAATGGGCAGTTGCTCGCCGCCGCTAAATCCGCCGCTGCTGGTGATTTCATCGCCGCGAAGGAAAAACTCTCGGTTTGCTTCAATCTGCTGGGGGAAGAACGGGACTACTACTTTCCCGTTGATGCGTTTCTGCTCGATATCACTTTGGTGGCCGAGACCACGCTGGGTGCGACGCTACGTGACGAACTTCAGGCTGTGCTGCGCGGGAACGTATTCTTGGGACCAGAAGTGCTGACCGCGCTGGCCGAGCGCGAGCCAGCCAGTTTGGCCCTGTTGCGCGATCGCTTGGAAACTGGCAACGTCGGGCTGATCGGCGGAGGGGATGAAAACCGCTGGCCCCTGTTGAGTCTGGAGAGCATCACCCGCGATTTGCAAAGCTCGCTGCGGCTATACGAAACCCACTTGCAGCGGCGTCCGACGATTTTTGGCCGACAGAAGTTCGGGCTGACTCCTTGGTTGCCTTCCCTGCTCATCCGCTTGGGTTTCCAAGGGGCTTGCCACTTTGGGCTGGAAGAAGGAACGATTCCCACCGGAACCCGATTCGCGGTGCGGTGGGAAAGCCCCGACGATTGTGCGATCGATGCGATTGCCCGACCGCCGCTGGATGCATCACTGCCGGAAACGTTTCTGCAATTGGCGAGCAAGCTGGGGGAAGTGCTCGATGCGGAAAGCGTTGCCGCGCTCTGCTTCGCTCATTGGCCGGGACAGGCTAGCGAATGGCTGGGGGATTTACGACGGATCGCAACGTACTGCCGCGCGTTGGGCCAGTTCGACACGGTGGAGAGCTTTCTCTCGATTAGTGCGGCCCAGGGACAACTGGAAAAGTTTGATGCCGACCAGTATCGCTCGCCGTACCTGAAGCAAGCCATCATTCGGCGGCAGGAAGATCCCGTCACCACGAATCAAAAGTACTGGCAGCAGGTTGCGACTCTAGACGCTACCCAAGCAATGCAAGTTTTGGCAGAAGTGGTACGTGGAAAGTCTGATCCAAACAGCAAGCCTCTCACTCCCCCTGCTGAAACAACGACTGCGGAAGAGATCGCAGAAGGGGAGCAAAATCTGAAGAACGCTGCCGAGCAATTGGCTGGCGCGCTGACGGGGGGTTCTGTGGTGCCCGCAGAACAGGCTGCTGGATTCTTGATCTTGAATCCCTTCGCGCATGTACGAAGGCAGGGAATCGAACTGCCCCATCTCCAAGGCTTGCCAGCCGCCGAAAAGCCGATCTATGCAACGGGAATTCATGACGGGCGGGCTCATGTCGTTGCCGACGTGCCGGGCTGCGGTTTTGTTTGGGTTCCTCGACAAGGCAAAACGACGGCCACGAAAGACCAGCCGCTCGTTTCCGACAATGTATTGCGTAACGAATTTTTCGAAGCGGTCATTAACCCGATCACCGGCGCCTTGTCCGCGATTCGCGAGTACAACGCCCGCGGCAATCGCATTTCTCAGCAAGTCGCATATCGTATGCCAGGGAGGTCAACTCCCAAGCCCGGCGACGTCTATCAAGATCCGGATGAGATCGCCACCTATTCCGTCATGGGTGCCGACGAAATCATGACCACCATCGCGACCCCTGCCATGGGAGAAATTGTGGTGCGCGGTCGGCTGATGGATTTGAACGGCAACCGCCTGGCCGGTTTCACGTCTACGTACCGCATCTTCCGCGGCAGCCGCATTTTGGGAATCAACGTGCAACTGGACGTTGCCGAAGAACCCAAGGCAGATCCCTGGAATTCCTATTACTGCTGCCGTTTCGCCTGGGGCGAAGACGACCCCGAAATTGTTCGTACCGTGCACCAAATGGGAGTGCCAACGAACCTCAAGCGGTTCGAGTCCCCGCATTATGTCGAACTGCTAGGTGAAAAGCAGCGAACCACGATTTTGACGGGGGGCCTTCCCTTTCAACGGCGTCATCAAGAGCGAATGCTCGATACACTGCTTGTCACTCGAAACGAACGCCAACGCAATTTCCGTTTGGGAATTGGGGTCGATCTGCCCCACCCACTGCACGATGCGCAGAGCATTCTTTCGCCACCGATTGTTGTTCCTTGCGACAAAAGCCCAGCGTCCGGCAATAGTGGCTGGCTGTTTCACTTCGATGCCCGCAATGTAATCGTCACTTCCTGGGAAGTCCTCCGCCAGGCCGGGCCCAAGGATGCAACTTCCGCAAATGAGGCCAATTCGGCCGAATCAAGTGTGCCCCAAGGGCCGATTGTTGGCGTTCGACTGCGGCTTTTAGAAACAGAAGGGCGAGCGAGCAAGCTCAAGCTCGCTGCATTTCGTACAATTCGTTCAGCGAGGATTGTTGACCTGGATGGTTCGCCGCGGAACGATCTGCCGATCGAAGCCGATGCTGCCCGCCTGGAAGTTGAACCATACGAGTGGCGTCAAGTGGAACTTCGTTGGTAAGCGATCCGCGCCCAGTGACTGTCATGGAATCAGACAACCCCACTCCCGTTCGTCAAAAATGTCTTCACCCCATTTTTCCACTTCCTTCATGATTGTCACCATTGACGGTCCCGCGGGTGCCGGCAAAAGCAGCGTGGCTAGGCTGCTCGCGGAGCGGCTGGGCTTTCGCTTTCTTGATACTGGTGCCATGTATCGCGCGGTTACGCTCGTCGCCTTGCGTCGCGGCTTGACCGAAGATCAGCCCGAAGAGATCGCCGCGGCAGCAGAAGAGATTGATTTGCGGATCGAAGACAATCGCGTCTTGGTGGACAACGAAGATGTCACCTCGGCCATCCGGATGCAGGAGGTTTCGAAGAACGTCTTCCTAGCTGCCGATAATCCCCAAGTTCGCCGCCACCTGGTTCGTCTTCAACAAGATTATGTGGGGATGGCGGACACAGTTTCCGAAGGTCGTGATCAAGGCACGGTGGCCTTTCCGCACGCCGATTGCAAGATTTTCTTAACGGCCACGCCGCGCGAACGTGCCCGCCGCCGATTTGAGGAATTGCAAAGCAAAGGGGTGGAAATCACGCTGGAAGAAGTCCTCGCCCAACAGAATGCCCGCGATGAACGAGACGCCTCGCGACAAATCGGGCGATTGGTAAAAGCGGACGACGCCGTGGAGTTTGTCTCGGATGGCCTCTCCACCGATGAAGTCGTGGATCAACTCGAACAAATTGTCAGGTCGGTCGAACGCCGTACGCGAATCGACGCCCGATCGTAAGCACCGTGACTGCTGATTCCCCCCCAACCACCGGCCGGCAACGCACGCTCTTTCAGCGTCTTGGTTATCGGCTGATCCGGTTTTCGTCCCGGATGTTCAGCCTACTCTTCTTTCGACTCCGCGTTGAAGGGCGCGAGCATTACATTGCGGCCGGGCCGGGCTTGGTCTGCTCGAACCATCAAAGTTATTTCGATCCCGTCCTGGTCGGCATGACCTGTGATCGTCGGATGAACTATCTGGCCCGCGATACGCTCTTCGAAGTGCCGGTTCTTAAGCACCTCATTCATTTCCTCGATGCGATCCCCATCAACCGCGAGGGTTCCGGCCTGGCGGGACTGAAGGAAACTCTGCGGCGGCTCAAGGTGGGAGAGTTAGTCCTGATCTTTCCAGAAGGAACTCGCACCAGCGATGGTGAAGTCCTGCCGCTCAAAACGGGCTTTTGTTCCATTGCCCGGCGGAGCAAATCGCCGTTGATCCCTGTGGGACTGGATGGTGCGTATCACGCCTGGCCACGCACGGCCAAGTGGCCCAAATTGGATCGAATTTCGGTTGTCATCGGCAAGCCAATCTTGCCGGCGGAAATGGAACTGCTCACGGATGACGAACTGGCTGCGGAACTGGAACGCCGCATTCGGGCTTGTCACGCAAGGGCGCGGGAACTGCGGGGGTAAGCTCACGCTCTTAATTGGGCGCAGCTGGAAAGTGCTCCACATGGCACTCTCCCGTTCGTCCAAAATAGATCACCCGTCGCCCTGTAATCTGCACAAAGTATCCCACGCAGCCAGCGGACATCGTCTTTTCGATGAAATCGAGATAGGTGTGCTCGTTGCGCTGACTTTTTCGCACCGCGGCCTCGACGGCTGCGGGCGCGAACTCTTCAGCGGTGGCATGCGCAGGATGAGGCGTGGCAACGACCGCTGAGTTGCCATCCGGGAAGTAGTAAGTCACTTCCTGCCGGCTGTAATCGGCGTGGTAACGCTCGACACCAATTTCGGCCAGCTGCCTCACGATCTCGGCAAACGTCCGCTCACCGTTCAGCGCTGCTCGCGCGCACGCGGCAACGATTTCTTTTCGTTCAGAGTCCATAAATTTCTCCCAAGAAACGTGGCTGGAATAAACGTTCAATCCACGGGCGAGTCTTTCCAGCCGTGACGCCGGACCATGTTCTGTAACAATGCCAATAATTGTGACTTTTCTTCGCGTTTCAGATGGCTAAAAAACTCGCGGTCGTTCTCATCCGCCAGTTGAGCCAGCACCGGTACTAGCTTTCTTCCCGCTGCCGAGAGTTCGACTGTTTGGTAGCGCCGATCTGCATCTGAAGACGTCCGCAAGATCAACTTCTTCTTGCTTAGCCTCTCGATCAATTTGGAAACCGCCCCGCGCGTGATCCCCACGCTATCAGCCAGCTGGCTAGGGTTTGCCGCCCCCGCGTCCAGCATGGCCCGCAGCAGAACCCATTCCGCAACGGTCACGCCCCGCGCTTCCACCTGGCGCGCGAAGGCATGCGAAACATGGTTCGAAACGTAGCGCAGCCAGTACCCAACGTGGTCTTCCAAGCCGCTGGTAGCTTTCATGACGCTCGCCTTTCGATATAGTTTCCTAGGCAACTATATCGGCGACAGAATTGCATGTCAACCAGCAATAGTGGAGCGAACAGAACTCTCGGAGCAGTCGCAAAAGACCACCGACGTCTCTGCTACAGATGCTCCGTCGCTGCTTCATGCTTCCCCTCGTCAGTGTCAAGGACGTACTGTCGTATCAACGGAAAGCAGCCAACAAACACTGCGAGCGGGATCACAATCAAGTTCGCAAACGAGCGGGAAGTCTTTGATCGTCTCCAGAGCGAGATGCGATTCGGCCAACGGGCGCGGTATGCTACGAATTAATCACTTCTGGAAGCAATCCATGAAACCATCCTCTCGTCGCCAATTCCTAACCACTGCCAGTGCTGCCGGCGCAATCGCCATTGCTGCTCCGTTCGCCCGCGCCGCTGAACGCGAACCTATCGGTTGCGGCCAAATCGGCACGAGGCATGCGCATGCCTCTGGAAAAATGGAGGCGATGCGGCAGTTGACGCAGGATTTTCGCGTCGTCGGCATAGTCGAAGCGAACGAAAAAGCTCGCGCGGCAGCGGAGAAAAACAAATCTTACGCTGGCTTGTCATTTCTTGACGAAGCCGAACTGCTCGGCGATAGATCGGTTCAAGTCGTCGCCATTGAAACCACGCTCGAAGACTCAACGACTACCGCTCGCCGCGTAATTGCGGTGGGGAAACATCTGCATCTTGATAAGCCGGGAGGTGCGGACCATGCGGCCTTTAAAACGATGCGGCAAGAAGCGGAAGACCGCGGGCTGATCGTGCAGATGGGTTACATGCTGCGACATCAGCCGGGCTTTCAACTACTGTTCGATCTGATGCGTGAGGAGGCGCTCGGCGAGATTCAGGAAATCACGGCCACGATGGGGAAGCAAGCGTCTGCCGGCTTGCGGAAGGAGCTCGCCGCGATTCCCGGACACGGCATGTTCGAACTGGGCTGCCACCTGGTCGATGCGGTCGTCACGCTCCTCGGCCCGCCCCCAAAAATCATTGCGTCATCCGCGCGTTCGCTGTCGCCAGCCGATGAACTTCCCGATCATCAGTTGGCGGTCTTCGAGTATCCGCGGGCCCTAGTTACTTTGCGTTGCAATCACAACGATCCCGGCGGCGGCGGTCGCCGAGCCTTCACGGTCGTCGGTTCGAAAGGGAGCCTAGAACTTCATCCGCTGGAATTAGGCCGCGGCACATTGACCCTCTCCAAACCCTTTCGCGAGTACGTCGCTGGCGAAAACAAGCTGACCCTTGCTCAACCTCGCGGGCGATACGACGCGGAGTTCGTCGCCCTCTCGAAATGGATTCGTGGCGAAGAAAAGTGCCCGTGGAATGCCGCGCATGACATTGCTGTGCAAGAGGCAGCGCTCAAGGCGGCGGGGTGTTATGGATAACACTAAAAGAGCGAGGAGTTCATGAATGACGGAAACAATTAATCCATACGCACCACCAAATCCTCCAAATTCTGCATCCGGCCGGGGGACTTTGCTGTTTCGATGGCGAACGGCTCCGACTGCATTGTTTGGACTCCTGGGAATCGCGGCAGGCGCGATTTCCGTTCTTGCTCTCGTGCTGGGCATTCATCGCTGGTTCGAAATTGGCAACCGGTATGGCGATCTGGAAGACGGGATTATTGGGTGCATTGTTTACGCCGGTATCGCGATGTGCTGGCTCTTTGCGGCAGTGTGGTTTTGGAAAGGGCTTTGGCTTCGAGCCGCAATTGCCACCACCACGGGCTTTCTTATTCCGGTGGTATTGCTGATGTTTTTCGGCGGTTGACGGTCTTTAGGCGCCGCCCAAATTGCGCAGCGAAACATGACGCAATTCCCCCAAATAGCTACCTAACCGTGCTCCTCCCCTCTACTTCCCTCGCCCCAGCCTCTAAAATGGGGTGTTACTCACGGACGACCCACTTCGCCGCCGCCAAATAATGCCAGCTTCGGACATCATCATCAAAGGGGCTCGCGAGCATAACTTGCGGGACCTCGATCTCGTTCTGCCGCGAAACAAACTCATCGTGCTCACCGGCGTGAGCGGCAGCGGCAAAAGCTCCCTCGCCTTCGACACCGTCTATGCCGAAGGGCAGCGGCGGTATGTCGAAAGCCTGTCGAGCTTTGCCCGCCAATTCCTGGGGCAAATGCCCAAGCCGGACGTCGACTACATCGGCGGCCTGAGCCCGTCGATTTCGATTTCGCAAAAATCGACCGGCACCAACCCGCGGTCGACCGTCGGCACGGTGACCGAAATCTACGACTTTTTGCGCGTGCTCTATGCTCGGGTCGGTGAAGGGCATTGCCCGCAATGTCGCCGGCCGATCACGGCGCAGTCGCGCGAAGAAATCATCGTTCGGATCGGTCAACTGCCGGCTGGAACGCGGTTTTCATTGCTTGCTCCGGTAGTGCGCGCCCAAAAAGGGGAGCACAAGGACCTCTTTGAAGACCTGCTGAAGCAAGGCTTTGTGCGGGCCCGCGTGGACGGCACGATTGTGATGCTTTCGGACGATCACACGCTCGATCGGCAGTTGCGGCACGACATCGAAGTAGTGGTCGACCGCCTGGAGATTAAAGGGGACATCCGCCCGCGGTTGGCCGAAGGGGTGGAACTGGCGCTGAAGCTGGGCGAAGGCAATATGATCGTGGCCGTGGAAGGTGCTGCTGGACAAACTGCTGAAGCGCTGCCGCCACCGATGCCCGACGAGGACGACGCACCCGTTGCGGAAGCCGAAGAAGACGAAGAAGCGGCTTCCACGGGGCGGTCTCGCAAACGACCCGTCCGACGGAAGGTCCGCGGCGGCACCCGCCCCGGAGACATGCTCTTTTCTTCCAGCTATGCCTGCACGCATTGCGGCCTGAGTTTCGAACCCCCCAGCCCGCAACTTTTCAGCTTCAACAGCCCGCAAGGAATGTGTTTGGATTGCAGCGGCCTGGGAGAGCAGTTTTCGTTCGATCCTGATTTGATCGCGCCATTTCCCAAACTTTCGTTCCGCCAAGGAGCCCTGGAGCCCATCGGCCGGTGGCAAGATTTGGGACGTTGGAAGCGTCACATTTTTCAAGGGGTGGCGGATACGATCGAGCGAAAGCAGGAACTCGAAGCGGGGACGATGCTCGATAAGCCGTGGGAGAAACTGGCACCGGAATTGCGGAAACTGTGGCTGTACGGTACCGGCAGCGAGCACATCACGTTTACCTGGCGCGGCGGCAGCAATTCGATGAAGTATGGCGGCCGGTTCGAGGGGATCATCCCCGAACTGATGGGGAAGCATAGCCAAACGAAAAGCCCCGCGCAGCTCAAGCAGCTCGAAAAATTCATGCGCACCGTGCTGTGCCAATCGTGCAACGGCGAACGCCTTTCGCCGCAAGCCCGCGCGGTGACGATTGCCACCGCTAGCACTGCGCTGGATGAATTTCAAACGCAACCAGAACGTTCGCTCCCCGAAGTTTGTCACCTGTCGATTCGGGATGCGATTGCGTGGTTCGAGCAATTGAAGCTCGACGGCACGAAGCAATTGATCGCGGCTGAAGCGCTCAAAGAAATCCGCACGCGGCTGGGCTTTTTGCTCGATGTTGGTTTGGAATATCTGACGCTCAACCGCCCCGCGCCGAGTCTTTCCGGCGGAGAATCGCAGCGCATTCGCCTCGCCAGCCAGATTGGTTCGGGGCTGGTCGGCGTGCTGTACATCCTCGATGAACCCTCGATTGGCTTGCATCCGCGCGACAACGATCGCTTGCTCGCCACACTGCATCGCTTGCGCGACATGGGGAACACGGTTGTCGTCGTCGAGCATGACGAAGAGACGATGTGGGCGGCCGATCATTTGATCGACTTTGGTCCAGGCCCAGGCGTTCGCGGCGGCGAACTCGTCGCCAGTGGCTCGCCGTCGGAAGTCGTCAAAGAGAAGCGGAGCCTGACGGGAAAGTACCTTTCGGGCGAATTGAAAATCGCGATCCCTAAAAATCGGCGTAAGCCCGGGGAGCGGTTCTTAAAGGTGCTCGGTGCTACGCAGAACAATCTAAAGAACGTCGATGTCGAAATTCCGCTCGGCTGTTTTGTCTGCGTGACCGGTGTTTCCGGCAGCGGCAAAAGCAGCCTGGTGAACGACATTCTCGTCGAAACTTTGCATCGCGATTTGAACAAGGGAGAAGGTGATCCCGGCGAGCATCGGGCCATCGAAGGGATGGAGCATCTCGACAAGCTCATTGCCATCGACCAATCGCCGATCGGCCGTACGCCGAGATCGAACCCTGGCACTTACATCAAGGTTTTCGACGACATCCGCAACTTGTACTGCCAGATGCCAGAGGCAAAACGTCGCGGTTTTAAGCCCGGCCGGTTCAGCTTCAATGTCGAAGGGGGACGCTGCGAAGCCTGTGAAGGAAACGGCAGCAACCGGCTCGAAATGGACTTCCTCGCCGATGTGTGGGTGACGTGCCCCGTCTGCAACGGCAAGCGTTTCAATCGCGAAACTTTGCAGGTGAAGTTCAAGGACAAGTCGATTGCGGATGTCCTCGAAATGGACGTTCAGCAGGCGTTAGAACTGTTTGAAAACATTCCGCAGGTGCGGCATAAGCTGCAGACGCTGCACGATGTGGGCCTGGATTACATCAAATTGGGGCAACCTTCGCCGACTCTTTCCGGCGGTGAAGCACAACGTATCAAACTCGCCCGCGAACTGGTGAAGAAGAGCACTGGCAAGACGCTGTACTTGCTCGACGAACCAACCACAGGTCTGCACTTTGCCGATATTCAGTTACTGTTGAAGGTGCTGCACGACTTCGTTGAGGCCGGCAACACGGTGCTGGTTGTCGAACACAATCTGGACGTCATCAAAACGGCGGACTGGCTGATCGATCTGGGGCCCGAAGGGGGCGATGCCGGTGGAGAGATCATCTGCTGCGGCACGCCCGAAGATATCTGCGATTATGCACGCGCGAAAAAATCGCCGACTTCGTACACCGGAATCACGCTCATTCCGGTGATTGATGGCGTTTACGCGCAGGAAGCTCAGGAAAAAGCGAAACGCTTCGCGGCTCACAGCGCGAAGGTTAATGGTCGGCCTAGAAAAGGCAAAGGAACGGCGAACGGCGATGGCGCTTCCACCGGCGGCTATCTTGCCACGCACATCACGGTCAAAGGTGCTCAGCAGCACAATTTGAAGAATGTCGATTGCCAAATCGAGCGCGACAAAATGACCGTCTTCTGCGGCCCTAGCGGCAGCGGCAAAAGCTCGCTGGCGATGGACACCATTTATGCCGAAGGGCAGCGGCGATACGTCGAAAGTCTTTCGGCGTACGCTCGGCAGTTCGTCGCGCAAATGCAAAAGCCCGTCGTCGATCATATCGACGGCCTTTCCCCTGCGATCGCGATCGAGCAGAAGAATCTGGGCCACACGCCGCGGTCCACCGTCGGCACGGTCACAGAAATTTACGACTATTTCCGCATTCTCTACGCGCGTCTGGGCCAGGCGTATTGCCCCACGTGCGACATTCCGGTCGGCACGCAAACCTCCGATCAGGTCGTCGACAAAATCTTGTCGCTCCCACCAGGAAGCCGGCTTTACTTGCTGGCCCCGCTGGAAGTCGAAGTCGGTCAGGCGTTTGATTCGATTTGGGAAACGCTTCGTGCCGGCGGTTACGCTCGCGTGCGGATCGATGGCGAAACGCACAGCCTGGATGAACTGCCGACGCTCAATCGCCGCCGCAAGTACAAGCTGGAAGTGGTTGTCGACCGGATCATTGTCGATTCAAAAACCCGCTCGCGCCTCGCGGAAAGCGTGGAGCAGGCATTGTCGCTCGGCAAGGGTGTGTTGCACGTAGCGCACGTGACCGAAGGGCTGGCTGAGCCAAAATGGGAAGTGGAAGTTCATAGCCAACATCGGGCTTGCGACAAGTGCGGTCGGAGTTTTGATCCACTGACGCCACATAATTTCTCGTTCAACAGTCAACTCGGCTGGTGCCCCAGTTGCGAAGGGCTCGGCACGCAGCGCGGAGCAAATCCGGCAGCGCTGCTGCGCGATGCAAAACTGACATTGCGTGAAGGTGCGCTCGCCACCTGGCCTGTATTGAGCGTACCCCTTTCCGGCCTGATGCTCGACGCACTCTCCGGCGGCACTGGCATTCCACTCGATGTGCCCTTTGAGCAACTTAGTTCGCGTCATCGCCGACTCGTCTTGCACGGCTGCGAAGATCAATGGTTCGAAGTGCCGGCAGAAAGTACGAAGAAGAAAAAAGCTCCGTCGCAGTTGCGGTTTCAGTTCAAGGGCTTGTATCCAGCATTGGAAGAAGCGTCACGTATTTCCCCCTCGTTTCGCGTCCGTTTGGAACATCTCGTCACCGAAGTAAACTGCTCGACCTGCGATGGCAGCCGCCTGCGGGACGACGTTTCCGCGGTACGCTTCCGCGGCAAAACGGTCGAAGAGATGTGCCGCATGCCGATGGGGATGTTGCAGCGCGAAATCACCAGTTGGAAACTCACCGACCGCGAACGCCGCATTGCTGGGGAGTTGTTGCGGGAGATTACAGGACGCGTGGAATTCCTGAATGACGTGGGGCTGGAATATCTGTCGCTCTCTCGCCCGGCCGCCAGTTTGTCGAATGGCGAAGCGCAGCGCATCCGCCTGGCAAGTCAACTGGGCAGTGGGTTATGCGGCGTGCTATACGTCCTTGATGAACCAACCATCGGCCTGCATCCGCGGGACAATACGAAGCTATTGAAGGCCCTTCACCGATTACGCGATTTAGGCAATACGTTGCTGGTGGTCGAACATGACCGCGAAGTGATCGAACATTGCGATCACATTCTGGACTTCGGTCCCGGCGCGGGAAAATTTGGCGGCACGATTGTCGCAGATGGAACGCCTAAGGAAGTCGAAAAGATCAAGACCTCCGTAACGGGGCCTTACTTATCCGGGCGAAAAGCGATTCCTGTGCCGACGAATCGGCGAACGACAAGGGGGGCGGGGATCGGAGATCAGGGGTCAGACAATGAAGAACAGGGAGCAACGAAAGGGAAGAAAAAGAAACTCGATGCCGATGCGATTGCGAAGTCGGTGTTGCAGGCGGATGTAAACATCTCCCCGACCCCCAGCCCCCGATCCCCGATCCCTTCTCTCCGCCTGCGTGGTGCCCGGCACAATAACCTGAAGAACGTCGATGTCGAAATTCCGCTCGGCACGCTCACAGCTGTCACGGGCCCGAGCGGTAGCGGCAAAAGCACGCTCATTGAAGATGTTCTCTATGCTGCCCTCGCCCGTAAACTGCATCGCGCGGCTGCGATTCCTGGCGCGTACGATGCCCTGGAAGGAATCGAGCACATCAATAAGGTGATTCGTGTCGATCAACAGCCGCTAGGCAACTCGCCGACTTCCAATCCGGCGACGTACACCGGGTTGTTCGATCTGGTGCGTGAACTGTTTGCCCGTCTTCCGGAAGCCAAGCTCCGCGGCTACACCGCGCGGCGATTCAGTTTCAACGTTCCCGGCGGGCGCTGCGAGGCATGTGAAGGCAACGGCCAACGGCGGATTGAAATGCACTTTCTGCCCGATGTGTGGGTGGAGTGCGAAACCTGCCGCGGCAAACGGTACAACGCTGAAACCATCTCAGTGATGTTTCACGGCCAAAGTATTAGCGATGTGCTGGACATGACTTGCGGCGAAGCTTTGAAGCTGTTCAACAATATTCCCAAAATTCGCCGGATTCTGCAAACGCTCTGCGATGTGGGGCTCGACTACCTTTCGCTCGGCCAATCCGCACCGACGTTGTCTGGTGGTGAGGCTCAGCGCGTGAAACTGGCGTCGGAACTTTCGCGGCCCGACACGGGGCGCACGCTCTACTTGCTCGATGAACCAACGACAGGTCTCCATTTCGACGACCTCGCCAAGCTGTTGGAAGTCTTGCAGCGGCTGGTCGATCTGGGCAACACGGTTGTCGTCATCGAGCATAACCTCGACATCATCAAGTGTTGCGATTGGGTCATTGACATGGGCCCCGAAGCGGGCGAGCAAGGTGGGCGAGTTGTCGCTGCCGGAACTCCCGAAGATGTGATCGCATCGCTCCCTGAAGCGATCGCCAAGGCGAAGACGCCAGCCAAGAAGCACCCCGACAGCCGCATGTCGGGTTTGTATTCGCATACCGCCTTTGCGCTGGAACCAGTCCTTAAGGCCGGCCCTTTCGAAGCACGCGCGCCGTACAATCCGGCCGAACATTTGGAGAAGAAGGAAGGGGATGTCGATCTTGCCGAAGTCGGTAAGGACGCCCGCATGCCGTGGGAATCGGATGGTCGCCGCTGGCACACGCACGATCGCGTTGGCCGCAAGGGGGAGCCGATCAAGTGGGACGGCCGCATCTTGGAAACGGTCGTCGACAAGATTCACAGCCTGGGGGAATTCGCAGAAACTAATTGGTCGGAACGAACGGTCGTGGAAATCACCGGTCCGAAAAAGTCCGATGGCTGGTTCTTTCACGCGATCACCGGCGAAGCCTGGCTGTTGAAGATGAAGTTTCGCGTCCATCGCGGCACGTTCAAGCGGGACGAACTGGTCACCGGCTTGCAGCTGAAATCGCTCAATGAGATGGATGAACTGCCCATCTACGGCAACGAGCCGCGGGTGAAAGTAAAGCAGCAGCGCGGCCCATGGCAGGAAATCGAACTTCGCGTGAACACGTTCGAAGAGCTCGACACCCCGGAGTTCTGGTCGTTTTTAGAGCGCGCCGTGGCTGGATTTATCGAAGTGACCGATCGCGCCACCGCCCGGCCCAGCGATATCTCCCCCTGGAAAGTGCTGGGGGAAAAGTGGCACTTCCTCCGCAAAGGCTTTCCGCCGGGCAAGCCACCGACTTGGGAGCCCGAAATTCTGGAGGAACTGTGCGAGTTACTGCAAGAAGCGGCTCCGAAGGGGCAGTTTTTGTGGAGCAATCAGCAATTGGTGCATGTTTTCGTCCCTGAACAACGAGAACCTTGGGCCACGATTCACACCAAACGGCCGCAAGCCGTCTACCTGACATTGAATGGTCCCAAGGGGAAATACGCCTTTGGTCAACTTTTGGAATTAGGGCATGAACCGCAACTTGATACCTCGGGCGCCAAGGACTCGATCAAGCTGCAGTTCATGAACACGGACCATTTGTTGATGGGAGGCCTGGCCGACTTTTTGAAGGAACATGTGGAGGGGTTGAACGGAAAATGACAAATGAAAAATGTCAAACGACAGAAAAAGAGTCACAAGGAGAAGTCCTTGCCCCTTTTGACATTTAAAGATTGCCGTTTGTCATTCGCCTCCCGCCCCTTTGCCCCTCCTTGATTCAGCCCTACAATACTTCGCATTCACCAATGCATTCCCTTTGCAGGTTGAACCTTCAATGTCCGACGTACCGTCGACGTCCTTTCTCGCTCGGCACGAATTCCTCCTTCGCCGGCTGCACTCGCTGAGCGGTGTCATTCCCGTCGGCGCCTACATGTGCGTCCATCTGGGAGTCAATTCACTGGCCTCGGTGAGCGTTCCCATGTTTAATCGGGCTGTGGAGCAAATTCACAGTCTGGGGCCTGTGCTGCCGATCATCGAATGGACCTTCATTTTTCTGCCGATTATTTATCATGCCCTGTACGGTGTGCTAATCATTCGCACGGGACAGTCGAACTCGGCTGCCTATCGTTACGGCGGGAATGTTCGTTACACGCTGCAGCGAATCACCGGCATGCTGGCGATGCTGTTTATTGCCTGGCACGTCTTTCACATGCATGGCTGGTTCCATTTTGAACCGTGGCATAGCACAGCACAGAAGCTCGGCGGGGCTCAGTTTGCTCCGTTCAACGCCGCTTCCTCGGCTGCCGACGCGATGCGGATGAACGCCATCGTGCCAATCCTCTATGCCATCGGCGTCGGCTCGTGCATCTATCACCTGGCCAACGGCCTGTGGTCGTTCGGCATCACCTGGGGACTGTGGATCAGCCCGGAAGCACAAAAGCGGGCTTTGGTCGGCTGTGCAGCGTTTGGCGGAGTGTTATCGCTAGTCGGGATCATGGCTTGGAGCGGCTTCGTCTTAACCGTCAATTCCGCGGAATCGAAAGTTCTGGAAGACAAACGGACGGAAGCTCGCGTTGCATCCGGCGAGATCACGGCAGAGGAAGCAGAAGCAAAACAGTCTCATTCGCACAAAGCGACGGAGAAGAAACAAGATAAGGAAGTTGTGAACGCCGAAATGGAATCGTCGGGGAGTTAGCTCCCAACCGGCGGCGAGCAGTGAGCGCCTCTCGCCACGAACCTATCCTTTTAATAGAAGTTAAATCGCGCTTTCCCTTGAGGTAGAACGATGGCTAAGCAGCGGGTGTTGGTGGTCGGCGGCGGTTTGGCCGGTCTGGCTGCCACGATGAAGCTGGCGGAACTGGGCATTCAGGTAGACCTGATGAGCCTCGTTCCGGTCAAGCGGTCGCACAGCGTTTGCGCCCAAGGGGGAATCAACAGCTGCAACGATCAAACGCGACAACTTGGGGACAGTGAATGGCTCCACCTGGACGATACCGTCTACGGCGGTGACTTCCTGCAGCATCAGCCCCCGGTTCACGAGATGTCGAAGTGGGGGCCCAAGGTCATTGAGTTGATGGACCGCGTCGGCGTGCCGTTCAATCGTACGCAAGAAGGCTTCATCGATCGTCGCCGGTTTGGTGGCACCCTGTTCAAGCGAACTGCCTTTGCCGGGGCGACCACTGGGCAACAACTGCTCTATGCTCTGGATGAGCAATGCCGCCGCTGGGAAGTGGAAGGCATGGTGAAAAAGTACGAGTTTTGGGACTTCCTTGGCCCGATCCTCGACGATAACGGCGTTTGCCGTGGTGCAGTCGCACAAGACCTCGTCAGCATGGAAATTCGCACGTTTCCCGCCGATGCGGTTTTGGTCGCGACGGGTGGTCCTGGCTTGATCTACGGTCGCTCGACCATGTCAATGGTTTGCACGGGAAGTGCCGCCAGCCGCTGCATGCAAGTCGGGGCGAAATACGGCAATGCCGAATTCATTCAGGTCCATCCCACAGCCGTTCCCGGCGCCGACAAACTCCGCCTGATGAGTGAATCGGCTCGTGGTGAAGGGGGACGCGTTTGGGTCCCTCGCACGCCGCAAGACCCGCGCGATCCGATGTCGATCCCGCAAAATGAACGCTACTACTTCCTGGAAGAGCGTTATCCCAAGTATGGCAACCTGGTGCCGCGTGATATCGCTACGCGAGAAATCTTTGATATCTGCGTAACCGATGGGCTGAGCGTCGATAAAGAACGTCTCGCCGTTTATCTCGATCTCACTCACATCGACCGGGCGGAACTCAATCGTAAGCTGGGTGGCATTCTCGAAATTTACGAGAAGTTCCAAGGGGTCGATCCACGTTCGACTCCTATGAAGATCTTCCCGGCCGTCCATTACTCGATGGGTGGCTTATGGGTCGACTATGCCAAGGCTGCCGATGGCGGTCTGGTACAAGGTTCTCCCCAGAATCAGGTCACGAACATTCCCAACCTGTATGCCTTGGGTGAGTGCGACTATCAGTATCACGGAGCCAATCGCCTGGGTGCCAACTCGTTGCTCAGTTGCATCTTTAGTGGACTGATCGCGGCACCGGGGATTGTCAATTTGCTGAAGGGGCAAAAAACTGCTGCTGCCGAGCTTCCTTCCAGCCTTTTCGATGGGGCGAAGAAAAAACATCAAGAGCGCCACAATGAGTTGCTCCATCGGCCGAAGGGGGGCGAGAACCCATATCTCATCCATCAGGAACTTGGCAACTTAATGACCAAAATTGCCACCGTCGTGCGGCATAACGAGCAGCTCCAAGAAGGGCTCGGCAAGGTTCAAGAATTGCACGAACGGGCCCAGCGTTGCTCGCTGTCCGACTCTGGCAACTGGACCAATCAGAATGTGGTCTTTACCAAGGCCCTGGTCGACATGTTCCCCATCGCCCTCGCCATCGTCCAGGGTGCTTTGCAGCGAGACGAATGTCGCGGCGCTCATTACAAGCCTAAATTCGATAAGCCTTCCCTCAAAGCGACCGACCCGGCCGGCAAACGTAAAGAGGCCGAGGCCTGGTGCGATTCGTTTGAAGAGAACAACAAAAAATTCTTGAAGTCGACTATTGCGACTTGGGACGGCAACGATCTCTCCTTGTATTACGAAGATGTCGATACCTCGTTAATTACGCCTCGACCACGTCTCTACGGCCTGGTTGGTGCCGACGAAATCGAGAAAGTTTGGAAAGAACGCCAGGCCGCGAAGCAAGCCGGCAACGAGAACGGCAACGGCCCGTCTGCCGCCGGTAAAGCTCTCGCTGGAGCTGCTTCCTGATCGTTCGCATACTCCCTTTTGCCCCTTGCTCATAGACCGATACTCCCATGTCCGATCATTCGCATAACGGCCACGCACACGGCAGTCATCCGGACGCCTTTGAGGTTCGCGTTCTCCGCCAGGACGCTCCGGGCGAAGCCAGTTACTGGGAACGCCATAAAATCCCGTACGAAACCGACATGAATGTGATCAGCGTTCTGCAAAAGATTGCGGCCCAAGCGAAAACCGCCGACGGCCAGACCGTGGCCCCAGTCGCTTGGGACTGCAACTGCTTGGAAGAGGTTTGCGGTGCGTGCACCATGGTCATCAATGGCAAAGTTCGACAGGCCTGCTCGGCACTGGTCGACCGGCTGATGGATGATCACCCGGGTGAAATCGAACTGCAACCGATGCAGAAGTTTCCGGTCCTCCGCGATCTGGTGGTTGACCGCTCTCGCATGTATCGCGCCCTGCAAAAGGTGAAGGCTTGGGTGCCTGTCGACGGCTACTTCGACATGGGGGCCGGGCCCAAGCAATCACGGGAAAATCAGGAAATTTCCTACCCGCTCAGCGAGTGCATGACCTGCGGCTGTTGCCTGGATGCTTGCCCGCAGTACTTGAAGGTGGAACTCACCCGCATCGATGGGGAAACCGACGAGCAATTTGCTGCTCGTAAGAACGAAGCCTACGACTCCGAATTTATTGGTGCCCACGCGATTAGCCAGGCGATGCTCTTTAACCGTCATCCGACCGGGCAGAACAATGCCAGCGAACGGCTGGATGCCCTCATGGACGAAGGGGGAATTCAGGTCTGCGGCAACGCCCAGAATTGCGTCGCCGTTTGCCCGAAACACATCCCGTTAACGACGAGTATCTCCCGCGCCGGACGCGCCACCACGCTGCATGCTATTAAGAAGTTTTTCGGTTCGTAAGATATATCGGATACTGCGTGAGTCTGAATGCCACTGTGCGACTAGGGTCGTAAATTCTCATGCATTACCTCATGGTTTTCCTGTTCGTTCTGCACTGTTCGATTGCGTCCGCCGGAACTGCTGAAGAAGCTGCACAAGCATATCTGGATGCCGTCGACGGAGGAAATGCAGAGTTGATTGCTGAACTAGTGCACGAATCACTTCCGAATCGAATCGGCAAGTCGATTCAGACGGTTATCACCACCTGCAAGTCCGAGTCCAATTGCAATGTGTTCCTACAGGACGTGTTTGGTAAAGTTGTGAGCGCGAAAGAGGTGAGTTCGCTGACTCCGCTGCAAATCTACGCCAAGTATTCTTGTCGCGATTCGTCCGGTCGCCCCGAGGACAGAGCAGCAGTCGACGGGTTGAGAGTAAGCACCAAGATGATTGGTAAGGTCGAAGAGACGGAGCTTCTCATTCACGTTCTTTTTCGACACACGATTGAGGGAAACCTCGCGGCTTTACCTGTGCCACAAGATTACCAGCCTGCACCTGAGTTAGTAACATGCCAAAAGGTTGGTAATGCATGGAAGATCGTATTGCCACCAAGTGAGTTTCTGACTTATCAACAACTCGTCATGGACCACTTGCAGCGCGAACGCCAAAGCAAGGAAAGTACCGAACAACAAAAGTAGATCGCAGTGCGATCTGGATCGCGCCAGCACTGCCAGCGGGCCAATCCGCAAACTTTGCCTCATCCCTACCACCGGAACTGCCGAAATACAGACTGCTGATTCGTCTGTTTGCGTGCCAGTTCCGCCGGGGAAGACGCCATGCATCGATTTGCTGTAGGAATGTTGCTCTGCGCAGTGCTGCTGTCATCCGGCTGCAGCATGTGCCAAAGCTGTTTTGACGATGCCTATCCGATGTACGGCGGCATTGCCCCGCGTACAGACCGTTATTGCGGCCGAGTTGGTTCCAGGTTTGCTCCTGGTGGGCCGGACGTGGGGACGGTATCGCCTTACCAGCGGGAGACGGAGAAGGGGCAGCTCTACAGCGAAGGTCCAACCTCGCCCCAAGTGCAGCCGACACCGGAATTGAATCTGCCGCCCGAAGTCTAAGGTGCCGCGAAAAGTTCTTTGCCCGCCGGCGAAAGCTCCGTCTGCTGTTCGCTATCGAGAAATAGCGCCGCGATCTCTTCTCGCGTCGCAAGCTCGAGGGCTGCATCCGACGAAGACATTAGCGCGGTTGCCCAGCCATCCGCTTCCAAGCAGGTGGGGCGAATGACCGCAATCAGCTGCCAGCGCGCTGGCACGGATCGACCTGTTCGTGGATCGATAACATGCCCCGCCTGGCGATAAACGCCGCTGGTGGCTAGAGCCGCATTTCGTAGTGTCAATGTTTTCAGCGGCTTGGCAGCATCAGCTGGATTCTCAATCGCTACGGTCCATCGGCCGCGGGCCTTGAGTTCCCCTCCCATGTCGATGAGATACTCGCCAACACCGCGCGCGTCCAGCAACTCACCCAGTTTGTCTGCCGCGTACCCCTGCAGCAGCGACCCCAGATCGAGCTTCAACCCGGGGGTCTTTTTACGGAGCGTTTTCTCCTCCGGATCGAGTTCTAACTTCTGCCAGCCGACGTTTGGCAGGATGGCAGTCAGCTGTGCCTCCGCGGGGGGCACTTGCCGCCCCGCAGGACCAAAGCCCCACAGATCGGCGAGCGGCGCGATCGTTAAATCAAAGGCACCGTCAGTCGCTGCGCTCAACTCCGTCCCGAATGAAACCAGCGACAATAGTTCAGCAGGCATTTCCAGAGCGAGCGTCGTGCGACTGCTGTTGAACTGCGACGTGCTGGAATCGGAACGCCAGTGCGACAGTCGGCTTTCGATCCGTTCCACTTCAGTCGCGAGTTCCTCCTGCAAACTTTCCGGCGCGGCAGTTCTCAATTGCAACTTCCAAGTGGTGCCAAAGGCTCGACCGGAAAAGGTTGTGGCCATTTTCGCGGGGACGGCATTTGGCAACTTTGAGACTCGATCGTCTTCGGGACGCCAAGCGTAGACGCCTCCCAGCAGAAGCAGGACCAACGCGATTGCATCCCGCGGGCGAAACCGTTCGGCTCCATGCGACTGCACCAGTTTCAAGAGCGCCCCGGTAGGACATCCAAACCGACAATACGCCATCGGCACGAAGAGGGAACTGACCAGACCCACGATTGCAATGCAAGCCGGAATCGCGGCCGCGGTTTTTAGCGCCCACGCATCAAAGGGTTCCAGGAGCGATAGATCAGCACGGCTTGTAACGATTGCCAGCACGAACGCGAAGCCAAGCAAGAGCAGCGGCACCATGTTTAGTCCTCGCGTCACCCCTGCTGGTAGTTTGATCTGCCAGCGGCGGAACTTTCCCAGCCATTCCTGTGCGGCACCATGGGGACACAGATGCTGGCAGTAAACATTGTGGCGAGTGCTCCACGGCACGATGAGTGCCACCGCTGCCAAAGCAACTAGTCCCGGTGCGGATTGCCAGGGGACGCCGCTCTTCGCCCAGCCGTTGAAGAGGGCTAGGGAAAGAAGGTCTCCTAGCCACAAGCCAAAGCCCAGGACGAGAATGACTTGCCACACCAAACGCAGCTTGCGATTTCCTTTGAGCCTGGTGAAAGACAGAGCGAGCGCTCCAACGACCAGGCAGAGCATTGCCGCATCGCGTAGTCGCAGTGGCAAGTGGGCGGTTTGCGCGGCGCGCCGTTGATCGAGTTCGAGCACGAACCGTCGCCGCAGCCCTTCCGCGACCGCAAAGCTTGTTTGCGTGGCCCCTGAAACTCCTTCGATCCCTTCTTGTTTGAAATCAATTTGGGCCCAATCTTGAACCGAACGCCCCGCCAGTTGGTTCAAGTAGTGTTCGTCTTCCACCACTCGCGATACATACTCCGGGGTGTCATAACTTTTCCTCAGCCGCACGGCGATCACGTTTTCGCCTGCTTGATCGAGGGCGGCCCAGGTTTCGGTAGGCCCGGCGTAGCCGATGACGTTGTCTGCCGGAGGTGATGTCCGGAGTGCGTAGCCTGACAGTTCATCGGACTGGTTTCGCACCTGCAGCCAGCTACGATGCACTTTGTCCGGTACGAGAAATTTTGCCTGCGGGAGGACTTGCTGCACTTCAGCAAGCGTCAACGGCTCAGGAAAACGATATGAAACGATATTGCCCGTCAGCCGACGTTCAATTCCCTCCGCCATCGCGAGGCTCGTAAGGGTTGAGCCACTCACCGCAACCACCGAATCGTTTCCCTTCACTGGCGACCGCCCTACAAACTGTTTCCAGAAGTTGTCGTCCTGCTGCACTTGCTCGACATGCGCCGGCGTATCACGGCTCGAAAGTAATCGCACCGCCTGAATTTGCTGATCGAGCGTTAGCCCCACGAGCAAGTTGCTCGGGCCGCTATAACCGATCAGTTCGTCGGCCTCGGGGGAAGTTGTGAGTACCAGGCCTAGTGGCAAATCATTTTCGCCATGCACGAGCCAGGCCCGGCGTTCGCGGTCGAATTTTCCCAGCCTCTTCGCTGCCGGAAAGACGAGTCTGGCCTCGGCCACTGTAACTGGTGGTTCCACTTGCGCCGTGTGACGTTCACCCGACCCATGCAACACCAGCGCGGCCAGGATGACGGCTGCCGCCCGCGCACCTCGCACCAGCCACGCTGAGGAATACCAGGCTTGCATCGCGGCCTAATTTGCCGGAATGAGTTGCACGGCGTCGATGTGGACGAAACCATCCGACTCGGCAGATGACAGGATCAAGGCTGCTTCCCCTTCAGGAAATTCGAATTCGCCGAGCAAGTGAAACGGCGCCCCCTCAGCGGCCTCTTCCTGTTGGTTCACGCGCAGTTTGAGTGCGGGTTGCCCGGCGCGCTCAATCGTGCAAGGAACTTTCTTGCCGCGGTTCTCATGACCGACCCAGGCCAACAGCAAGGAGTAGGTTCCTGCCTTGGGAATGCGAAATGCGAATCGTGCTTCGGCCTTCGCTTGAGGAGTGGCATAACGATAACCTTCGCCGACAAACGGCTGCAAACTGCCGGCACTTCCCCAATTGCCAGTTAACTTCGCTTGTGAGTCGTCGACAACGATGCCCGGAAGTGAACTGAGCGATATTCCCTTCACTGCCGGTACCGTACTGGGAACGCCATCGACTTTGTCACTTCCTTTGCCCAGATAGGAACGTACCGGACCGATACTGGGATCTCGATAGAGGGGCTGATCGAGGGCATCTCGCCGCATCGCACCGGGCTGAGTCATTAACTCGATTAATTCTGGCAGGTGATCGCTGTAGACGCCGCGCGGCGACGTTTCATGCTTCACACAGAGGTAGGCGGCCTTGCCGACAACTTCCCCCATCATGCCGCAGGTTCGCATCACGCGGATCGTGCCCAGGGCCTCGTGCGTCACACTTACGTTGCGACCCGCCATAAACAAATTGGGAACATTTTTGGAATAGAAGCAGCGATAGGGAATCGGATAGCCGTTCTGCCGGTCGACCCCGGCGCCAAATTCGGCGCGGGAGATGAATGGATTGTCGGCATACTTTTTGGCATAGGCTTCTTTGGGGTAATGCAGGTCGATATCCCAAGTTGTGGAAACACTCGCATCGGGAAATTCTCTTTTGCTGACAATGTCTTCGCGAGTGAGGAGGACATCTCCATCCAGCATTCGCGATTCACGTGGTCCGCCGACATATGCCACCCACTTGAGCGCAGCCTTGGCATTTTTCTCTTCATTTTTCCCGGTCTTCAGTGCGGTGAACGCGCCGTAAACAGCCCGCAAATTCCAATCGCGAATCAGTTCTGCTTCCCCTATTGGATCTTTGTCAAAGCCCGACTCCCAAAACCATTCCCCCTTCATGAACGGCTTGCCGTCGATCAGCGAACGGCTCTTCACCGTGCCAGGAAAATCTGCCTCGGTCAGGTCGAGCGCCCAAGGCGTGGCAGGCCATTTGGTCGCCTCTGCCTCTTGCTGCCAAAACCACATATTCGACATTCCCATTCGACCATTGGGTTCCATTCGATAAGCAGCGCCAGCGAGCGCGCCAATCGTGCCGTGGCCGGTGCAATCAACGAAGAGCTTGCCGCGGAACTGACGCACCTTGCCCGTTTTGACTTCCAACGCCGTTACGGATTTGATTGCCTTGCTGGCCGAATCTAATTCGACGCCATCGGCAAAATGACCCAAGAAGAGTTCAATCGATTTCTCGCGGCGGACGACCGATTCTTTCAGTTCGTCACCGTAATGTTCGGCAGCACCTGGACTATCGGGGGCATGGTCGGCAAACTCTTCCGTGATTTCGCCTAAGGTGGGATACTTGCCGCGCATCGTGCCACCATTCGCCCAGACACGAATCTCGCTACTTCCATTTCCCCCCAAGACAAAACGATCCTGGATAAATGCGACCTTCAACGATTGTCGGGCAGCAGAAATAGCAGCCCCAAGTCCCGCGTAGCCGCCTCCCACGACTACCAAATCGAATTCGCCAGCATCGATCGGCTGCTCCCCGATTCCAAGCCATTGGCGGCGATCACTGGCGAGTTTATCACCGGAAGGGGGAGCGAAGTTTGGCTCGCTGCTGAATAGAATCGCGTCGCAGCGTCCATCAAAGCCGGTTAAATCGTGAAGCGCCAGTTTGCATTCCCCGGCCGGAAGTTTTACAACTGGGCCGGCTTGCCAGTCCCAACGCGCTCCTTCAGTGCCGAATTCGGTTTCCAATGCTTTTCCATTGACCAGCAACTGGAAGCGACCTGGCGTTCCGGGTGCCTTCCAAGGAGCAACCCAGTCTTTGGTTCGCACCCAGACTTTGTAGTCGCCCGCCTCTGGCACCATGATGGTGGTTGTCGCATCCGCAACGGGTGTTCCCAGGCCATGAGCCAACAGGTAGGGGGAACCGACATTCAAGATAAACGCCGTGTCGAGCGACCAGCCCCCGTGATCGTCAAAGGCCTCCGCCTCCACAAAAATGGTTTCAGCGCGGGCAGGAGTCGCGGGAGTCAGGGCCAGGAATGTAACGAGCAAGCAAGCCAGAGCAATTCTCACGGCAGGCTCCAGGAGAGGAGGCAAAAGCGTAAAAACACAGTATAGCCCGAGCGTTGGCCGGGCCAAAGTCATCGCGTAGTGTATTCCTTCGCGGACTAATCATGATTTAGCAAGGATTGAAAGCTTGCCGGAACGCCGGTCATCCGCGTGAACCGAACGGGTGTCGGCGAATTCCCAACATTTGGGGAAGGAGCTTACAAAAGGGTATAACAATTGCAATTGGCTGGTATGTTCGTTTTCCAGACACCGAGGGCCCGGCAATGAAACTCTCCAAAATTTTGGTTCCCACCGACTTTTCACACTCAGGGGACGCAGCCCTTGAACTGGCTACGATGCTGGCCCGCGACACGGGAGCACAAATCGAGATCGTCCATGTCGAAGAATCTCCTTTGGCTTACGGCGGAGGGGAAATGTATTACGGCATTCCGGAGCCCAACGCAGGCGAACTGCGAAACATGTTGCTGAAAATCGTTCCCGCCGATCCTTCCATTGGGTATCGACACCATCTGTTGATGGGTGATCCCGCCGATGCCCTGACCAGGTTCGCTGCCGATGAAGGGATCGACATGATCGTGATGGGAACGCACGGCCGATCTGGGTTGATGCGGATTCTGATGGGGAGCGTTGCGGAAGCCGTGGTCCGTCGGGCGACCTGCCCGGTGTTGACCTTTAAGAAGGGTACGGAACCAAAGAAATGAGCCGTGGTTCTCGACCGCAGGTTGTGGCCGACCATGCGTTGACATGTGCAGTTCACTGAAGGTGATGTGCAAAAACGCACCGTCCACCGGGTGGCTGAGCGTTACAAACTAGCAAGGAATTGATCATGAGCATCCTAGGGACGCATTATATTGATGGTGTACCGCTGCAGGTTGCGTCTGAACAGCTTGGCGAGCGCAAACCCCAAATTAAAGACCAAATCTTGATGAACGTTCTCATTGTTGAAGACGATGAAGTGCTGGGGAAATCGCTCCATCGCGGCCTGGAAGAAGCAGGCTATCGGTGCGAATGGGTAAAAAATGGAGCGGAAGGGCTGCGACAAATTCGTGCCCGGCATTTCGACTCGCTCGTGCTGGACCTGATGGTTCCCGAGTTGCCGGGCCTGGACCTGCTCCGCTTGCTGCGACAGGATGGGGTCAAGACTCCCGTGCTAATCCTGACCGCACTGGGCTCCATCGAAGACCGCGTCACCGGGTTACGGGCCGGTGCCGATGATTATCTGGTTAAGCCCTTCGCTTTTCCGGAGCTTCTGGCTCGATTGGACGCCATCGGCCGGCGCTCGCAGCAATTGCCGTCCAATGTATTGAAGGTCGGCCACCTGGAATTAGATATCTCGACCCGCCGGGTGATGCGCGAAGGGAAGGAAATCGATTTAACGCCCACGGAATTTAGCTTAATCGAGTACCTGGCTCGCAATGCGGGACAGGTCGTAACCCGCAAGATGCTCTGCGAACATCTGTGGGACGCGGACTGGGAAGGGGTGACGAACGTCATCGAGGTCCACATCAATCGGCTGCGGGGTAAAATCGATCGGAACTTTACCGTCCCGCTGCTGCATACGGTTCGCGGTCGGGGCTATGTTCTACGTCCCAATTAAGGTGAGTTGGAGAATCGCATGCCCGAAGAACGAGCCAAAAGGCTGTGGAGTGGGATGCGGACACTCAGTTTTCGCCTGGCCGCGTGGAACGCGTTTGTCGTGCTGCTGACGGCGGTCGGCATCTTAGCCATGATTCGCGAGGGGGTGCGATATACCCTGCTGAACGAGATGGACGAAATTCTCCTGGATGATGTAGAAGAAATTCGGCTCACACTCAGCGAACAGCATGACTTCGCCGTGGTTGACGACTATCTGCAACGCAAGGCCGAGGGGCACGAGAGGCATGGTTGGTTCGTTGAACTCAGCAGCCCGCAGACGCGAAATTCCTGGACGACGCTAAAAACAACCGATGCCGGTCCCGGCAATCGACAGATCCCGTTCGATATTCCAACCAGCATCGATGACTACCGCGTGGTCCGAAAGCGAATTGGCAATAGCCCCCAGTTTCAGGAGATTCTGCTGGGTGCTCGGCTCAGCTTTCTAAAGCAGGCGATGTCCCACATCGATAGCCTGGTGCTGATGGCTTTTGCTGCAACCATCATTCTCGCACCGATCATTGGTTACTCACTGGCCCGCCGCGCGGCGCAGACCATGGGTGGAATGATTCGAACCGCAGCCCGACTGCGACCCGATCATCTGGCAGAACGGTTGCCGGTAGCAGGAACTGGCGATGAACTGGACGATCTTGCCGTGACGGTTAATCATCTGCTCGATCGAATCGCCGAATATGTGCAACTGAAACGGGACTTTTTAGCCAACGCTGCCCACGAGCTACGCACCCCTTTGGCAGCCGTTCGCAGCAGCGTGGAAGTAGCGCTAAGTGGCCGACCAACGGCCGATGACTACCAGGAACTCCTGGCCGACATTATGGAGCAGTGCACGTCGCTGGAAATGCTCGTGAACCAACTGCTGCTCCTTTCGGAAACCGAAACGAGCGATCTCATCGGCCATGCCCGAGTTTGCCAGTTCGACCAATCGGTGAAACGAGCGATTGATATGTTCGCAGGGGTCGCGGAAGCCGGAGATGTTACTTTGGACCTGAAACGCCTGGATGAAATCGAGGTGGCCGGGGATCGTCAGCATTGGCGGCAAGTGGTGACCAATCTAGTCGACAACGCCATTAAGTACACGCCAGCCGGGGGCAACGTTGCCGTTTCGTTGATCCATGATTCCAGTCTGCGGACAGCCACGTTCATGGTGGGTGATTCAGGAATTGGCATCCCACCCCAGGACTTACCGCGCATATTCGATCGTTTTTTTCGTGCGGACCGTGCTCGAACGCACGATCCCAAGCGAGGAGGGAGCGGGTTGGGGCTCGCCATTTGCAAAGCCATTGTGGAAGCTCATGGGGGTACTATTGAGTGTCAATCTGTCCCAAATGTCGGCACCACAATGACGGTGATCGTTCCCTGCCAGTGCTGCGCCCACCAAGATTCGGACGACGAAGAACTGCGTCGCGACAGAAAGCCAGTGGCTAGTAGTCCGTAGGTATGCTGTCGGCCTGCGGGGCGACATCGACGCTAACGGATAGCCGATGCTCTCCTCCGCCGAGAAACACCCCTTTCAATGGGACTACGTCGCTATAGTCTCTGCCCAGCGCGACGGGAATGTGATCCGCACTGCAGATGCAATCATTGGTCGGATCGAAGTCGACCCATCCCAATTCAGGGCCGCAATACAGCGCCACCCATGCATGCGATTGATCGGCCCCAATGAATCGCGGGCGGCCGACAGGTGGAATCGTCCGCAAATAACCACTAACGTACCGCGCGGGCAAGGCCAGCGAGCGCAAACAGGCAATCAAAATGTGCGCAAAATCCTGACAGACTCCTTTGCGCATTCGAAATGCCTCTGCAGTGGTGGTGTGAACATCGGTCGCGTCTTTGTCGTACTTGAAGTCTGTGAAAATACGATGATTGAGTTCGCGGGCCGCTTCCAAGATCGGGCGATCTTTGACAAACGATTCAGCAGCGTATTCCAAGTAACGATTTCCACAGCGAATCCGCGGAGAATCGTAGGCGAATGGAGCCAGATCGAGCCAATCACCAATCGCCTGTTGGGCCACGCCGTCAGCCACAACTTTCCAAGGGCTGGTGGTCACTCCTTCCACGTCAGTTGCCGGGCTCACACTGACGCGACTGGTGGCGGTGATCGAGAGTTGCCGATGATTTTCTTCAATCGAGAACGCATGTACAACGTTCCCAAAGAAATCAAGCCGCGTGCTTGAAATCGATGGGGTGGGGCGAATGATCAGACGATGGGAGTGGCAGGTGACCAGACCAAACGTCTGCGGAGAAAGCATGACTACGTTGTGGCAGACGCTTACCGGCTGCGAGTAATCGTAGGTCGTGCTGTGCGTGATTTTGTATTCCATGGGCCTGGCAGTTATGAGCCGAAATGCTTGTTTCCGGGCAAAGATTCTGCACTGCTGCCGTAATGTCGCGGCAATCCCGCGTGGATCAGGAATCGACTCGAAACCGCATCGGAAAGTTTGGGCAGCGTATCGACCAGCCGCCTCAAAAGTCGATCGAGTTGATCGCGGCGATTGTCTTGCACCGCGCTCAATTCAAACACATCCGCCAGCCGAACTGCGTGCTGCAGCGAGAGCGCTAGTCTTTGTTCCGGATTGAGTCCCGCCCGATGTTCATCCCGCGGCATGGCGTCGAGATGTCCCTGGATTCGTTCCAGCTGATGCCCAATGGAACGGGGATTGGTTTCATCGGTAATCAACAGATCCAAACTAACCGGCAGTTGAAGCGTAGACAAATACCGATTGCGGTAGGTCATCAAACTATCGCTCACACGCAGTGCGGCTTCGATCGCCATCGGTTCCGTCTGCACAATGTCGACGAAGAACGACCGCAGCAAAATCGTCGTTTGCCAGCTTCTTTCGATCCGACGCCCCAAGTCCAGAAACCGCCAGCCCAACGTCCGCGTCATACTCTCGGCGGCGAGCCCAGCAAAACATACCAGATCCGCGAGGACCGCATCGAGCACGTTCATGATGTCGAGCGTGTCAGGATCCGTGTTATCGCTATGATTCCAGTGAGAAGTGTGACTATCCGCTCGATCGATCGTGCGCCACATATCGAGCGAAATACGGTCCCGCACTTTCGCCGCGACGCGGGCAGCATTCAGGATCGAAGAACGCAGCGCCCGCGGACGACTGGTATCGAAGACTGCGGCTGGGAGTACGTCGGCGATTTCTGGAAGCGATAGTCCAAGCCCGGCCACCACGTAATCGGGATCGATCTGTCCCTGCTCGGCGAGCACGCGGAGCAGGGGTCGTCTTTCCGGGCCATTCACTGATTCACTGGCCAGAGATTCGAATACGATCCGCAGCAAGCGGGCCATCTGCTCCGCTCGTTCGGTATATCGGCCGAGCCAGAACAGATCATCGGCCACACGGCTGGGGAGTTCCGAGCCGCTCCGCCGTGGATTCATCAAAATACTGGATGGCGTTAGCAGGGTTTCTTCTTCGACAGGGACGTCCGCCACGATCCAGACATCCTGGCTAAGTTCGCCCGCCGTCATCGTGAAATCGAGCGTACGAGGCTGAGGCGAAAGCCGTGCAAGTCCACCCGATAAGGCGGTGTAGCCGTCATCCCGCGAAACAAAGAACGCGCGTAACGCCACATGCCAGGCGGCAGTTCCAGAAGTGGTGAGCACCGGAGCCATGGAACGATCGATCATTTCCTGGCCGACGTACTTGTTGGGCGAGGCAAGTATGTCCGAGAGAAGCTTCTGTCGCTCCGGCTTGGGGAGATTTGCCGTATGCACAGGCGGTTCGTCTCCAATCCGGTACGCGGGGCGAATCATCAAGTTGTCAAAATTCGCACGAACATGGGCCAGACCTTCTGGCTGACCGCACCACCAGGTGGATACCGAGGGGGCCTTCAGATCTTCACCCAACAGGAAGCGGCAAACTTGCGGCAGGAAGGCCAGCAGCAATGGGGATTCCACCAGACGGCTGCCCAGCGAATTCGCAACGCTGACGCGACCGGAGCGGAGGACTTCTACCAGACTAGAAATTCCCACGAGCGAGTCGGGACGTAGTTCAACCGGGTCGCAATCATCCTCGTCGAGCCGTCGCAGCAAAACCTCTACAGGCAACAGCCCGCCGAGTGTCTTGAGCATGACCTTATTTTCGCGTACCGCCAGATCGCCCCCTTCGACCAGGGTGTAGCCCAAATAGCGCGCGAGATACGAATCTTCGAAATAGGTGCGACTGTCTGGGCCTCTCGTCCAAACCACGACGCGAGGGTTTTCGCGAGAGCCCGGCGCCAGCTTAAGCAATTCCTGCTTGAACTGCTTGAAAAATGGGGCCAGCCGCAGTACCCGAGATTCGCGAAAGGCGCTCGGCAGCATGCGGGAAGTGATCAGCCGGTTTTCGAGCACATAGCCCAGGCCGAAGGAGCTGCGGGTGCGATCGCCGGTCACCCACCATTGACCGTTCGGCGCACGGGCCAGGTCCATGCCGTGGTACATCAAGTAGCGTTTTCCCGCCCGCTGCAATCCGTGATAGGTGGGGAAATAGGCGGGATGGCCAAAGAGCAATGCCGGTGGAAGTATCTTTTCGCGGAGCAGGCGTTGCGGACCAAACAGATCCTGCAATACATGCTCCATCAGGAGCGCTCGCTGCGCCAGCCGATCTGTCAGGTCGGTCCACTCTTTATGCCCGATGACGAGCGGAATCGCATCAAGCGTCCAAGGACGCGAGACAATGCCGTCCGCCACGTACGGGTTGAACGTGAAGCCGTCCCGATTGATCTGGGCTTGCGCTTGTTCCCAGCGATGCCGCAGTTCGACATTGCCGATCCGGTCGAGTTGAGTGACCAGGGAATTCCAATGTGCCCGCGGCTTCCCATCGGGCCCAAGGAATTCGTCATAGAATCCTTCGCGCGGCGAGTACCCGCCAAACATCTTTGGCGGCTCGGCTTCGCGAAAAGGAAGATTCATGCTGGACTCACCGCACGTCGCAGGTCGAGCGTCATTGGGAAGGAAGGATTGTCTTCACGCGGAGGGAGCGCGATTGGGCCCGGCGTATGCCCCATCGGGAAAAAGCGAGAGACCCGTCGTGCTTCTGCCTCGAAGGCGTTCACAGGGAGGGTCTCGTAGTTTCTCCCGGCCGGATGGGCGACGTGATAGGTGCAGCCTCCAATCGACCGGCCTGACCAGGTATCGAGAATATCGAACGTCAGTGGACTGTGAACTGGAATGGTGGGATGCAAACAACTGGCAGGCCACCACGCCCGATACCGCACTGCGCCGACAAACTCGCCCTGCAAACCGGTTGCGTGCAACGGGACACGCCGTCCCTGGCAGGAAGCAATATATCGGTTTCCGGTCATTCCCGTAACCTTTACTTGCAATCTTTCTACCGAGGAATCGACAAAACGGACCGTGCCCCCCCCGGCCGGTTCTTCGCCCAATACGTACCAAGGCTCGATGGCAGTGCGGATTTCGAGTTGGATATCTTGTTGGGTGACCGTCCCAATCACTGGAAACCGAAACTCGAAATGTGAAGCGAACCAGCGGCGATCAATGGGGAAACCAGCTCGATTCAGCTCGCCGATTACCTGCCCGAAATCTGACCAGCAGAAATGGGGCAAAAGATAACGATCGTGCAGGGTCGTTCCCCAGTCGACCAAAGGCTGTTCGTATGGCTTGTCCCAGAACCAAGCCACTAAGGAGCGAATCAAAAGCTGCTGCGTCAGGCTCATCCGCGCGTGAGGAGGCATTTCAAAGCCCCGCATTTCGACCAGCCCCAGCCGACCAGTGCTGCTATCGGGCGAATAGAGCTTATCGATGCAAAATTCTGCCCGGTGTGTGTTGCCGGTGAGATCGATCAGTAAATTGCGGAATAGACGATCACTGAGCCACAATGGTGCGAACTCGCCCCGTTTAGGAACGGCTGAAAATGCCAACTCAAGCTCATACAGTGCGTCTCGTCGCCCCTCGTCAACGCGTGGGGCCTGGCTGGTCGGGCCAATAAACTTCCCGCTGAATAAGTACGACAGCGACGGATGATTGACCCAATAGCCGACAAAGCTTTTGATCATATCCGGGCGGCGCAGAAAAGGGCTATCTGCTGGCTTGCTTCCACCGAGAACGACGTGATTGCCGCCGCCGGTTCCCGTGTGGCGGCCATCCAGATCGAACTTTTCCGTCCCCAGACGACACTGACGGGCTTCCTCGTAAAGAGTCGTGGTAACGTCCACCAGTTCGCGCCAATTAGCACACGGCTGAATGTTGACTTCGATCACGCCAGGATCAGGTGTGACCTTCAAATAGTTCACACGGTCGTCTTGCGGCGGTAAGTAACCTTCGACAACCACCGGCATTTGTAGGTCCGCAGCAGTGCGTTCGATAGCTGCGAGCAAATCCAGATAATCTTCGAGCAATTCGACGGGGGGCAGGAAGACGTGCAGCTTGCCCGCACGAGGTTCCACGCAGAGCGCGGTGCGGACAACTGAAATTGCGTCGCTTTGTGCGGTGGCTGGATTTTCTTCTTCTGTCTCCATCACCATCTGCTCGGTAATGCCGGGCTGCCCGACAGCATCAGGGCGACCGACCACATAAGACTGCTTGCGGTAAACGGGCTCATCGAGCGCCGGCCGTTCAGCAATCGGATCGAGCGGAATGACTTCCGGCATTTGCGTGGCCGGCACCCAGGGCAACGAATCCAGAGGTAAGCGCAGGCCGGAAGGGGAATCGCCGGGCAACAGAAACATTTTTTCGGGGCGAATCGGCCAAGGACCACTAACCCAGCGGCGCGGCTGCGATTGCCACCATTGGCGTTTGAGCGGCATAACAAAAGCCACTGGCTCGCTCATTCCGCGAGAAAAAACTCGCATCATCCGGGCACGCTCTTCGGCACTTCCTAATTTTGGATCGCGCGGATCGATGTTGATCGGCAGACGCTGCTCTTTCAGCAAATAATGTGCGATATCTTCGTAGGCGGGAACAATCCATTTGGTGTTCACACCGAGCACTTTGGCCAGATGCATGGAGAAGCGTCGCGCGGCATCTACCCCCAGGCCGTAGTCTCGATTGACGTCCGCAAACAAACTGATGTCTTCCCAAATTGGCTTGCCGTCCTTGCGCCAATAGCAGGAAAGAGCCCAGCGGGGCAACGGTTCACCGGGGTACCATTTTCCCTGTCCGAAATGCAAAAAGGCACCCGGGGCGAATTTTTCCCGCAGACGTTTGATCAAGTTCTCCGCCAACCGTCGCTTATTGGGCCCGACGGCTGCCGAATTCCATTCCGCCCCATCCATGTCGTCAATAGACACGAACGTTGGCTCGCCCCCCATCGTCAATCGCACATCTTGAGCTTCCAACTTCTGATCGATCTCGGCACCGAGCGCTTCGATGGTGGCCCATTCTTCATCGCTGTAGGGCTTCGTGACTCGCGGATCTTCGTGAATGCGAGTGAGCTGCATCGCGAAATCGAAAGTGACTTCGCACTTTTCGATCATGCCGCTAATGGGCGCTGCCGACGCAGGATCCGGAGTACAAGACAGGGGAATGTGCCCTTCGCCGGTCAGCAGGCCAGAAGTGGGATCGAGGCCGATCCAACCGGCACCGGGAAGATAAACTTCCGCCCAAGCATGCAGATCAGTGAAGTCGACTTCTGCACCGGATGGGCCGTCGAGCGACTTCACGTCGGGCTTGAGTTGAATCAGGTAACCCGAAACAAACCGCGCTGCCAATCCCAGGTTGCGCAAGATTTGAACCAGCAGCCAGCTAGTATCGCGGCACGAACCTTTTTGCGAAGTGAGCGTTTCTTCTGGGGTTTGCACCCCCGGCTCAAGGCGGATCAGGTAATTGATATGCTGCTGCAGCTTCTGGTTCAGTCCCACCAGAAAATTGACGGTTCCCTTTTCGGAAAAGTCGATCTGCGCGAGATACTCTTTGAGCTTGGGACCAACCGGTTTGACTTCCAGAAAGGGCTTGAGTTCCGACGCCAGCCATTCGTCGTACTTAAACGGAAATTTATCGGCCGACTCTTCAACAAAGAAGTCAAACGGATTAATGACGGTCATCTCGGCAACGAGATCGACCTCGATCACCAACTTTTCCGTTTGCTTGGGAAACACAAAGCGCGCCAAAAAGTTGCCGTGAGGGTCTTGTTGCCAGTTCACGAAATGTTCGGACGGCGTGACCTTCAGCGAGTAACTATGGATCGGCGTGCGGCAATGCGGCGCAGGTCGCAGCCGAACAAGCTGTGGGCCGGGCAAAATGGGCCGGTCGTAGTGATAACTGGTTTTATGGTTCAGCGCAACGCGAAGGGACATATTGGATCTCGATTCAAACAACCTGAGCCAGGAAAGAGACGGCGAACCTTAGGACTGCGACTGGCGTTGGGACGACTGGCTTTGGCTCTGACTTTGGGATTGATAGGCGTGGAATGAACGCTGGGCAAAGTAGGTATCGTGAATTACCTTTCCCAGGTCATTGAGGTCGGATTGGAACGTATCGATGAACTCGTGCATGCCATTGTTGATAATGCTCTCGGCCGTTTCCGCATCGAGCCGTTTCTGCATACGAGCCACGAATTCCTGGGCCGCATTGATTTCTTGAGCGTTTGGACCTTCGACGACTGCCAGTGCCCGGGCCGCTTCATCCACACAGAACCGCATTGCTCTCGGAAAGTATTTATCGAGCACCAGGAAGTCCACCACGCGATGAATAGTCAGGGCGTGGTAGCGCTTGCGGAACATCTCGAAACCGCTGACTGAACGCAAAACGGCCGACCAGAGGAGGTCGTCGCGCGTGGTACCGATATCATCGATGCGCGGCAGGAGTGTGAAGTACTTCACATCGAGAATTCGGCTCGTTTTGTCGGCCCGTTCCAGAGCTCGCCCTAGATTGGCGAAATGCCAACCTGGTCCGCGGGAGATAGTCGAATCGAGAATCCCATTGAACAAATGAGCGTGCTGTTTGATCTCGTTGTAGAACTCGGAATTCGCGGATAGCAGACCTTTTTGCGAAGCAGCTTTCACAAACCAATAGAACGTGTTGAGTTGTTCCCACGATTCGGAAGAGATCGCCTCCCGCACCGTACGGGCGTTTTCCCGGGCGACGCTCACCGAGGTCAAAATAGAGCTGTGATACTCCGAATCAAAGGTTAAAAATTGCCGGACGTGCTCGGAAGTAAAGGTGCCATAATGTTTGGCAAAATACTCTCCGTCCCCCGTGGTCCGTACGAGCGGTTCCCATTGCTCGCCACTTCCCAGCGGCTGATCGAGAATCACATGCAACGTGACATCGATGAACCGTGCCAGGTTCTCGGCACGTTCCACGTAGCGGGACATCCAGTAAATCGAACTCGCAACTCGGCTGAGCATTGAAAATCTGCGTTTCAAAAATCAACGAGATAAAACTGGGAAACTCCTGCAAAAGTGCCGCATCCGTGAAGCGTGCCGGTAAAAGCCTGCTTCGTCGCGCTGCGACCGCGCGTCTGTCGAACAAGTCTACAGCGTCGTCGTTGGTTCCGCCGCCGCTGCTTCGTGTTCGGCAATCACCCAGGTGTCCTTACTGCCACCCCCTTGGGACGAATTCACGACCAGGGAGCCCTTGCGAAGCGCGACGCGCGTTAGTCCGCCAGGAAGCACCCAGATAGATTCGCCATAGAGAATGTAAGGACGCAAATCGACATGCCGGCCCTCAAACTGATCGTCAATCAGGGTCGGCACGCGGGAGAGAGAGAGCGTTGGTTGTGCGATGTAATTGCGCGGATCCTCTTTGATCTTGACCGCGAATTCGTCCTGCATTTCCTTCGTCGAATGCGGACCAATGAGCATGCCATAGCCGCCCGCTTCGTTGGCTGCTTTTACGACCAGGTGCTGCAGATTGTTCAACACATACTTGCGGTCGTCTTCCTTCTCGCAAATGTAGGTGGGCACGTTCGGCAGAATCGGCTCTTCATTGAGGTAAAACTTGATCATGTCCGGCACATAGGCGTAGATGACTTTGTCGTCCGCGACTCCGGTGCCCGGCGCATTGGCTAACGCGACATGCCCCTTCCGATAGGCATCCATCAAGCCAGGAACCCCCAGCATCGAATCTTTTCGAAATGCTTCGGGATCCAAAAAGTCATCATCGATGCGGCGGTAGATTACATCCACCCGTTTGAAGCCGCTGGTCATCCGCATGTAGACGTAACTATCGTGCACGACGAGGTCAGCCCCCTGCACTAATTCCACCCCCATCTGCTGGGCTAAGAAGGAATGTTCATAGTAGGCAGAGTTGAAAATGCCTGGCGTGAGGACAACCACCGTTGGTTCAGCCACATCTCGCGGCGACAGATTCTGCAAGGTGGAGTACAGCTTGCTGGGATAATCAATGACCGGACGAACATGAGAGCTGTTGAACACCTGGGGGAAGCTTTGCTTCATCACCAAGCGGTTCTGCAACACATACGATACGCCCGAGGGACAGCGCAAATTGTCTTCGAGAACGTAGATCGCGCCATCGCTGTGGCGTACCAGATCGGTCCCCGTGATGTGGCACCAAATGCCTTGCGGCGGTTTAAGTCCCTTGCACTGCGGCCTAAAGGACTTCGCCTTGCTCAGCATGTGTTCCGGGATAATGCCGGCTTGGACAATTTCCTGCTCGTGATAAATGTCGTTCAGAAAATGGTTCAGGGCGCGAATTCGCTGCTTCAAGCCCGCTTCGATGTGCCGCCATTCGAAGGCCTGCACGATCCGGGGAATCATGTCGAAGGGAAAGATCTTTTCTGTGCCATGTTCATCGCCATAAACGGTGAACGTGATCCCCATGCGGAGCAAGGCTCGGTCGATCGCCTGCCGGGTGTTTTTCAATTCCCCCTTCGGCAACGAATTGATCTGCTCGATCAGTAGTTCGGCACCGGAACGGGGCTTCCCCGCACGATCGAAAAGCTCGTCGTAAAAAGCTTCGGGGTCGTAGCCGTTGAATGTCCATTCAGTCATGAAATACAGCCCCAATCAGCGAACGAACCTTCCCTGCCGACCGTTCGGCAAGGAAAAAATAAAACCAAGTTGCTGACTGGCGCGAACGAGCATGGCTGATAAGGCCAAGCCGCCTGACGAACGCGCACACTTCGAGTGGGCTTAAGTATGGCCCACGTTTGTCGATTTTGAAAGGGGCTGTTTTTCACAATGATTGGCTCGCCTGCCGGGAAGAAGGTTACTTGCGGCGGGAATAACGTCCACTGCGGGAAACGAGGACGAATTTTTCTATTTCCCGCGGCTAACACTCACCGGGGGCTGCGATGGTTTTCAATATTTCGTCGAAAATTGGTTTAAGGGGAGCCAATGGAGTGCTCAGGCGTTTGAACGGCAGGCACCATTTCCGGCGGACTTTGCTTCAAAATACTGACTGGAGAACCCAAACGTACACCGCAACAGCCGGCAGGAGAGTTTGCCGGATCGCAATTTTCGAAACAACTCAAACCCGGCGGCTCAAGCCCCCTAGATGTGTCATTTGCTGTATTGCCAGAGAATTTCTCATGAACGAGAGGACGGCGCTATCGGCGGCTTTCAGTTCCCAAGGATCAGTACTAATTCGGTTCAGCTTGCTCCACAAAATCCCGTTGCAGGCGAGGTTCTTCACATTCGCGCGTCCTGCTCTCCTCGGAACGATATAATCAAACATTGAACTCAAACCACCGGAGCCGATCAGTGAACTCCTTATTTTCGACTGTTCCCGAAGCCGTTGACGCTATTTCCCGCGGCGAAGCCGTCATCGTCGTCGATGCCGAAGATCGGGAAAACGAGGGGGACTACATCTGTGCGGCGGAAAAAGCTACGCCGGAGTTGATCAACCTGGTGCTCAGCGGTCGGGGGCAATTTTGTGCTCCCCTCCTTCCCGACGCTTGCCAGCGACTGAAACTCGCACCGCTAGTCGAAACCAACACGGCCCCCCTCGGCACGGCTTTTATGACTCCGATCGACCATCGGACCTCCCGGACTGGCATCACCGCAGACGAAAAGGCGCGGACTGTGCGTGCTCTTGCCGATCCCAATACCACGGATGCCGATTTCACTCGCCCCGGACATGTGCATCCGTTACTGGCAAAGGAGGGGGGCGTTCTGCGTCGGGCCGGTCATACCGAGGCCGCCGTCGACTTGTGCCGGATGGCGGGACTTGCGCCGTGTGGCGTCTTGTGCGAGATTCTGAACGATGCGGGGGAACGAGCGACTCGGGACGAATTGGCTGCGTTGGCGAAGAAGCATAACCTCAGAATCATTTCCATCGAGCAACTAATCGCCCATCGACGGGTTAGCGAAAAACTGGTATCGCGAATCGCCAGCGCGAACTTGCCCACTCGTCACGGAACGTTCACGGTAATCGCGTACGAAGTGCGTTACGAATCGCAGCAACCCATTGTGCTGGTGAAGGGGGATCTGAAATCATCCGAAGCGCCCCTGGTACGACTGCATTCCTCTTGCTTCACCGGCGACTTGCTTGAATCGCTGCGTTGCGATTGTGGCGATCAATTGCATGTCGCGTTAGAGCGGATTGAGCAAGAAGGATGTGGTGTACTGGTTTATTTGCCACAAGAGGGGCGTGGCATTGGTCTGGTTGAGAAAATCCGTGCATATGAATTGCAAGACAAAGGGCTCGATACTGTTGAGGCAAACACGGCATTAGGTTTTAAGGCCGACATGCGGGACTACGGCGTGGGGATTCAAATCTTGAAGGATTTGGGGCTTTCCAAGGTTCGTTTGATGACCAACAATCCGAAGAAATCAGACGCGTTCATTTACGACGGCTTCGATCTGCAGGTAGTGGATCAGGTACCCATCATCTGCCCCTCTAACGAACACAACGTAAAGTATTTGGCGACGAAACGCGAAAAACTCGGGCACTTGCTCCCAGGGAACTAGGGCCATGAGCCGTCCCGTTGAGACTCTCGCAGATACGCTAGTTGAAATTATCAGCCCCGCGTTGATTACTGTGATTGTCGGCAGCCTCGCCTGCTTTCTCGTGGAAGTGCTCTATCAAGGTGAGTTCAACGGGCGACTGCAATTCATCTTGTGCTTGTTCGTGATGGGAACCGTGGGGATCGCTCGCATCTCGATGCAAGAAGGTTCCGCCTATGCTTCTTTGTTCGCAGCCCCATTGGCACTTCTCACCGCCCTCGCACTATTTCGGTTTGTCGAGTTTGGGGGCATGCTCTCGGGCGTTGGGCCCATTCTGAGTTTAGGTTTGATGTTCCTGTGCTGGTGGTGTTCCCACCAATTAACAGTCGACTCAACCTTATTGGAACGACAACAAGACAGTACTGGCACAGGTCTGTTGTCGCAACTCGGATGGGAGCAGAAGTCGCCACCGGCAGACAGCCCTACCGATCTTCCGGATGCCGTCTCGGACCATCAACGTACAGCACCCGCCAGTGCGACAGCTTGGTGGAATGCGTGGCTGAACCTCACGGATCGACCGCACGCACATGGCAAATGGGCGTTGTATTTTGCAATAGCTGCCGTGCCGATTTTTGGAGCCGGGCAGTTCTTTCTGGGGCAGGATGACCTGGCGGCCCGTCGATGGGTGTTTCAATTGCTTGTTCTGTATGTTGCCAGTTCATTGGCGCTCTTGCTCGCGACAAGCTTTTTGGGGCTGCGTCGTTATCTGAAGAAGCGAAAGCTGGAATTGCCGCTCGAAATGGCGACTGGATGGTTGATGATCGGTGGCGGCCTGATTGCGGCATTGCTCTTTGTCGCGTTTCTGTTGCCGCGGCCACTCCCGGAATACTCGATGGCGCACCTGCTGCCAGAAATTCGTGCACCGCAGCGACAGTCTTCCCCGCTGGGGCTCGGAAACGAAGGAGTGCAGGATCAACCGCAGGGGAAGAGTGGCGAGGGGCAGCAGAACAAACCGCCAGTGAACGACGGTAGCGGTGGCGGTGGGGGAAATGAGAAAGGTTCTTCAGAAGAGCAATCAAAGTCCGGCGAATCGAGCTCTCAGCAAGATGGCTCGCAAGGAAAGCAACAAGAAAGCGATTCTGCTTCCGGCAAGCAGAGCGGAGACGATCAGCAGCCAACGCAGTCTGGAGATGCTGACGACAAAGGAGGGAAACAGGGTCAGTCGCAAGAGAAGAACGGGCAAGAACAGCAAGACCAGCAGGAAGATTCAAAACAAGATAACTCCGCGAAGAGCGGGCGGACGAAGGGCGATGAAGAGAAGTCCAAGGGCGAACCATCACCCGGGCGATCTTCGCAGCATGCCGAACAGGACAAAACCGAAGAACCGAGTTCGAAAGGCGACAAACCTGCCGAGTCGCGGCCAACCGAGACGGCTCAAGCCACTCCGCCGCCGCCATCAGCACCTTCCATGCAGTGGCTCAATTCGTTGCCTGATTTACTGAACTGGCTTGGCATGTTGGTGATGCTGGTGATAGCCTGTTTTGTCGGCTGGAAGTACCGTGAACCAATCCTTGCCGCGCTTCGTCAACTAAGACAAAGTTGGCTCGACTTTCTCGCAAAGCTCTTCGGCCAAAAGGTTGATTCAACAACTCCTGCAGTTGCACCGATTGCCGTTGCTCCCTCCCCACCGCGTCCGTTTTCATCGTTCGCCGACCCCTTTGCCACCGGCGATGCCCAGCGTTGGCCGCTGCTGAAGCTCCTCTCGCATTCCTTTGCTGCGTTGGAAGCCTTCGGCCGAGAACGCTCGTGTGCTCGGCATGAGGATCAAACACCGGCAGAATTTGCTCAGGCCGTTGCCGACCGTCAGCCTGCGGTCGCGACCGAAGTCCAACAATTGGCCCAGCTTTACGGTCAGGTAGCCTATGGGCCTGGAGTATCTGGCAAAGTCGCACAGCAGATTCTGCAGCGATTCTGGCAGCGTGTGCGTGCCGCGGAGTCTTCCTAGTGGCCGCAGACTGGCCTCAATGGTTGCTGGTGGGCTTCATCTTTTTCCTGAGCAGCCTGGTGCAAGGAGCGGTGGGCTTCGCGGCAGGAATGGTTGGTGTGCCGCTGTTCTTGCTGTGTGGCTTTGACTTGCCGCAAGCTGTGGCGTTTGCTCTCATTTCCTCAATGGTTTCGAACTTTTCCGGAGCGTGGCGTTTGCGGAATGACTTCGACTGGCGCCTTGCCGTCTTGCCAGTCACGCTGCGCCTCATTGCACAACCTATTGGCGTGCTGATGATGTTTCTGGCGAGCAAGGAATTCGAAGACTTCTCCTCGCAGATCGTCGGTTTCACGCTCTTGGCATTGCTGCTTGTGCAGCGCTGGTGGCGGATCGAGCCACGTGACTCGCTCCATCCGCTCTGGATGTGGATTGCCTGCCCACTCAGCGGATTCTTGTTTGGTTTTTGTTCCATGGGAGGGCCGCCACTGGTGATGTGGGTGATGGCTCATCGTTGGCCGGCAGCGCGAATGCGAGCGTTTTTGTTTTTCTCGTTTGCCAGTGGGCTGTTGCCCCAGTTGCTCTTGCTGCCGCTATTTTTCGGGTCAGAAATTCTTTGGTCGCTGGCAATTGGCTCTCTGGCCATTCCTGTGCTACTGCTGGGATCGCAACTAGGATTACAACTGGGGCATCACATGCCCGAGCGGCAATTAAGGCAGCTAAGCGTCATCGTCCTGGCGATCCTGGGGATCAGCGCGGTACTGATGCCGTTGATACGTTAGAATACGATTTGCCAACCCAAACTCCTGGCGATCCGAACCTCCGCGGATGGCGACGTGTCCCTCCAATCTTCCCTTTTCTCTCCCTCCTGGTCTCAAAACTGCAATGATTGAATTGGGCGTCAATATTGACCACGTCGCTACTTTGCGACAGGCCCGCCGCACTTACGAACCCGACCCCGTGGCCGCGGCAGTTCTCGCGGAACTCGGTGGAGCGGATGGAATTACGGTTCACCTTCGGGAAGATCGCCGGCATATTCAGGACCGCGATGTTCGTGTGCTTCGCGAAACGGTCAGCGTGAAGCTGAACTTGGAACTGTCCGTCGCAGCCGAAATTGTCGATCTGGCAAGAGTTGTGAAGCCCGATCAAGCGACCCTTGTTCCCGAACGGCGCGAAGAAGTGACGACCGAAGGGGGACTGGACATCATTCGTCATCGGGATGCGGTCAAGCATGCGATTGAGGAACTACGCAGCGCAGGCATTTTCGTGAGCCTGTTTCTCGATCCCGATTCACGTCAGATCGAAGCTGCCAAGGAACTTGGCGCCGATGCTGTCGAGTTGCACACCGGGCAGTATGCGTTGGCCAAAGGGGACGCACAACACGCGCAGCTTGTCCTGCAAACGGAGGCTGCCCGACTCGTTCGCACGCTCGACATGCGCTTGCATGCGGGGCATGGATTGAATTACCACAACGTCCAATCGATCGCTCAGATTCCCGAGATGCGGGAGTTGAATATCGGTCACGCGATCGTCAGTCGGGCGGTGCTGGTGGGGTTTGAACGGGCGGTACGGGAAATGAAACAGTTGTTGGTTTAGTTCAAGCGGCGAAAATATGGCCCAGGCAAAACGGCTCCATCCGGAATCTCTCCAATCCATCGTCTGCTGCATGGGCCAGCCAGTGGCTGGAAATCCCACGCAGTTCATGATGGAACGGGCGTTCTCGGCCGCGGGACTTGATTGGCGCTATCTGACCCTCGAAGTTTCGCCAGAGAATCTTGAAGCTGCGGTTCAAGGAATGCGTGCGATGGGATTTAAAGGAGCAAACTTTACCCTGCCTCACAAAGTTTGTGTGATTCCACTGCTCGACGGACTAAGTCCCGCGGCAGAGAAAATGGGTGCCGTCAACTGCGTGCAGCGTGTCGAGGGGAAACTCATTGGAGAAAATACGGACGGCAAAGGCTTTGTCCAATCCTTGCGCGAGTTGGTCGATCCCGCAGGAAAATCGGTGGTCGTCTTAGGAGCTGGGGGCGCTGCTCGCGCGATTGCTGTCGAACTGGCCCTTTCGGGGGTGACGGAATTTACCATCGTGAATCGGAGCGTGCCGCGAGGGCAGGAATTGGCAGATTTGCTTACGCAGAGACTTGGCGCGTCGCGTGTCGACCAGGTCCATTGGCAGGGTGAGTACACGTTGGCAGCCACGGCGAATATCGTCATTAACGCTACCTCGATTGGCCTCAACGATGGCAATGCCAGGGTTCCTGTGGTGGTGAGTTCCTGGCGACCAGAAATGATTGCGGCCGATGTGGTATTCAACCCACCCGATACACGCTTTCTGCGCGAAGCGGCGCAAGCTGGTTGCAAAACGTTGGATGGATTGGGAATGCTCGTCAACCAGGCCGTGATCGGCTTTCGAATCTGGACCGGGATCGAACCCGATGCCGCGCTCATGCGAGACGCTTTGGAAGAGTTCTTGTCGGTGTAGTGTCGCGCCCAACGCCGCATATTTCTGCCTCCAGACAAGAGCAAGTTTAACTGGCAAGGTCGCTCGAAATGCAAAACCGCAAGCTTCCCATTGGCACCGTAGCGCTTCTCGCCTGCCAATGGGAAGTGACGGCACCCAAGCCAGGAAATGTGCACCGCGGAGCGGATTTTGACAATACTTCGTTTTCTGATTTCCTGACGAGTGCTGCCGCGATCGCTCCTGTTCTGCAACAAGCAGCAGGCAAGCCATTAGGCGAGACTGTGCTCTCCTGCATTCAGGTGACGCAGCAATTAGTTCGCTCGAATACGAATCTAGGGATTGTCTTGCTCCTGGCACCCCTCGCGAGTGTGCCGGCCCAATCGTGTTTGCAGGAAGGCGTACCGGACGTTCTGAAGAATCTCTCTGCAGATGACGCTCAGCTCTTCTACGAAGCAATTCGTCTGGCTAGTCCGGGAGGTTTGGGCACTGCGGAACAATCCGACATCCACGGTGCACCACCAGCGGATTTGCTTGCCGCGATGCAGTTGGCGGCCGAACGCGATGATATCGCGCTGCAATACGTCACCGAGTTTCAACTCATTCTTGCTGAAGTCGTGCCGATGCTCCTCGCGGGCCGAAGGGATGGGCTGAATCTGACCGAAACTATCATCCGCACGCATCTGCAGCTGCTATCGTCTCGTGGTGATAGTCTGATCGGGCGCAAATGCGGAAGCGAAGTCAATCGCCGCGTGCGCGAGCAGGCAACATTTTGCCTCCAATCGATAGAGCACGGAAGTGAAGCTTACTTGGGAGCCGTCTCTGATTTCGATTTCTGGCTGCGGGCAGATGGCAGGAAGCGAAATCCAGGCACCACAGCCGACCTGATTGCGGCCGGGCTGTTTGCAGTTTTTCGAGACGACTTGTGGCCAGCTCCTTGGGCATGATCGTTTCCTTCGAATGTAACTGCCACAAACTTCCGTAACGAGTTTTGCTAAACTAGCGCAACTTCAAAAAGAGGAAAGAGTGTATGCCTTCGACACTTCAGCCGACACGCACCATTGCGGAATTAAATGAGCTGCGTTTACTGACCGGTGATGAATATGGTGCACACCGCGTTGCCTTCACACCGACCTGGCTGCAGGCCAGAGAGTTTCTTAAACGCAAGCTTGCGGAATTGCCCGTAACCATCGAGCAAGATCCTGCGGGGAACTTGTGGGCCACATTGCCTGGCGAGTCGGAGCGCGAACTGCTCATCGGCGGACATCTTGATTCCGTTCCTAATGGTGGCTGGTTGGATGGTTGCTTGAATGTTCTGGCAGGAGTCGAGGTGCTCCGCCGCCTTTCCGCCCAAGGCAAACCGCCGGTCACCGTACGCGTCGTTGACTGGGCGGATGAAGAAGGAGCCCGATTTGGACGCAGCTTGTACGGTTCGAGCGCCGTCTCTGGATCGCTTGATATTGAAGAGGTTCGAAATCTGAAGGATCGCGATGGAGTAACGCTCGCCGAAGCCCTACAGAACGTCAGCATTGATCTTGATCATGCTCTTGACGCTCGTTCGCACTTGAAGAATGCCGCCGCCTATTTGGAACTCCACATTGAACAAGGCCCCGTTCTGGAAAGCCTGCAACTTCCGATGGGGGCGGTGCAGGGAACGTTTGGTGTCGAGCGGCACCAAATTACGTTTGTCGGGCAGGCGGCTCATTCCGGGTCAACGCCGATGACGCACCGTCGCGATGCACTGGCAGGCGTCTCGAAGTTGCATCTGGCGATTCGCGAGATTGCCTTGAAGTATGGTGGCGTTTGCACCGTCGGCAAAGTTGAGACAAAGCCCGGAATCGTCACGGCCGTGGTCGGCGAGGCGATCATGACTCTCGATCAGCGGCACTTGGATGCCGCGCAACTTGCGGAGATGTACGCTGCGGCCCAAGAGGCGAGTCGCCTGATCGCCGCCGAAGAGCAGATTCAAGTCGAGTGGAAGAAGATCTGGCAAATCCAGCCGTTTCCATTTCATCCAACTCTCATCGAGATGGCGGATGAATCGATCCGCGAGGTGTGCGGCACCTCGCATCGCCTGCCCAGCGGGCCGCTGCATGACGCAGCCGAGGTCTGCCGCGCTGGTATTCCCACAGTAATGCTTTTCGTGCAAAGTCTGCGGGGCATCTCTCACAACAAAATTGAAGACACCCTGCCGGAGCATCTCGAAATGTCGGTGCGTGTTCTCGATCGGTTGACCGATAAAACCATCAAGTGGATGACGCAAACGGGTCAGTAATGTACGTGCGTGGCTCTGTGCTTAGCGCAGTGAACTGCGGTGCAGCGTGCCATCCGCGGAAGCGAGTCTCGTTGAAACCGTCCGGCATCTGCCCTTGCAGCGAGGCGAAGGGCAACTAAGGCAACATCGCTGCCCGGCAGAAAGGGATTCGACCGGAGTAAGGACGCAGAGATTGCTGCTCCGCCGAGTGACAAACTCTCAGCGGAAACTTTCAGCGACACGTTTCACTTTATAACTCATCAATCTCATCGCCCGTGCTGCTGCTGTAGTGGGCGCCGGTGACGACGATCGAGTAGTCCTGAGCCAGCGTGTTGCCGTACATGTAGTCGATGGCACCGTCGTTGGTGGCGAGTGGGAGTAACGTGGCACTGGCAGCGGCGGCGCGAGTGGCGAAGGAGTCGACCGGGTTGGTCCAA
>JBGSNR010000083.1:0-24739 GCA_041739545.1 Pirellulaceae bacterium | reverse complement strand
GAGATCAGATTTCGCCAGAACAATTCACGTTCGGGAGAGGGAAGTCGAGGCATGATGGCAACTCCTGATAGCGCAAAGCAAGGAATAATTCCTTCACGCTATCAGTGCCCGCAAGGATGTCGAAGAATTTACGGATACACTATGATGGTGGCTTACCCTTTAATTTCACTCGATCAGATCGGTGTTGAACTGCAGAATCCTTTTGCGGTTTGCAATCTGAGCCATCTGCCGCTGGAAGACATTTCGGCAACAATCGAGAAGAGCACGCTGGGCTTGTTGCGGGTGAAGCAGCAAAGCGTAGCCGCAACTGCACCCACATAAAAGTCGGCTCGTCAATAGCCCTCGCCGCGCATTCGTTTCGGCTGTCTTGACGCGTGACTTTCTAGCGACGAATATTGCGTAACAAACGGAATATTCTTCTCTTGGATGTTGATCGAATTAGTTATGCGCCAGCATCAACTACGCACGCCGCCTGGGTTCGATTTCACGGGCTACATGGAAGACGTCTGCCGGGCCATCGTGTCCGACAATGCAGAACTTGCCCATATCGACATGAGTCGCATTGCGGTGGCTTATGCTCAAGCGCGCAAGCAAGTGCAGTACGGCTTGTTCGCTTCTCTCACGCCGCTCAGGTTTGCCGGCGGAGAGCGAATCGAGATCCGTCGCAAACGGCAGGTAACGATTCAGCGGATCGTTCACCGCGGGGAAGAGATGCTCTACATCCTGCGGTTCTATCTGCCGCGATTTCTGGATCTCGACTTTCGCGAGAAGCTGATCACCATTTTTCACGAACTGTGGCATATCAGCCCTGACTTCAACGGCGATCTGCGTCGGCATCCGGGGCGCTGTTACGCGCACACCCATTCGCAGGCCGAGTACGATGAGCAAATGGGGCAGTTGGCCGACCGCTGGCTGGCCAACCATCGGCCCGATGAACTGGTTGGTCCGCTGCGCGATGACTTTTCGAATCTTCATCGTCAGCACGGCGGCATTTGGGGCTTACGCGTGCCGCGGCCGAGAATCGTCCCGGCTTGAATCACCTCGCTCATCCGCAGGCAAGCCAGTTATCGTTCCGCCACACGACTCCGCCCGTCGCTAATGAGCTTATCCAGTTGCATCGTGAGTCGCTGCAGCACCTCTGGATTGTCGGCAGCGACGTTGGTTCGCTCGCCGGCGTCATTGGCTAGGTGGTACAAGCTATCCTGGCTGGCCGGCAGAGGCGGTTCACGTTTGCTGACCGTGGCTTGCGACTTCCCTCGTTGTTTCAGTCGCACCAGTTTCCAGTCTCCCGCGCGCAGGCCAAAATTGCCGGAGCCGTTATCTTGCTGAAGCAAGTGATCTCGCCCTTTCGCGCCGGGTTGGCCAAGCAGTGCTTCGAGCACATTCAAACTATCGAGGCAACCGTCCACTGCGAGTGTTTGGCCTGTCAGTGCCGCGAAGCTCGCAGCCAAATCGATCGTGCAGACCATTTGATCGGATACGCCCGGAGCAATGTGCCCCTTCCACCGCGTAATGAACGGCGTGCGAGTTCCTCCTTCCCACACACTATACTTTCCACCTCGATAGGTCCCGGCCGGTTCATGCTCGCCGAGTTGCGTCACAGCGCCGTCTTTGTAGCCGTCATCCAAAACGGGTCCGTTGTCGGAACAGAACACAACGAGCGTGTTTTCTGCGAGCCCCAGTCGGTCCAGTGTTTTCATCAATTCACCCACGCACCAATCCAGTTGCAAGATGCAATCGCCCCGTGGCCCAAGTTTCGATTTGCCTTGGAATCGCTCGTGGGCAACGCGCGGCACATGGATGTCGTGCGATGCAAAAAAGAGAAAGAACGGCCCCTCCTTGTTCACTTCGATCCAGCGATTGGATTGCTGCACCCATTCATCGGCGAGGTCTTCATCACGAAACCGCGCCTTCGTCCCCCCCGTGTAAAAGCCGATGCGACTGATCCCGTTGTGAATGGTCTGGTTGTGGCCATGCGACCAATCCATCTTCAGGGTTTCACGATGGGTGATTCCCGTCGGATGATCTTCGGATGGTTTCTTGTCGCCCACCCACAAAGGATCGGCGGGGTCGAGGTTCTTCACGCGGCGATCTTCCACATAGACCTGCGGAACACGGTCGTTGGTGGTGGGGAGCAGGTAGCAATGGTCAAATCCAATATCGAGAGGACCCGGCTTCAGTTCGCCGTTCCAATTCGGCGCAGGGTCTCCTAAGCCCAGATGCCATTTGCCAATCACCGCGGTGGCATAGCCGGCCCGCCGCAGGATGGCCGGCAGGGTCTCCGTGCCAGGCTTGATGATTGCGGGGCCATTCGGCGGTGCGATGCCGGTCCCTTTCTGACGGAAAGCATAAGTGCCGGTGAGGAGTGAAAAGCGGGTCGGCGTGCAGGTCGAAGCCGAGCAATAACCGCTGGTGAACCGCCCCCCTTCCGCGGCAAGTTGATCGATGGCGGGCGTTTGCACCCCTTTCGCGCCGTTACAAGAGATGTCCCCATACCCGAGGTCATCCGCCATGATGACGATAATGTTTGGCCGTTCGGCTGCACTGCTCGGCCCGGTGAAGATGAGCAACGCAACCAGAATCGCCGCCGGCAGAACGCAGGCCAAGAGTTTGAAGTTGAAAAGCGTGCCGAATGTCATTGTCATGAGAAAATCCGAGGGGCCGAGTCGTCGTGTGACTAAACCCCGTCATCGGCGAGGGCCAAATATGGGGGAGAGGAGAGCGAACTACAATCTTGATCGATGCGGCGCTTGCAATCCAGTGAGGGGCTGAATTCTTCAGGAGTACGGCCAAGACGTGCCTTGCGAAACGCTACCGCAGCACCACCAAACCTAGCCCAGCACGAATCGAGCTAGGGAAAAGTAGATCAAGAGCGTCACCATATCGGTGGTCGCTAGCGCCACGGGGCCCGCTGCAACCTGGGGTTCCCGATCAAGCCAGCGGAGCAGATTTGGAATCGCGACACCAATCACCGCCGCGCAGGTAACCCCGCCAGTGATTCCGCCCAGGAGGCAAATCGCCACATCGAATTGCCGGAGCCACACTAGCGCCACCACGGCCACCGAAAGGGCGCAGGCGAGTCCCAAAAACAATCCGGTCAACGACTCGATTCGCAGCTTCTTCAAGATGAATTGCCAATCGGGTTGTTTGCCATGCAAGGCCTGCAGGGATATGCTCACCGATTGAATCGCCACGCTTTCAGCTAGTGCCAGGACTACAGGGATGAACAGGGCCAGCGCGACTGCTTTCTTTAGTTCGGCTTCAAAGATGCCGGTCAAAAAGGCCGCCAGAATTCCTCCCGCGATGTTCGCGAGCAGCCAGGGAAAGCGACTGCGGAACGCCACCAGTGAGGAGGATTGCTGCGATTCCGTCAGATGCACGCCGATCAGTTGAAAGAGGTCGTCATTCCCCTCCCGGCGATCCAGGTCAGACAATTCATCGGTGTATAGCTCGACATCGACGATTCCGAGCAAACGCTTATCGGTGTCCACAATCGGAAAGGCTAGCAGCTTGTGGAAAATGAAAAACTCACAGGCTTCCAATACCGTTGCCGACGCGGGAATGGTCACCACCTTCGATACCATGATGGTCTCGATCGGGGCCAATTCGGAATTCAGCAACAGGCGGCGCGTGGGAAGTACGCCAGCCAAGCGTCCCGCATCATCCACCACATAAAAATAGATGATTCGTCCTTCCGGCCGAGATGCGCGAATCTCGGCCAGGGCTTCGCCAATGGTCTGCCCAACTCGCAGACGGGCAAAATCCGTGCGCATGTGTTGTGTCACGGGGTCGTTCAAAGTCGTATTGATCGGCGTGGAAGTGGTCATCAAGTAGTTTTAGCAGGTGAGACATCGTAGCTGCCTTCAACCTGAAAGAGTTCCTTGTGCAGATCCTAAAATACTTCTTCATCCCGGGCGATGTCGAGGACGACCGGTGAAACGAAGCCTGCGGGCTTCACCGTTAAGACCGAGCAATCGACCGCATCCAGCACTTGCTCCGCCGTGTTGCCAATGATGAAACCGGGAATACCCATTCGACAAACCGTTCCCATGATCAGAAAGTCGATCCCCTGGCTCTTGACCAATCGCGGAATCACCTCGGCAGCCTCACCTTTCAGCAAATGCAGCTTGTAGTGCTCAATACCAAACTTTTCCAAAAGGGTTTGAACCAAACGTCGCCGTCGCTGAGCTTCGGTGTGGACGACCCGATCAACATCGGCCGCGGCCAATCCGGCTAGGCCACGCATCTTGGATTCGCCTGCCAGGGACCAAGCGTGGACGATATGCAATTCCGCTTCTTCGCGGGCGGCCAGTGACGACGCCAATTCCAGAATTGACTCGTTCAAGGTATCGCGGTTGTCTCCGGCAACTTCCGGATCGATAGCGGCCAAGACATGTCGGACCTTCTTGCGGCGAGACGGCTTCAAGACCAGGACTGGAGTGGGGCATTTTCGCATCAGCCAGGTCGAGGTGCTCCCAAACAGCCGTTCCTTCAGCCCTCCTTTTCCTTCCGCCGTCATGATGACCAGATCGCGCTTGTTTTCGATCACGTCCCGAATGATCTCCAGGAAGGGTTCCCCGATCAACAGCCGCGTGGCAGGGCGGACCCCCAGCGTCTTGACCGAGTTGGCCACTTCCTTGAGCTGAGCCTGCTGATCCTGCAGGACGAGTTTCCGCACATCCACCGGCTTTTGTCCAATGACCAATCGATCCCAGCCGGCGGGGAGTTCTTTAATGGGGTGCACGATGGTCAATCGTGCCCGATTTTCTTTGGCGATCAAAGCGGCCCGCTCGAGGGTCGATTGATCGCATTCGTAAATGAGCGAAATGTTTTTAAAGCGTTTCATAAAACCCTCCGCTTGGCTGGGACTCTAGCAGTCCAAAGTATCTGCAACGGGACGATGCAAATGGGCGGCTGCCCGCCAAATCTGTTCAAGGCGAAGCATGGCTGAGCGGATTGTGGACCGGGGCCGCGAAACAAGTTCTCACTTCTACTTAACCGACCAACATTCTCGCCGACTTCCGGCCGGTCGTGGAGAGGGTTATCGATCAGTCTGGGCTTATGGATGAGGCCGTTGTTGACTACGAGTTCAGCTTGGCTGGCCGACCTTGAGTCTTTGAATCTCACTCGCGTCGAGGCGTCTCACCTGCCTGCTCAATTCGCTCAGCAAATATGTTTAGTTATTATTTATCTATTATTGACTAATAGTCAATGGCGCGCGATGATCGATAGGAAAGGGATGCGGTGCTAGCACCGGCAGACGCCAGGCGACAGGGATGAGTTACTGCGTGGCAAGCGTTGATCCGAGCGGTGTTGCTGCCAACTTGCTAGCACGCCGCCCAGGTATGCAACGCAGTCGGCAGCATCGCACTTAGCCGTTCTGAAGAGGGGGTTACTTTGGCGAAGCAGCCGACGTGCTAGCACCCGAACCAAACCACCCACAAGAGGCGCTAACAGCCACCTCGCGACTTTTGCAGTTAAGTTTTGATTTAATAATACATTATAAAGTTGAAAACAGTGTTGGAACCGTTTCCAAAAACGGTGCTAGCACGACCGACGTCGCCACCATTCGAGGTAGGCCTGTAGCCTGCGCGGATCAGGCGGATGTCGACTGAGTTTAGTACCCAGGTTTAATAGACTCGCCAGATTACCTTGCCTGACTGGACCATCTATAGCCCCTGTTTTTCAATCGGCCGAGACGCAAGCCGGTCTTGCTAGCAATACACGCCACCCATCAGGAGTTACCAATCATGAGCCGCAAGCGATGCCAGCTACCACTCTCGAATGATCTCCGCTTGATGTCGAAGGTCGCCAAGCAAGTGCTCGCCAGGCAAGCAGAGCTAGCAGGCCGAAGAAATGACTTTTTTGGACAATCCGACCTGCTGGCAGATGGACACTTGGTACAAACGCGAAAACCGGACTGCCTAAAGATTGAGCAAAACGAGGCTGTTCAAAATGCGAGCAGCGACTGCCAGAACTCGTTGCAAGTAGTCAAGCCCGTCGTAAGTGCAAGCATAGCAGTGACATCGGTCTGCGCAGGCAAAGTGAGTTTGACGCAGGTGTACGATTCGAACATATTGCACCCCGACGTCGGGGATGCGACCCGAATGGTTCAGGAAGCCCGCTGGAAGGAGCCCAAAATGGAATTCACTCAAACTGCCCCCACGATCTCTCACGAGACTTACGCCCCACCCGCCTCGATCGAGGATCGCCGGAACGCGATTCAACGGACCGCGGCCGAGGTCTTCGTGAAGCACCCTGACTGGGCGACCTTCTTCCGCGAGATCATGGGCGTGGATGGGATCGTCCGCAAGATGTTTCGCACGCCAGAAGAAATGGCGGAATTTGAGAAGTCTGCGGAGCATGCAGAGATTCAGCAGATGCTGGCAAAATTGCGAGAGAAGACCGCTCAATCGGACGACCGCGAACCAACTCGCGTGATCACCGTCCGTCTTCCGAAGAGCCTGCACGAATCGCTGAAGACCGAAGCGTTCGAGCGGCATACCAGCATGAACCAGCTGTGCATCTCGAAGCTGCTGCAAGTCATCGGTGAAGGGCTCGTCCCAGCCGAATAGTGGCGAGTTGTGCCGGTTGAAAATTAGTCGGATTGAATTTCCACCCCGCCGCTATGGACCACCCGGCGGCGGAGGGTGGAAGTGAGCCTGGGAACCAACCCCATCGGCCGGTCTGGCATGTGGGGCGAACGCGGTATTGGACCTCTCGTTTGGGGAGAGGCAATCGCGAGTTAGGGCTGGGGCTTGCTCGCCGGAGCTTCGTCCTGAGTGTCCCGCAGCGGTTCCTGGAACTGAACTTGCGAGATCCCGCTGCTCCCCATTCGGCCACGCAGCGGATTGAAATCGGCAGACTTAAGAATCGAATTTGGACGGCGAGCTTCGGGCTGCGGCGCGATGTTTGGATCGGACAGTGGCGGTTCTCCGCCAGGGTTCAGGCCGGGCTGGTCCTGTTCGGATGGGTAGTCCTGAAGGTCGAAGGTTGATGGTCCCGGGGGAAGTTCGTCCGTCGATTCATTCAGGATCGACGGCGGTGTGCCCTCGGCATTCGGGGCTGGGGTTTCGATCACTTCGGCATCCGATTCCGTCGACCCGAACTCGACTCCCGGGCCAGCGATGATCGCTCCATCCCGAGATTCGTTGAAAGCACCTTGAGACTTGAGTTCCCCTCGGCTGATAACCTTGGGGCGCGACCAACCGTAGTTCACGCGATAGCTGGCATCCCGTTCGCGGGCGAGGCCGACGGCATCCCAGTAGGCCTTTTCGGGCCAGGGGCCTTCCTCGAACGCCATGCCGTTGTAATCGAGGATCGAAGCTTTGCGGCAGTGGACGTCGGCAATGGACTTGTTGTATTCGGCAACGCTGGTCCAGAATGCGTTCTGGGCGGCAGCGCGACGACGTTGAGCTTCGAGCACGAGATCGAGCGAGGCTTTGCCACCTTTGTAAAGTTCCTGCAGCGATTCCACTTCGCGAGCGGCAGCCGCCCAGCGATTCGCATTGGTCTGTGAAAGTTGATAGTTAGCATCGAGATTACGAACCGCTTTGGTTAGCCCGTGGGTTACGTCGAGTTCCATGTCTTCCAACAGGGCCTTTTCGCGAGCTAACCGCAATTGGAAGTGCTTCACCGCTGCCAATTCGCGACGGAAACCGATTGGCATGGCAAATTGGCCAAAGACGGCGAATTCCTGGTAGTTTCCGTTGGTGAGCTCTTCAAAGGCAGTTGAGCCGGCAGCGGGGAACTCCTGGCCATTGCGATCAGCACTGGTGAGGTTGTCCCCCACGCCGATCCAGCGATACAAAGCACCGACATCGAGTTGCGGCAGGAGCCGGTTGCGGGCGAGGATGATTTCCATTTCTCGCTGCTTGAGCTGCCAGCGCTTGCTGACCAACTCAGGCCGGCGGTTGATGGCTTCGCAGAGTGCATCGTTCCAGTCGAATTCGACCCGAGCGAGGGTTGGTTCGTCGATCGGGCGGATCAGGCGTCCGTCGGTCGCGGCCAAACCCATGATCAGACGGAGTTCGTTTTCGGCGTTGTAGAGTTCGCGCAAAGCGATTTCGACTTGCGCACGAAAAGCAAAGTATTGTTCGCGCGACTGAGCTTCGGGCTGAACCGATTCAGCCCCTTGCTTGTATTTGTCGTACACGATTCGCCAGGTGAGGAGCGAAGCATCGCGACCAACCTTGGCGGTTTCGAGCGTGCGGTAGGCGTTGTGCAGATCCCAATAGCGAATCTCGATATTGCAGAGCATTTCGTTGAGTTGGTTCTGCAAGTTGAGCAGTTCCACGTCGTTGCTGATTCGAGCAATGACGATGGGAATCCGATTGATTTGAGCACCACGCCCTGCCAGCAAGGGATGGCGGGCTTCCACTTCGAAGGTGGTAGTCCAAGTGCTGTTCAAGGCTTGAAATTGGCCTCGTTGATTGCCTTGATCGTAGTCGTAACCGTTGCGGATCGAGAATTGAGTCCCTTCGATGGTTCGTTTGGTCAATTCAGCAGTCAGAGCACCAGCCTTCAGGTCCAGTGTGTCAGGGAAGCCGGTGAACTGATTGTTAACGTTTTGCGGTCGATTCGTGGACGACAGCAGGGCACCTGCAGCGTTCGGATTGTTGCCGCCAGCAATGCGAAGTTGAGCGTCGAATTCGGAGAGAGCCGCTTCGACACCTTGCCGGGCCTGATTGACACCGCCGTCAGGGAACAAGTTGTTGACGGTGAAGCCGGGGTGCGATTCGACCAGGGCCGGGTTGTAGACCGTAGCGAACTGGTTGGGGCTTTGCACGATGGTTCCTTCGCCGCCACCGGCGAATAAGGTGCCATTTTGTTGACGGGAGGCGATACCGCCGCGAATGATCTTGGCATTGTTCATGGCAATGCTGACACATTCTTGCAGCGTTAAATCCCAGATTTCCTGAAATTCAGGGTTGGTAAGCGTGAGCGGCGACTGAGATTGTGTGACATCTTCCAGCGGCGGAGCCGTTACGTCCGGGTGCTCCACCTTTGTAGCAGCGGCTACGTAGTGATTCAGGTCACCATCGCCGCGCAAATAGAAAGGCTGCGTCGGATGGCATCCCGATGACGCTCCGATCAGGAGCAGCACCAATAGCAGTCGAATTTTGCGAGGGACGAAGTTCATCGATTTCCCGTGGGTTCGGGTGCTTGTCGCACCACGTAACGCGGTCAGGGGCAAAACACGGACGAACCATGTTTGTGCCTTGTACCTCACGACGCCAATCCGCCGTGAAGCACGCTTCGAGTTGTACTAACCCCCCTGACCGCTTTCCCACAAATGCTTTCGCATCCCCAATCGGAGAAATCGGCACTGCTGTTATCGACGACCCAACTGGCAAACTTTGAACAAACCACCAAAAGTTACAGATTGCTCAAGTCAGGCCGCTGGCAACGCTGGCACGAAGCGGAGTTGCCCCTCGGCCGGCGAGAATTAAATACTTGGAAGCGAAGCTCTGACACTTATTCCAGAGCCGCGCAGTAGGTAACGCTGAATACTTGCTAGCGAGGTTTGGCCTTGCTAGCCATGCAAGGTCTGGCTTTAAGCTGCCCGCTGAGCCTTGCTCATGGACTGCGGGAGTTCTAGTAGGCGGATCATGCCCGCAGAGAGTTCTAGACCATACAACTGCGGGTCATCCTTAATCGCACGGACGACTTGGTCGAGTTGCTCAACTGGGTTAAGTGCCAGGTCCACAAAGATCCATTTTCGTCCTGAAAAGCGACACGCACCCCCTCCGGCTCCGCCGAGCCACTCCTGGCGAATGCCGTATCCGAGCTGTTCTGCGGTTCGTAAAGCTTGATCGAGCAGTTCCACCGTATGCATCGGCAGGCTCCTTCCTTCCGAGGTGCGAAATGAAAAGCGGCGGGATTGTAGACCAAGGGGCTCAATCTGGACAACAGCGAGGGTCGATAGGAAAGGTGGTCCTTCCCCTAGGAAAGCCATGATGACAGTACCCATGGACGATAGCAGACAGCACGATCGGCAGCTGGCAGACCTCCGCGAGCAAGTTGCCGCCCTTCAGCTTCAAGTGCAGCAGGCTCAAAAGCTCACTGCGCTGGGAGAGCTCGTAAGCACAACGACGCACGAGTTTAACAACGTGCTGATGACGATCCTCAATTACGCCAAGATGGGGATTCGCCACAAAGATGAGCCGACACGCGACAAGGCTTTGGAAAAAATCCTTCAAGCCGGTGAGCGCGCAGCAAGATTAACGAACTCCGTATTGGGGCTCGCCCGCAATCGCGCGCCAACTTTTGAGCCAACAGACCTGCGGGTAGTGATCGAGGAAACATTGTTTCTGCTCGAACGTGAAATGCAGCAGTACAAGATTTCTGTGGAAACCCAGATTGCCGCGGTGCCGCAAGTTCCGGCAATCGGCAATCAGATTCAGCAGGTGCTACTTAACCTGCTAATTAACGCCCGGCAGGCAATGTCTCCTGGTGGCCGGATTTTGATCAAACTCGACCTCGATACGAAGAATGGCACGGTCGATCTTTTAGTGCGTGATAGCGGCAGCGGGATTCCGCCTGAAAAGCTGCGACGGATTTTTGAGCCGTTTTACACGACGAAGAATGGTCCGGATGAGTCAGGACGGGGCGGCACCGGGTTGGGACTTGCCGCCTGTCGCAGCATCATCGAAGCTCATCGCGGGAAATTGCGAGTGGAAAGTAGCGTGGGGAAGGGAACGGCCTTTACCCTGCGACTGCCCGTCGTTCGCCAAGATGAGGCAGCTGCTGATAAGACTTCCGCACCACCAGCGATGCCAGCAGCTTTGCCCAGTTCACCTGGGGCTGCTCCTTCGATCAACGCTCCTTAGTCAGCCATTGCCGCTTCGCCACCGCTGCGAGTTCCCAGAGAATTGAACAAGCGGAAATCGATAGTCTGTCGCAGCATTCGTACGCTAGCGTCAGACAGGCAGAATTGCGCCCCGCCGGGATGCATGCTCTTGAAGCCCATCAGTTTCTGATGGGGATTGATAGCGTGCAGTTGGCTATCAGTCATTCCCGGTTGTGGCATTTCGGACTTCAAAGCCATCGTGTTGATGGGAACGTTGGTGTAACCAACCGACATGTTGCGACTGAAAGCCGTCGCATGGATGTTCTGGCTCGGCAGCGTTTCCCCCAGCAGAATTGTGTGTGACAAGCCATCTTGGACATCGCTGAACGGTACCCCCTTGGCCCAGCGAAAAAACATGCCCGGCCCTTCTCCGTTCTTGCCGCAGTTCTCACCCTGGCAACAAAAGTTTTTTGGCGACGCAACAGGATCTGGGCAAAATGGACACGTATCGCACGCCATCGGCCCGAGCGAAGCGGTGTACCACAGTCCCATCGTCTTCGACACCGACCCATAGCCGCAGCATGTGCAGCGGGAATCCAAGAGAGGAGTTTTGCTGGCCGGATCACTGGGGCAGGCCAGAAGCTTCACCGGTAAGGTATGTGCCTGCGCGTTGTGCGCGTGGTTCATTTCCTGGCTGAAGTCGAACAGATCATAGTGGGCCTGGGCCTCGATCTGCGGCAGGATCGTCGTCGCCCAGCTAATGCTTGCCATCGTGCCCCCTGGGAACGCGTTTCCCCAAGGGAGGCGATTGTGGATTGCATGATAATTGTGCATCGCCAGGCCGAGCTGCTTCAGATGGTTGGCACATTGGGTGCGACGGGCGGCTTCGCGGGCTGCTTGCACCGCTGGCAGAAGTAGTGCTGCCAAAGTGCCGATCAAGGCGATGGCCACTAGCAGTTCCACGATCGTGAATCCCTGTTGGCGCGAGCTAGGAAGAACGGCCAAACGTACTTTTGGCGAGACGAGAGAAGACATTTGGGCGAGTCTAACTGCCAAGTGAATTGGCAGCAAGAAATTTTTGCTCTTCAGAAATTGCTCGTTCATCTCCCCAGGTGTGAGGTGCAGCCAATTGGGGCGAAACCTAGTCAATGTTCGTTACTTCGCCCCCCGCCCGCGTTCCCATGTAGTTGTACATGCGGAAATCGACATTCTGCCGCACCATCCGCACGCTGGCGTCTCCCAGGGAGAATTGAGCTCCGGCCGGATGCATGCTTTTGTACCCCATGACTTTGGAATGCGGATTGATGGCGTGTAATTGCGCGTCGGTCAGGCCCAGCTTTGGAGTCTCTGATTTCAAGGACATCGTGTTGATGGGCACGTTGGTGTAACCCAGCGACATATTCCGAGTGAACGCTCCATTGTGAATATTCTGCCCCGGTAACGTTTCGCCCAACATGAAAGTATTCGATAGACCATCCGTCACATCGCGGAAGGCAACTCCCTTCGGCGTTCGAAAGAACATCCCGGGACCGTCCCCGTTGGCGCCACAGCCGTTGCCTTGGCAGCAGTAGTTGGTCGGCGATGGCGTAGGGTCAGGACAGAAGCTGCAGGTATCACACTTCACCGGCCCCATAACGCCGGTGTACCAGATGCCCAGGATTTCTGCACCGCTCCAAATCCACAGCAGGTGCAGCGCCCGTACAAGATTGGCTCCCTGCTGAGAGGATCGCTGGGACAAGTGAACGTTACGACTGGCAAGGCGAGTGCTTGCAGGTTGGCGGCATGATTCATGTCTTTCGAGAAATCAAACTGTTCGTAGTGCCCCTGCTGTTCGATGTACGGCAAGATCATGGCAGCCCAACTGACGGTCGCCATGATTCCACCCGGGTAAGCGTTCCCCCACGGCAAGCGGTTATGGACGCCATGGTAACTATGTAAACCAAGCCCCAGTTGCTTCAAATTATTGGCACACTGGGTCCGCCGCGCAGCCTCTCGCGCAGCCTGAACCGCAGGGAGCAACAGGGATACCAAGATGCCTATGATCGCAATAACGACCAGCAGTTCCACAAGAGTGAACCCACGACGTGGCTGGCATTGAATTGTGGCCATAGTTCCCCCAAAGAATAGATAACGAAAAGTTTATCGGCCATAATCGATGTCCGCAAGGAATTTTTACCGACGAGACTTTGCGGCAGCATTTACGGCAGGTTTGGCCGAATTTCCCGGTTAAACGACCCCTAATTCTCACCAGCCAAGCCAGATTTTGAGATTGTCTTCGATTTCCCCTTGGACAAAAATGCCTATAGTTTCCTTAGTGCAGGAAATTTCACAACGGATGAGGCAGATGCTGATTTGGCGATGGTTGACGACGATAGCGTTTGTGCTGCATCTCGTTCTGGGATGCTGTGGGGAACACGCTGCGCACCATGGCTCCTGCCAAGACCATGCTGAAAGTCATTGCGAGCATCACTCTTATCAGCAACCGACTGCCGACATAGCCCAACAGGGGGCAGCATCGGATATTCCGTTGCCGCCAGACCATTGCTCGCAGCAACACTGTCTCTTTGCCGCGGTACATGCTGCTGGCCTTCAGCCTGTTGCTGTTAGCGGGGCGACATTTGTATTGTCCGTGGCAGATTGCAAGTTTTCCACTCCGATTAGCGCGTCACAACTCGAGAACCGTTGCAGCCTTAAGGTGATTCCGTCGGGTCGTCGCCATCTCGCACTTTCCGTGCTCTTAATCTAGCGCTGCGCGCCTCGCTGCCGTTTTTTCGCCAACGCTATGTAGGCGAAAAGCATTCCTCAGCAAAATCTACGTCGCCTGCTGCCATCCAAGGTCATCGGCGATGGCAATACATTTCCCTTCGTCCGCCAGTTTGCAGGGTTCCTTCATGGTAACGCACCGTACTTCATCCGGCAGTTCTCAAGTTTTCGCCTTCATGCTTGTGGTCGTCTTCACTGGGGCAGGGCTCGTCGGAGGCTGGTTCGCCAATAAGTTTTTCGGGATGAATGCCGAGTTGCGCGCACATGACAACGATGACGAGCATGGTCACCAATCTGATGCGGATGGTAACTCGCTGATCCTTACCGATCAAGCACGCCGCAATATCGACCTAAAACTGGCACGGTTGGAACTCCAAGATTTTCCACGCACCATTTCCTTGCCCGGAAGAGTTGCCGAGCGACCAGGGCGGACCGCGTTGCATATTCCAGCACCGTTCGCTGGCGTGGTTTCAAAAATTTTTGTCGAGCCGGGCATTGCTGTCCAAAGCGGCGATGACCTTTTTCAACTAACTCTGACGCACGAAGATCTGGTTCAAGCTCAAAGCAGTTTGCTGCAGACTGTCGAAGAAATGGATGTGACGAAATCCGAAATCAGTCGACTCAATGCGCTCACCGCTCTGGCCGGTAAAACGCTCTTGGAACGGCAGTACGAATTGCAAAAGCTGGAGGCCACCCTCCGTTCGCAGCGCGAAGCGCTACTACTTCACGGGCTTTCCGAAACTCAAGTTGGCGACATTATAAGCGGTCGCAAGCTACTGCGTTCGATCATCGTCCGTGTGCCTTGGCCGGAAACGTCCGATAAAGACCAGCGGATCACTTATCAGGTCGAATCGCTCCCCGTGGAACTCGGCAAGCATGTCGATTCGGGTGCCGATCTGATCTGCCTCGCGGATCATGAGCTGCTTGTGATTGAAGGAAACGCTTTTGAACAAGACCTGCCCGAGTTGCAGCGTTTAATGGAAGAGAACCATACTCTAACAGCAACCTTTGATTCCAATCGCGAAAAGCCCCGCAGAGTTACGGATCTAAAACTCAACTATCTGGCGCCCACGGTGAACAATGAATCCCGCACGGTAGCTTTCTATGTGTGGCTGCCCAATGAATTGCTCAAGGATGAAGACCGCGACGGCCGGAGAATTATCGACTGGAAGTATCGGCCCGGTCAGCGCGTGGAACTAGAGGTTCCGGTCGAGGTTTGGAAGGACGAACTGGTTGTCCCCATGGCTGCTGTCTCGATTGACGGACCCGAGTCGTACATCTTTCAAGTCGATGGTGACCGATTCGTCCGCCGGCCGGTGCATGTCCGCTATCGCACTCCGCAGGTTGCAGTCCTCGCCAATGATGGCTCTGTGTTTGCGGGGGATCTGATTGCCGTTTCCGGCGCTCAGCAGCTTCAAATCGCCTTAAAAAACAAAGCGAGTGGACCGATCGATCCCCATGCGGGACACAGTCACTAACGTCTCACGTTCCTGTTTCTTGAAGTTCTGTTCGCGAAAGTTTTGCATGCTCAATGCCATAATTCGTAGCGCACTAAATTATCGCCTCGTCACGGCAGCTCTGGCGCTGGTTGTGATCGTTTACGGAAGCTATGTTCTCGCCCATTTACCGATTGATGTTTTTCCCGATCTCAATCGACCCCGCGTTACGATTCTTACCGAATGCCCCGGATTGGCTCCAGAGGAAGTCGAAACACTCGTAACGCTTCCGCTCGAATCGGTGCTGAATGGCGCTACCAATGTTCAAGCAGTGCGCAGTTCTTCGGGAGTAGGATTGTCGGTAATCTACGTGGAGTTCGACTGGGGTACTGATATTCTTGCCGATCGACAGATCGTCAACGAGAAAATGTCGCTTGCCTTGGACCGCCTGCCGCAAGGGGTTCGACCAACGTTGGCACCCATCGCCTCCATCATGGGGCAGGTCATGCAAATTGGCATCTCCAGCGAAAACGGCGCGACCGATCCATTGGAACTGCGAACTCTCGCCGATTGGGTCGTGAGGCAGAGATTGCTAACCATCCCCGGCGTCGCTCAAGTCATCACGATCGGCGGCGGCCGGAAGCAGTTTCAAGTTCTGGTCGATCCTGAGTCCCTGGTGAAGTACGACCTGACTTTGCATGAGGTTGAGGCCGCTTTGAAAGCGAGCAATTCCAATGCGACGGGGGGCTTCATCGATCAAGGCGGCACTGAACTACTTGTGCGAGCCATGGGACGAGTCAAATCACTCGAGGATCTTAAGCAAATCGTCGTGAAGCCGACGCTGCCGCGGCCAGTCCTCTTGGCACAGATTGCCCAGGTGCAGGAGGGTGCGCAAATTCGCCGGGGGGATGCGGCCGTGAATGGCAAGCCAGCAGTGATTCTAACTATTTCTAAGCAGCCGGGAGCAGATACGCGAAAGCTGACCGAGAATGTGATTGCTGCCATGAATGATCTGCAGGGTACGTTGCCGGCCGACGTTCGCATCAACCCCAATATCTATTCGCAGCGGGAATTCATCGACCTGAGCATTCGTAACGTGGTCGAAGCGCTGCGCGACGGCGGCATTCTCGTAGTGATCGTGCTGTTCTTGTTTCTACTGAACTTCCGAACGACGTTCATCACCCTGACCGCGATTCCACTTTCGATCCTCATGACGGGGCTGGTCTTTCATTGGTTCGGAATGTCCATCAATACGATGACTCTGGGAGGGTTGGCAGTGGCCATCGGGGAGCTCGTTGATGACGCCATTGTGGATGTCGAGAATATCTACCGCCGCTTGCGCGAAAATTTTGCTTTAGAGAAACCACGCTCCCCCCTCCAAGTCATTTATGAGGCTAGCGTGGAAGTTCGCAGTTCGATCGTCTTCAGTACGGTGCTCGTTGTCCTTGTCTTCGTGCCCCTCTTCGCTTTGGAGGGAGTGGAAGGAAAGCTGTTTACTCCGCTGGGGATTGCCTACATCGTTTCGATTGTGTCTTCCCTGATCGTGTCACTGACCGTCACTCCGGTTCTGTCCTATTGGCTGTTACCGCAGGCGAAGATGATGAGCCACACGGAAGACGGCTGGCTCCTGAAGCAATTGAAACAACTGGTCGGCTTTGCCAACCGCCTCAGCGTGCAGCATCCGATGCCGATTCTGGGTGGCGTGGCGCTGATGGTTTTGGTAAGCGTCGTAGTCGTATTCAATTTGGGACGGGATTTTCTCCCCCCGTTCAATGAAGGAGCCGTGCAAGTGAATGTTCTATTGCCGCCAGGCACTTCCTTGGAGGCGTCGAGCCGAATTGCCGGCATGGTCGATGAACAAATCGCGACGATCAAAGATGTAGTCGCCTTTGGCCGGCGGACCGGGCGTGCCGAACTTGACGAACATGCGGAGGGAGTCAACGTCTCAGAAACTATCGTCAGTTTTGACCCTAAATCGCACCGCACACGCGAAGAAATCCTGGACGAACTCCGTACGAAAATGAAGGAAGTTCCGGGGGCTGTGGTCTCTGCCGAGCAACCGCTGCAACATTTGATTTCGCACATGCTCTCCGGAATCAAGGCTCAGATCGGCATCAAACTCTACGGCGACGATCTAGTCATCTTGCGGAAGAAAGCCGCTGAAATGCAGGCCGCGATCCAAGGCGTTCCCGGCGTGCGGGACTTGATGATCGAGCAGCAAGTCGACATTCCGCAGTTGCAGATCGTGCTGCGGCCCGAACGTCTAGCTACCTATGGGCTGACCTCCGATGATGTGAACGAGTTTCTCGAGACAGCCTTGCACGGTCAAACAGTTTCCGAAGTGCTTCAAGGAGAACGCAAATTCGATCTGGTTGTGCGACTGCAAGATGAATATCGCGAAGATCCCAACAAGCTCGCACGCCTGGCCATCCATACGCCCGGAGGCGGAAAGGTTCCTCTTTCCGATGTTGCCAAGATTAGTTTCGGCAGTGGCCCGAACACGATTCATCGCGAGAATGTCCGGCGGCGGATTGTCGTGCAATGCAATACCGCAGGACGCGACCTGGCGAGTATCGTGGGCGATATTGAAGCGCGATTGCAGCCGATCAAGGAATCGCTCCCCACTGGATATTTCATTGAATATGGGGGGCAATTTGAAAGTCAGCAATCTGCCACGCGCATGATCGGCTTGTTAAGTCTGGTCTCATTGGCTGCAATGTTTTTGGCCCTCTTCACACTCTTTCGTTCGGTTAATCTAACGCTGCAAGTACTCTCCGCTCTGCCGATGGCTGCGATCGGCGCAGTCGCCGCACTGGTCATTACAGGCCAATCGCTTACGGTCGCGAGTATGGTGGGCTTCATCTCGCTCGCCGGGATCGCATCGCGGAACGGCATCTTGCTCATCGCGCACTATTTGCATCTCGTCCGGCATGAGGGAGAAGGCTTCACGCCCGAGATGATCGAGCGAGCCGGCAAAGAACGTCTCGCGCCGATGTTGATGACAGCGCTCACGGCAGGGATCGCCTTAATCCCCCTCGTCCTGGCCGCAGGTGAACCGGGAAAAGAAATTCTCTATCCGGTCGCCACCGTAATTTTGGGAGGGCTAATCAGTTCGACGCTGCTGGACTTCTTTGTGCATCCTGCGTTGTTTTGGTGTTTTGGTCGTGAAGAGGCCAAGCGGCAAAGCGAAGGTGAGATTGCAGGTCAAACGATCGAATAACGTGCCTTGAAGCCACGCGTTCAGAAGGGCACGCGTTCAGAAGGGCACGCGTCCAACAACCCAGCTCAATCTTATACAAACGTTCCGGACTGCGGATCGTAGGCCACTCCGCGACACAATTTGGCGAGCGCGGATAGCACCGACAAGATGGCGCCGGGATCAAGATCGGCATCGTCGTCTTCACCACCGCGCATGTGCTGGAAATGGAAGACATCAAAGCGACACTTCGACTGCAATAGTTGTTGCCATTTTTTTTTGTCCTCGGGCGAACAGGTCGAACTCTTCATTTCTTGTTCGAGGTCCGCACGCTGCTCGAGAACTTCATCTTCTTCCACGAAACTGACATCGATCCCGGCGGAATCCCCGGGGGCAATAATGGTCAAGGCTTCGAGCTTACCGTTGTCGTCATCGCTCGCTTCGCGAATCTGCAACCGCTGCTTCAAGGGCCCGAATAGTTCCATGACGTCGGATTGCGTGGGATGATGCTCGGGAGCAAAGTACAAGAAGTACGTCTCGCGCCATTGATATTGATTGTCTTCAAAGAGTGACATGCTCGGTTCCTTTCTGCGCCAACCGCTAAGTGTTCCAAAGAGCGTTCATGCCCATCAACATCCGTAAGGCGATCGTTGCAACGAGGTAAACACAATAATGAAAAGCCGCGGGGCCGAAATCAAAATCAAAGGCTGCCATGGCTGTCACCGTTCCAAAGGCGATGACCACGGGAATCACCGCAGCCAGGTAAAAGCCATCCTGCGGCAAGACATCCAAGTAGGCAAAGATTAGCCAGTAGACGCCCCATAGCGCAGGATACACGATCCCACAGGCTGCGATGCGCATCCAAAGTTGCGGACCACGATAGGGATCGAGTTCGTCGTCTCGCAGGAACGCGTAGCCTGCCAGTGCCAGTGCTGGTGCGAGAAGGATTGCCCCAACTGCTGCAATCAGCGTCGCCGAGGAAGCACTCAGACTGGCGAAACGCAGGATCAGTGCTCCTAGAACGATCACAAACACAACGCCGCCGATGGCAATGGCTTGCTCGCGCGGCAATCGAGTCTCCGTGCGGCCGATCGGCTTGAACACGGGCCGGCCTGAACTATCCTTCGGAACACTGGCCTCCGGCTCCTCGATCTTCAGTTGTTCCTTGAGAGTTGGAATCTGAATAATCGCTTTGCATTTCGGACAAGGCCCTTTCTTGCCGGCGAATTTCTCGCTGACTTGAAAGCGTGTCTTGCAACTGGCACACGTCACATCGAGAGGCATCAGGCACCACGGAAAAATGATCTACTTGAAACTTGGATTAGATCTCAATCGATTCGCCCGGTAGGGGTGTGCTTACGATCGCACCGGTGACGTTCAACACATCGCGCCGCCACGCTTTCGCGTCCTGCGCGATTGGTGGCCACGTATTGTAATGGGTTGGCAGAACTTGTTTGGGGCGGAGCAGTTTGACCGCTTCTAATGCATCTTCTGGGCCCATGGTGAACACATCGCCGATCGGCAGAACTGCCAGTTCCAAACCGAGGTCTCCAATCAACTTCAGATCACTGAACAGAGCCGTATCTCCCGCTAAGTACAACTTCTTATCGCCAAGAATTAACACAAAACCGCAAGGGTTGCCTCCATAGGTGCCATCCGGAAGCATCGAACTATGCATGGCGACCGTCATTTTTACCTGGCCGAACGGCAGTTTCAGCGATCCGCCGAGGTTCATGCGAATGAGTTGATCCTCAGACATTCCCTGCTTTTCCGCGAACCATTGGCACAAATCAAAATTCGCGATGAGGGGGGCTCCGCAACGTTTCGCAATCGGGGCTGCATCGGTCATGTGATCGAAATGACCGTGCGTTAGGAGAATGAAGTCGCATTGCACTTCTTCCGCCTTCAAAGAGGCCACCGGATTTCCGGTCAAGTAGGGATCGATCAACAGTGTGTGCGTACCTGTGTTGACCAGCCAGGTTGCATGTCCCAACCAGGTGACTTGAATCGGCATTACTTGCTCCTCTGCGACGACTAAAATCGGGTGACAGCGTAGGGTTCAGGATCGATATGTGGCACTTCGTCACTGATCAACTCGGATATCAATTTACCGCTCGATGTCGCGAGCGACACACCCAACATGCTATGTCCGGATGCCAGGAAGACATTCTTGCGATCGGGGACCGGGCCGATGATCGGTACGCTGTCGTAGGTCATGGGGCGCCAACCCCACCATTCTTCTTGTAACTCGGCCCCCAGCGGATCATGCAGATAAAGTTTTGCTCCATCGCGCAGCAGTTCAAGCCGTTCAGGATTTAGCGTTTCGTCATAGCCGGCGAATTCCATCGTTGAACCAATGCGATAGCCGCTTTGAAAAGGAGTGATGGCGACTCGATGGTCTTCAAAAATCATCGGCAGCACGGGGCAGTTTTGCGGGCGATTCATGGTGATCGAGTAACCTTTCCCCGGCTGGATCGGCACGCGACAGCCAAGTAAAGACTGCAATTGCGGAGTCCAGGCTCCCGTCGCAATAACAATGGCGTCGGCAGGATAGTCCCCGCGATCCGTTTGCACTCCATTGATCTTTTGCTTGTATTCCTTGAAGCCCAAGAAATTCGTTTGTTCCTCAATTCTCACTCCCTGGCGGACGATTGCTGTTTGCCATTGGGACATCAAGCGGTCGGGCCGCAAATGAGCATCGCACTCGTAGAGCCAAGCGCCAGCGTTGCCCGGCAAGAGTGCAGGTTCGAGTTGCTGAACTGCTTCCCCTTCGTATCGCGAAGCATTGACGCCGAACTCATCTTTCAGCAGATGAGCAACATGATCAGCGTGCCGTAGTCCCTGGGCACTGCGATTCACGAACAAAATGCCGCGTGTTTCCCATTCGCACTGCAGTTGCTCATCAAGAATAAGATCGTCGTACAACTTACGAGCGGCCTGCAGCATCGTGTGGATGGCCTGCGCACTTTGCAACTGATCTTGCTCATTGCATCGGCCCGCGAAGTTGAGCAGCCACGAGAAGAGTGCCGGGTCGAGGCGAAAACGTAACTTGAATGGAGAGTTGCGATAGAACATCGTCTTGAGGGTCGGCCACAAGACTCCCGGTCCGGCCAAGGGCAATACGTGGCTGGGGCTGACGTAGCCGCAGTTACCATGGGAACAGCCGCCACCGATCTTGCTCCGTTCGATCACCGTCACTTGCCAGCCACGACGAGCAGCGTAGTAGGCGGCTGCCGTACCAATCACTCCTCCGCCGATCACAACTAACCTGCCGGTCCGACTCATGAACGTATTCCTTCGCAAAACGGATCCGCTGCATCGAACAAGAGGGTCGCTTCGGCAGTAATGAATGCTTCGCCACTGATGCGCGGGATAATGTCGTCGCCACTCTTACGCACCGAGCCTTCCAGGACGGTTCCTAGGATACTTTCCTGCCTCCACACATCACCGGGCTGAAGCTTGCCATCGGCGACAAGACACGCCAGTTTCGCACTTGTTCCTGTGCCGCACGGAGAGCGGTCGTAGGCCAAGCCGGGACAGAGCACAAAATTGCGACTGTGATTGACCGGATCGTGCGGTGGCCCAAATAGTTCGATGTGGTCGATCAGCCCGCCATCTTCGCCTGTAATGTTTTCCCTTTCGAGTGCCAGGCGAATGCGATGCGCGAAATCGGTCAATTCGCGGGCGCGAGAAACCACTAACTGCTGACCATGATCCGAAACAAGAAAGAACCAGTTGCCACCCCACGCAATATCGCCATGGATGGTTCCGATGCCATCGACACTCACTCCAACATGTTTTCGGTAGCGATAGCTAGGAACATTCTCAAGAGAAACCTGACGCACGCCATCGTAGGTGAATTCGACTCGTCCGACCGCAGTTTCCAGGCCGAAGGTTCCTGCCTTGATTTTCCCGAGATGCCCTAGCGTGACACCAACGCCGATCGTTCCATGGCCACACATGCCCAAGGTACCGATGTTGTTGAAAAAGATGATCCCTGCCACGCAATCATCGCGCGTTGGTTTGACCAGCAGGCCGCCGACCAGAACATCGCTGCCGCGCGGTTCGTTCACAACACTGAAACGAAAGGAATCGAACTCTTTCGCCAACCGCTCCCGTCGTTCGACGAGACTACCTGTTCCCAGATCGGGCCCGCCAGCCACGACGATTCGCGTCGGTTCGCCGGCCGTGTGGGAATCAATGACTTGGACAGAACGCATGGAGGTGGACATCAAAGGTGGGTGCTGGAAAGTGCCAAGAACTACATGTTAGTTAGATCATCCACCACTCCACTTCCCAACAGATCGTCGAGCGCGGATGCAATCGGACCTGCACATGAGGAATCGCGGGCATAAACTCGGCAAATGCGATGACTAATCGGTAGTCGATGGAAGAATTGATTGGCTGTTAAAGGCCGGACCTGGTCCCGCGCGGCATCGTAAAGAAAGTTCTGGCCTTGCGCCGGACCTTGCGTATGGGGGCGAAAGATCGTGCGGGCAATATCGACGCGGAGGGGCACATCACGAATTTCGGCTGGCAAGCGTTCGCGCAGCTTTGCCTCCACAAAACTCGCGTCGCTGAAGAGGCTGGCTTGCTCGGAGCTATCTCGGCCGAACATCAAATCCCGCTGGCAGACCGCAACCCATTCGAGCTTGCGATGAATCAACAACTCCCACTTGCGGCCCAGTTCGGCCTGCCTGGAGTCACTTGATTTCTTCCAGCGTGCTACATCGGTGAGGACGGAGAACTCATGAAAGTGAAGGTAATCATCGAGGCGGTCGAGCGGGTTTCCTTGAAATAGCAGATCGCGACTTTCTAAAAACAAATCTTTCAGTGCCAGATCTATTCCACGCACGGTGCGATGGAAGTAAACATTGCGAAACAGCTCACTCCGAGCGTTGATAAACCGAACGAGTGCATCGACGCCCCGCTCATGCATCGTCAGTCCGTGCGAACTGAAAAAGCTGTACTCCAACAGGCGATCAACATCGAAGGCCTTGGGACTGAAGCCGGTCATGAAGGCATCGCGAAGAACAAAGTCGATGTTGTCGATCGTGTAAATGCCGCTCAGAAGCGACCGGAGAAAGATCAGCCACTGGGGTTGCGGTTCGGCATCGCCTCGTGGCCGCGTGACGAGCGACGCAATTTGCTGAGGGTCAAGTTGTTCCCCGGCGGCTAGTTCAGAGTGTGGATTGCGCCGCACCTTGCGGATCAGGTCCCCCAGTTCTTGTCGAATGATCTGCGCGCCGATCGTTTCATGCGTCTGTCCGAACTGCTTCAGGTAATGTTCGTCAAAAAAATGCCCGAACGGACCATGACCCACATCGTGGAGCAGGCCTGCCAGCCGCATCAGTGATTCCACATACCCGCGGCTTGGTACATCCGGACAGGCAGTTGTCAGGCTGTCGTAGAGCGCCCCCACTGCACGACTGGCAAGATGCATAGCGCCCAGAATGTGCGGAAATCGCGTGTGCTCGGCGGAAGGATATACCCACCACGCTGTCTGCAATTGATGAATGAATCGCATCCGCTGCACCCACGGATGATCGATAATCTGCCGCTCGAATACTTCACCGGGAAAGGCCGCATCCGGCGCGGTGAAGGGAATGTATCCGTGGATCGGATCGCTGCAAATGTTCGTGCGAGGCTTGGGCATTGAACTAGGGCCGGCGGATGAGGTCAGATGACCCACTATCGTAGAGGTAAGGGGAGGAGCAGCGAAGGGGCGAACGCCAAGTAGTTCAATTTGCTCTTAGGCCGCGTTCAATAAAAATAGGGCCACTTGGCATTACGCTGAGTGGCCCTCTCAACTGCTACTTGCAAAAAATTGAGTTTGTTGTGCAACGCTGCGTGAATTGAGCGTGGCCGGGCTAGGCCTCAAAATCTTCGCGGATGCCACCTCTGAAGTTGTTACCCGAAGCGACAAACGTATCGTTCCCGCCGCCGCCCCGCAAAGTGGTCCTCCCCTTCACCGTGGTGCCGATGATCTCTAACTCATCTTCGCCATCGCCAAGCACCGCAACTAGTGCGGCATCGATCGTGCTGTTACTGATGGTCACACTATCAGCACCGCCTCCGGTTGCGATATCAACTCGCCTTGTTACATGAACGTTGGCCAAGCTAACGGTGTCATCCCCTCTGCCTGTCGTCAAAGTCAATCGAGTTAGGGTTCCTCCAGATATCGAAACAGTATCGTTATCTGGCTGAGAGGTTCCAACGAGACTTGGGAACAATCGGCCCAACAATCCGCCCGGTTGAACTCTCAAACCGGTATCGACGACCAGCGAGTTTGCAATCGAAGAGCTACGAATCGTCACCACGTCACTGCCGCCGCCGGTGACCACCTGGGCAGAAGTGCGGCCTGTCGTCCCCGTGATGGTTACGTTGTCTGCACCATTGCCGGTGTAGACTCCCACGGCAATCGCATCTAATTTCGTACTATTGCGGTTGGCTGGGAAAAGGCAAGAGATTTGCAGATAGACCTTCCGGGGAATTTCATTTTCACGGAGGTCGCTCACATGTCTCAACGTTTGGTTGCAGTTTTTACACCGT
>JBGSNR010000082.1:0-19869 GCA_041739545.1 Pirellulaceae bacterium | reverse complement strand
ATGATGATACTGCCGTTGCTTTTCCATCGCCGGGACTCCGTTTGAAGAGTTGTGGAACTAACCTCATTCAAACCTCCCGGCGGTGGATCTTCACGTAAATTCAGCCGCTGATAGCGGACACTTCAAGTTTGACAGCGCCCTGGGAGTGGTCAAGGGAGGGCGGTTTGACGACAAGAGCCGGTGCAAATGGATGGAGAACGTTTTCAAGAATCCACACTGCTGGACAAGCCAGCAGTGGCACTAGGGGATTCGTTAGCCCTTGGCCATCGCTTCGGCTTTTTCCAGCGTCACTTCCATTTGGTCCCAAATAATGGCGAGGGCGACTTGATCCAGGCCGAGACCTTGATAAACCTCGTCGGGCGGAGGGGGGATGTTGTGAACCCCGAGCGAACTGACTCCTGCGCGACTGCACAGGAAGTTGGCGACGGTGACGATGTGCACCAGATCCTTATGTTCCCCTTTGTAAAGGAGAGGCTCGTGATGATAGGCGATCGCGTCGGCAATCTGATCCGGAAAATTCCATTTGCGGGCGACAAAGCCTCCCAGCCCCGCGTGATCGAAAGTGAGCGCGCGTTGTTCGAGCAGGTAGGCGGGCATCCCCGGCGTGAGTTCGTCGATGATCTTGCAAAAATGCCGGCGCAGCGATTGATCGAGCAGAATCAAGCCGATGTCGTGCAGCAGGCCGGCGATGTAGACCTCGTCCGTGTTACCTCGGCCGCAAACGCGCGAGACCAGGCGACAGGTGGTGGCAACAGCGACACTATGGTTCCAAAGCTCCGCCCGCTTGTAGGTTTTGTAGTCCCCTTTGCGTTCAAAGATGCGGGACATGTAGACCGTCAGTGCCAGGTTACGAACTTCGCGGACCCCCAGCAGGCTGACGGCCGTACGAATATCGGCCACGCGATGGCTGAGCGCGTAGTACGACGAATTGAGCCGCCGCAAGATACGGGCGACAAGAACCGGATCGGTTTGTACGACTTCTCGCAGCTTGACCGGATCACCGGCATCGGCGTCCGACAGTTCGAGGATTCGGTGGGCAGCGGAAGGGAGCGTAGCGACCGTGCCAATGCTGTAAAACAGTTTCTCCAACGTCGCGCGCCGTTCAGGCGAGAGCGTTTCGGCGAGGGGATCGCGATCGAGAGAAACGGCAGACATGAACTCTTTCCGGCACCTAGGTTCCCCAGCGGTTGGGACGCTGCGAGGCGATGTGTTCAACAGCGCAATTTGGTTCAACAAAAGCTTAGTTCCGTTTTTGCGCGGTGGCGGCTTGTACGCCTCAAACTGGAGCATCGCACTGCGTTTTGCCGCACGACTACCGGCACGGGCCGCAGGGTCATCACGATCGGAACTACCGTACTGGGGGATCCGCAGCGGCAAGGCGTTATTGGGGAGGACCAGAATTGACTCCCCGCAGGAAAGAACTACGGTTGCAATGGAAAGATTCCTCCATCCCACGTCCATTTTGTCCCATGGCTGTCCAAAATCTTCTCGCTGCCCTGACCGGTAAGAGCGATAGCGATTCCAAGCCTTGGAAGCAGATTGTCAATGCTTCGTTGGGAGAAGCTCCCGCAGCGACCACGGACACGGCCAAAATTTCGCTCACCGCGAATGTGCCGGTGATGGCTGGCAAAGGAGGGACCGGGCAAGGAGTGACACCTGTAGCCAGTTCCGCTTCGACACTGGGCATCAAAGGCCGACCTGACGACCCACGGCTGTCGGAACTTTTGCAAAGAATCAACGACTTGACGGTCGCTCCGAATAGCAACACCAGTTCGCCGAGCTCGCGGGCGAACGTTGCTGGGGCAGTTCCTGCATCGGTTGGTGTGGGAGGCGCAATCGCTTCTGCCGAGACGCCGATGGTAGGGACGGAGACTTCCGTCGTTGACGAGACACGAATTTCGTCCAATACTGATTCCACTCCCGCCGTCACGCCGACGGGCGTTCCTGTGTGGAAGAAAGTTGGCGTTCGAACACCGATTGAAAAGAAGCCGCCAGTGCCAGTCGCGGGAAGCGAGGGAAGCGAGCATGGCTTTATTCCCACGGAACCGCTGACGCTCGAAGAGTCAGGGCTGAACGAAACGGAAGTCGAGGCACTGGTATTGAAATTCCTGCTGTCGCGCGGTGAAGCCACCGGCCGCGAAATGGCCGATCAAATTAAGCTGCCGTTTGCGCTACTGCACGAACTGTTTTGGCGCTTCAAGCAGGATCAACTGGTCATCTATCGCGGCGCTGCCCCGATGAACGACTACGTTTATCAACTGACGGATCTGGGCCGAGAACGTGCTCGTCGTTATGCGGAGCATTGTTCCTACTTTGGTTCTGCTCCGGTGGCGCTGCGCGAGTATATTCTGAGCGTCTCCGCCCAATCACTGACTCGGCAGCATCCTACGCGCCAAGATTTGGAAAAGGCGTTTGACGATTTGCTCATCAGCCCGCGCATGATGACGCGTCTGGGACCGGCGATTAACTCGGGGCGCGGCATGTTTTTGTTCGGTGCGGCGGGGAACGGTAAGACGAGCATCGCGGAACGCGTGACACGCGCTTTTGGCAAATACATTTGGATCCCGCGTGCCATTGGCATCGACGGCGAAATCATTCGCCTGTTCGATCCGAGCAATCACGAAGAGTGCCCGCCCGATAGCGGCACGGGCATTTGGGTGAACACCAAAATCGATGCGCGCTGGGTGCGCATTCGTCGGCCGACGATCGTCGTCGGTGGTGAACTGACGATGAACGCACTGGAAGTGACCCTTAACGAATCGACGGGGATCAGCGAATCCCCCGTGCAGTTGAAGAGCAATTGCGGCACGCTAGTGATCGACGACTTTGGTCGGCAAAAGATGAGCATCGATCAATTGCTCAATCGCTGGATCGTGCCTCTGGAAAAACGCTACGACTTCTTGAATCTGCCGAACGGCAAGAAGATTCAAGTCCCGTTCGATCAACTGATTGTGTTCTCGACAAACTTGCAACCGAAGGATTTGTGCGACGACGCCTTCCTCCGGCGCATTCCGTACAAGATTGAAGTGGTCGATCCAACCGAAGATGAGTTCCGCAGTCTGTTTAAGACGATGTGCGAGAAGATGGAGATCGAATTCCGGCCGGATGCCGTGGATTATCTGATCGAGACGCACTACAAGCCACGCAATCGACCCTATCGCTGTTGCCAGCCGCGCGATCTGCTGTTGCAGGTTCGGAACATGTGCCACTTCGAGAAGCGGCAACTGGAGCTGTGCAATGAGTACATCGACTACGCGGTCGAGAACTATTTTGCGATCATGTAAGAGCGCTCGGTCACGAGTTCCCGCGTTAGTCGTTCAGCGTAATCGATGCTACCTAAGATGTCGTCCCAGCGAAGATTTGCCAGATTGTCGTCCGGCGTGTGATACGGATGGGGCAAATCGGAAGCGGGATCGATTCGCACCAGGGCGATGGAGTCGTAACCCAAGACTGCAAACGGAGCGGCGTCCGTAGCACCGTTGGGCGTGTGATAGAGCCGGATGGCTTTATCTTCAGGTGAAACCCAACCCGCAGCTTGTAGTGCTGACTGGAATTGGCGCGAGGGGAGAATCGGAATCAGCTCTCCTTCCACCACGGCGCGAAGATCGCCATGGGAAATGGTATCGATGGCGAGGATGGTCGTATTCTCCCGGTCCCACATTTCACTCATGAGACGCGACAAAGCATAGGCTCCGCAGCGTCCCGCCTCTTCGGCACCTGTTACGACGAAGACGTACTCCACGTCCTCGGGCTGATCAACGGCTAACTGCTCGGACAACTGCACCAGTGCCGCAAAGCCACTGAGATTATCACTGGCACCCGGCACGATGCGGTTGTGCACGATTATCTGAATCAGCAGCACTAGAGGAACAGCCGACGCCAAGGTCAGTACATAGTAAACGGCCAGGTAAGGCCAAGCGGTGAGTTGGGTGCCAGTCGCCAAGACAATATCGAAGGCAATTAACGTTGCCAGCGAGAGCATGGACAGTAACATCTGTTTTCGCAGCGGCCAGAGCCAATTGGGCCAGGCAATATACAACGTGTGCAAGAAGATCGGTGCGAACATCCAGCCCGTGGGAGCTGCGTCGGCATGGCTGATGAAGACGACTCGTTTGCGCACACGTTCAGCAGCTGCTGGTAGCCGCGCGATCAAGTTCTGTGAGGGATGAGTCGGCAGCAAGCCTCGTAGCCAGAAACCCCAGTAATGACTTTCGAGGACGAATGACACAATGGTGAACGCATGCATGCCCGCTGCCATCCACGGGGCAACGAGGTACAGCGCTGAACCGAGGACCGCTAAAGCAAAGTGGAGTGCCAGCACCGCATAGAGATTGTTGGCACAGCGAAAGCTCTGCCATTCCACGGGCAAACCACGATTGCGGAATTCGTCGGCCAGAATTTGCTGCGCACGCAATTCGCCCGCGCTGGCAGACTTTCGCGCAGGGGCGAGCGCCAAGATTTTCTCGACCAACTCACGGATCGCCGGCTGAAAGCCCGAGGGTGCCGGTGAAACGGTGGCGGCCATATTGGAGTCTCTGTTGTTGAGTTGCGTCTGTTGGCAAGTGCTGTCTTCGTCCGCCACAGTGCAATTGAAGTACCAGTATCGCGTCCAATCGGCCCGCTTTTTGCATGACAGGGATAGGTCCCGGCTTATCATAATTCAAGGAGACTGCCATGCAATTACCAACCACGGTGGACCGTGTTCCTCTGAATACAGCCGAGGAATCTAATGAACGCATTCGGCGAGAAACAGAAGCACGTATCGCTCGCTTAGAGTCGGAGGGACAAATCGCAATTGCACGGCGGTTGCGAGAGCTCGATGCCGAATGGGATATCGAGCGAACCCTCGAATCGAATGCTTCGACAATCATCTTGCTTGGTTTAGGGCTTGGAGCGTTTGTTGATAAGCGGTTTTATGTTCTGCCTGCAGCTGTTGCCGGTTTTCTGCTTCAGCATGCGTTGCAGGGCTGGTGTCCCCCCCTTCCCGTCTTTCGTCGCTTCGGACTGCGCACCCAGCCGGAGATAGAAGAGGAACGCTATGCCCTGAAAGGGCTGCGCGGGGATTTCGACGCCATTTCACAGGCGCGTCACAGTAGGACTGCGGCAGCAGTCAACGCGGTGCGGCGTTAGAGCAGTTTGTAGTCTGCCCGTTTGCGCTGGCTCACAAAACGATTGCCAGCGACATAGAAACGGAGTGGCAGATCAAACGCCGAAGTCACACCGACGCGCGGTGATGTTTGAATGGCAAGCGGAGCAGAAGCTGAATCGTCCGCCAGCCACAATTTACTGCCGAGTGTTAGATCCCAACCATCGAGTTCGCGATCGATGGAGAGGGCTTCGCACAATCGTGCGGGTCCACGGGTCAGATTGAGCAATACCTCCGTTCCTCGCTGGCGTTGCATCCGTTCAATGCCGGTCAGCGGTTCGATGGCCCGCACCAGCACCGCACTGGGAACTCCTTCAGGCTCGGTGACTAAATTCACGCAATGTCGAGCGTGGATCACATAAACGTAAGCGTGTCCTGGCGGGCCGAACATGCTGCCGTTCTTGCGATTCTTTCCTATTGAAGCATGACAGGCGTCATCAGTGCTGGCGAGATAGGCTTCCGTTTCGACGATCCGACCGATGCCCAATCCGTTTCGCACTTTACGCACCAGAAGCTTTCCCAAGGCTTCGCGGGCGACCAGCGTCACGGAGCGATTGTAAAACTCGCGTGGTAAAGGTTGCAGCGCGTGCGCCCACTCAGTCATCTCGCATCTCCGGCAGTTGCAAGTTCCAGATCAGGGAGGCGAAACGAAACAGCACGACGACGGCTGCCCCTAGCAGTGCCGCCACCGGTTCGACTATTCCACAGTAGCGTGCGAGCAAAAACACCCAGCAACCGGTGAAGGAGCAGGTCGCATACAGCGGTGCGGACTTGAAAAGGGCTGGCACCCGCACGCAGAGGACGTCGCTAATCACGCCGCCAAACGTGCCGGTAATCACTCCCAGCAGCGACGCAATAAAGAACGTCGTGCCTTGTTCCAGCGACTGCTGCGCCCCCACGATGCTGAATAAACCCAGGCCGATCGCGTCGGGAACGTTGAGATACTTCTTGAATGCCACCGGCATGCGTCGAATCAAGCACGTTGCGACTGCCATCGCAAAGACAATCAACGGCAGATACCATTTCTCAATCCAAAACAGTGGATGGCGATCGAGGAACAAATCTCGTAGCGTTCCTCCGCCGAATGCCGTCACTAAAGCGACAGTAATGACCCCCAGCGGATCCAGGCGCGCCGTGCGAGCTTGCAAAATGCCGTAGCACGCGGCCGTGATCACGGCGATAAATTCAATGACAGGAATCATGCAAGTCTTGTACGCTGACCTCCGAAGCCGTTGTCAGTTCGATTGAAAGCAAATTAGTATGACTCGTTCCTTGCCTTGCCAAAAAACAAGCACAACCGAATTAGCTGCCTCTGGCGACGGTCTTCAAGGATCGTCACAGAGGTGAACCTTCTATTCTAGCCCCTGGTCCCTGATCGGCTGGCCCCCTAAACTTGCAGTTTCGCTTCGCTTCTCGCTGTTGCCATGGTATTCAACGCTCCGTACCACGTTATTCCCCATAAGGACCTCACGATTGAGGGATATTCGCGGGCAGCAGTGCAATCCTGCTGGCGTATTCCCGAGCTGAAAATTGGCTTCGACCTGGGAGCCCAGCCGTGGGACTTCATGGGAACGCCGAACTGGTTCATCTCCCATTTGCATCTGGACCACGTGGCGGCATTGCCCGTTTACGTCGCTCGCCGGCGGATGATGAAAATGGAACCGCCGGTGATCTACTTGCCGGCTCATGCAGTGGATCTTGTCGAATCGATGCTCAGGATTTTTCGCCGCCTCGATCGTAGCAAGATGCCCTGCGAGTTGGTCGGGCTTGAAGCGGGACAGGAGATCGAGCTCACCCGTGAGCTAGTCGTGCAGGCTGTTCAGACTACGCACACCGTGCCTTCGCTCGGCTTCATCGTCTGGGAACGACGAAAAAAGTTGAAGGCCGAATATCAGGAACTGCGCGGCGATCAAATTCGCGACTTGCGTTTGGCCGGAACCGATGTGACCGAAGAACGCCGCTTGCCGATCGTGGCCTACCTGGGCGATAGCGCTCCACCGGGGCTCGATAATAATCCTGCCATGTTCGAAGCGCGGGTGCTGATTACTGAAATGACATTCGTCGCACCAGGCCATCGCAAGGAAAAGATTCACAAGTTCGGGCACATGCACTTGGATGACTATGTGCAGCGGGCGGATAAATTTCAGAACGAGATCATCATTGCGGGGCACTTGAGCACCCGATATCACGAGAAGCAGGCCCGAAAGTTTGTCGAGAAAGCACTTCCCGATATGCTCGGCGGACGCTTGAAGCTGCTCGTGGAAACGTAAGTTTTGAAATAAAATGATCCGAACTGCCAGCAATGATTCTGGCAGCTCGGATCGGATGAAATGGCTCGCTGGTCACACTTGGTAACGGCAGGCGACTTTGGTTGACTTCTAACGGTTCACGTCGACATCGACGTCCAGCTTCTTATCCAGGTTGGGGAGCAGTGGCTTGTCGCGATCCACATCGACATCGACGCGCATTTCGCCGTCGGGTGACGTGACCTTATCCACTTCCACGCTGCCACTCGGCGTTTGGATATCAATCATCTTCTCGCGCGTCTCGCAGCCGGCGAACAGGCCAAGAGCAATGCAGGTAAAACCGCAGGCCAAATACTTAGCAACAATTCGCGTCATAACAAACTCTCCTAATGGGTTGTACGGTCGGGCCTGCAACTAGTCTTGCAAGTCGGATTGCCGTGAAAAAACCAATCGCAGGCAAATGCTTCTAAAGGCAACTCGTGTGCCAAGGTTGAACGATCGCAGAACCGCCGGTTTTTCGCAAATTTTTTCGCGGGTGGAGTTCGCAGCGATCAGCTTGAACCGGAAACGAGCAGCGAAGAAGTCTTTGTTCTGCCAACGCCTCACAGCCGTCCGCTCCAGTTTCACACGCTTGACGTCGATAGTATACAAAAGTACATTACTGAAAACCAGGCCCCGCACGACAACTCCCCCAGCTTGCCATGTCCACCAACGCCACGGTTGAACTTCTGCGGCAACAATTGGCCGCTCGTGAAACCCCGCCCGCAGCGGGCGAAGCCTTGGTAGTTCCCTCCGGCTGTGAAGGCTTCGACCGCTTCTTACCGGATGGAGGATGGCGTCGCGGTTCCTTGGTGGAATGGCTGATTCCTGGAGCAGGAAGCGGAACGTTGGCGTTCGCGCTGGCCACCGCCAAAACGTTGTGGTCTTCCGGCAGCGTGGTGATTGTCGACCGTCGCCGTGAGTTCTTTCCTCCAGCCGCCGCCGCTTGGGGGCTGCCGCTGGCGCGAACGATTTTAGTGCGCCCCGCCAACGAAGCCGACGAACGCTGGGCGTGGGAACAAGCGCTCCTCGCGCCGGGCGTGGCTGTGGTGTGGGGAACTTTAGATCGACTCGCTCCCCGCGACTTCCGCCGCTTGCAACTGGCGGCTGAAGCGGGGAAGGCAATCGGCTTTGTGTTTCGCCCGGCCGAACGTCGCGGCGAACCTTCCTGGTCGCACGTGCAGTTGCAGGTGCGACCGACAGCCAGTGGCCCAACACGAACCAACGAACGACAGCCCGACCGCTGGCGCTGGCAAGTCGAACGCACACGCGGCAGCGGCGGACGCAACAAGATCGAAGTGGAAATTGATGAGGCAGGGAATGCCCGGGAGGTAACACCTGATGAGCGGGCAGTTCCTGTGCGTCCGATTTCCCCTGTGGCCGATTCAGCGACTTGTCCTTTCCCGGCCTGAACTGGGCCGGCGCGGATTGGTCCTCACCCGGCGTGATGCGCGTCGCGGAGAACTGGTGGCTGTTTGTTGTCGCACGGCGATCGCGAGTGGCGTGCGGCCAGGAATGCCCGTGGTCGAAGCGACCGCGCTGTGCGGCGCGCGGTCCTCCATCCAGTTCATTGCCCATGATCCGGCGGCGGATCTCGCTGCCTTGGGTCCGCTGGCCGAACGCTGCGGGCGCTTCAGTCCGTGGGTCGGCTGGGATACGCTCGGCGGACGCGGCGCCGCAGATTGGCAGGAGAGCAAGTTTGCGGGGCTGACGCTGCTTGAATCCCCCTCCGCGTTGCTGCTCGATATCCAGGGCATTGTTTCGCATTTCGGAGACGAAGCCGCTTTCGCCAGCGAGGTGCAGCGGGAATTTTGCTCGGCCGGTTACGAAGTGGTCTTGGGACTGGCGGAAACGATCGGGGCCGCGTGGGCTCTCGCCTTTGCGGACGAACAAAATTTTCCTGAGACTTCCACCAACAACGTTCGTCTTTCCCCCCCGCTCAACTGGCAGCAGTTGCCCATCGAGCTGTTGCGATTGCTGCCGGAGACAACGGAACTGCTGCATCGGCTGGGAGTGATGTACATCGATCAACTCCTCCGTTTGCCGCGGCAGGAATTGCCCGCCCGTTTTGGTTCGCTGCTGTTGCGGCGCATCGATCAAGCCTTGGGGAATGTGGCCGAGTGGGTCGTGCCCTATCGCCCGGTGCCGAAGTGGGAAGTCGAACGGAGGCTCGATTATCCGCTCACTCGCCGCGATATTTTGGAAGAAATTTTGCAGCAACTGCTGAGCCAGTTGGGAGCGTTGTTGCGACAGCAGGATCTTGGCGCGATGCAGCTCGAATGTCGGCTGGCTGGGGAGGGAAAATCGTTGCGATTGGAAGTGGGGCTTTGTCGTCCGTCTGCTTCGCCGCAGCGCATGTGGGAACTCCTCCGTTTGCCGTGGGAACGCACTCCCCTGGTCGGCCCCATCGATCGCTTGGAACTTCGCGTCCTGCGTACGGGTCGCCTCTCCAGCGAGCAGCGCGAACTGTTTATCGATCTGCACGACACCAGCGAGCCTCATGATTTGATCGAGCGGCTCACGGGTCGACTCGGCAAAGAGGCCGTCGGTCGGCCGCTGCTGCGCGCCGAAGTGTTGCCGGAGCGAAGCTTTCAGGTTCGCTCCCTGACTGGCGGCAACGTCGCGCGGACAGTCAGCAAAGATCGCAAAAAACCTAAGCCTGCCGCGACTCTCTTCGCATCCGAAGACCCGCAACCTCCCGCCGGTTGGCTTCCTTGGCAGCGCCCCCTCACACTGCTTCCGCCGCGCGCGATCCAGGTTCGTTGCGAACCGGGGGGAGCACCTCTTCTGCTCGGCTGGTCGGCCGGGGAAGAAGAGGTCGTTCGTTCTTGGGGCCCTGAGCGACTCGAAACCGGCTGGTGGCGCGGCCGAACGGTGCGGCGAGATTACTACCGCGTGGAGACCGCGGCCGGTCGCCGCTACTGGCTGTTTCGCAATCTCGTCACCGGCGAATGGTACTGGCAGGGAAGTTTCTAAGCCCGCCATCCGTTCCAAACCAGCCAAGGAACGCTCAAAAAGGTCCTTCGCGAAACGCCTCGACCTCGAACGGATTGTCAAAGTAGGGATGCTTCCCTTGCCACCAGCGTAGGCACCAAAAGAAGACATACGCGGGGACAAAGAACGGCCCCCACCGTTCGTACTGGCGAACATGCACCCACTCATGTTGTCGCACATAAACCAGTACCTCCGGATTCAGCCCCAAAACCGTGTGCCCAAACGTAACGGCCGACGCATTCTTCACCAGCGGAATGTGCTGCAAAAACCACCGCACAAAACCACCATAAAACTCCAACACCGGCCCCACTCGCCGCACTCCCCCGCCGGATAACAGGCCGAGCAAACCCAGCAAGATCCCCACTAAGCTCCAGGGAGAAGCCCAGAACCAAAACCAGACTTGCAATAGCGTCCTCAAACGAACCTCGACTTCGGACGGAGATCTGCGCGCCGACCGGCAACGATCAGACTCAAATTAAAAAACCACTCCCACACAATTGCGGGGCTTGCGACCAGCCGCAGAGTCTGGAACACTTCTTTCAACAGCATGTTCGTTTCCCACCAACTTCAAGCATAACTTACCCACCATGCGACGAAATCCTGTCAAAGAGAAGCTCCACCGCGGCGAGCCGACCATCGGCACCTGGCTTTCTCTCGGCGATCTCTATGCCACACGTGTACTGGCCCGCCTTGGATTCGATTGGCTCACCCTCGATCTGGAACATGGCGCGATTGATTGGTCGCAAGCCGCGATGATTTTTGCCACCATTGCGGACGCCGGTTGCGTGCCGTTGGTTCGCGTGCCGGATGGTTCGCACACCATGATCAAACGCGTCCTCGATGCCGGCGCTTGGGGGATCGTAGTGCCGATGGTCGACACCGTCGAACAAGCCCAGGTAGCCATCGCGGCCGCCAAGTATCCGCCGGTCGGTAATCGCAGCGTCGGCGGTGGAATGCATGCCATGAACTTCGGCGCGACGGCCGGCGATTATTACCTGCAAGCAAGCGACGAAATCCTCGTCGTCCTGCAGACCGAAAGTCCTCGCGGCGTGGAAAATGCCGAAGCGATCTACGCCCTTCCTGGCTGCGATGCCATCTTCATCGGTCCGAACGATCTCCGCTTCCAGATGCGAAAGCCGGATGGAACTTTCCCGACCGCGGAAGAACACGAATCGATGGTGCAACGGGTCATCGCCGCCGGCAAAAAGGTCGGCTGCCCCACCGGGATGCACGCCTTCGACGCCGCCGGTGTTCGCCTGCGGATCGAACAAGGGATGCAGTTTCTCGCCCTGGGGAGCGATCTGCTGATGATGACTCAAAAGGCCCAGGAACTGATCGCGGAAATCCGGCCCAATGATGCGGCGAAGGATGTCGCGAGGTACTAGGGGCTGGAGTTGGAGTTGGGGAGAATTAGTACGATGGCCCTCCGAGGCCGTCGATTCCGTCCTCCTTACTCGTAACCATCGCTGTTTACTGTTTCGCTGGACCGCGAGCAGAACGTACGATGGCCCTCCGAGGCCGTCGAATCCGTCTTCCCTACTCTTCGCCATCGCTGTTTACCGTTTCGCTAGACCAATCAAGCTTGCTCCACCCTTCCGAAAATTGAACCCACACTCGACAGCTTTTCTCAGCCATCGATCAACCCCATGCAACTTGACCAACTGCAACAACTGATCCGCGAGATGTACCTGGAAAAAGATCAGGCTCGCGGCATCGAAGGGACATTTCTGTGGTTCATGCAGGAAGTCGGCGAACTGGCCACCGCCCTCCGCAACGGCACGCAGGAAGAACGTCGCGGCGAATTCGCGGACGTGCTCGCCTGGCTTACCACCCTTGCCAACCTCGCGGACATCGACCTCGCCGACGCCGTCCGCCAGAAGTACGGCACCGGCTGTCCCGGCTGCCGGCAATTCATCTGCATCTGCCCCAACAGCGAGAAACCGTAACTGCTCCTGTTCAGCTTCACTCGACCTCTCCCAGTCGAGGGGTTTTGGAAACCGGTTTACACACCACTGCATACTAGTTAAGTACTTACCATATAACTCCTTAGTTCAAAAAGCGACTTCCTGGCTGTTAGCGCCTCCTTTAGGGGGCTTGCTAGCACACAAATTGTCCCATCCACAACTGCAAGTTTTTTGCCTCTCTGTGCCTCTGTGCCTCTGTGGTGAACTACTTCTCAAACAGTAGGAAAAACCACTGAGAAACAGAGAGCACCGAGAGGTCAACAAGAAATGCTTCGGCCGCAAAGCATCAATCAAGCGTCATAAATGATTGATTATTAGTCAAGTGTTGTGACCACGTACTTCCGGTGTTGCGCAGAAAAGAAAGTCCAACACATAAACGATCAACGGCAGCCGATCTACTGCGGCGACCAGCAGATCGCTATTCCTCATTCCCAGCCATGCGTTGCAAGACCTCGGCCAGATAACGTCCTGTCTGCGAGGCAGGATTCGAAGCGATCTCTTCGGGGGTGCCCTGAGCAACGATGCGTCCCCCTTCGGAGCCGGCACCGGGGCCCAAGTCGATGAGATAATCAGCGGCGGCCATGAGTTGCAAGTTGTGATCGACGACGATCAGCGAATGGCCCACTTGCACCAGGGCGTCGAAACAATCGACCAGGTGGACGATGTCGGCAAAGTGCAGGCCGGTGGTCGGCTCATCCAGCACGAACAGCGTGCGGCTGCGCGTCACTTCGGCCAGAAAACTGGCGATCTTCAGCCGTTGTGCTTCGCCGGCCGAGAGCGTGTTCGCCGGCTGACCGAGCGGGAGATAGTCAAGTCCCACATCGAGCAATGGTTTCAAGCGACCTTGGATCTTCGGTTGACCACGGAAGAACAAGAACGCTTCCTGAGCACTAAGTTCTAAGACCTCGGCAATGTTCTTGTTGCGATGGGTGACGGCCAGAATTTCCTTGCGGTACCTCCGCCCCTGGCACTGCGGGCACTTCATGAAGACATCGGCCAGGAACTGCATGTCGATCCGCGTGAAGCCTTCCCCCTGACAAGTGGTGCAGCGGCCGCCATCGACATTAAAACTGAAGTGGCCGGCCGTGTAGTTCCGCGTGCGTGCTTCGATCGTTTCGGCAAAGAGTTGCCGGATCGGATCGAACGCCTTGAGATAGGTGACGGGATTCGAACGAGGCGATCGGCCGATCGGCTCTTGATCGATCATCACCACCGCATCGATCTGTCCATCGCCGAGCAGTTCGTCGAAGGGCAAGGGCTTCTCGCTCGGCTCGCGCTTGCGGCGGCACAAAGCGGGAAAGAGCGTATCCTGCACGAGCGAACTTTTGCCCGCCCCACTGACACCGGCAACAACACACAGCACCCCCAGCGGGAACTCGGCCGTGATGTTCTGCAAATTATGGCCGCGACAGCCGGTGAGTTTGAGAAAGCCCCGTTTGGGCCGACGTTGCGGCGTTGCCACCCCCCGTCTGCCGGCGAGGAAATCACCAGTCACACTTTCCTTGCAGTCGGTGAGGTTCGCCAGCGGACCTTGATAAACAACTTTACCGCCGCGTTTACCGGCACCGGGACCAATCTCGATAATCTGATCCGCCCGATGCAGGAAGGCTTCTTCGTGCTCGACCACAATGACCGTATTCCCGCGATCGCGCAGCCCAAGAATGGCAGCGATGAGTTGTTCCACATCCCGCGGATGCAAACCGGCCGAGGGCTCGTCGAACACGTAAAGCATGTTGACCAGATTCGAACCAAGGGCCGAAGCCAAACCGACTCGTTGAGCTTCACCACCACTGAGGGTGTTTAGCGGGCGATCGAGAGTTAGATATCCCAGCCCCACGCGCTGCAGATACGTTAGCCGCGATTGAATTTGCTCCAGCAAGGTTCGCGCGATGGCCCGTTCGTTGTCGTTCAGCGACAGGGCCGCAAGATATTCGGCCGTCATGTCGAGGCGCAACGAGCAGAGTTCGGCCAGGTTTTTTTCACCGACGTGATAGGCGATCGGCTCGGGCTTCAAACGGGTCCCCTGACAAATCGGGCAGGGAAGCATGCCGGTGAACGATTCCGCAAACTTGCGCGCCGCCGCTGCCTTCCGGCCGGAAGTTTCGAGCTTCTGCAAAAAACCACGCACGCCGGCAAAGTTCTTGGCAGGGTCTCCCTCAATTAGCAAGCGACGTTGTTCCGGATTGAATCTGCGCAGCGGAATATCGATCGGCAAGCCGCCGCGTTCAGCCTCTTGCCACATCGCCGCGCGGTTCTCGACAAACTGCGTATCGTTCCAGGCCGAAACTCCTCCCTGTTGAATGCTGCGATCCAGGTCGGTCACGATCAGGTCGAAATCAAGATCGGTGGTGGTGCCACTTCCTTCGCAGGCGGAACACGCACCGAGCGAACTGTTGAAGCTGAACTCGCGTGGTTCGAGCGGCCTGAAGTCCCGGCCACAACCGCCGCAGCGTAACGCGCTGGCGAAGGAGAGAATCTGCCAAGGGAAACTATCGATGAGGGTGGGCTGTGCGTTGTTCAGGAGGGGCGAAGAGGCAAAGGGGCCAAGGGGCGAAGAGGAGGAAGGAATTTCTTGGGCGGAGTCTCCAGAGCGTGCGATCGCGATTCCACCGTCAACGACAACATCATCCTCTGTCTTTCCCTTTGCCCCTTCGCCCCTTCGCCCCTTGGCCCCTTGTTCCCTTCGCCCGTTGGCCTCTTCCACCGCAACCACGCACCGTCCCTTCCCTTGCCGCAGCGATGTTTCCAGCGAATCGCGCTGCCGGCCCGAATCACTCCCGGCAGTGAGTCGATCCATAATCACAAACCACGGCAGCGGCGGCAAGTGCGCCGGAGTTTCGGCGAGATCATACGTTTGGTCGAGTGCTACCAGCCGCGCAAATCCATTTTGCCGCAGCGCTGTCCAACGATCCTGGACGGACGGTTCGTCGGCACGGCCTTCGTGCTCCACCTCAAAGCCGATCATCATCCGCGTGCCGGCAGCGATCTTCGCCAAGGCCGCGGAAATTTCTTCCACACGGAACGCGCGCACGACCTGGCCGCAGGTCGGGCAATGAATGACACCAATGCGGGCGAAGAGAAGCCGCAGATAGTCGTTTGTTTCGGTCGCCGTGCCGACCGTAGAGCGCGGCGAGCGGGAGACATTGTGTCGGTCGACGGCAATGGCCGGGGGTAAGCCGCTGATACGTTCCGCCTGTGGTTTCTCCAGGCGCTGCAAAAACTGACGGGTGTAGGCCGAGAAGCTTTCGATATACCGCCGCTGCCCTTCGGCATAGAGCGTATCGAGTGCCAGGCTGGTTTTCCCGCTGCCGCTCACGCCACACACCACAATCAGCTGCCGCCGCGGAATATCGAGGCTGATTCGCTGCAGGTTGTGCACCTCCACGCCGCGAATTTCGATCTGTCGGACTTTAGCAGACAAGGCTCGTTCCGGGCGTGACAGGAGTGATAGCTAGTAAGTTGGACAGGCCCAGACCGGCTCTCGCGAGTCTGAGCCAATCCCGTATCATAGTGGTTAGCTAGCCTGGAAAAACGACCCCCAGCCGGCATTTTGGACCAGCCCATGCCTAGACCCCAAACCATGTCGAATCCGTTCTACCTGCTGCTGCTGGTAGTGGGGGTCCTCTTTGCCATCACGGCCTGCTGCTACGGCGTGATGATGGTGCAGTCGCGCAATCCATTTCCGACCTCTTCGCCCCTGTTGCAGTGGATTGAAGAGTGGGGAACGATCGCCCTGGCAACCGAGATCGGCGTGCTGGCAGTGCTGATGCTGGCAGCGTTCGGGACGGACGGATATTGGACGAAGGAATAGCGCTCTAACGCCGTCCAATAAAGCCGTCGCTAGCTGGCATGAGAACGGAGACCAGCGATAAAACCGACCTTGGCTGGCCCGTTTAGATTCGCTAATACCTCATCATTGTTTCGCAACCTTTCGTCCGGTGCCTGCGAGCGAGATTCGCCATGCCCAGCGTCTTGAACTGTCCGGCTCGTCCGACTTGCGCGGATGGCGTGCCGAATTCATCCATTTTCTTCTGCCACATTCCCAAATGCGCAGGGACGGCAGTGACATTGCGACTTGAGCCTGCATTCAGTTGGGAAAACAGCTTTCTTTCCTTGCGAAGTTCGGGCGGGCGGCTCCCTGCCGAATTGACCCCCGAAGAACGAAACCGATTCCAGGCCGTGATGGGCCATGTGGCCGAAGCGATTCGGGAAGAGTTCTTCCCCGGTTTAAGCGGAATCGTAGGCGTCCGCAACCCCTATGAGCGCTTTGTTTCGTTCTACAAGCATGCGGCTCGTTCACGCAAATTCGACCCCGTGCTTTACGACCTGACGGTGAGCCGCGATCCCAATTACTTTGATCGCGCGGACCGACGTGAATGTTTTCGCCAGCGCATCAGCAGCATGGCTTACCTCATCGACCTAGAGACAAAACGGAACTTTGCCGGCGAAGAGTGGATTGAACGTCAACTGGCAAGTGCATTGCAAACACTAGACCGCTATAAGTTCGTCTATACAGACGACAAAATCGATATCGCGGTTGGTGAGTTGGCACATGCTCTCGGTCAGCCTCCACTTCCCAGTCTGCCGGTCGCTAATGAGGCGTCGAGATTTCGGCAGGATTATGGTGATTTGCCACTGGATGTACCGGCACTTTTCGCCAAGTATTTCCCTTACGAACTAGAGATTTTTAAACGCGCCCAGCAGCGCTGCCTCGAAACATTAGCTGTCACGCATACGTTGGAGACTCGTACTTTAGCGTACGAGAATCTCTGGAAGGCGCATCACGAACGGAGTACGGAGTTTCGCTTCGATCCGGGACAGCCATTCTGCGGAGTGAACTGGGGCTGGCGCATGCAAGGTAAGTTCGAGCCCTACTTGGAAAGCATCTACTTGCGGCTGAATGGTCGAACTGGATTTCTTGATCTGCCCGTGCATCCCGAGGCCCGCCAAATTGAAGTGGTCTTATGGACGAATGACCGCGCAGCATTGCAAACGTTAAAGCTGACGGCGAATGGGATCCCCTTGGACACACGAATTCAACGCGAGGGACGATTTGCTCGTCTAATTGCGCCGTTACGTGGAGAGCACATTGGGGAGACCTTTACCCGTCTTAATCTCGAAATTCCTGCCTCGGCGGGGGAGGATCCGGGAGTTTTCCTCTATGACATCTCAACGTCGCGGGCAGAAACCTCCGCTTCGACGGATAGGACTATTAATAAGTCGAGATTGCCCGCTCCGGACGTGAAAGTTTCGCAAAACACTTCCGCATTAACGACTGGCGTCTCGCGCCCCTAAAATTACGCTGATTCCCATGATGAACATCCTTACCTTGAACAACGCGGCCCAGTTTTTTGGCGGCGAAAAGCGTACGTTCCGTATCTACTGGGACTACATACATACGTCGCTCAGATACGAAGACCTCACAAATTTGCTGCGGAGCGGATTTGAAGTTATTCCACGCCGCCCGCACGTTAGTGATCCGCGTGTCGAGTCCGATTACGAGGACGCACTCTCGGAACAATACATCCCTTGGCAAAGCTGTTGCACGCTGCCGACAAACCTGGTCGAGCAACTGCGGCGACTGCGGCTTGTCGATGCCGCAAGTTTCAAGCCTGAGCAGTGGGAACTTTTGAACGCCCACATCGACTGCTTGTTTGTGCAATTGCCTCCCAAGGCTTTGGCCTGCGTAGCAGCTAACTTTAGGGGTACGATCTTACAACGTATCTTCGGCTATCACGGCAAGACCTACAGCCAATTCTGTCGAGACGAAGGGATTGATCCTGGGAGCTTTCCCCCTCATGTCTATTACTCGCCCAACCTTCCGATGCTTGCGGACTATGAAGAATCTCCCTTCAAAGATCGGCATCTTGCGATCCCCACAACGTGCTCGCCAGCCAGACTGCCCTATCGTTGGCTAGGACAGCAGAGTGAGCCGTTCGCTTCGACCGTTATTGCGCACCTGCGGGCCGCGGCCATGAAGGAGATCTTTAACACCTTTCGGCCCCTATGTAATACCGTGCAATTGTGTGTACTGGGGATGAATGATCCTGATCACAGTAACCCGCGCATGGACGTTGTGGGATCACTTCCTTGGGACGATTATCTTTCGATGCTCTGCCGCAGCCGAGTTCATATCGAAACTGGAATCAATCCACTCCATCTACGCTTCTCCCCCTTAGAAGCCAGTTTGTGCGGCATCCCGGTTCTGTTTCGCACGGATGGAGGACTCGCGAGGTTCTTGAAGTATCGCGGCGTACCCTTCAATAAGCAAAGGCTCATGGGGGCCATGCCCAATGTCGAATGTATGGCTCGGTTTCTCAAGCACTCGATGGAGAATGTTAATCGACTTACAACCTTGGCAGAAAATCTGCGGGATGCGTTGCTGAAGTTGGACCTCGCCGAAGAGTTTCGAACTGGCTGCGCCAAACTAGCTGCGAAGCACAATTTCGTCTGCCGGCCCACGGTGATTCCTCACTGGCCTGCTGAGAGGAAAAACGCAATTCCTTCCCTGCCGGGAGCCACTCAACAATGGCAGGTCAATGAGATCTTTGAGTTTGACGAAGATCTTGCGGAAGCGGATGTTCAGCAGAATGCCTGGGTCACTCGCTTACCGCAAGAGAAGCGGACGGCAATCGCCAAGGGTGTTATCAACCAACCGTTTCATGGCCAACTTCGCTTGCATCTAGTCGACTCCCAAGGACAGTTGATCCCACAGGATGTTTGCTGGGTCGCCATCAGCGCACGGGATGGGACCGCCCCTCACTTCATTCGACGTAGAGACTTGCAGAAAGATATTGACGCCCCACGCGGATTGCTCATGCGACTGATGTGGAACGGCAAAGATGCCGCGCGCATTAGCCAACTGGTTGTAACCCGAAGCGCCTAGCGAGGTCATGCGGCGGGCTACTGCATCATCCCCAACGAACCAAAATAGTTCCCCACGGCCACATCGAGCGCTCCGGGGGTAACTTCCAACGGCAGATCGTGGAACTCGCACAGCACTTTCACTTGCGACAATAGGTCCCGCACGTGGCAATACCGCAGCGGCAATTGCTTGGGGCCGTAATGCTTTTCCAGCAAGTACTGCAGCGCTGAGGGCTGGCAAGCCAGGCCAACAGCAGCCGCCGATTTCAAGAAAATCTCGCAGAACTCCTTCACGGTCGGGTCCAGCACTTCAATCTTGTACGGAATGCGGCGCAGGAACGCTTCATCGACCAGGTTCCGCGGTTCCAGATTCGTTGAGAAGACCAGCAACTGGTCGAACGGAACTTGAATTTGTCGCCCTGAAGGAAGGGCCAGATAATCAAGTCCTTTTTCCAGGGGCACGATCCACCGGTTAAGTGTATCCGTAAATTCTTCGACATCCTTGCGGGCACTGATAGCGTGAAGGAATTATTCCTTGCTTTGCGCTATCAGGAGTTGCCATCATGCCTCGACTTCCCTCTCCCGAACGTGAATTGTTCTGGCGAAATCTGATCTC
>JBGSNR010000057.1:0-173839 GCA_041739545.1 Pirellulaceae bacterium | reverse complement strand
TGGCCGTGTCCATTTTGTCAGTGGACACTTCCCTAAAAGACAATATTCGTGGCAAACGCTACCGCGCCTGCCTCTCCACCGACGCGTTGGAAGGCATACTCCGCAGTTTCACCGGGAATTAAGATGCGATTGCCGTGGCTGATCAGCCTGATCGTGCAGGTGCTGGTCGCTTTTCTCGCGTGCCTCCTCCCGGCACTCTTTCAAGTAGCGATCGAGCGTTTTGATTTCGATACGATCGAGTACACCTTGCTTCAGTTCCCAAACTGGATGTGGACTTTGACCGAAGCCTTTGACGACAATCTCACGACTGGGCCGTATGTGTTCGAGATCAGAGGCTCGTCCTTCTTGGTGCTGACCGTTCCCTGGGGAGTCTTCTTTTGCGGCCTGGGAATGTACTTGCTGCACCTGTTTCTTGCGGCCGGTGAAACGGAAAAACGGCGGCTCGCTGCTCCCCAGCGCGTGCGCGAAGAAGATCATTTGCTCGGCCGGGATAAGCGGCCGACATTGATTGAGATTTAAGATCGCCCGCGTTTGAATTGAACGCAGGCAAATGGCCCTAATGCACCCGCATGCCAGGCTTGGCACCGCTATCCACGGCAAGCAAGAACACTTCCGCACCGCCGGGACCGGAAGCGGTAACCATCCCCTCACTCAGGCCGAACTTCATCTGCCGTGGGGCAAGATTGGCGACCATCACCACGAGCCGGCCGACCAGTTCTTCTGGCTTATAAGCGGCCTTGATGCCGGCAAAAACTTGCCGCGTCACGCCGCCACCGAGCGAAAGTTTTAGCTTCAAAAGCTTCTTCGCTTCGGGAACTTCTTCCGCTTCAAGCACGCGGGCGACGCGCAAATCGACCTTCGTGAAGTCGTCGATCGAAATTTGATCCGCCACCAGTGGCTCGGCAACGAGTGCTTCATCGGTATCGTTGTAGGCAGTCGCTGCAGGTGCTTCGACGGCTGGTGCTGCTTCGGCCGCGGCTACTTTTTCCTCTTCGATCATGGCTTCGAAATCCTTCTTTTCCACGCGTTTCATTAAATGTTCGAATTTGGCAATCGCCGTGCCGACGAGCGGCTGTTGGGCTTGATCCCAGGAGACGATTGGATCGTTCAGCAGCAGGCCGACTTGCTCCGCGAGTTTCGGCAGGACCGGGGCGAGATAGATCACGATCTGCCGGAACAGATTCAAACCGACCGTGCAAACGTCTTGCACCTTCTGTTCGTTGCCAGGCTTCTTGCCCAACTCCCACGGACGATGCTCTTCAATGAACGGATTGGCAGCGTCCGCCAGCTCCATGATGATCCGCGTCGCGCGGGCGAAGTCGCAACCTTCGTACGCGGCCGCGATTTCATCCGCTTTGGAAGCTGCTTTGGCGAACAGGCCGCCGTCGTCGGGATAGGTCTGCGACAAGCCAACATTCGCTACGAATTTCGCCGTCCGACTGGCGAGGTTCACTACTTTGCCGACCAGGTCCGCGTTGATCTTGTTCGCGTACTCGTCGGCGTTGAGATCCATGTCGTCGACACGCGGGCCCAGCTTCGAGGCATAAAAGTACCGCAGGCTCTGTGGATCGAGATACTTCAGGAACGTCGCCGCGCGGGCAAAAATTCCCTTGCTCTTGCTCATCTTCTCGCCGTTGAGGGTGAGAAAGCCGTGAATGTGAACCTTCTCCGGCAGGTTGTAGCCCGCCGTCTTCAGCATGCCGGGCCAGAAGAGCGTATGGAAATAGGTAATGTCCTTGCCGATGAAGTGATGGACTTCGGTCGCGTCGTTTTGCCACCACGTTGCCAGGTCTTCGTTGTTCCGCTTGCACCATTGCCAGGTGCTGGCGATGTAGCCGATCGGCGCATCGAACCAGACATACCAATAGTTGCCGGGCGAATCGGGAATTTCGAAGCCAAAATACGGGGCCGGGCGGCTGATATCCCAATCACGAAGCGGATCCCCCAGAAAGCTTCCTTTGAGTTGGTTCGCAATCTCGTCCTGCAGATGATTGCCCGACTGCGTCCACTCGATGAGAAAATCTTGCAGTTTCGAAAGTTCGACAAACAAATGTTTCGCCGTGCGAATTTCGGGCGTCGCACCGGAGAGCGTGCTAACGGGATCGATTAACTCCGCCGGCGTGTAGGTGCTGGCGCATTTGTCGCAGCTATCGCCGTATTGATTCGGCGATTTGCAAATCGGGCAGGTTCCTTTCACAAACCGATCGGCCAAGAACGTCCCGACCACCGGATCGAACAACTGGCTGACATCTTTCTCGGCAATCAGATTCGCCCCGCGCAGCTTCTTCCAAAAGATGCCGCACAGCTCGCGGTTTTCGTCGCTATTGGTGCTGCCGTAGTTGTCGAACGCGACCCCAAAGCCGGCAAAGTCCCGCTGATGTTCTTCGTTCGTCTTCGCGATGAAGGCTTCTTCGGTCACCCCCGCTTTTTTCGCGCTGATCATGATGGCCGTGCCGTGCGTGTCGTCGGCACAGACGTAGATGCAGCGATGGCCTCGCAGTTTCTGGAAGCGGACCCAGATATCGGTTTGGATGTACTCGACCAGGTGCCCGATGTGGATCGGACCGTTGGCGTACGGCAGGGCGGAAGTGACCAGGATGCGGCGTGCGGGCATGATTGGATCGTTAGAGAGCAGACGGTTCGCGTAACTGCGATTCTAGCGGCCACAGGCGTTTGCGGGGAGGGAATGGATTTCGCTGGAGTAACGCTCCTCAGGTTCCTCTCTAGCTCGGCACGTCCCGATAAAAATCCTGACGCCAGGTCCAGTACGGTGAGCGAATCATCTCCAAGGCCTCTTCCGTGGTGAAAGCTTGCGTTGCCTGCTGCGCATGCTCCCGCTGCTTTTGCTGCCAGAGATCTCGTTCCGCGGCCGATGGGACATAGTTGTTGGCGTGCGGAACCTGCTGCCCGATCAACAGCACCAGGTAGCCATCCAGGCCAAACTGATCAAATGAATCGATCAAGACTTCTTTGTAAGCGGTCCCCGGACCATTTTCCCGATAGTAGTCGACAATTCGCTCGGCCCCGGCCAGATCGACCTTTTCCCGACACTCCCGCCAAAAAGGTGTATCAAGCCGGCGATTAAAGCGATAGTGAATCGAAAGAAAGTTCCGGATCGCTTCCCACATTCGCCGCCCCCGTTCGTTGTATTCCCGCACAATGCTCGGCGTGGGGACAAAATTACACTCGACCAGCGACGAGCACAGGGCCTGGCAATCTTGCGCGATTACCCCCAGGGCGGTGGCTTCAAGTGGTTCGACAAAGCCCGAGGAGTTGCCGATCGCCACGACATTCTTGACCCAGGATCGGCGGTAACGACCGGTCTTGAAGCGCACCACGCGCGTTTGCGTGAGAGACGGATTCGCCTGCCGAAATTCGTCTTCTGCCTCTTCGTCGGTCACAAAAGAAGAGGAGTAAACGTAGCCACGATTCACCCGGTGTTCGTGCTCGATCTGCCACGCCCAACCCGCCTGCATGGTCTCGGCCGTGGTGTAGGGCTTAATCGGTTCGTGCGGTTGACGCTGCCAGCCTCCCACCACAGCGCGATCGCAGAACAACGTGGCTCCGTAGTCTTCGAAGGGCTCTGCCAGGGTCTTTCCTAAAAGGAGGGAACGAAAGCCCGAACAGTCGATATACAAATCGGCATCGAGCATACGACCATCTTCCAGATGCAGTTTCGTGATGCCCGAATCGTTCGCTTCCACGTCGCGCACGGTGCCATCGACGATTTCGACTCCGATAGCCACTGCCAGACGTTCCAGATAGTTCACAAAAGTAGCGTTTTCGAGATGGTATCCCAAATCGTCGCGAATGAGGGGAACGCCATCAGGTTGCCGAACGAAGACCCGGTCGGCCGACATCAGGGCGGAAGAAATCTCAGCCCGCGTGCAATCCTCGAATGCGTAGAAGCCGTGGGAACGGTTGAAGCCGGAGTGTTGCAGCGCGAACTGATAGTTGAAGGAGTAATTAAAACTTGGTCGCGGCCCCCACAGGAAATGAACCCCCAACTTCCAGATCGGCTGCACTTCGCGATAAAACTCGGCCAGATCGATATGCAGATAGCCATGCAAGTGGGAGAGCAGATAGCGGGTCGTTCCCTCGCCGACTCCGATAATGCCGAGCTCCGGAGATCGCAGCACCTGCAGCTTGAGATGCGGATGTCGCACGCGCAAAGATAGAGCGGCCAGCAGTCCCGCACTGCCGGCACCGAGAACAAGAACACGCTGGATCATGGGAAGGGGTCGGAGGTCAGGGGTCAGGGGTCGGAGGCGGCGAGAGAGGAGTTTTTATTTTGCTTGAAGCAGATGAAGAAGCAAGGTAGCGGGGAGACGCCGTGTGCCATTCACGTGGTACCCGTTTGCCTTAACTCAGTCGGAGCAAGGGCCTGCCGAACGTGTTGCCGGTGAATGACAAATGCCATTCCAACCGTGTTCACCCTGGAACGCGACGCACAAGCCGTTGGCAAGCCAATATTGCTGCGATCGAATGTCGATTGAGTTGCGAAACTCACTACTGCTGCAGCGCAAACATCACAATATTGACCCCCAGCTTTGCCGCATCCACCGGCGCGTAGCCTTTGCATTCCAGGGAAGCGCCACGTTCCAGGGCGCAGCTCAAATCGTAAGGCGATAGAATCACTGCGATCCGGCCATCTACTTCCAAAGCTTCCAGCAGCGGTGCCGTCTTCGACATTCGCGCCGCTAGGGGATCATCGCCGACACGCAGTTTGGGATCACGCAACATCACCGAGCGCACGTCAAAGCCTCCTAACTCATCGGTGAACAGCACATGATCGGAGGAGATGCGAACAAAATTGCCATCCGGAAAAATTGCCTTGAGTTCGCTCCGGAAAGATTCAGCGAACGGCTCGCTGGCGCAGATCGCATCGGCAAAGATAAAACCGCCCCGGGTGAGATAGGTTTCTAACGCCTTGCGTTCCGTGGTCGAGAAGCGAAACGCGCGCCTGCCATGGGCGAAGATGAGTGGATAGTCGAACAGTTTGGGATCACCCGGCGCGATGATGCGGCGCTGCGGATCGGAGCGCAGTTCCATTTTGGTATCGAGCACGCGAAGTAGATTGGTGAGCGCACCGGGAGCATCATCACTGCCGCCCGAATGACTCAATTTGGGAATGACCAGTGACCCGCGCGGCGCTTTGCCTCCCAGATCGCTCACGGCAACTTGCGGGCGATCGAGTTTCTCTTTTAACTCTCGATTAGTGGCGTAAGCGATTACATTGCCGCCGATCTTGAGCACCGTTTCAACTTCTTCTTTTAGCGGAGATGCGATTTGCCCTTCGCGAAACGGATGGGCCACTTCCCAGTAGCACGACAAACTGCGGGGGCAATAAACAACACCGGTGCGGCAACAAGTATCGAGCCCCCACAGCCAGAAATCGGGATCGTTGGGGAGACTTTTGGGGTCAACGGTTTCCTGGGCATACCACACCGCATGATCGGGCGGAAGCTTGCGCAGTTCGCTATCGGGAAACAACTCCGCCATCAGCGCCCGGAATTCACGATCAAACTGTTTGCCGTCGCAACCGTTGCCATCGCAGGCTTCAACGAGCAAAAAGCCACCTTGATTCACGTACTCCTGCAAGATCCGTTTCTGGTCGCGGGCCAACTTCAGCCCCTGACTGCCACTGATGAACAAAACGGGGGTTTCGAGCAAATCTTCGACGTTTGCCTGCCGGGCATCGATCGTTTGCCAAGTTAGATCTTTGCGCCACAGCTTTTCGATGTGGGAAGTGAGATGCGCCACGCCGCGGCGATGCAAATCCCAATCACGCGAGGAACCGGCCTCGAGCGAATGGCGCAATTTACTGATGACGACGGGCCGGCGACCTTTCGAGAGAAACAACAGTGCAAACGATGTGGCCACCAGTGGATTGTTTTCGGCCACGCCCGTGCCAACCCAACTGCCGGTCAGCGATTTGCGCTGCTCGCTGACCAGGAACTCCGCACCTTCGCGGAACCAATCGTGCGAACCCAAAAACCGTCGCCCCGACATGCGCCCGACCCGTTCCACGCCATACAGCCAGTACAGCAAGTGCGGATACGATTTGCCCACGCCGCGCAGCCCGAGCGTATTGGGGTTGGTAGTCACTGTGAACTTTCGCCCCAGCCAATCGAGTGCCATTTCGACTTGACTCGAATCGGGTTGTTCGCCGCAGCATTGCAAAATGCCGTTGTCGGCTTTCGCATCACCGTTTTGCAGACGTTCGAGCGCGATGATCAAGGAAGCAGTCCCCGCGGCAGTCATGCTCCCTGTCACCGTGGCACCACGATCGTAGACAAACGAACCGTCCGGCAATTGAATCCCTTCCGAGAGCCAATAGCCTTTGGCTAACTCCCAGGTGCGATCAGGAACCTTGGCCCCTGCTTTTTCGGCTTCGTGTAAGGCGAGCATCGCGAACTGCGTATTGCTGCCGTCTCCGCCGTTCCCAAATTTGCGAGAATAGGACCAACTCCCCTTGCTCGGCCCTTCGTCGATTTGATTGGCGACGATCCAAGCGGTCATTTCGTCGATCTTCTGCCGGTAGCGCTTAGGGTCCGCCGTCGAGAAAACCATGATCCGCAGCGAGGCCGCGTAAATGGTGTCCGGGGCGGGCATTCCTTCTAAGTTCTGGAGCGAGCGTTTCACAAACGGATCGCTGATTGGCTCACCACAACTGAGGAGCGCCAAAGTGCACAACGACGAGAGTCCGCCCGCATGTCCGGCATAGTCCCCCCAACTGCCGCTGGTTTGTTGCTGCTTCTGCAGATAGTTCACGCCCCGGTCGATGGCGTCTTTTACATCCTTGGAATTAATTTCCCCGCGGACCACTCCCGCCAGCATGAGCCAGGCGACGATCACCGGCAGCACTTTTCGCTTCATGGGTCCTAACTCCTGGAGGGTCGGCTCGGGAAATCTGAACGGTGCCGGGCGAAACGCCCCTATTCATAGTACCGCATGACTTGCCGCGAACGGTCCATTTGAACGTGAAAGGACCGGATAAATGCAGCTTCTGAAAGGCTTTAGATCATGAATGAGTTTGACAGCTCGGCCCATCAACGCTGAACTAACCCCCGGTAACGGCTCGTCTGCCGACCTTGTCGAAACTCACCGCCGCCCGTCTGATTGGTGGTTTTCAGCTTCCTTGATTCGGAGCCTGGTAAGTTATGGCGTAGGAGGTTGCGGGGGGAGCCGCCAGTCGGGAACGAAATTGCTTGCTAGTTCTATCTTCGCGGCAGCTCGCTCTTGCGGCCATCGGTTCGGCTCGTAAAATAGAATGAAGACGAGGATCACGTCTGCGGGAGCTGCGTCCGTTCGCCGCGTTCTTTCCTGGTTGGGATGTCCCTGGTCAGTTCATCCCTTGGAGGTTGTTGTGCTCACCGAGAATCAAGTTCAACTCAGTTTCCGCAAGTTGTTCACGTCTCAGGATTTTCCTTCGGAGAATCTGGACAAGGCCGAGGCCCTGCTCGACGAATTGCGTTGCGAGAGCCCGCTCCGTCACCGTTTGAGTGAAGAGCTGGAAGAATTGCGTAAGATGTGCGAAGCCCGCGCCTAGTACGCTAGCAGCGTTGGTCGATGGCCCTGTCGGGCTTTCGACATCTACAAGGTTCCGATGCCAGTCGGTGCTTCTTCCCCTGGCACGCCCCGCGGTAGCAGTGCGCGCTGCCACTCTTTAGCCGCCATTTTGCGTTGCTAGCCAACAGTTGCTCTTTCCTGCGCTGGTTGGGCTTGGTATGACCCGCCTTTGGTTTTGTCCGCGAAGATTTCAGGCTGCGGTTGCGCGCTTGGATGATCTCTGCTGAGAAGAGTTTTGGACATTCGTACTCTCAAAGATCGCCGGAATCGGATGAATTTGCGCCGGATAGTCTGGTGCCTGTTGCTTGCCGCCCTGTTTGCAGGGTGCCGCAGCAATGAATTCACGCACTTCTGGATCGAGGAGATGAATAACCAGAATCGCCAGCTAGAACTGATCATCCGCGATCAGCAGTACGAACTCGATATTCTGCAGAAGAAGGTCGACGACTACGAAGCGAGCGGCGGTGCAACGAAGCGTCGCCGGGGGGATCCGCCGGCAAGCAGCGGCACGAAACCGTCGAATCCGCTTCTACCTCGAAGCGAAACTCCGTTGACGAAGCCGCCCGAGATGGGAACCGATCCGCTCGATCTCGAACCGCCGATGATCGATGTGCCGATGGTCGAGACGCCACCCCCGGCTGTTGATCTGCCGCGCGTGGAGAAGCCTGTCGTGCCGCCGGCAAACGTGCCACCAGTTGCTGCTCCACCGGCAGTTGTACCTCCAGCGCCGCGAGCAACGGTTCCTCCTGCTACGCCAGCACCGGCTCTGAATGCTGCCCCCGAGCCTGAACCGGCACCGGCGGCTGCTGCCCCGATGCTGCAGCCAGAAATCGACCCCTTGCCGCCACGGAATGTGCCGCGCAACACGCCGCGAACAACTCCCGCGGCAGGCATGCTGACGAACCCGCGTCAGTCTGGCATCGATCTTTCTCCGCCCGAGACGCTCCCGGAAGAGTTGCCTGCCGCGGCCGAAGAATTGCCCGCACCGCAACCGGTGGTGGTGCCAGAAACGGGAACCTCGGCTGCCGTGGGAAGACCTGCCTGGATCGCTCCGCCGCCAAAACCGCCTGAGTCCCTGACTTCCCAGTTGCCCTCGCCGGCGGAAACCGTCGGGGGGATGAACGGCAGTGCGACGCACTTAACGTTCAACGCGGTCCATACAGGGGGCGTGAATCTCGATGGTCGTCCGGGAGATGACGGCCTGGCGATTCTCTTGGAAACGCTCAACGATCAAGGGGAGTTTGTGCCGCAGGTTGGCAAAGTTTCAGTGGTGCTGCTCGACCCGGCTCTGGAAGGTGCCGATGCGCGGGTCGCGCGCTGGGACTTCAATGAAGACCAGGTCCGTGCTTCGCAATCAGTCCTCGCGCAGCAACGGGGCATTGCTTTAACAATGCCTTGGCCCACCGCACCGCCGCAGAATTCAACGCTGCGGCTTTTCGTCCGACTGGAAACCGCGGATGGCCAACGGCTGCAAGCCGATCAAGAGCTTTCGGTCTCGTTGCCCGGACAAGCTTCGAACACCGCCACTCGCCCGAATCGCGATGAACCATCCGCTTCTGCTGCGCCGGCCATGGAACGCTGGACACCACGAGCTGCAGGTGGGGATTATCCTGCCGGCGAAGTGGCTCGTCGCCCTGGAACATCAGCGCAGGTATTGCCCGGCAATCCAAACCAAGGGGCACCGCTCGCCACGCCGCTGCCAGGGAACAGTAATCTCTCGTCGCCGCCGAACATGATTGCCCTTCCGCCGGCAACCATTCAAGAGCCACGCAATGAAACCCCTACCCCACGCGCAGAAGCGAAGCCGCGAATGATCATGCCGCCCCCGGCGCTGGGCGAGCCGGAGTAGCACAGCGTTGTAGACCTAATCTGCGTCAACTCGTTCCACTTTCCATTCCCCAAATTCTTGCCCGACTGCGATGCGCACCTGGGTATTAATTTTGCTTCCTGCCGGGGGGCGGTAAACACACTCCGCCCGTTTTAAGCCGTTAAAGTCGGTCAGGCGGTATTCTTGAAACTCAAGTGGCGAGGTTAACACGGGGCGCTGAGCTGCCCAGCGAATAAAGGATTCACGACCTTCGTCGCTCTTGAATTCCGCGGTTGTCAAATCCCATGCGGAACCGGCCCTTTTTGCTTGGAGCTCCGCCAGAAATCGCTCTGCGACGGGACGCCCCACCGCTTCATCGGCCGGCGGCGGTTCGCTAGCGCGGAAGAAGTACCAGACGAGTCCGGCGACCACAATCACGGCAACCACCAAGCTGGCAATCGTTGCCACCGGAAGTGACGAGGTTTGTTCTTCGTTTTTCGACTTCATCTCTTAGCCTTCGGATTAGAGATCCTCCGACGCTTCACCGGCACTGCGCGTGCCGTACGCCCGCCAGATGCGCAGGGCAACGTTGCTTGCCACCGTGCGAACCGAACCATCCATCAGAACCACGTTGACATTCCCTGGGTGGTAACTGCGAGCGGTGATCGCTGCGTAGGTGGGCAAGGTGATGGATTCTCCATCACGCGAAGAGGTGATGTCGATGTCATAGGTCTTGCCTCCATTGGAGTAGGGAACCTTGGTGTTGGGCGCAAATGTGGTGGTCACGCCCCCTTCATGGACATCCCCTTCGACCCACTCGGTATGGCCGTTGAAATCGAACGTTCCGCCGAAGAACGCTGCCGCTGCTGTCGGATCGGCCGGTGCGGGAACGCCTAGAGTATTTGGATGATTAGTGTCCCATATATTCGCCTGGAAAGCCTTCGTCTCCGCGGCCGCCAACGTGTTGCTCAGCCCATCTTGGAAATCGCCGGTCCGATAAAAGCGATTGGGGGCAAATGCGCCATCGCCTGCCTGATCGCTAACCGGATCATAGATGAACCAGGTTCCTTGATTGAAACAATAATTAAGAGGATAGTGGATCAGCTTGGGGGTAACGCGACGTTCATCCTTAATCTCGCTGGGGCAGAGATAAGTGGGAACTCGTGTCGCACAAACCTGCGGATTGTCGACGAACTCCTTTTGCGCGTTGAAGTCGATCAAGTCGGCGAGATTCCCTTGTTCCAGGAACGGCAGCAGGCGTGCATGGGCGGACCACGGTTCATAGGTCTGTGTCCGGGGAACGACCGACGGAGCCGGGAACGTCATATTTACCGAAAGGTAATTGTGGAGCGCCAGGCCCACTTGCTTGAGCTTGTTACGACAACTTGTGGCTCGGGCTGATTCCCGTGCAGATTGCACCGCCGGCAAAAGCAGGGCAACGAGAATGCCGATGATCGCGATCACGACCAGCAGTTCCACGAGAGTGAAACCCAATCTACTCTCGGCCAAGCGTGGCTTTTGGCGGTGTACCAGCTTCATGGCAGTCTCCTGGAAAAACGTGGTGGGCGAAACTGGGAAGGCTGTCGATGATTATAGCGTTAGGCAACGCCGAGCAAGACAAAAGTGGCGCATGGGAGGGAATTCATTAGCTTTTTTTGCCGCGAATGATCATGCCTCCCCCGGCACTGGGTGAGCCGGAGTAAGGCTACTGCTGTGGTTCCTCTTGCAGCCTAGAAACCAGGTCCTTGACCTTCTGCAAAAGTTCCTCGGCCGTGGCGTCGTCGGCCACCGTTACGCCGAACTCCTTCAGCATCGCGACCGCTTTCTTACGGGCGGAATCATCCTGTTCGAGTTGCGTCTGCAGCGTTTTGAATGGGGCGTCGTCAGTCCACGATTTGAACTCGACTCCCAACTGTTCCGCAACTTCTCGCAGGGACTTACGCTGCGGCTGAGGATCCCCTTTCGCTGCCGATTCGACGGCCGGCGGAGCACCTTCTTTAGGCAATCGATTTGGCTTCTGCGGAGGATCGGCAGGCGACTGCCTGGACGCCTGAACGCGAGGGGAGGCAAGGCTTTCACAGGTCGCTCGCACCACGCAGCCATCCCACAGAGCGGCCACGATCTCATCACGGTTCTTGCTCGTCGTCAGATCAACCACGGGAGTACTGCCGTAGTCTCCACGCCGTTGGCCGATGTCTAAATCGAGCAGCGATACGTGCGCGTCCGTTTGGGTATCGAAACCCGAGATCTGACGATCCAGCGTCAGGTAGACGGTCGATCCGTCACGACTCACCGCGCAGGAAGTGAACCGTCCCGGCGTGATTCGCACGCCGTCGGGAGTCGAGATTGCCAGCCACTCGCCGCCTTGCTTCGCATCAGCCTTTTCAACGTACTGCCAACGTTTGACTTGCCCCAGCGGTGTGTAGAGGAGAAGTGAATTCTCCGCCGTAAAAGCGAATCGCGAGTACGTCAATTCGAACGAGTCCGTGAACTGCCACGTAAGCACCTCTTTCGCCTGCTGCTGGGTGTCGTACACCGTCAACTGATAGGGCTCGGTCTGTTCCTGACTGTCGTTGTCATTGCGCGACTTGAGAGGGCTTGAACTAATCGCGATGAAGCGACCCTCGGGGCTCGACTCGGCCGCGACGATGTTCCCTAAGCCTACGCCAGGGGGAATCGAGGAGGTCGCCACTTTTTGAAACGACTTCAGTTCATACAGTGCCAGTTCGATGTCTGTGTTGGTGATGCACGCCAGTTTGCGTCCTTGATCGCAAATCGCCAGGAAGCGTACCGCGCTCTGGGTCGGCACGACAAGCTTTGCCGGTTCCCCTTCAGTTCGCCCCCACCGCCAGACGCCCGTGTTGCCGCCGGCATAAATCGTTTGGCCGTTGTCGGCGACGGCCAGGCAGAAGAGGGCCGCCCGTTGCGGTTCCGTATCGACCAGTGGAATGCGAAAGCTCCCCACGATATCGCGGTTTTTATCCCGGATGATTACTTTGCCGTCCGCCCCCGCGGAAACATACGTTTCGCCATCTGGCAACATCGCCACCGCCATCGCGCTCGCCTGATGATCGGCAAGATAACTGGCATGTGTCTGGCGATTTCCTGGCGTTGCCGTCGAAGCCCCTCCCTTTTTCACCCCTTGATCGATCAGCACGATGCCGACGATGACCGACAACATGATGCTCCAGATCGCATAGTGCCACAGCATCGAGTGCGCCTTCCCTTTCTCGGCCTGCTCCAGACGGCGAGCCACTTGCAGCACGATCACGGCGACAATCGCGATCAGCACCGAGGAAGAAAAGAGATTGAAGGACGTCCGGAAACCGTTGTCCGAGACGTTGGATTCGAGCCAGGGCCCCGGTTGGCCGACGGTGATGACCGATTTGGTAACTTGATCGTTGAAGGAGCGACTGCCCGAGAAGCTGAAAAAACAAATCAGGCCGAATGCGTAGATCAAGGCGAGCACAATCTGTACGCCCATTCGCACTGAGCTTGGCCATTGCACATACGCCTGCTCCCACCAGGTGAGTGCGGATAACTCGTTCGGCTTGCCTGGCGGTTCCGTCGCCGAATCCTTCTGCCTGAAACTTGTCGGCGAATCAATGCCTGTCGTCACGTTTGCTACTTGCAGCGCGCTACCTCCCTGAACGGTACCGCCTGCCGACGATCTTGCCGTGGAAGACAGTCGCTGTTGTTCGCCAAACGCTCGCCGCACGTGCGGGCGATTAAGCACAATCAACGACCAGATGCCGAACAACACGCCCAGCGGAAACAGTAACTGGCACGGCAAGATTGCTAAGATGGCTGCCGCGATGCAGAGCCCATACGACTGCAATTGCAACATCCGTCCACCCGCGAAGACCAGAAAAATGCCTGGAAACGCGGGTAGAAAAACAAACAGTGCCAAGACGATTGGTCCCACGATTAAGCCCCATATTGGCTGAGCAGGCATGGGAGCAGGTTGCTGCCCCACCAGGGCATTGGCGACCATGATGGTGGCCGGCGAAACCGGCGGCAAACCTGCTAAGTCAGCGGGTGTGTGCCCGCTGCTTTGCGTACGTTGATCGTCATCGGGAAGAGCGTACGAAAATGATCGCTGCGGCACGCTGATCTCGTCATGGCTCGAACCAATCACGAAGTACAACAGCCCCAGGCACACTGGCAAAATAGCGATTGCACAGGCGAGTCCGCCAACAATCATCAAGCCAATCGCAGGAATGCGCACTTCATGCCGAGCTTGTTCAATTTCATCGGAGACAGAAGGTATCGATGCCGGGGCTGCCGACTGCGGTGACTTCGGTCGTGCCGCCGCAGCAGCCTGCCGACGGGGCGCGAGTTGCTCCACATCCGTTTTCACTTCGCTCGCATGTTGATAACGCTTGTCGGGCTCTTGCGCCAGCGCTCGCAACACCACTTCATCCAGCCGCACATCGACCTGCACGCGCTTCGAGGGAGGATCAAAGTGCCCCATCGGGGTTTCGCCCGTGAGCAACTCGTAGAACACAACCCCCAGCGAATAAATATCTGCGCGGTGATCGACCCCTTTCGTCCCTTGCATCTGCTCCGGAGCCATGTACCGCAGCGTTCCCATGATCTGATGCGTGCCCGTGAGCGAAACGTCCGGCAGGTCGGCTTGATGCACCAACTTCGACAGACCAAAGTCCGCGATCTTCACTCGGCCACGCTTATCAAGCAGGATGTTTTCCGGCTTGATGTCTCGATGCACGATTCCTTCGTCGTGCGCGTACTGCAGGGCGTCGCAGATTTGCGGCACGATCGCGAGCGCTTGTTCCGGCGCGAGCTTTCCCGCCTGCAGCGTTTGTCGCAAGTTCGCACCGTCGATGAACTCCATCACGAAGTAGAACAAACCACCGGTCTGTCCGAAGTCGTACACGCCGACGATGTGCGGATGGCCGAGCCGAGCGAGCGCCCGGGCTTCGCGCGTGAAGCGTTCGGCAAAGGCCGGATCGCAGCCGACTTCCGGCGGCAGAATTTTTACCGCCACGAAGCGATCGAGTCCCGGCTGGCGCGCTTTGTAAACCGCCCCCATCCCTCCTTTGCCGATCAACTCCAGAATTTCGAGTTGCGGAAAGAGCTTGGCCAATTGCTCGACCGGCGGCGGTTCAAACGTATTCTGAGCGGGGCTCGGCACCGTGATGTCGGCATATCCTGCCGGCCGAACCTCGCTTTGCAACGCGGCGGCGAGCAGGCATTTAGGGCACAGTCCGGCAGGGGCGTCGGCGGCGAGCGAGGTTTGGCAGTTCGGGCAGGTGGCAGTCATGAGGAATCTCCAGTCGCAGCCGATTCGAAGGAACGCGGCAAATGCGGGACACCACTTACTACAGGAACCCCCGCCGACGGTAACAAAGAATTTTCCTGCTAGTCGCTCAGGGTCTGCAAGAGGCGGCCGATTTCGTCGCTCACTTCGCTTTCATCCGCCACCGTGCGGGCCACTTCCCCCCGAAAAAGCTCCCGATAACGCTTCCGCAGCCGATAGGCCGCCTGCTTCGCTGCCGCGGCAGAAATGCCCAGTGCGGCTGCCGCCTGCTCATACTCTTCGGCCGACGCTTCCCCCGTCAGGGCCGACTTGAGCTGTTCGAACTGCTCCCCTTTTCCTTCCTCAATCAGTTCCTGCCGCAACCGATCGAGCACACAGTTCAGGAGCGTCAACACCCAGCGACGTTCGTACAGTCGTTCCGGCGTGACGTTATCGACCGGCTCGATTTGATAGTTCGATTCCCCGGCCGCGAAGTCGAGCGAAAGTTTTGGTTGACCTCCACCCCGCTTGGCCGCCCCCGCTTTATCCCATTCGTTCGCCAGGAAGTTTTTGAGGGCGGTGAGCAGGAACGACCGAAACCGACCCCGCTCCCGATCCGCTTTGCCGAGCGCTTGCTTTTCCAACAGATGGGCGAAGAACGCCTGCGTCAGGTCTTGCGCTTCGTCGACATTCCCGACCCGCCGGCGAACGTACGCATACAGCGGATACCAATACGCTTCGCACAGCTGGGCCAGCGCCTGCTGCGAGTTCGCTCCCGCTCCATTCCCGGCCGCCAGGACAATGCTCCACTGCGTGGTGGCAAAATTCTGTGGCGGTTGCTCCCTCCCTTCCGCCCCCAATTTCTTGGCCGCCACTTTTTCAGCAGCGATGCGGTGCGCGGTGATGGGAGCAGAGGAGTCGTTAGCCATCCGCTCATTGTACCTTTCCGTTCCGGCCAACACGAACTGCAGCTATTCCCGCCGCTAGAGGTTAAACAAGACAGAAGCCGGATTGTGTCAGGGACGGGGTCCCTGGACCTACCAAACCAGGCACCCGTTGTACCGGACCTATATGGCTCCTGCATGACCTACGCGGCTGCCATCTGTCCGCTAGATGATCTCCCATGATTGAAAGTTGCCAGCCGCTTCCTCCCACGAAATTCGAAAAGCACCGCCCCCACCTCCATAAAGCTGAAACAACAGCAACTCATCGTTGTTGGCACTATAGACCACATAGCAGTGCGGGCCCCCCAGTTTGTCGGAAGTGCTTGAATCACCTGTCCATAACAACATGTGTTGATTACCGGCTCGGCTCAGTGGGTTGGCAGCTTCGATGATTTGGCTCTTCAGACTTAAGAAGCGTTCCTTGGACTTTTTCAGATTCACCACATTTTGGTCTCCCACCGAGTCAAAAACATACAACTGCTGATACTGCATCACTTCGCGTCCCAACAGATGCTTCACCGATTCAGTGCTCGCCCCTCCTTCGATGCCTGCATTCATCCCCTCTCCGCCGTAGGTCAATTCGCTGCTCTGCATTTGACCTGGGATCAAACCCGAATAGGCCGCAATAGCGTAGGCCTTTTCAATCAAAGCGGACCAAACAGGACTATTAAAGGCTTCCGATTCCGACAGTGCGGCTTGACGCCCCCGTAATGAATAAATCATTCTTCCAGACATGTCGGTCGGCAAAAATCGGTCTACGGTCACATATTCGGCCTTGTTTCCGTTGAAGAATCGGATGGTGAACGTGTCGTCCCCATTATCGATAATCATGTCGCGGATTGCCTGTGGATTTGTCCCTGCAATACTTGCCAGAGGACCGAGCAAATAGCAAGTATTTAAACCCCCTTGTTGAATATCTATCAACTGCGGTCCATTCAATCCATACAGCACCCCATCGGCATACGAATGTGTGAAGACGGTCCCTTGAGGATTGCGAGCGACCGGGCGTTCCCCGCCGCCAAACCACTTGTCCGTCAGACTTTCCAGGTGGGAATTAGGTGCGTTGGTAAACAGGTTGCCGAGCGTGGCCTGCCGATAGGTTCGATTCCCTTGATCTCCGTTTACTACTTTGTTTAGCAAGTTTGACACATAATCCGGCATCGTATTTGGGGGATTTAAGAAGCCCCGCATTAAATTCAGCTTTGCCTGGGTGACGCGGGTTCCGTCCGTAGACAGTTGTTTGAGCGCAAACTTCATCTGGCTGAAATTGAAGTCCAGATTCAAGACCGCTGTACCACGCATCCTCAGCGTCCCTCCCTCGAACTGCATGCTTTGTACGGTCCCCAAGCCTGGTAGCGAAAGAGACTGAACGCTGCTAGTTGGCGCGCCCAAAAAGCCTTTCTCCGCCCCGTACGCTTTCCATTGATTCCACATGGAACCTTGCAAAACGATGCAGTCCGTGTCGGGGCTATAAACGATCGCTCCATTTTGGAAGTTACTGATGACGAAGCGGCTGTTTACGCTTACATCGCGTTCATCGCTGGTGGGATAGCCTAGCGAACTTCGGGTTCCACCCAGATTGGTCCAGGTCTTCCAAATGGCCCCATGCACTTCAAAAGCGCCACGCGCTGGGGTCCAGAAAATAGCGCCATATTCAAACGTATTGAAACGTCCCCCGGCTGCATCGCCAACCGCAGTTTCGTTTGTGCGTGGCAGACCTAACTCGCCAGCAGGCCCGCCCATTTGCAGGTATTTTTCATAAATCGCTCCGTGAACTTCAAACGTAGAAGTCATGGTGCGGTAAATGGCTCCGAACTTGAACTGCGTGACAAATACCAATTTTGAGTTGATGAGTTTTTCACCAGCTACTTGTGGCCCCAGCGCTCCTTTTTCACGCCCCAGTTTGGTGTATAGGTCGCTCGTAGTGGTGGACATCGAAAGTCCGCCTAAGCGGGCAGGTGCGACCGAAGTTAGAAATAGCAGCTTGTTATTTAAGGCCGTCCCCGGGTTGACCAATTTAATTCCGATCGGCTTGAAGATCGAAGTGGTGTTTGTAGCGCGGTTCCAAACAATGGAACCTCGATCAAATTTGCTCACCTGGCCTTTGCCGTCTGATGTCGGCATTTCGTCAGAACGAGGCAGCCCAAGGTCCATTTTTGTCGAGTTTTTGGCATCCGTAACGGGTGCCGTCCACCGCTTGAAAATCTCGCCGTGAATTTCAAAGGTTTGGTCGCCAACCGAGGGACGATACACAAGCCACCCATGTTCAAACACTTGCATGGTGTCCTTGGGCGGATTAGCGAGCCTGTTTGAGAAGAATTCTTCGGGCGATTTTGGGTTTCCTACGATGGGATTATTGAAGCCCCCCAAAGACTCCCACTTCTTCAGCATATTCCCCACCACATGCACCGAGCCATTGCCGGCTGTCCACACAATCACACCATTTTCGTAGGTGCGCATCTTGGCCTGGCCGTTGGGAGAAACATATTCTTGGCCGCCGTTGGTGGCACTGCCAAGAACGGTGGCCGCGTCTGGCAACTGCCGATAGTAAACCGCCAGCGGGCTTTGGTCTTGCGGGCCACGCAGTGTGCTTTGGATGCGGGGAGCTTGTCGCTCTACGCCATACTGGCCGATTTCGTCCAATCCTGCTTCGCCGTATAGTTGATTACGCCCCGTTCCGGCAAGTAAATAGTCTTGCCCCTCGCCGCCATACATCACGGCAGGCAAGTCGGTGCGATTGATGAAATAATCGTCTCCAGCCAATCCGTCAATGAAGATCTGCTTGACGGCCGCAGGGTCGAAGGTGGGAACAATTGCCTCGTCCGGGACCTGGTCCAAGCGATTTCGTATCGTGTAAACAGCAATTTTGTCCCCTTCGAGCATCACATCTGCATAGTTGTGTTCCGCGTCGCCGGTGATGCGGAGCAGGCCTTCGCTGTTGAGCGATACATCGACGGCATTGAGTTCGCGCCCTTCGAGCGATTCCAAAGTCATCCGCCGATTGAGCTTCTGTCTCGCCGAATGGGCCTGTTTCGAGCGAGTGGACTTGGCTTTTCCGAACAGTTTGAAAATCATGTCGAAGGTGGACATTCTGCAGGCTTCCTGGCACGAGGTGAAGATTCTTAGGTAGGCGAAGTTGGTCCTTACCGACTTGCCTCTCCCACTCCAGCGGGAAAACGCAGAATGTGTTACAGACGGAATCAAAAAAAGCCTTGTAGGGTACGCATGCAGCGTGCGTACCGCGATGCGTGCGGCGATGTCGAGAGAGTTTGCGGCGAAGCAATCTTCCCAGGGCATTGTTCGCGGCCGCCGCTCACGTCCCCCTGGGCTAAGATCTCACGCCGCTCCGCGGCTAAGTTCCGTAGGGTGTAGTCAAGCGGCAAAGGATTCTCCATCCTGCCGACATCCTCGCCGCGCCGACGCACCTTATCTAGACGCCATTGCGGAATGGTGCGTCAGCGCGGCGAATGTCGAAAGTACGGTCGGAACTTTTTGGCCGCTAGACACACATTACGCCGCTAGGACGGCGAAGTCACGGATTCGCTCGTGTCCCCGTCCCGGAAATCGTTCACGGCCTTGTTGCCGCTCGTGCGGGCAAAGAACCAGTCTTGCCCCGCTTCGCCGAACAATCGATCGGCAGCAGCATCGTCGAGCACAACCTTCCCATCGAGTTTGGGTCGCGAAACTCGGCCGGCCAGAAGAGCGTCGCGCCGAGCAGCGTACGACCCGGCACCATTCCAGGTCGCCAGGTACAGTTCCAGAACGGCGAGCCCATGATTCAATTCTGTTTCGTGCGTCGTGTTACCGGCGATCAGGATGTCGTCTCCTCCGCCACCGGCCAGAATGTCTTTCCCAGTGCCGCCTATGAGCAAGTCTCTCGCGGACGACCCGACAAGGCGGTCGTTGCCCGCGCCACCGTCGAGAATACTGCTGGCCAAATTCTGACCGGCTTGCAGCGAATCATTGCCATCGCCCCCGAAAAAGCGCACCGGAATGTTCAGTGGAATCACGATCCCGTTGCGGCGAACCTTCGCGATCTGAATCGAGTCATCGCCGCCGTTGCCAAACACGACGATTTCGCTCGGGGCGCGCGTCCCGCCAAAAATGGTTGCACCATTGGTGAACCTCATTCGCTTCCCGTCCGTCGTGGTCGGATAGATGACGATATTATCCTTCGTCGCTCGCCCACCGATGTACAACACTTCGCCGTCTTCACCCCCCGCAATCAAATTGGCATCTACCTGGTGCGTGGAAATCGAACTTGTCTCATCCTGATCTTTAACACGCACCGCTACCAGGAACCGACCATCGTCGCGAAACGCATGGTCCACCTGCATTCCTGACGGACCCGTGAACCGTTCGACGCGCGAACCGTCGGCCCAATTCACGAGGAACGTGTACTGACCGTCGGGAGGAGGGGTAGCGGCCCCGCTGGCCGCAAGTGTGAAGACGAGGGATTGCCCAGCGACCCCAACGTCCTGTCCAGACATTTCGGCCACGAGAGCATTCAATGTTCGATTTTCCAGGGTTTCAATGGAAAGCGGACGATTGCGGCGCGGGAGCGAACGGTGCATAAAATTTAAGAATGCGAAGAAGCCCCTTGGAGAGATTCCTTCAAGGGATTCACACCATCGGTTCAGGTGCAAACAGAAATATTAACCCACCTTAGTTTGTAATCTCAGTTAGGCAGAGGAAAAATGGAGGGAAAATAGCGTAAGCGACCAAATTTCTTCAGAATGGGTGCCTGCGACGAGCGGCAGCGAACTGCGGGGCGAAGGTTCAAGCTTGTTGAGCCTGAGTGGAGAAAGAAGATCGGCTTCGGATGCAGGCGGAGCCTATTCGATGTCGCAAAACACAGGCACTCCTCAACATGGCCGCGTTGCCGAAAGAATTTCTGGCAATGGCGATTGCAGGTCAAGACTCTTCATCGATACCGGATGTTGCAGCCGGAGCCGCTGGGCATGGAGGCAATAACCGGCGTCGCCAGGGAGGCCGGGCTGGTTGAGCTGGGGTTGTCCGCCGGGGGCGTAAAGCGGATCGCCCACGAGGGGATGGCCGATGGAAGCGAGATGGATTCGAATTTGGTGCGGCCGACCAGTGTGCAAGTCGACTTCAAACAGGGTTGCGTTGCGGCGTCGTTCAACCACTCGCGCGACGCTGCGAGCCGGTTTGCCGGCCGCTTGGGCAGCGTGAACTTTGCCCAATCGCGGATGCTCGGTCGGGCCGATCGGCGCGCGGATGTCGTATTCATCCTGCGTCGCGATTCCGATGCTCAAGGCCTGATATTGTTTTTGAACTTCAGACCAACGTTGGAGAATGACGGCTGCCGTGGGGGTATCGAGAGCGAACAGCACCAATCCCGAAGTAGCCCGTCCCAGCCGATGGAGCGGGCGAGCCGTCGGGTAATCGGCCTGCACCAGGTTCAAGAGAGTGTTGCGATAAAAGCCTCCCCCGGGAATGGTCGGCAGACCGCTTGGCTTATCGACCGCGAGCAAGTGATCATCCTGATAGATCACGCCATATTCTTGAGGCGTCTCTGCTTCGACCCAGCCCGGCCGATTCCAAATCAAAATTTTGCCAGGGCGGAGCAATTCCGGCCCTTGTGCCCGTTGGTCGTCCAACAGCACCTCGCCGGCGAGCAAGCGGACTTGCCATTCGTCGGCCGTGGAGTGGTCGAAGGTTTGTGCCAGGTAGTCAACGAGCGAACTCCCCGCAGCCTGCGGCCCGAGCACATGGCGGTAGCTGTAACCTTGGTTGAGGGGCATGGGGAAGGGGAGGAAATTCAAGCCGAAAGCAAATGAATGACGCGGGAAAGTGGCGACGGGTTGCGGCCGACGAGCCGAAGAATCTGACAAGCTCTAAAGTACCTGAAGCGCAGCCGCCAAGGCCTCCTGCAAAAACTCCGGCGATTCGATGCCGACGGATAAGCGAATCGTGCCGCCAGTGATGCCCAATGCCAGGCGCTCTTCCTCCGTCAGGCCGCGGTGACTAGTTGTTTCTGGATGACTGAGGGAAGTGCCGATGCTGCCCAGCGATGGGCAAAACGGAATCTGCTGGGCGCTGGCAATGAAGGCATCCGCGGCAGCACGTCCGCCCGCAAGTTCAAACGTGACCATGTAGCCGAACTGATCGCGCGTGAACTGGCGGACTGCCAGATCGCGATCGTTAGCGGATTTCAAACCAGGATAGAAAACGTTCTTCACGGCTGATTGCTGCTGCAGAAACTCCGCAGCGATTTGCGCGTTCTTGCAAGCCCGTTCCATCCTCACGGCCAGCGTTGCCAAGCCGCGTGTCGCCAACCAGCAATCGAACGGATGACTGGCGAGTCCCCAGGTAGAAAGCACGGCGGGGATGCGTTGCATGGCGGCGGTCGTCCCGGCAATCGCCCCCAAGATCACATCGCTGTGCCCGTTCATCATCTTGGTCAAGCTTTCCATGACGAGGTCCGCCCCGAGCGCTAACGGCCGGCAGACAATCGGCGTGGCAAACGTATTATCGACCAGGAGCAGGGCTTGATGAAAATGGGCGATCTTGCCCAAGGCTCGGATGTCCGCCACTTCGAGCAGCGGATTGGCAATCGTCTCGGCCACGACCAGACGGGTGTTCTTTTCCATCGCTGCGGCCACGGCGTTCAAGTCACAAGTGTCGACTGCCGTCGTTTCGATTCCCAGCCGCGCGCCTTCCTGCTGGAAGAGGACCATGGTCTTGCCATAGATGCGGCGGCTGACAACCACATGATCACCGGCCTTCAGAGTCGCCAGTAGCACGGCCGAAATCGCTGCCATGCCGCTATTCGCGAGCGCTGCCTGCTCCGCGCCATGCAACTGCCGACAGAGTTCCGCCAGCGTATCGCCGTTGGGATGACCGTCCCGCTGATAGACGTAGCCGGGAATGCTTTTGCCGAGCATCGCATCGGCTTGGGCGGGGGAATCGCATTCCCACACGCTAGTTAATTGCAGCGGCGGCGTGTGGGGCTGTGTGGGGAGCGGCGGAACGTGCGGCGGTCGCGGGAGAATGTCGTCAGGTCGCATGCCAGTGTATTATGAAGAAGGTTCGTGGGCTGTTCCTTGCAATCATACTCTCGATCTTCGCGTGCCGTCCTTTGATTCGTCACCTCTCCCTTCTGCTGTTCGCACTTTGCCTGGCTGCGCCTGCCGTGGCTGTGGCCCAGCCTGCGCCGTTTGTGCCGGCCCGCGATCCGCAAGCGGTGGCCTTTGCACCGGGGGGAAGCTTGATTGCGACGGCCGTTTCGGGGCAATCGGACGGCCAGTTTCCGCCGCGACCTCATCCGCAGGTTCGCAAGTGTGCCGTCGTCTACCTGTGGGATACCAATAGCGGCAAGCGAGTTTGGCGGCAGGATTCGTATGGGGACTTCACCGAATTGAAGTTCTCCCCGGATGGATCGCTGCTGGGTGCCACCCGTTTATATGCATCGCGCGATGGAGTGCCGCTGGATGAAGTGCGGCTGTTCAACATCGCCAGCGGGCAAGTCGAACGAGTGCTCGATCGTTGCCATGCTTTTGATTTTTCGAAGGATGGCAAGTCGATGGCCGTGGCCAGCCGGACCAAATGCGTGATCTATGATGTAGCAACCGGGGAGCGCAAGCAGGAAATCGAAGAACTCGGGGGGGCCGTTTCGCTGACCTATGGCAAGACAGCGCTGTATGGCATTGTGCAACTGCCGGCCGGGTATGTGATCCGCAAATGGGATCTGGCCAACAACTTTCTGGATCTGGAATCGCTGCCGCAAAGCCTGCCATTCTATCGCGTGGTGCTTTCGCCCGACGAGCAACAACTGGCGACCGGTCATGAAGGGGTAGTACTCGTCCGCGCAGCCGACACGCTGCAACCCCTGTTTCAACTGCCGCTCGGCGCTCGGGGCCGGGCTAGTCCGATTTTCTCTCCCGATAGAAAGCTGATCGCAGCCGGCAATCAGGCGACGGGGGATGTCACGATTTGGGATTTGGAATCGCGCGAGGAGTTGCATCGCTACACCGTCGAGAAAGGTTCGTTCCGCCCGTTTTACTCGCGTTCTGCGGACGAACTCTTTCGCCCCGAAAGCGATCCGCAACGGTTCGCGTTCTCACTCGATAGCAGTGCTTTTTTGACAGGCGCGTTCGGCGGCATCTTGCGGGCAGTGAATGATGGGCGGGAGTTGTTACGTGTGGGAGAATAGAGGGAGAAGACCGAATGACGAAACCAGAATGTCGAATGACGAAGGGGCGGGGAATGTCAAATGACAAATGCAAAATGAAAAAGAAGAAGAGGCTAGGCGAGTCTTAGGTTTCGTCATTCGTCATTCGAGCTTCGTCATTCATTTTGCATTTAACATTTGTCATTTGAAATTTGTCATTCATGCCTCGCCCTCCGCTTTCCGATTCTCCCTGGTTCTGGCTCTACCTGTTCGCGACAGCGGGACTCATCGGCGGTGCGCTGATTCAACCCAAATTCGATCAGCGGCAGACGCAGATCGAACGGCAATATCAAGGTCGTTCGCGAGCCGAGCAGCAGAAGAGTGGACAAGAGCCTACCGTGGAAATGTCGACCCCCGGGCAGAATGACTGGAACTTGCGGCCACTCTTTGGGGTATTAGCTTTCGTGGCGATGGCCGGCTGGTTGGTCTTTTGGTGGCGGCGGCGACAAGAATCGTCTGCCGCGACTTCAGTCGATTCGCCTCGCTCCAATTCCTCTTCGCCGCGAAGTTCCTCATGACTTGGATTTTCGATCAGCCCGCCTGGATTATCGTCATGGGGGTGGTCGTCGCTGCGATCCTGGGAATGCTCTGGGCGAATACGGGCCGGAATTACTGGCTAATCCTGCTCGGCAGTGTCATTGCGCTAACGGTGGGTCTGCTTGTTGCAGAGCGCCTGGTGGAGACCGATCAAGAGGCACTCCGGCGAACGGTGCATGAGATTGCCGACGATGTGGAAAAGAACGACCGAACGCTGCTGAATAAGTACATTCATTCACAAGCCACCGCGTTGCAGCAGAAGGCCAATTCGGAGCTGCCGAACTACAACTTTTCCGAGTGCACCGTCACAAAGATCTATGTGGTGAAGGTGGAGGGAGATCAGCCACCCCGCAAGAGTTCGGTGGAGTTCATGGTGCGCGCAGCAGGGGATTTCAAGCTCGGTGCCGATGCGTTCGGCGGGCAGAATATTTACCGCTTCGTCACGCTCTTTTTCGAGCAAGAGGCGGACGGCAAATGGCGCGTGGTCGACTACGCCCATTCCGAGCCGACGAGCGCCTTCATGCAAAATGAATAGGCGGCAGCGGATTACTCCGTGATCTCTGCCTCGATGATTCGGAACGAAACGCCTCGAAACGGCGCGCCCGGATTATGAAACGCCACTCCTCCCAGCGGATAGTGCGAGAGCGCTTCGTGCGTGTGGCCGAAATAAACATGCTTCAAGCCGGTCTCAGGCCCATGGCCGACATGCTGCAGGTACGCCAGCAACCGCATGGCCGTCCGTTTTTTCGGGTTCGCGATTTTGCTAATCACACGATGCAGATGCGCCTGCTCCACCCAGTCATAAATCTTGTGCCGCCACGGGCTTTGCAGGCCGTCGTGTAAGTATTTAGCGCGCCGATGTTCGAGTTTGTCGTGGCACATCCGCGAGCGATCGGCCACATCGCCGTGCAAAAAGACGCTCTGCCCCAGCCGCACAAAGTAACGATGGCTGAGGAAGTTCTTTGTCGGCGGCACAAAAGATTCCACCGCCCCAATGAAACGCTGGTTGTAATCGTGATTGCCGAAGATGAAATGAAACTCGCACTTGGGATGCCTCTGCACCAGCTTCGCGAGCCATTCCATGGCCGTGGCGACCGATTCCTCCGGCGAACGCATCGTCGACCAGCCAAAATCAAAAATATCGCCACCAAGAATGAAGCGTTGCGCTCGCGAGGCAGCTTCGTGAATGGCATCCTCATGCCGCGTCGCGAGCGTGCGGCTGGTAAGCAAATGTAAATCGGAAACAAAGAAGGTGCGTTGATCCATAAGCGGGCTCGGGCCGTCCGTCATTGGGCCTGCGATTCTGAGAGCAGTTCTTGTTCCAATTCGAGCAATTTTTGCGAGCGGGCTTTCAAGAACTTGGCCGGAACTCCGAAATAGAAGCCCCATTCTTTCAGCGACTTCGTCACTAGGGACATCGCTCCCACGGCCGAGCCAATCCCGATTTCCACTTTGGGGAGCAGGATGCAGCCCGAACCGATCAGGGCGTGTCTTCTTAAAGTCACGGTCCCCCCGGTAACCCCTGTGTATTTTGCGGGCACGGTCGGGTTCGAAAGATGCTCGCCGGTGTAGTCGTCGGTCTTGCTGTAAATCCGCACACCTTGCGACAGCCCCGAAAAATCCTCCATCACGATTCCTGCCCCAGCCGCCAAAAAGCAGTAAGCCCCGATGTGAACATAGGAGCCGATGCTCAGACTTCCCGCACCGGCTGCGGCAATGGTGCAGTAGCCGTCGATGCGGACATTGTTCCCCAATTCGATGTTTTCCAGTCCGATAACCGTGCAGTTTTTGGCAATTCGCACGTTCTTTCCCACGCTCTTGAAGCCGAAGGAACGGAGCTCATCTTCGAGGTAATAGCCGGAATCAAAGGGGTTCGGCGGGGCAGTCATGGTGGTCCTTTCCTTGGAAGCCTGCCTGTCAAGACGCCAGAAACGAGTATGATAGTGCGAGGAGCAGCTGGGGGGAACCTAAATGGTCGTTGTCGTGCGAGTTGACGCCTAACAATCGCTGTTCGTAGAATCAAAACTCCTATCCCGAAGCACTGTTCCCTCCGTCCTACCGCGTCTGGGACAACAGCGCACCCGGCTGTTCCCTAGTCTAACATTCCGTGCAGGAAATGTGTTCGCATGTTCTATCTGACGGCACTTAATGGTCCCCAGGCCGGAAAGCGGTACGATCTGTCCGCCGAACGGTACATTCTGGGCCGACATCCCGAATGCGACATTGTCGTCGAGGTCGGTGCCGTTAGCCGCCAGCATGCCGCCATCACCAAGGAGGGCTCCGCGCTCTACCTAGAAGACTTGAACAGTCGCAATGGCACGTTCGTCAACAACTCCCCCGAAAAGATCGCCGGCCGGCACTTATTGCAAAGTGGGGACGAGGTGCGGATTTGCGACGTGACCTTCGCCTTTGAAGACACCACTTCCAAAGCGCAGCAGCACCGCACCCCGACGCTCGAATTCGGCGAGAACATGCCGGCCGCGTTCATGGACGACGGCGACAATCCGCAGTCGACCGTGATGTCCAAACTGGATCTTTCTTCCTCTGCGCGACATTTGCATGTCTCGGTCAGTCCGGAAGTGAAACTCGCTGCGTTCGTGGAGATCACGCAAAATCTGGGACGGGCGTTGGCGCTGGATGAAGTGCTGCCGCAAGTCTTCAAAAGCTTGTTCCGTATTTTCTTGCAAGCTGATCGCGGCTACATCGTCCTCAAAGACAAAGAAGGCCGACTGATTCCCCGTTGGACCCACGCCCGGCGGGACGATCAGCAAGACACCATTCGCATCAGCCGGACGATCGTGAATTCGGTGATGGAATCCAAGCAGGCGATTTTGTCGGCGGATGCTGCCAGCGATGCTCGCTTCGAGATGAGCCAGAGTATCGCCGATTTCCGCATTCGCTCGATGATGTGCGCCCCGCTCGTCGATGTGAATGGCGAAGCAATCGGCGTGCTGCAGATCGATACGCTCGATCAGCGGCAGCGCTTTCAGCCCGACGATCTGGAACTTTTGGCCAGCACCGCCTCACAAGCGGCGATCGCGATTCAAAACGCGCAGCTGTACGAACAGAATTTGAAGCAGAAAGAAGCCGAGCGCGATATGCAGCTCGCCCGCGAGGTGCAGCGCGGCTTTCTCCCCGAATCGCGCCCCGCGATCGCCGGCTACAGCTTCTACGATTTTTATCAGCCTGCTGATCAAGTGGGCGGGGATTACTACGATTACATCCAGTTGCCGGACGAACGGGTTGCCATCGTAGTGGCGGATGTGGTCGGGCACGGCGTTGCTGCCGCGCTATTAATGGCGAAGCTCTCTGCGGAAACACGCTTCAGCCTGTTCACCGAGCCCGATCCAGCCACGGCCGTGACGCGCATCAACGAACGACTGGTGGCCACAGGGCTCAGCCGCTTTGTGACGATGATCATGCTGGTGATCGACGCCAAGAGGCACAAAGCCGTGATTGTGAATGCCGGGCACATGGCCCCGCTACATCGGAACGGAACCAAGCTCTGCGAGCCCGGGGACGACATCGCCGGCCTGCCGCTAGGAATTGTCGATTCGATACCCTATCAGCAGACAGAAATCGACATTTCTGCCGGCGACATTCTGGTCCTGTACACCGACGGCATCAACGAGACGATCGACGCGGACGGGAAGTTTTACGGCATCGACCGGATGCGTAAATTCGTGATGGAAAAGGTTCAGCCCCCGCCGGAACTGGGTGGCTCAATGGTGCAGGACGTGCTGACCTTCCTCGGCAAAGCTCCGCAGAACGACGACATGTGCCTGGTCTGCGTTGGGCGGATGTGATTAGTTAGCAACCGCATTGCGGTTTACCGCGGCATCATTTCGATATGAAAATCAACGTCTTACCTATTCCTCAGGTCTGCTGCCGAACCCAAACACTCCCCGCGGTGTCCGCCCTTCTGCCCCAGGTACAGATTTTGCAGCCTAGTACCGACAGCGGGGCGTTTCTGCCAAAATTGCGCGTGCCAAGAGTTAAAGCCCTCGTTCACCCCGTAAATAAGGAGCCGGAACCCATGGAATCTACCCCCTCGGGAACAGAACCGACGGATCGTGAACTTTCGGGGAATTCTTTGCCTGGGTTCCTTGCGCCGGGCATTTGACCTTTCCGGCCGGGCTGAATCGGGTAAACTACTGGACTTCGAACGAAGTGAAGCCTCCCCCGAGGCCAGCCCAGCAACCTTGAAGAGTCCCCCAAGAATGGACGCTCTCCCACCCGATTGCGTCGGTTCAGCTACTTGCTGATTTTGCGTTCTGCCACAGCTTGGGCCATCGGCCGCGGCGGGCAGAAGGAAGTCGGCCGGCTGCTCCCAACGGCTATCATTCGACTGGTCGCGCTGCAAAGCGCCTCGGTCGGATCATTCGTTCGTCGTGCGTCGCGGATGTAGTTCCACGGCGGCGGCTATTCCCAACTCAGTTTGATTTTCCCAACCGCGGGCCCGATGTATCCGGCTCGTGGGGCAGGTTTTTTGTGTAGGTATTTCTATATGGATCTGACGAAAGTACGCAACTTCGGTATTAGTGCCCACATCGACTCGGGGAAGACGACTCTGAGCGAGCGCATCCTGTTTTACTCAGGCCGCATTCACAAAATTGAAGAAGTGAAGGGGGGCGGTGATGGCGCGACCATGTATTACATGGACCTCGAACAGGAACGCTGCATTACCATTACGTCGGCCGCGACTCACCTGAACTGGCTCGGCCATGAGATGAACCTGATCGATACTCCGGGGCACGTGGACTTCACGATCGAAGTCGAACGCAGCCTTCGCGTACTCGATGGGGCGATCCTGGTGCTCTGTGCGGTCGGCGGCGTGCAATCGCAGTCGATGACCGTCGATCGCCAAATGAAGCGCTACAAGGTGCCTCGCCTGGCGTTCATCAACAAGATGGACCGGACCGGTGCTCGGCCGTTCGGCGTCGTTAAAGACGTGCGCGAAAAGCTGGGTGCCGATGCCGTGCTGATGCAGTACCCCATGGGAGCAGGCGAACAGTTCGAAGGGATGATCGACCTGATCAAGATGCAATGCATGCACTTCACCGGCGATCAAGGGACGGACGTCTCGTACGAAGACATTCCTGAAAAGTACAAGGACGATGCCGTCCAGTACCGCAAGGAAATGCTCGAAGCCCTCGCCATGTACAGCGACGAACTGATGGAGCTCCTGCTGTCCGAACAGGAAGTGCCGGAAGACCTGATTCATCGCGTCACGCGCGATGCGGTTTTCTCGGGCTTTACGCCGGTCTTTGTGGGAACTGCCTACAAGAACAAAGGGGTGCAACCGCTCCTCGATGCGATTGTGAAGTACCTTCCCTCGCCGCTCGACCGCGAAGTGAAGGCGAAGAAATGGGACAAGCCGGACGAAACGTTCCCACTGGATAGCACGCCGGAAAAGCCGTTCGTGGGTATGGCGTTCAAGATCGTGGAAGATCCGTTCGGTCAGCTGACCTTCTTGCGGATCTACCAAGGCAAGATCAACAAGGGGGAAATGTACTTCAATCAGCGCACGCAGAAGAAGGATCGCTTCAGCCGCATCGTGAAGATGCATGCTGACAAGCGCGAAGAAGTCGATTTCGCGGAAGCGGGAGACATCGTCGCGATCATGGGGATCGACTGCGCGAGCGGTGATACCTATGCCAGCGAAAACAAGTATTGCAGCTTGGAAAGCATGTTCGTCCCCGAGCCGGTTATCAAGGTTTCGGTCACGCCGAAACAACGGGCCGATTCGGACAAAATGAGCAAGGCCTTGCAGCGCTTCCGCAAGGAAGACCCGACGTTCCGCGTCTTCAACGACGAAGAGACGAGCGAAACGATCATCGCGGGGATGGGTGAATTGCATCTGGACATTTACGTCGAACGCATTCGCCGCGAATACAAGGTCGACCTGGAAGTCGGTGCTCCCAAGGTGAGCTATCGCGAATCGCCGACCAAGAAGTACGAGTACAACTACAAGCACAAGAAGCAAACGGGTGGTTCGGGTCAGTACGGCCATATCGTCGGTTTCTTTGAACCACTGCCGGAAGATGCAACGGTGGATTTTGAGTTCGAATGGAAAGTGACCGGCGGTCGCATTCCGAGTGAATTCGAAAGCTCCATCGAGAAGGGTTTCCGGGCGATGGTTCATAAGGGACCGCTCGCGGAATACCCGATCGTGAGCCTGAAAGCAGTGGTCAACGATGGTTCGTACCACGATGTGGACTCGTCCGACCGGGCGTTCCAAATCACCGCTCAGGACTGCTTGCGGACGCACTTCATCGATACCAAGCCTTGCTTGCTTGAGCCGATCATGAAGCTCGAAATCGAGTGCCCGGAACAGTTCCAAGGCCCGATCACCGGTGACCTCACCGGCCGACGTGGCGTGGTGACTGGCTCGGAAGTGAACGCCGGCGTTTCCACGTTGCAGGCGGAAGTGCCGCTGGCGAACCTGTTCGGCTACGCCACGCAGATTCGGAGCATGTCGCAAGGGCAAGGGACGTTCACCATGGAGTTGGCCAAGTACGGCAAGGTGCCAGGCAATATCCAGGAAGAAATCATTGCCGAGAAGAAGAAGCAGAAGGCGGCCGAGAAGAAGTAATTCTTCTGCTCCCTCTCGTATTGAGAGAAGACTGACGTAAGAGGTCTATAAGAGCAACTATGAACCGGCTGGCGATTTTCGCTGGCCGGTTTTTTGTTGCGCAGGGTCGCTGCGATCAGTGGCGCTGTCGATCAACGTCCGTTCCCGTTCAATTTCACGGATCAGGAATTCGTGCCATTCCCGTGGAGGAGTTGTTGCGGGCGAACGAGACCGAAACTGCGGCCTGGTCGACAAGGGAATTTCGATTTTCTCAATTCGAGTGATCAGCGAACCAAACTGTTGATCTCCTTCCGAAACCACTCGCCACGTTGCGCGAAAGTCAACAATCGCTTGTCTGAGTTCCGCGTACTTCAACGGTTTGAATGAATACTGCTTCTTGCCATGTGTTACATAGTTTCCAGGCGCTGGAAAATTCGCGTAGACCTCGTCTCTCACGATTGGCGACTCGCCCTCATCGGCACCACCTCCGATCACCCACAGTTCGTCGGCAGCAATGTGGTTTAAAAACAAGAGCACCTTTTGGTCCGCGTCATACTTCGACCAACGCTGGGCACACGACCAATCCTGAAACTGACGCACCTTCAAGATCGCCCCAGTCTTGAGGTCGCCGGCAATGGCATCATCGACCCGGAGTTCAAAGATCGAATCCTCGACCTTCGTGATCGTGCCAGCAACCACGGCATCGGCCAACCCCGCCAAACGCACGAAGCCGGTCACCTCAGCAAGTTCGGCGCGGGCGGCCAACGGAAGTGAAATTAGCGCAATGAAAGCCGCGAGTTTTAGCATGGCATCTTTGTCCCCCCGGCTTCATTTCGGCTTTTACGGGTGCATTTATTCCGGCTGCACCGGCCAAAAACGCACAAAAGGCGCGATAGGGCGGATTTACAGCCCCCGCTGACATTTGCTACACTCATGGATTGCCTTTTGGCCGATCCCTACTTTGCTCGCCGGTTTTCCGGTCCGCTTAGTGGCAGGCTGATTTATTGCGCGCCTGGTTAGCCCTTCACCCCATCCCCATGTTCGAATCCCTTCAAAGCGGCCTGAAATCGGCGCTGAAAACCTTGCAAGGCAAGGCTCGGCTCACCGAAGGGAATATGCGCGAAGGGCTCAAATTGGTTGAGGATTCGCTGCTGGAGGCCGACGTCAGTTATTCGGTCGTCCAGGACTTCATGGGGAAGGTAACGGCCAAGGCGATCGGGCAGAAGGTGCTCGATGCGCTCGATCCGAGCCAGCAACTGGTCGGCATCGTTTACGAAGAACTGGTGCAGTTGCTCGGGCCCGTCGATAACTCGCTCCACCTGAAGCCGGAACTGAACATCCTGATGATGTGCGGCCTGCAAGGGTCGGGCAAAACCACCACCTGCGGCAAGCTGGCTACGCTGCTGCTGGAAACCAAACGCAAGCCACTGCTCGTCGCTGCCGACTTGCAACGTCCGGCTGCCATCGAACAACTCCATCAGATCGGCAAAAAGCTGGGGGTGCCCGTTTATTCGGAACCCGGTGCGACCGATCCCATCAAGGTCTGCCAGAACGCGATCCAAAAGGCCAAAGAGCTGAACCTAACGGTCGTCATTCTGGACACCGCCGGCCGACTTGCCATCGATGCCGAGTTGATGGACCAACTGGTGCAGATCGAAAAGCGCGTCCAGCCTGACCAGGTTTACTTGGTGGTCGACGGCCAAACGGGCCAAGACGCGGTGAACAGCGCGGGGGCCTTCAACAAGGCGCTCGAACTCGATGGCGTGATCATGACCAAGCTCGATGGCGATGCCCGCGGCGGGGCGTTGCTCTCGGTGAAGGCTGTCACCGGCGTGCCGATCAAGTTCATCGGCACCGGTGAACATTACGAACAAGCGACATCGCTGGAACCCTTCGTCCCGGAAGGGATGGCCAGCCGGATTCTCGGCCAAGGGGACATGCTGGAATTGGTCCGCACCGTTCGTTCGGCCGTTGATGCCGAGCAACAGGCGGAGATGGAAGCGCGCTTGCAAGCCGGCGAGTTCACCCTCGACGACTTCAAGAAGCAGCTCGGCCAATTGCTTCAGCCTGGGCTGATGATGAAGATGCTCAGCCTGCTCCCCGGCTTTGGGGACGCGATGAAGATGCTCGGCGATGTAAATGCCGAAGGAGACGCCCGGCGACTGGTGGGGATCATCGATTCGATGACCAAGAAGGAACGCCGAAATCCCAAGGTGATCGATGTCAGCCGGCGGACGCGCATCGCCCGCGGGGCAGGGGTCGCGCCGCAACAAGTCAACGAGTTAATCAAGCAGTACGACATGATGGCTCCGCTCATCAAAGGGATGGCTGGCAAAGGTGCCGGCGATCGCATGCAGATGATGCAGGCCATTCAGAACTCGGGGATGTTGAACCCCGGTTCCCGCATGGCCAAACCCAAGGGAGACACCGGTCGCCGGCTGACAACCAAGGAAAAGGAAGAACTGCGGAAGCGGCGCGAAAAGGAACTCCGCCGCAAGAAGCGTCAGGATAAAGGTCAATAAGTCTTAGTGTTTTTTACGAGGAGTGAGTATGGCAGTTCGAATTCGTATGAAGCGGCTGGGTCGGTCCCATCGCCCCTTCTATCGCATTTGCGCAATGGATTCCCGTTGCCCCCGCGATGGCAAGGTGATTGAAGAATTGGGTTACTACGACCCGATGGTCCGCGAGACCGATGCCCGCGCCATCCTGAAGGGGGAGCGGATCGCTCATTGGATGTCTGTCGGCGCGTTGCCGACCGAAAAGGTGGCGATCTTGATCAAGAAGTACGGCAAGGACGGCTCGCACTTGGCGCAGCAGGCGGCCGCGCTCGAGAAGATCAAGACTTCGCGCCCGCAAGCGCCGGCTCCTTACATTCCCCCACCGAAGCCGAAAGTGGAAGAAGCTCCGCCTGCTCCCGAAGCCAGCGAAACTCCTTCCGAAGAAGCTCCTGCCGAAGAAGCGGCCCCGGTTGAAACGGAAGCAGCAGCGGCGGAGTAGTTTTGATATCCGCCCGCCTCGCTCGCGCTGCGGGTTGGTGAATTTGCAGCAGGTTCGTGACTTATGCGGTTCGACGTGCTGACTTTGTTTCCAGGGATCTTTGAGGGATACCTGCGGGAAAGTTTGCTCAGCAAGGCAATCGCCAAAGGATTGATCGGGGCCGAACTGCACGACATTCGTGCGTGGTCCCAGGATAAACACAACAAGGTGGACGATCGCCCGTTTGGTGGCGGACCAGGCATGGTCCTGTCGGTCGAACCGGTGGTCACTTGTGTGGAAAGTGTGCAAGCTCTGGCTCCGCCGGGGCGGTTGATTTTGCTTTCCCCGCAGGGGCGGAAGCTGGATCAACGGATTGTGGAAGAATACGCCCAAGAGGAGCGGCTGGTGCTTCTGTGTGGGCGGTATGAAGGGTTCGACCAGCGGGTGATCGATATCCTCCAACCCGAGGAATTGTCGGTCGGAGATTATGTGTTGAATGGCGGCGAGGTGGCTGCCATGGTGGTGATGGATGCGGTCTTGCGGCTCATTCCCGGCGTGCTCGGGGATGAAGAAAGCCACAAGGACGATTCCTTCTCCACCGGGAATCGTGGTTTGGAGTTTCCGCAGTACACCCGGCCCCGCGAATTTCGCGGCCATAGCGTGCCGGAGGTACTACTGGGAGGCAATCACGAAGCGATCGAACGTTGGCGGCGGGAACAGGGTTACTTGAAGACGCACCAACGGAGACAGGATTTGATCGAGACCAACCCGAAGCGCGAGCCCGGGGATACGAAATAGCCCGAAGCGCAAGCGAGGGAGCACTGCGAGGTGCTTCGCCTGCACTTCTTAGCGAAATACTTGACGATTGACTTAGATAAAGGTGATGGCCATGAACAAGGGTGAACTGCTTAAAGGTGTGGAACAAAGCTCGCTGAAGAGTGAAGCGCCACAATTCGAGATCGGCGACACGGTCGACGTGCACACGCGGATTCTCGACGGGAAGGACGAACGCATCCAGATTTTCTCCGGGACCGTTATCGCGAAGAGCGGCGACGGCACGCGGGAGATGTTCGTCGTGCGGAAGATCGTGGCTGGCGAAGGGGTGGAACGCAAGTTCCCCGTCCATAGCCCGAAAATTGCCGAAGTAAAGGTGAAGCGGTCGGGCGTGGTCCGCCGGGCAAAGCTGTACTACCTGCGCGATCGCGTGGGCAAGGCAGTCCGTCTGCGGGAACGCAAGGCTTAAGGGTCGTACGATGGCTCTCCGAGGCCGTCGATGTTGGTTGGACAGTTATGCACGGTTGCGCATCGTAAGTTCACGTTCCGTCGGGCTTGGAACCGGCGGAACGCACATCGCGACGGCCTCGGAGGGCCATCGTACAGAGTGTATGCGCCGAATACGTCTCTTTGCCGCGTGGCTCGTGAGTTTATACCGGCAGTGGACTCGTCCGCTGCCGCTTGGCTTGCGCGGCGAGAATGCGGCCGCGAAGTTTCTCCGCAGGCAAGGCTATGTGATCGTCGCCCAGCAGCAGCACGATCATCGCCTGGGAGAGATCGACATCATCGCGGCCAAGGATCGAACCGTGGTCTTCGTGGAAGTGAAGACGCGCACATCCCAGTCTGCCGGCAATCCGGCCGAGGCCGTCGATCAGCACAAGCGCGAGCGAATGCAGCGCGTGGCACTGAAGTTCCTGAAGCGGAAAGACCTCTTAAGCATCCGCGCCCGTTTCGACATCATTGCCGTGACGTGGCCCGATTTGCAGAAGCCGCCGCAGATCGAGCATTTTGAAAACGCCTTCGAACCGAGCGGCAGCGGGCAGATGTTTTCGTAAGGCAATCGGTTTGGGGAAAGCTACTGCCCACCCACTTCAATGGCCGAGATCGTGAACTCCTGCCCGGCCTGGGCTGAAATGCCCAGCGTACCGGCAAAGCGTGCTGGTGGCTTGCCGATCGTTTTCACTTCGACTTCGCTCCCGGCCACTTTCGCTTTGTAGGCGGCACCTTCGCGATAGAACTCCACCATGAAGGTTCCTTCCGGCAGATCGACGACGACTGCATCTTCCTTCGCATCCGCAGCGAACAGGCCGAACTGCTGACCGGCCTGTACTTTTTCGAGCGTCACGCGGAAGGCGAAATTTCCGGCGATGGGGCGCTTGGTAACGACCTGCACTTGTTCCAGATCGGTGGGGACTTTCACTACCAGCCGGCCCGCGTCGTTCTGCGCGCCGATCGTAAGATTCGCTTTCACAAATCCCCGCGCGCCCGCCGAGCGCTGCTGCCAGTTCTTGGGATCGAGCATCAGTTTTTGTTGCGATGAAAGGTCGGGAATTTGAATCGGCGGCAAGGCCCGGGGTGCATCGAGTTCGGGCAACAGGCGTTTGATGTCGACCCCCGCCGCTTGTGCTTCCTGCCAGTACTTGCGGGCCTTGGCGAGATCTCCCTTGGCATCGAGCGCCGCAAACGAGCCGATGATGACCTTGTTCTGCGGGACGTTTGGCTTGATGACCCGTTCGGCAATCACCAGGGCGATGCCCGCAGGAACGGTCCTTTTGGTGTACGTGCGGTTCGTTCCCGCAGCCCGAATGATGAGCTTATCGGGACCGACCTCGACGATCGCAATGAACGTGTCGCCAATCGCCAACTCTTCCACCGATGCCAGCGTAGCCAGGCTTTTGTCGTAAGCAGCCCAGAACTGCCCAACGTAGTCGGCAAGCTCTTCCAGCCGCACGCGAGCCGCATCATACTTCTCGTCCCCTTGAATCTTCGCTGCCGCAGCAAGCGCTGCTTGAGCACCGGGCAGATCTCGCCCGGCCAATGCGGCGCGGATGTTCATCAGTGCTTCGTCCGTCGGTTCTGCAGCGGAGATCCTGGCGCTAACGCAGGCAATCAGGAACAGCAACGCGCACAACAACGGCAGGCCGCGACGGAACATAGCTAACACCTCAAGGAGATAGAAATCAGAAGCACGACGGCGGTTTGGCGCGGCCCGCGAATGACAACTTCATAATAATCAGCACGGGGGAAATTGTCTGCTGAACACAAAAGTTGGCCGCGCGAATTTGTCGTTATTTTCCCACGCAGAACAGCGTCCGGGAAGTGCGGACGAACATTCGCTCTCCGGCGAATGCGAGGCTACTGCTGAACCCCTCCAATTGATTGCTGGCGACTTGCTCGAATTCGCGCCCCGGGCGGAGCACGAGCGTGGTCCCATTGGTGCTGCTGACGAAAAGGAACTCACCCGCCAGGCAGAGGCTGGCATCGACCCGGCCACCGTCGAATTTTAAGCGCTGGCGATAAACGAGTTCGCCCGTTTGAGCGTCGGTGACGGTGAGAATCCCTTTCTCGCCAACGCCATAGAGCAAACCTTCGTGCAACACCGGAGAGGCCAATTGATTGGCCCGCGTGTTGGTACTTTCCCACAGCACCGCGAGCTTGGTTTCACCTGCCTGGGTTTCACCTGCTTCTACTTCCTGGTCCGCGGTCGCAGGCAACTGCAAGGCTTTGATCGCGCCGTCTTCCAGCGAGTAGACCACTCCTTTCTCCACGAGGGGCGAATTGTGCCCGAGCTTAAATTGACGCTTGGCGAGGAGTGCTCCATCGCGAGCGCGAATGACGTCTCCGCTCGCGGTCACAATCAGGAACTCGTTTCCCACGCGACCGGCAACGGGACTGCCGTGCTGTTCCTCCGACTTCACCCGCCAAAGTTCTTTGCCGTCGGCCGGATCGAGCGCGACCAGGTCCCGCAAATGGACGATCAACTTTCCATCGACCAACAGCGGCGAGGCCGAATGATCGCCGCGGGCACCGGCAAGATACACCATCCACTTGCGTTCGCCGGCGAGCGTGTGGGACGAGACGATTCCCGTCGCGAAAACGGCGAAAATTCTTTCGCCGTCGGTAATGGGGGTGCTGGTCGAATTCCCCGTATCGCCCCCAGGGTGAGGAGGATAGACGGTTAGTTCCTTGTACTGCTGTTCGAGCTTTTCGATGTGCGCTGCGGCCTCTTCTTCCTTGGCTTTGTCCCCTGCCTTGCGAGCCTCTTCGCGGTGACGTTGGCGTTCTTGCTGTTGCTGGCGGACCTGCTCGGCAAGCTTGAGGTTGGCCTCGATCAGCTGCGCCTTCTCCTGTTCGAAGACATCGGCGTATTCATGCGATTTTTGCCAGACGGTCTGGCCGTCCTCGATCGACAAGCACAGCAATTCGGCCGGGTCCGAAGTAACAAAGACGCGTTCCCCCACAATCACCGGCGACGCGAGGCTTTTGCCGGGAAGTTCAACTTTCCAACGGACGTGCTTGTCTTTCGACCATTCCAGCGGGGGCTGGGCGGTGGGAAAGCGGCCGGTGCCATCGTTCCGCCAGCCCGCGGCGAGTAAGGGGACGATCAACGCGAGAAGGACCAACCCAGTCCCAGCCAAACGCCGCCACGAATGAATCATGTGCAGTCCCTTCCATGAAATCTCAATCCGTTGGTTCAGCAGGAATCATCCACGTCGAGTGGCATTGAACCCCTAGCTGGTGATTCCTACTTTTTCTCGGGCTCAACCGCGGCTGTCATCGGTGGTGCTGGCGGATCGAAGTTCACTAGCGTCTGGCCGTCTTCCTTCCAGATGCGGACCACGCTATCGCCGCCGCCAGCAATCACCGCTTTGCCGTCCGCGCTGGCATCTGCGGTGTAGACGAAGTCGGTCATGCCGCCAAAGTTGCGAGCATTGCCGCCGTCGTTGGCGTTGATCATCTTCACTTGCTTGTCGCCGGCCGCGACAACAACCATGTCGCTATTTCCCACGAACTGCACTGATGCTACTTCCTTGCTGAAGCCCTGCACGGTGCGCTGCTGATCGCCGGTGCGGGTGTCCCATACTTTGAGAACGTTGTCTGCCCCGCTGCTGACCAGCAATCGGCCGTCCGCCCGCCACGACACGCCCAGCACGTGATGGGTGTGACCTTCGAACGACCGCAGGAACTTGCCATCTGTGGCCTGGAACATTTTCACAAAACGATCCGCGCCGCTGCTGGCGAGGAACGTGCCATCCGGAGAAAACTCCAGGCTGGTGACGATATCGCTGTGCGGTTCGGGAAAGGCGACTTGCATGGTGCCGCTCGTTGCATCCCAAATCTTGATTTCACCACTACGCGAAGGCTCGCCACTGCCGGTCGCGAGGCGCTTCCCATCCGGGCTGAAGTCCAGCGCGGTAACGCGATCGACGAAGGCTTCGGTGCTATCGGGCGAACCGATCGTCCGTTCTAGCTTCCATTCAGTCGCGTAGTCCCAACTGGTGACGGTGTTGTTCGCAGCGGCGGCGATGAGCTTGCCGGTAGCGGCGTAAGCAACAAAACTGAGGGGGGCGTTGCCCGGCCCGAAGGCGCTAATCGGAGCGGCGGTTTCACCATCGTGCAGGTAGATGAGTCCGTCATCGCCGACGACAGCAAAGGTGGCTCCGTCCGGCGCGAAGGCGACGCAGTGGAACGGCTTTTCGCTTTCGGGAACTGCCTTCTGAGCGGCGGCCTGGGCTTCTTCCCGCTGTTTGTGGACCGCTTCAAAGTCGGTCGCGATCTTTTCCAGAGCGGGAACCGCTTCGGTTGCCTTCTTCACGGCCTCGATGGCTCGCTCGACGGCACGCTGAGCCGCCTGGAAAGCACGCTCGGCCGCGTTCCGTTCGTCGACCGCCTTTTGAGCGACCGGAGCAACCTGCTTCTGCTTTTGCTCGGCCTGATTGAAGACGTTCTGGGCTTCCTGCATTTCCTTGTCCGCGGCCGCCTTCTTCTCGTCGGCAGCTTTCTTCGCAGTCTCGGCATCGGCAAAGACCTTGTCCATGGCGACCTTTAAGTCGTCCGCGACTTTCTTCTTCGCCTCTGCTTCTTGACTGGCTTTTTCCGCTGCAGCGACGGCATCCTTCAAGCCTTGGTTCTCGGCATCTTTGCTGAGCGCGTCTTTCGCTTGCGCCAGTTTGGTTGCAGCATCGGTCGCTACAGCGGCAGCATCGGTGGCGGCCTTGTTGGTCGCATCCCGTTCCTGGGTGGCCTTGGTGAAGGCGTCGGCTGAGGCTTTTTGTCCTTCGTCGGAGGCCTTCTTGTCGGCTTCCGCTTTGGTCTTCCGTTCGGTGGCAGCAGTCAAGGCTTTGTCCGCTTCGTCCTTGTCGGCAACCGGCTTCTTCATGGCTTCGTCCTTCGCCTTGAACTCGCCATCCGCCTTGGTCATGGCCTCGTTCGACTTCTTTTCGTTTTCCTGTTCGGAGGTGAGGCGCTTTTTGCCTTCTTCTAAATCCTTCTTTGCGGAATCGACATTGCGCTTGGCCAGCGCCACTTCGCGAACCGCAGCATCGGCAGCCAGTCGCACGCGGAAGTTCCCTTTGCTTTCTCCTTGCGGCTGAGTACTTTCGAGGTTGAAGAGCCGCACCGCGGTCCCTACCACGGCGGCCACGCTCTTGCCGGTGGGATGGACGGCAATGGCTTCGACCGGGCCCTGAGCGCTGATCTGCTTGAGCTGATTGCCGCTGGCCACATCCCATAGTTTGACTTGCGAATCTTTGCCGCCGGAAACCAGCTGTGTTCCCTTGTTGATCGCGACCAGCACATTGATCGGTGCACCGTTCCCGCCCACTTCTTTCACGGGCTTGGGAGCTTCGGCTGGGGCTGCTTCCCCTTCGGGTTTGGGTTCACCTTCTTTTACTTCGGCAGGAGCAGCAGCGACACGATCCCACAGCCGCCAGTTGTTGTCTTCGCCGGCAGTCACGATTTGCTTTTCTTCCATCACCAGTGCGACAGCGTTAACCGGCGTGGGGGTTTCGATGGAAAGAATCTCTTTGCCGTCGGCCAGATTCCAAATCTTGAATTTCTTGTCGGCCGAGCCGGAGACAAGCTGCGTGCTGTCGGCGGAGAAGCATAGACCTTTCACCGCGCCCGCATGCCCTTCGAGTCGTTTGGCAATCTGACCATTTTCGAGATTGAAGAGGTCGATCTTGCCGTTCTCTTCCCCGATCGCCGCCCATTTGCCGTCGGGCGAAACGACCAACGACCGGGCCGGGCTTTCCAGACCTGTCAGGTCGAGTTTCTTGGCGGGCTCGGGCTTGCGCCACAGCTTGACGGAACGAAAACCCCCCGAGGCGAGGAGCGTGCCTTCCGGATTGAAGGCGAGGGACTGCACCAGATCGACATCGGCGACGCCCGGATTCTTATACAGCCCGCGCTCGATGAGTGCCGGATCGGTCAGCCGGCCCAGTTCGCGCTTGCTGGGAACGTGATACAGAAAAATCTGATTCGCCCGCGCTGCCGCCGCATATTGACCATCATCGGTGATCGCAACGGCATAGATCGGCTGCACGCCGGGGGGCAAGGCCTGCCAGGTAATGGCTCCGCCACCACCTTTCACATCTCCCTTGGCTCCTTCATCGATCCACTTTTTAATCAGGCCCAGTTCCTGTGGCGTGAACGGCTTGGCCTTCACGTCGTTGTCTTCGGGGGGCATCACCGGCTTGAGTTGCTTGGCGGCGAGCTTGATCAGCAAACTTTCCGCCCCTTTGCCTGCCACGACCGCAGGGCCGTTGCTGCCTCCTTTGAGGAGGGTCTGCGGAGTCTCGAGCACCAGGTCGCTTTGCGCTTCCGTTGCACTATGACAGGCGAGGCAATTGCGGCGAAATAGTGGCAGGATTTCTTTCTCGAAATCGACCGGACCCTCGTGGGTCACTTCGGCAATTTGAATGGCTTGAGCTTGAACGACGGCGGGAGCCGTGGCTGCTAAGGAAGCAATCGTTGCCCAGCTAAGAAGAGCCGAAAGAGAGGTGTTTTTCATGGGTCAGACCCGAGTATGAACAAATGAGGGTGATCTATTGATTTGCGAACCTGGTTGAGGACAGGCTCGCGCAAACTGAGCTACTTTCTGGCTTACTTCTTCTCTTCCGGCGGGGCGGCTTCGACTTTGATCGTCACCATCGTTTCCGCCTCGACATTGATGTTGTTCCATTTTCCCTTCGCCTTGACGGAGACTTGGTGTTCCCCGGCCGGCGTATCTTTGGCGGCAGTGATTTCGAACTTTCCGTCCGCGGCCCCTTTGGCGATGTCGATCTTCTTCGCGTTCAGGTTGGGAATGTTCTTGGGCTCCCAGGTCACTTCGATCGCTTCGTCAAAGCCAAAGAGCTTGTTGAGCTTGATCGGAAGTTCCACTTTGTCCCCTTGCTTCACGGTCGGGGGGGCTCCGTTTTGTTCCAGCGAGATGGGCGTTTTGGCAATGCGAATGCGCACCGGCGTGGAAGCCACGGCAACACTAATGTCCTTAGGCTGATTCGCTTGCTTGGTTTGGTTGAGCTTGGTGTCCAGGGCCGTCTTCATTTCGGTCGCCTTCTTCAACTTGTCCGCTGCATCCTTGGCAGCTTGCTCGGCAGCAGCTTTGGCTTCGTCGGCAGTTTTGGCAGCCGCTTGAGCATCGGCGAGTTTCTTCTCCGCCTCTGCCTTGGCGTCGTCTTTGGCGGCATTCTTTTCTTGTTCCGCCTGCTTTGCCGCCGCAGCAGCCTCGGCAGCCTTTTTCGTGGCCTCGTCTTTCGCGGTGCCGGACTGCTTTTGAGCCTCGGTGAGTTGCGCGATCATCTCCATCAGATCCTTCTGCTCTGCTTCTAAAGCTGGGACTGCATCCGGATTGCGAACGTACTTTTGCTTCACCTCGCCTTTGAGATAAAACGTATACGTGCCAGGCTTAATGTTGGCCTGATTGAGCGTAATTTCCAGTTTTGTTTGACCGGCACTGGCGTCGGCATTGATTTCCTTCGGCTTGATCTCATTGGGGAGGCCGCTGGCAGTAAGCTTGATCGCTTCCTTGTAATCGCCGTAGCGTTTGACCATGACGGGAATTTCCAGGTTGCCCCCGAGCGCCGTTTCGAAGATTTTTTCGTCGACTTGCACCTGCACGGGAGCAGCTTCTTTATCGACGACCGAAACTTGCATTTGTTGGGAAAAGCGGAAAGTAGGCGGGGACTGCTGCCGATTGGGCGAACCCCACACCATCACGGCATAGCGTGCTTCGCGAGCAATTTCTCCCCCATCCACTTTGGCCTTGCCGATAATTTTGATCGGCCCCGACCAGGCCGCCACCGCATCGGTGATGGCCAGGACCAGTGGCACGGTGCGCGTGACACTCCCCGCCAAAACCGGGCTGGAGGTCATTCCCGCCGGCAGGCCTTCGACACTGACCTCGACATCGCCGTTAAAGTCATCTTCGCGAAGAACTTCCACTTCGATCAGGGCAGTTCCTCCCTTGCGGAGCACCGGGACGACCACCGCCGGCTTGTTCTGATCGTTTTGCCCGGCCGAGAGATGGGCGGGACGGGCCACCAGCGTAAAGTTTGGCTGCGGCGGGCGAATGACCAGCCGATAAACCATCCCCGGATCGTTACGCCCCGAGCCAAAGTTGTCTCGCACCAATAACTTGTAAATGCCGTCCTCAGGAACGGTGAACTTGTAGCTCGGATCGTCGGTGGAAGTATCGTAGTCATCTCCCAGGCGAGTGTTCCGCTGATCGGAATCGTCGACCTGCGCCACGTCCACCAACTTTTCGCCGTTATCGTCTTTTGTCACGCGAAACAGAGCGATGTAAGGATCGGTCGGCAAGGCCAGGCGATGACTGATCAGGTCGATTAAAAAGACCTGGTCCTTCTTCGCTTCAAACTGATACCAATCGACATCGCTCTGCGGGAAGAACTGCCCGGCAACTTCGCAGGGCAAGGTCAGCGGTTGGGCTTGAGCATCGGTATCGTTGGCCTCGGCCTTTTCGACGATCACGGGAGCCTTCGCCAGATAGACGGGAACCACGTTCGATTTCCCGGCGGGGCTATCAAGACTGTATTCCATGCTCGCCACGGAAGCCTGCTGCAGCGTTGGACGGGGATCGAACATGCGGACATTCGGATCGCCGGGAATAGCAATGCTTACACCCAACTGTTCCAATGGCATACCGCCAGAAGACCACCCCGGAACTGGCTTGCCGCCGGGGAGATTCTGGCCGTAAACGGTGAAGTTGCCGTTTGCTCCCGGCTGACCGGCTGGAGGAAAGACAAACGCAATGTGCGGGCGGGCGGTGACGGCCAGCCGGAAGAAATAGTCGGGCCCGCCACCATAAACGGCATCAAACACGCGGATCAGATATTCGCCATCGGCAGGGGCAGTGAATTCCAGGCAAGCATCGCTCCCTTCGGTGTCTCGAGCGCGGGCCAGTTCTTTCCCAGCCGGGCTAAGGACCACCAGAGTGGCATCGAACCGGGAATCAATCCGCTGGGCCTGGCAATCAAAGACGATCCGCTCGTTCTGCTTGAGCGCGATCTTGTAGTACTTGTATTGGTTGTTGTCCGCTTTAGCACTGACGACCGATCCCAGCTTGATTTCCTGGGCCTTTTCGGTGGCGTTGTTTCCCCCAGCATCGATGATTTCTTCCAGTTGCCCGACGATGAATAGACGCGGATTGCTCGTTCCGTATCGCCCGACAACGCGTGCTTCGTACAACCCCGGCGGAACACTTCCTTCAATGGTGACCGAGAAAGTCCCTTCCATCCGCTTGGGCTTCTTCGAAAAATCATCCGGCGGAGCCATCTTCAGCGTGGCCTTGATCCCCGGATGCGAGAACTGCAGTTGCTCCACATCGTCCATGTCCTGGCCGATGACCGCGACGTCGAACGTTGTTCCAATTTTGCCGCCGGGAGGAAAGACCGAGGTCAGCACCGCTTGTGGCAGTTGCCCCCAGGCGACGGCAGAAACGCCGGCCGAAAGAACCAGGGCCAACAGGCTACGGAAGAGAACCATGGGAGGGCGCATGGTCAAACACTCCATTGGGAAGATTAGGATCTGGCGTGGGTAAGGCGGGACCGACCTTGAATTGCTTCGAGGCTGGCGGTTTCATTCGTCCGCGACGGCGATTCAATCACCGTCGCGAACTGCTTGGCATCTAAAGTGGTCGCGGCCTGAGGAAGTTGCAACGTTAAGTGCAGTTCCTGCGGCAAGCCGCCTGGTACGATGGCTCTCCGAAGCCGTCGTTTGGGTCGTCGATCTTCTAGTTCATGCGGCCATTTACCAACTGCGTGAACGTTGGAGTTCCAGCCGTTGGGAGCCACATTCGACGGCCTCGGAGGGCCATCGTACGGGGTTAATTCGACGGCTTCGGAGGGCCATCGTATGGAACGGAGGGCTGTAGTACTTAGTGGTTGAACAAAAATTCCTTGGTGTTGATCAGGGCCCAAACGATGTCTTCATAGGCACGCTTAGGGTCCTGCTCGTTCTTCTCGATGTGAGCCAAGGCAATTTGCATTTCGTCGGGAACGGGTTCACGCGAGAAGGCGAGCAAGTACAACTCGCGAACCTTCACGTCGTGCGGACGGGCTTTGTCTCCCGCCAATTGCGCTGCCCGGCCATTGCCGTTGGTGAGTTTCCCTTGAATCTCTCCCGAGTTCAGCAAGTGCAGGCTTTGCGCGAGGTTCGCTTCCGAAGAGCGTTCGCATTCGCACGCACTGCTGCCTTCAGGCCGGCCGAAGACCGTCAGGAAGTAGCTGTTGAAACCGTTGTCCGGCAATTGCACGGCACGCGTTCCCGGCGGAATCTGCCCAAAATTCGTCTGCGTACCGGTCACCTGATCGATGGCATCGAGGAGCACTTCGGCATTCAAACGCTTCGGGTAGTAGCGCGAATAGTTCTGCTTGTCTTCCTGGTTCCACTCGTTCGGCTCGGCAGTGAACTGATACGTGTTGGAGTTGCAAATCGTCCGGCAGAGGTGCTTCAGATCGAACTTGCTGTCGATGAAGTCCTTCGCGAGACGTTCGAGCAATTCGGGATTCGAGGCCGGATTGGTGACACGCATGTCGTCTTCCGGATCGACCAAGCCGCGGCCGAAGAAGTGCTTCCAATAACGATTCACCAGCGATTTGGCAAAGAACGGATTGGCCGGATCAGCCATCCAATCCGCCAACTCGTTCCGCGGATCGGCATCCGGAGCAACGTCGAGCGGTTCGCTTCCCAGGCCGGTCGGTTTGACCCCTTGGCCCGTCTTGGGATTGCTGGCCGAGGCGATTCCTCGCTTGTGATAGATTCGTTCTTCGTTCTGGCGATACCCCTTCTTACGCCCCACCTGCGAGAAGAACGCGGCCATGCCGTAGTAATCTTGCTGGCTCCATTTTTCGAATGGATGATGGTGGCAGCGAGCACATTGAATTCGCAAACCCAAGAACAATTGCGCCGTGTCTTCCACCTGCGCGGAAGGATCTTTCACTTCGCGATACCAGGCCACGGGAGCATTCACCCCCGGTTCGCCGGTCGCCGTGATGATCTCTCGCACGAATTGATCGTACGGCTTGTTATCCATCAGGCTGGTCCGAATCCAATCGTAGAAAGCAAACGTGGTTTGCTTTTCGTTGTCTTGCCGCCGCTTGTTGCGCAGAATGGCGTTCCACTTGTTCGCAAAGTAGTCGGCATAGTCGCTGCTGGCGAGCAGTCGCTCAACGACATTGGCCCGCTTGTTGGGGTCCTGGTCATTCAGAAATGCTTCGGATTCTTCCAGAGACGGCAGGCGGCCGGCGAGATCGACCGAGACGCGCCGCAGGAAGGTCGCATCATCACTCATTGGCGAAGGGGGCAAGCCCAACGCGGTGAGCTTCTTCATCACCAATTCATCAGCAAAGTTCTTCGGTGCCGGAGCATTTTCAATCTTTAGACCGAGGGGAATCTGAGCGCGAAAGACCGAAACATGCCCTTGATAACGGGCCATCACTGCCACGCTGCCAGTCAATTGACCCGTCGTCACGAGTCCCGTGACACTCACCTCTCCCATTTCAGTATCGTTCGAATCGAACTGAGTCGTACGCGTCACATCTTCGGTGCTGCCATCGCTATAGCGTGCCACCACGGTTAGTTGTTGCGTTGATTCAGGGCTCATCAGTCGTTCGACCGGCAAGACTTCAATGCTGGTCACCACTGGGTCGGAATCGTTCCCGTAGGGCATCCCCTGTTCGATCCAGCGCTTCATCACGCGATAGGCGGGAGAATCGTAATCGATGCGAGCACCACCGCCGTGCGGCAGGCGAGAAGTTGCTTTGAGCAGGAGCAAACTCTGATCGGGAGCGGCCGGAAAGATCCGCCGCATGCGACCTTCTTTCACCAGGTATTCGTAGTCTTCCTTCGGTTCAAAACCAAGGAGCGACAGGCGGAAGCCGTTTTGACCTCCGGATTTGCCGTGGCAACCACCGCCGTTGCAACTGTACTTGGTGAAGAGTGGAGTGATCTGATTCGGGAAGTTGATTGGCTTGTCTTGCACCAGGTGCGAAACTTGAACCTTGATGTTCGCATCGATCCCGCCGTCCGCGACGACATGGATCGTTGCTTCCCCTTCGGCAACCGGGGTCACGTAGCCGGTTTCATCCACCAGCACGATCCCCGCCGGTGTGACCTCATACTTCGCCTTCGTCGACCAATCGCGGAGTTGTCCGCTATCGTAGGTGCCGGTGACGACCAACTGCTGGGCAGCATCGCGGCCGGCCAGGATGAATTTGCCATCCGCCAGCCGTCCGGTGTCGATGGCGAGAGAGGTTAATTTGCCTGGATCACCTAGGCCTGGAGCTTGAGGCTTGGGGGCTGGTTCGTCGGCAGCCGACGCGAAACCAATCCACAAACAGCCAAGCAGGCAGGCAAGCGAAAGCGAGTAACGCATGACAATCCTTTCGAAATTCGCTGGCGGGACAACCGGCTTGAAGATTGGGCGAAGTTATTCACCATCTCTTCATCACCGCTTAAGGTGCGGAAGTCGGAACTGAGGCGGGGTTAAGGTGGGATGTTCCCCCCAAGGGGCCGACACCGGTGTCGATTATCGCCGGGTAAATCCCAAAATGCAAGCAAAATCAAGATTCGTTGATCCTCGCAATCCCGCAAAAGCTAGAGTTGGGAGCAAGTCATTTACAGAAAAAGCCCCCCAAACTCGGTTTTGCCGATCCTCGAATTGATTCCTGCCATTCGATATTACTTAATGCTGCATTCCTTCCCGCCGCTCCGTTTACCCGATGAGTGCTAGCACTGCTGAACATCGGCCGCTTGTACCAGCCGCCACCGACGCCTCGCACCGCCCCTCTCCGGGCTGGCGAACGTGGCAGTATTTCTTGCTGCTGGGGATCGCCATTGCGGTGGTCTATTACCCGGGCATTGGGGCCCCCTTCATTTTCGACGATCAGGCCCAACTCGGAAATCATCATCCCGAGCGCCACTCGCTCTGGCCGCTGAGCAAGTTCATCCACATGCTCCGGCCGGCGGGGTACTTCACGTTTGCTGCCAACATTCAACTAACGGGGCTAACGCCGGCCGGGTTGAGAGTCGTCAATATTGTGATGCACCTCGGCAGTGCTTGCTTGTTGTTCTGGCTGTGTCGCCGCGGATTGAAACGGCGGGGCAACTGGCAGCCGCTGGTGCAGCATGCCAATGGGTTAGCCCTTGCGATGGCGCTGTTGTGGGGAATTCATCCCCTCCCGACCGGCGCCGTCACTTACATCGTGCAGCGCTTCGAATCGCAAATGAGTTTCTGCTTGCTTCTGGCGCTGGTCGCGCTTTGGCAAGGGGCACGCACGAAACGATCGCACCGAGCCTGGCCCTGGTACGTGCTCGCGGTGCTTGCCGCGTGGTTCGGAGCCGCGACGAAGGAAATTATGGTCGTCGCGCCGGTTTTGTACTTGCTCGTCGACCGAGCGTTCCTGGCGCGCAGTTGGCGCGAGCTATGCACTCGCCGCTGGGGAGTTCATCTCGCCTTGGCCGGTTGCTGGCCAGTGATTTGGGTCACGCATCGACTCGGTGCAGCGATGGGAGATTACGCCTCTGCTGGCTTTGGCGGAAAGATTTCGACTTGGGAATACCTGCGCACGCAGCCCGGCGTCATTCTGCATTATCTGTCCCTGATCGTTTGGCCCCGCTGGTTGATCCTCGACTATCATTGGCCGATCGCGACGAGCCCGCTGCAGATTTATGGACTGGGAAGCATCGTCGTCGTTTTACTCGCCGCCAGCGTTTGGCTCTGGTTCACTAGGCCCAGAGTGGGCGTCGTGGCATTGTCCTTCTTTCTGTTGCTTGCGCTCACGTCCAGTGTTCTGCCGATTGCGGACCCGGCCATGGAGTACCGCATGTATTTGCCTTCGGCTGCGGTGATAATCTTGGCCGTTCTGGGCGGATTTGCACTGCTACAGCGGGTCGAAGCTCCCGTCACTCGCAGCAAAATGGGCTTCCGCCTGGTCGTTGTCGCTGCGACGTTGCTCGGCGGACGAACCTATTTGCGGAACCAGGAGTATCGCGAGCCACTTCGTATCTGGCTGCAATGTGCCCATTACAACCGAGCCAACGGTCGGGCCTGCAGTAACGTCGCCGGCAGACTCGGAGCGATGAATCAACTCGAAGCAGCCATTCCGTTCTACGAGCGCGCCTTGGCTTCAGACTTTCCCGACAAGGGAATGGTTCACATCAATTTTGCAAGAGACCTGCTCCGCGCGAAACGAACGGCCGAAGCGATTGAACATTATCAGGCAGCGCTCGCGATTCTTCCCGCGGACATTGTCGCCGGAGCTGAACTGGCCGAAGCCTACCATCAAGCCGGACAGGAGGACGAAGCGCTGCAACAAGCGGAACGCGTCTTGAAACTCCAGCCGCAGAACGCCAAGGCATTGAAGTTGAAAGCGGAGCTAAGTGCAAAATTGCCGGCGAGCACAACCTCGCCGCCGCAGTAGTCACCACATCATTCGCTTGGGCCAGGTGTGGCGACGAAGCAGTGCGTAGCAGACTCCGCTGAGGCATAGTTCTGTCAGAATGAACAGGCAGCAGACGATTTCCATTTGATACTGCGTGCCGATCACCTTTGTCAGCGGTTCTGCCAGGAACACCGCGAGGATTCCGATCGGGCAACAACTCCAGATTGCGACAAACAGCGTTAGCAGTCCCAAGCTCCATTCGAGCACTGTACAGCCGACAAACCGCCAGCAACGATCCCAGAGTGTGAACGAAGTGTGGACCGGACACATCACCTGCATGCGTTGGAAAATGGGGAGACTGAGCAAGACCAGCGGCACTGCGATCCAGGGATTCACTGCTCCGAGAGCGGAGACGACGCACAGATAAGTCGTCCAGCAAAACAAATCTGCCAGCGTGAACTGCCAGCGTCCCTGCCAGGTGGCAGCAATGGCGACAGGCCGCGGAAACTGGTTCATGGTTTGGTTCCCCCAGTTTCAACCGCAGCCGGTTCTTCTGAATAACTTGAGCCAAAATCGCCGCTAGCGGCAACTTTGTACACTTTTCCATTGCCTGTTTCGGCGCACCCCGCTATTCCTCGCTGTCGCATCGAACCACGCCGCAGGTGTCGCACCGTTATGGCTTCCGCCCCCCCGAATTCCGCTGCCGATCAACCCAGTTTTGGGACCGCTCTTGCCGATTCCATCGCGGATTGGGGAGGCATGGTCATTGAAGCCTGGGTCACGATCGGCGATCTGACGATCTTCACCTTTCGCACGGCCGTGTGGCTCTTCACGCGCTTGCCGCGGTGGGAAACCTTACTGCCGAATTTTTACCAGGTGGGCGTTCTCAGCCTGCCGGTGATTGCGCTGACAGGCACCTTCATCGGCATGGTGCTGGCCGTGCAAAGTTACTTCACCTTTCGCGATCTCAATTTAGAAACGCGACTGGGGGCAGTGATCAATATGACGCTCGTCCGCGAACTGGGGCCGGTGTTGGCCGCGACCATGCTCGCGGGACGGGTCGGCAGTGCGATGGCGGCCGAATTGGGAACGATGCGCGTCACCGAACAAATCGATGCGCTCGAAAGCATGGGAGCGAATCCCATTCATTACCTCGTGGTGCCGCGCTTCCTCGCCTGCCTGTTCATGATCCCCATGCTGACCATCATGGCCGACTACATGGGAGTCGTTGGCGGCTACTTCTATAGCATCAACGTGCTCGAAATCGACAAGCACCACTACTGGCACAACTCGCAAAGCTTTGTTGGCACGTTCGACTTGTTCAGCGGCGTGTTTAAAAGCTTGTTCTTCGGAGCCGGAATCGCCGTGATCAGCTGCTACCGTGGCTTCACCTGTCAGCCGGGTGCCGAAGGAGTCGGCCGAGCTGCCACGCAAGCGTTCGTCTGGTCCTTCGTGTTCATCCTGGTCACCGACCTGTTCCTGGGCAAATTCATGTACACGCTGTGGAATGAGTTGTATCCGAATAGTAATAAGCTCTTTTAAGTCGAGAACGCAACGGTCATTCGTCACTAGTCATTGGTCATTAGGGTTTCTGAACCACGTTTGACTCTCCTAGCAATCCAAATGACGAATGACGAATGACCCCATCCGCTAACCACTCGCTCGATCCCAACTGATCCCCCATGGTTTCCGTCCCGATTCCCAACCTGATCGAAATCCAAAACCTCACGGTCGAATTTGGCCGGCAGACGGTGCTGCGCGAGATCAGCCTCAACATTCCTCGCGGGCAAACGGTGGCGATTATCGGCGAAAGCGGGTGCGGAAAAACGGTCTTCTTGAAGGTCTTGATCGGGCTCGTGGCGCCGACCAAAGGAAAAATCCTGTTCGATAACAACGACTTGAACCGCCTCGGCGACCGCGAACTCACCCGCCAACGGCTCCGTTACGGCTTCGTCTTTCAGAATGCAGCCCTCTTCGACAGCATGACCATCGGTCAAAATGTCGCCTTTCCACTGCGTCAACACAAACAGCTCGGCGACGACGATGTCCGCCGGCAAGTCCTCGCTCGCCTCGCGCAGGTCGGCTTGCCCGACTCCGTCGTCACGAAGAAGCCGGCAGAACTCTCCGGCGGTATGCGCAAACGAGTTGGCCTGGCCCGCGCGCTGATTATGGACCCCGAAATGTTGCTCTACGACGAGCCCACCACGGGGCTCGATCCGATCATGAGCGACGTGATCAACGAATTAATCTTGCGAACCCGCCGCGATCAGGTGGTGACGAGCATCGTCGTCACCCACGATATGCGCACCGCCCGCAAAGTGGCCGACCGCGTGCTGATGTTTTATCCGGTCTCGCGTTTGCGTCCCAACGAAATGCAGATCATTTTTGACGGCCCACCGTCCGAACTCGATAAGACCGACGACCGCCGCGTGCGCCAATTTGTGCGCGGCGAAGCGGGGGAACGCTTGATGGAAATGCGACAAGCAGCAGGCAACTGATAGACAACTAGAAAACTAAGGACTAGTGACTAATGACCAATGACCAGTCACTAGTCATTGGTCATTAGTCATTAGGAACTGAATCATGGATGAACGTCAACTTCGCCTCCGCCTTGGAATTGTCGTGCTGTTCGGCGTCCTCACCACGGCCATTCTCATCAATCAATTCGGCGATTGGCCCATCATTGGCGCGGGTTCGTACACGGTCTATGTCATCTTTCCCGAAGCACCGGGCATTTCCACCGGCACTCCCGTACGCAAAAGCGGTGTCACCATCGGCCGAGTCACCCAATGGGAACTGATGCAACCGTCGGGCGTGCGCGTGACTACTTCCATCGAATCGCGCTATCCGATCCTGGAAAGCGAAATATGCCGCATCGCGTCCGCTTCGGTTTTAGGGGATGCTGTCCTGGAATTCATTCCCGGTCCGCCGGGGCGTGGGTCCGATACGCCGCTGCTCGATGGCGCCGTCGTTTCCGATGGTCTGGTGGTGGGGAACCCACTGGCGGTGCTGCAGAATCTGGAATCTGACGCCAAAATCGCGATGAATAGCATCCGACTCGCCGGGGATGAAGTCCGCGCGGTCGCCGCCAACTTAAACAACGCCCTGGGGAACAATGCCGATCAACTTCCCCGCACGTTGCAAAAAGCGGAACGGGCCATGGATCAGTTCTCGTCCGCGATGCTTTCCGTGCAGGAAGTTTTCGGCGATCAGCAAACCCGCGATCAACTGGCCCAGGCTTTCAAAGATATGCCGGCCCTGATTCAAGAATCGCGCGCTACCGTGCAGACCGCCAACAATTCCTTTAAGAATTTCGACAAGGTTAGCCAGCGTGCCGAAACGAATCTCGCCAACCTGGAGAACTTTACCCGTCCTCTCGGCGAACGAGGGGCAGCGATCGTGCAGAATCTGGAAGATGGCTTGGCCAACGCGAACGATCTGCTCGAACAACTGGTCGACTTCAGTGCCGCCCTGAACGACAACGAAGGAACGCTCGGCCGCCTGATGAACGATCCGGAACTGTACGAGCGGCTCAATCGTTCGATGGCAAACATCGAAGACATCACTCGCCGTGCGAGGCCAGTCGTAGACGACCTAGGAATCTTTGCCGACAAGCTCGCTCGCGATCCGCGGCAACTGGGCGTAAAGGGTGCGCTCGATCGCCGTCCTTCGGGCGCTGGTTCTAAATACTCCACCGGCCTGATGAGCGGCAGCGGCGGCGGCAGTGGGGGCGGAATCTTCAACGGCCTGTTTCAGCACAACGAAGAGCCGATGGAATTCTATGAAGGGGAACTGCCACAGGAAGATTTCGTGCCGCAAAGGACGATTCAGCGAACGGGGTATGAGCGGTGACGCAATCAGCCCCTACGCGAACAGACAGCAGGGCGGCAATGCCCTGCTTTTGCTCCAGTTAGTGCGAGTCGCACGGACGTATAGCGTTCGCGGCGGCTTGAATCAGCACGCATCTAGCGAAAAGACCGCTACACTGCCGCTGGATGCGCTCTAGAATTGCAAGATCGCGCCTGCCAGCCAAGCGTTATTTCACCGGCTCAAGGGCGAAGATCTGATTTCGGGTCTCTTTGGCTTGGAATTGCACGACGGGAGCCTTGCGTTCCTTCGATTCATCGGCCACGTCGACGACCAGACCGCTGTTTCGCGACTTGATCATGTAATTCTCGCCTACCTTTTCGAGCGACCACTGCGCGTTCTTACCGTTATCAGTAGCAAACACCGGTTCATCCTCTTCCGTCGAATGAACATTTAGCGCCTGTCCGCTCTGGCGATTGATGATGCGGTAGAACTTCCCTACTTTTTCGAAGCTCCATTGTTGACGATTTCCTTTGCCTTGCGCCCGTTGAACGACCTGGGCTTCTTTCATCTTGTCGGAATCATCTCCTAACGCCAGATACTTGCCGCTGTTGAGATTCTTGATCCGGTAAAACTCTCCTTCGGCCGGTTGCGCCGCTGCAAAATTGCCAGCGAACAAGAACGAGACCGCAACGACCATCAGGGCGACGAATCGAATCATACGTGAACTCCATGTGCCGAGAACTGCCGCCCGCAGGATAAGAATGCTTCTCGCGCGGCGGTCATGCGGGAGTAAGCAAGGCGGAATCTTAGTCTCTAAATGACCTGACTGCAACGAATTTCTCAGGAATTCGGAAAAAGGAATCCCAAAAGGGTGGGATTACTGTGAATCGACTCTTGACTCACGTGGCGTGCGGTTTAGCACAACTGAATTCAAAATAGATGAACAGCGGCTCTTGTCTGTTCTCGGCTGTTTGGTATCCGGGACCACTCAATGCTGGAGAAGCAACCAGGAAACCAGCGCTATGTTACGAAGCCGTAACATGTATACTTGAGCGACGCGTGTTCCCACGGACCAGCCCTCCTCTTAAGCAATTCCTTTCCGCCAACTCGCCTACCATGAAGACAATTCTTGGCTTCCTTTTTTTCGGGTTGCTTGCGCTCCCCTTGCTGGCGCACACCCAAGTCCCTCCCGCCGCCCCAAAAAACAAGTCGACGGCAGCGCCCAAAAAGGGGATGAATGCCAAACCGGAAAAGATTGACGATTCACTCCCCAACGTGCTGATCCTGGGGGATTCGATTTCCATCGCCTACACCGTCCCGGTGCGTGAACGATTGGCAGGCAAGGCCAATGTCTTCCGCCCCAATGCCAACTGTGGCAACACGCTTGCAGGGCTCGAAAATTTGTCGAAATGGCTCGGATCGACGAAATGGGATGTCATTCATTTCAACTGGGGGCTGCACGATCTTTGTTACCGCAACCCTGAGTCCAAGAATCAAGGCAACCGCGACAAGGTCAACGGGAAGCAGTCCGTTTCGCCCGCCGACTACGAACGCAATCTCGATGAACTCGTGACCCGCCTCAAGGGGACTGGTGCCCGTTTGGTGTGGGCCAGTACCACCGTTGTGCCAGAGGGAGAAGCGGGGCGCCACGTTGGTGACGAAGTTAAGTACAACGTCATCGCCGCCAAGATTATGGAACGCCACGGCATCGCCACCGACGACCTCCACGCCGTCTCGAAAGGATTTAGCGGCGACCACTTCTCCGGCCCGGGCAATGTGCATTTCAAAGCGGAAGGCTCCGCCAAACTCGCGGATAACGTCGTGGCCTCGATTGAAGCAGCACTGCCAAAACCCAAGGCAGAAAAATCTCCGGAGTGATTTCAGGTAATCACGCGTTTGCCAATGCTGCACTACCCTGTCTTCACTTCCCTCACCAAGATCATCTGCTCATCCACGGCAATCACTTCCACCAGTGCCCCTTTGTCGATGAACTGATCGTCGGCGACCACATCTAAAAACCGATCGCCAAATCGGGCGCGCCCCGTTGGACGCAAAGAAAACTCCGTCCGGCCGATCTCGCCAACCCGAGCCAAGAATTCAGTCTTGTCATTCTTCTCGACGTCGCGCTCGGCCGGAGAAGTTTCCTTCTCGCTCGGCGGAGCCAGCACCAGCCGATTGAAGAACGGAATCGTTCCATAAAACTGCACCATGGCTGCGCCGATGACAATCACCGCGATGCCGGTTCCTCCTACCAAGGCGAGCGATGTCCCCAGCCGACTCCACTGCGCTTGCGTCTCGGGAATGATGAAGGTCTGACAGGCCAGCACCAGCGAGATTCCGAGCAGCAGCACCCCCATGACGCCCGCGATGCCAAAGCCGGGGATCACAAAAATCTCCGCGCCGAGAAAGATCAGGGCCAACATAAACAAGCACAGTTCTAACAGTCCACTCGTGCCGACTAAAAAGCGGCTCCAGAAGAAGAGGGAAAAACAGGTGAGGGCGAACAAGCCGCCGACACAGGTTCCCGGCGCACTGAGTTCGTAGAACATCCCGATGATGCCGACCAAAAACAGCAAGCCCGTCACCCACCACAAGGTCAGCACGTACACGGTGCGGTCGATGTTGTCGGGGCGATAGTAAAGCCATTCGTCTTGCACCTGGTAGCGCTGCTTCACCTCTTCCAGATTGTTGGCCGTGCGGCTTGCCAGCCCGAGCGCGACCGCTCGCTTGCCACTGACGGTGAGGAATTTTCCTTGCTGCGATTCCAAGACCAGTTCCAGTTGTTCCCAGTCGTCGCGGTTCTCTTGCGCGGCCAATTCCTTTTCGCTCATGTAGGTGATCTTGCCGGTCGACTTTTGCCGCACGCGAAACACTTCGCAGTCCTTGTCGACCATCGCTTCCGCGAGTGCTGGCGGACGACCATGCGTTTCGGCCAAGGCGCGAATCTCGCTGACGACGGGGCTCATGATCTTTTCGGGAACGTATTTGAAGGCGTCGAGGTCTTGAAAGATCACCCCCACATCGCCGAGCGAGGCAGACGGCCCCATCACAATTTCATCCGCGCCGAGCGAGACATACGCCCCGCCGCTGTAGGCGTAGTTGGGAATGTAGGCGACCGTTTGGACCCCGAGTGCGTCGCGCAGCTTGTTGGCCATCGATTGGCTTTCGATGAGCAAGCCGCCGGGGCTTTCCACCCGCAGCACGATCAGATCGCAGCCGGCTGCTTGCGCTTTGGCCAACTTGCGCAAAAAATAACCTTCGAGCCACTGCGTGATTTCGCCGTCGAACTCGATAACAACGCCCCGTTGATACTTGGTCTGATCGGCCTTTTCAGGTGCGGGTTCAACGTCCGCGGCCTCTTTTGCCACTTCCCCCACAGGTCGATCGGCCGGAGCTTCCTGCGACTGCGCGACCGAACCGAGCCAGCCGGCCAGGAACAACAGGCCGAGCCAACGCCACGACCGGCGGGTTGTGCGGCGCAGGTTTGCCGAGCTTATTGTTTTAGTAGCCGGGGGATGTTTTCGAGCAAGACGAGCCACAGCCGATTCCTTAGGAGGAGCAAGCGAGCCTCCATTGTCGCTGGCGGCATTAAGCTAGGGAAGTGGCAAAGACAACTTGGTTCGAACGTCGCTGGGTCCCACTTGGTTTATTCCGCCACCACGGCACGCAGCAGGGACGCACCTTCTGCGAATCCCTTGCCTGGGTATCTTTTCTCACACTCCTCGAGAAAACACGCGACAGCCTCGCGCTCGTGGGGCGCCAGGTGTTGGATTAGCACCGCGCCACGTTCCCGTTGGTAAAGTTGATACAGAATCGAATCTGCGATGATGTCCGCAGTCAACGGATCATCAAGTTCGGCGAGCATGAAAGCAGGGAGAAAGTAGCGAAAGCCTTCGGGAGTGAAGAAGGATAGTGCGCTCGCATGCTGACGCAACAGCCCGACGGGGTGTTCGTCCCAAGACTTGCCTGTGAAGTAACTGCAAAGATCTTCACTCTCGGGGTCTCCGGACGTGGCAATACCACCTGCGCTCACTTTGGGTGTGCCAGCGAAAGCTGCACGGATTCGCTCGCGCGTGTCCATGGCAGCGGCGGGATCAAGCCCGGTTTGATCGGCAGGCCTGCCCGAATCAGTGCTGCCAGGAGGAATGGCTGACTGGGCCGAAGTGTGCTCAACACCTTGAAGCTTGAGCTGCCTGCCACGCTTTTCCATGATGAAGTCTCCGTTTCCGTCAGCCCTAAGAATACTCTGCGACGGGTGGCTCATTTTACTTGCAGGATGAATTTACAAGAGGCCTCCTGCCTGGTGTTACTGCCGGGCGAGCCAGCAGTGCATCTAACTTGGAAGAGGCAGGCGCTTGATCGGGGGAATCGACGAAGAGATGATGAGGGGGAACTGGACTTGGTTTCTGTCGTTTTTAACGAGAAATTTAGTGGCCGAATTGCCTGCGCCGATTCCCGTGGAACCAACCGTGGAGCAAGCAGCCGACGTGCCGCTGAAGTTCTGGCAGTTCTCGTTGCGGGATGGTCTGCTGGTCACTACTTATGTGGCTTTCGCCTGCGCCTTCTATCCTCTTTCGCCTTTCATGACTTTCGGACTGGCTTGGATTGCGGTGCCCGGCATTCTGCGGTACCGGGCCAATTGTTGTGTCGACCGATCGTTTCGAAACTTTGCAGGGATGATCATTGCCTTCGTCGGATCGCTTGCTGCGGCAGCGTTCCTGACGGTGGTGGCGTTCTGCGGGATGCTTTTGATTGGTTTTTTCTTCGTGTTGTTGCTTAGCGTCCTTCATTGGTGCGGAGTCAACCCGTACCGACTGGAACGCATCATGGATTACTGCGCCCTCCAAACCGCGATAGTGCTAATTCTGGTTATTTACGCACTTCTGGAGTACGCCAGTTGGCCGCGGGGCCGTGCTATCCAAACATCAAGCGTGGAGGGGGCCGGACCTGTCACATCATCGAAATAGTTCGACAAGGCCTCCCAGAGCCAACTAGAGTTCTTCTGACCGCGGGGGAAAAATGCTCGCCATCGTACCCGGATGTCGGGCAGTCGTAGTAGCGTAACACAGCGAAACTCGCGTGCTTCATTTTCGGCGACGGATGCAAAAGGCTGGTGAACCTAAGCAAGAGTTCGCACTGCTGGGCAAGCCAGCAGTGGCAATGGGCTTAGGGTAGGTAGATGGTGTGGAAAGGTCGGGCCAAATTGGGCTTAAATGGCATCCAGTTGCCGGACGACATCGGAAGATGTTGGCCTGGCGGACGGTTCTTTCTGAAGGCAGTGGAATGCGACTTCCCAGAGCTGGCTCGAAATGCGAGGCCGTTCGGGCAGGCGGGAAGAGAGCACTGCTGCCACGGTCGCTGCGGGATCTCGTTCCTCAAACGGTGGCCGACCCGCGAGTAGCGAATAGAGCATTCCGCCCAAGGTATAGATGTCGGTCTGCACCGTCGGCGGCCCGAACGCGTCGCATAGTTGCTCAGGCGCAAGAAAGCCGAGCGTGCCGCCGCGGAAAATCTGCTGTGCGTCGAGTCGCAACGACAGGCCAAAGTCGGTGATGACCAGCCGATTGTCGAGAGCACATAAGACGTTGTTCGGCGTCAAGTCACCGTGCAAGATGCCGGCCGCATGCAAAGCCTCAACTCCGCGCGCAACTTCCGCGACGGCTGCAGCGACCGCGCGATCGTTGGGCTTTGTCGCACGAACCCACTGGGCCAGCGTTGGTCCTTCGATCCATTCCAGCACAAGGAAGGGACCGCCAGCCGGCGCTCGTCCCCAGCCAAGAATTCGAATGATTGAAGGGTGAGAAACAGTCGCTGCCAGTCGCAACTCGTTCCACAAACTTTCGATGGCTTGAGGTTCATGCCAAAAGGATTTCTTTAAAAACTTGACCGCGACTCGGGCATTTGTCGCTCGTTCACGGGCCTGATAGACCTTGCCGAAGGTTCCTTCGCCGACGAGTCGCTGCAATTGGAGTTGGCCATAGTCGATGGCCCGCTGAGGCGGCGGAAGGATGTTGGCTGGAGCGGGCGCAGGGTTGCTAATCCACTGCGCTGCACGTTCGCCAATTAGGCCAGCCAGCTTGCGCACGGTCGAAGTATCTTCCGACAACGACGAATCATTTCCTTGTCGTCGCTGCAAAGTTTTTTGTGCCTGGTGCAATATCCTTCGCACCGTGCGCGGCGAGCAATCGCATTCGCACGCGATGGCATCTGTATCGCCTCCTTGCAGCCGCAGGGAAATTACCCTTTGCTCCGCCGGCGAAAGTTCCGCCAAGAACTGTTCGAGTTCTTCCAGCAACGTCGCCGCTTGTTCAGGTGTTGGATCGTCTGCGAACAGACCGGCTTCATTCAACTTGCTAATCGATTCCTCACGCTCGGCCGAACGCCGCTGAGCATTCTGCCGAGTTGCCTGATGAGACAACTTCCGGAGCGTGATCGTCACCAGCAGCGGCCAAAGTTGATCGACGTCCGACGCACAGGCCGGAGTCCACTTTCCTTGTCTGGCCCCGACAAAGAAGCTCCGCCATGCCGACAGCACGACATCTTCTGCATCAACCCGCCGGGCCAACCGCCGAGCGAGGCGCACGCGAACGAGAGCTACGAGCCGGGCCATGTAACGCTCGACGAGGACCTGGGCTGCGGACTGATCGTCTTTCGACGCCCGAGCAAGCAGTTCCGTACTCGTCAGCCGTTCAAGCCCTAGTTCGGCCATAAAAATCTTTCGGAATTCTTGGCCGCGACAACGGGCGTTTAGGCATTCACTCTGGGAACGATACTTTAATCCCAGGAGAACCGTCATGACCATGGTCGTCACGCAGCCTTGTTTCGGCTGCAAGTATACCGACTGCGTCACCGTCTGTCCGGTTGATTGCTTTCACGAAGGGGAGTCGATGCTCTATATCGATCCCGATGCCTGCACCGAATGCGGAGCGTGTGTCGCGGAATGTCCCACGCACGCGATCTTTCACGAAGACGATGTGCCAGCCGAATGGAAGGAATTCGTCGCATTGAATCGCGAGATGGTTCCGCATACGCCGTCGATTTGCGAACGGCGGAAGCGGGCAGATTAAGTGCGAGACTGCCCGGTACGATGTGTGCTTGGGAGGCAATTTTCTCGGCGGAGGGTGGAAACCTTCCGCCTTGGTTTCAGCCCCGGATGGGAGCAGTTGGCGAGCGGTCCCAAGAGTTCACACTGCTGGGCAAGCCAGCAGTGGCAACAAGGCAGGTCTGTCGTGGCACCGGGGAAAATTCTTAATATTTCTTCAGCCATTGAAGAACCATCAATGACTGGGGAAAATGGATGGGATCTGGGCTGTCGGTCGGATTCGCCCTGCTTGATGGTGCCTCTCCGTGCTCTCTGTGTCTCCGTGGTTTTTACTTGCTGGCTTACGGGTACGCGCTAGAAGAAAGGAAGGAACCACAGAGGCACAGAGTTCACCGAGAAGAAACAAAATGTCCAGTTTCAGCGGGCTTGCTAGCAGCGCGGGCCGATCAGCGAAGCCACCAAGAACCAGTGCTAGCAAACCCCCTGAAGGGGTCGTTAACAGCCAGGAAGTCACTTCTTGCAGTAAGGAGTTGTCAGGAAACAGTTTAGTGGTGTTCAAAGAGTGTGTAAACCAGTTTCCAAAACCGTATCAATAGGGGGGCGATTGAAGGACTGGCGGGGAGCTGCCCGTTTGGTGTCGAGCCCGGCCAACGCTTATCCTGAGATTGCCTTTCCAACGGATCCCATCCGTTTCCTCCCTCACTTTTCCACCCTAAACCTATGACCCGTTTCCTCTCCTTCCTGACCCTCCTCCTGGCCATGCTCGCTCAAACTGCATCCGTGGAAGCACAAGACGCACCAGACAAAGTTCCCTTCAAGGTCGGAATCATCGGCGTGGATACGTCGCACGCGCCGGCGTTCGCGAAGGAACTGAACAACAAAGAAGCGAAAGCAGATGTGGCCGGATTTCCGGTCGTGGCCGCGTTTCCGCAGGGGAGCCGCGACATTGCCTCGAGCGTGAGCCGGGTGCCGAAATACACGGAGGATTTGCAAGGGTTGGGGGTTGAGATTGTCGACTCGATTCCCGCTTTGCTGGAGAAAGTCGATGGGGTGCTGCTTGAATCGAACGACGGCCGAGTGCATCTGGAGCAGGTTCTGCCGGTGTTGAAAGCGGGGAAGCCCGTGTTTGTGGACAAGCCAGTGGCGGCATCGCTGGCGGAGGTGGTTGCCATTTATCGGTTGGCCGAGCATTTTCAAACGCCGCTGTTTTCGTCTTCTTCCTTGCGTTACACGGTCGGTGCGCAGGAGATTCGGGAAGGTGCGATTGGAGAAGTGCTGGGTTGCGACGCTTACAGCCCCTGTTCGCTCGAAAAGACGCACGCCGAACTGTATTGGTACGGCATTCATGGTGTGGAGACACTGTTCACCGTGATGGGGACCGGCTGCGAGGAAGTCTCGCGGTTGTCGAGCAAGGATTTTGATCTGGTGGCGGGCAAATGGAGCGATGGCCGGTTGGGGACGTTCAGGGGCATTCGCCAGGGAACCAGCGGCTACGGCGGAACCGCGTTTGGTAGCAACGGGATTCGTCAGATTGGTCCCTACGGCGGCTATCGCCCGCTGGTGGTGCAGATCGCAGGATTTTTTCGGACGAAGAAAGCTCCCGTTGCCGCTGCCGAGACAATTGAAATTTACGCGTTCATGGAAGCGGCCGACGAGAGTAAGCGACAAGGAGGAAAGCCGGTGAAGATTTCAGAAGTGCTCGCAAAAGCGGAGCAAGAGGCAGCCACAAAGGTGAAGGAGTTGATCGGCCAGTAGTTGAGTTGAAACAGGAGCCAAGCATGCCACGCAAAGCGAGTCGACGAGAATTTTTGAAAGGTCAGGCCGCGATCGACGCGCTGGGGGATCTGACGCACGGAGCGGAGGAGATGCCGCCGCCGAGTAGTGTCGATCCGGTCGTGAAAGAGCGACTGCTCATGCACATCGGCCGGGAAGCGATGGCGTGCCAGTTCGAAGTGCTGCTCAATGCCGGTCAGGATTCCGAAGGACCCGAAGCGGCCGTGGCGGCGCTTGATCGGATCGATGAACTGGAAGCGCAGCTCACCGTGTATCGCGACCGCAGCGAAGTGATGCACGTGAACCGGACGGCGTTTTCGCGGCCGGTGCCGGTGGAAACGGAACTGTTTCGCCTGTTGCAGCGGTCGGCGGCATTGGCGAAAGCCACGGGGGGAGCGTTCGACATCACCAGTGGGCCGCTAACGCAGGTCTGGGGCTTTTATCGCCGCCAAGGACAGATGCCCAGTGAAGCGGAAGTGGCAGCAGCGTTGGCGAAAGTGGGCAGCGAGAAACTGGAATTGGATGCCACGAACGAAACGGTGCGGTTCGGATGCGAAGGGATGGAACTCAATCTGGGTTCGATCGGCAAAGGGTACGCGCTCGATCGCGCGGCAGAAAAGATCATCGCCGCCCAGGTGCAGGATTTTTGTTTTCACGGCGGGATGAGCAGCGTGTTGGCTCGCGGCCAGCGGCAGCGAAATTCGCAGCAGGGGTGGCAGGTGGCGCTGAAAAATCCGCTTCGGCCGGAAGAACGACTGGCAGTTTTTTGGCTCCGCGATCAAGCGCTCGGCACTTCTGGTTCCGGCACGCAGTACTTTCATCATCAGGGGAAGCGCTACGGGCACATCCTTGATCCGCGCACTGGTTGGCCCGCGGATCGAAGTTTATCCGCGACGGTGATTGCACCAACGGCCGAAGCAGGAGATTCCTTGGCGACCGCGTTATACGTGATGGGCTTGGAAGAAGCTCGCGAGTTCTTGAAAGATCGGCCGGAGTTGTCGGTGGTGTTGGCAGTGAGTGGTCCGCAGCGCGGCTCGTTGCAACTGCATGTGTGGAACTTGGCCGAGGATGTGTGGCAGTTACAGGGGACGGAGAAGGGACGGATCGAAGTGGTGGTGGAGCGATAGTGAGGTACGATGGCCCTCCGAGGCCGTCGAAAGGTGGCAGGTTTTCAGACCAAGTGGTGAAGCGTGTTGGGAACTGCGGGGCTTTCGGGGATGGAACGCCGATTGCGACGGCCTCGGAGGGCCATCGTACGGGAACTGCGGGGCTTTCTGGGATGGAGCGCCGCTTGCGACGGCCTCGGAGGGCCATCGTACGGAAAGTGCGGGGCTTTCCGGGATGGGCCGCCGATTCCGACGGCCTCGGAGGGCCATCGTACAATTGCGACGGCTTCGGAGAGCCATCGTACGGGAACTGCATCGCTTCCGATAAATAGAACGCCGATTGCGACGGCCTCGGAGGGCCATCGTACAATTGCGACGGCCTCGGAGGGCCATCGTACAAAGGGGACGGAGAGACGTCGTACGGGTTAGGTCGGCAGGTCCCAGACGTGAATCAGTCCGCCGATGTCGGTGGCGGCGAGACGCGTTTCACTGGGAGAAAGGGCCGCACTGTAGATCCAATCCTTGAACTGACCGCCGCGGGGTTTGCCGAGCGTGGCGACCTCGCTGCCATCTTCGACGCGGATGATTTTGACCGTGGTGTCGCGACCTGTGGTGAGCAGATGTTTGCCGTCCTGGGTGAAGCAGAGATCGCAGATGCCATACTCGTGCCTGCTGACGCTGCGGATTTCCTTGCCTGTTTCGACTTCGATCAGATGGACCTGCGCATCGCCGATCTCGCCTCCTTGGCCGACCGCTAGAATTTTGCCATCCGGCGAGAACGAAGCCGCTACAAATCCATGGCCGACCCACTTCTTCCATTTCTCGGCGTAGCCGTAGGAGTTGTCCCGCTCTTTGACATCCGGGAACTTCACGGCGATCAAATCGAGGAGCATTTCGCCGGATTCGAGTGCAAAAATCTTCGCCTGGGCAGGAGGACGATCAAAATCCCCGCGGCTCATGCGATGCTCGGCCACAAAGACTTTCGAGCCATCCGCATTCACCGCCGTCGCGACGACGCCATCCATTTTGTGCCCCGACCAGCGGCTGACTTCCTTGCGGCTGGGGAAGTCCCACACAATCACGGTGCCGGCATAGTCTCCGGTGACAAGCCGGCGACCGTCTGCTGAGAGAGCGCAGCCGTAGACCCAATCCGCATGCCCTGGAAGCGTGTCGCTGGCGGTCTGAGTTTCTACTTTGATTCCTGGTTCGGCGCGAACCTCCGCTTCGTTGCTCTTGTCCCGCTTGATGCGCCGGCGACGCTGATCGTGATCGAGAATCGCCTCCGCTTCCCCCACGCTGGCAGCCGACAGATCCCAGACACGAACGGAGTGATCGAGACTGGCAGAGATGAGTTGCTTGCCGCCGTCCGCGATGACCAGCCGAGTAACGCCGTTGGTGTGTCCGTGGAGCCGACGAACAGGATGAATGTTCGGCTGACGATCCTTGATTTCGCTTTGCTTCTTTTGTTCGTCGGTCAGTTCGGTTGGTTCGCGCGATAAGTCCCAAGTGTAGATCGCCCCGGCTTCATTTCCGGCAACGAGGCGATCGTCGTTCGCGAACACGACCCCTGTGGGCCAGCTTCCCTCAAAGGTGAGCTGACGAAACAGTTTGGCTTCGTTGAATTTGGGCATGGCGAGCTCGCGGGCTTACGGCGGGGAAGGTTTGTCTTTCGGGCGATTACGCCGCGCCTGTTGTTGCTGGGCGGCGGTCGCATCGATCTTCTGTCGAAGATGCTCGGCACGGTCGAGGCCGAGCTTCAACTGCCAGAGCAGATCGACGACGGTGCCGTTCATGGTGCTGAGGACCGGCGGACGCAAACGGAGCGATTCATGGACCAATTTGTTCAAGTGCGACATATCGAGTTGCTAAACGGGGAGAGGAGAATGATTGCGTCCTTACGCCAAGAGTTCCTGCACAACCTTCGAACCAAACGGCGCCAGCGGGATCGGCCGCGAGCCTTGAAAATTTTCGGCCGTTGGATCGATGCCCAGTGCCGTGTAGACCGTCGCGAAGAAATCCCCTTCCGTGACCATGCCGTCCTTCACGTCCATGCCGTCTTCGTCGGTCGAGCCGTACACCAAACCACCTTTGACGCCGCCACCGGCCAGAGCCGTAGTCCAAGCGCGAACGTAGTGATCGCGCCCCGCCCGATTATTGATCTGCGGCGTACGGCCGATTTCACCCATCCAGATCACGAGCGTGTCGTCGAGCAAGCCGCGCTGCTGCAGATCGGTAAGAAGCCCCGCCCAGGCATGTTCCATGCACGGAACAAGCCCTTTGTGGCCGGTGAAATTGTCGGCGTGGGTATCCCAGCCGCTTTGCCCGACTTCGACGAACGGCACCCCCGCTTCGACCAGTCGCCGTGCGAGCAAGCAGCCGCGACCGACCAAGCTATCGCCGTAGAGTTCGGAGTTCTGTTCCCATTCATCGGAGAACTTGAACACACCGAGCGAATTCTGCAGACGACGGGCAGCTGCGTAAGCTTCGCGATGCATGCGAATGGTTTCGGCCTGACGTTCGCGAGCGTACAAGTCTTCGACAAACTCCCGCAGTTCATGTCGCCGCGATTCTTTGGCGGGATCCATGCCGTTCTTGGCAAAGGTCGGCAAGTTGCCGTCGTGGTTGAGATTGAACGGTTGATACTTGGGGCCGAGGAATCCGCCCCCCGCATCGCCGTTCGAGGAGATTTTGACAAAGCTCGGCAGGTCCGAAACTTCTTGCCCCAAGTACTTGGCCGCGATGGCGCCGATTTCGGGAAAGCGAACGTTGGCCACGGGGCGATAGCCGGTATGCATCAAATAGATGCCCCCGGGATGATCGACCTCACTGGTCCGCATGGAGCGAATGACGCAGAGCTTGTCCATCTGCTGCGCCATCTTGGGCATCAGTTCGCAAACTTGGGTGCCGGCAACGTTCGTGGAGATGGGCCGAAAGGGTCCGCCGAAGCGGGACTGTGGCTTCATATCAAACGTTTCGAACTGGCTCGCGCCGCCATTCATCCAGAGCAGGATGCAGCGTTTACTCGAGCGGCGAGTCTGTTCCGCACTGTCGGCGGAATGGGCCAATCCACCCCAGTTCAAAACAGAACTCCCCGCGGCCGAGGCGAGACTTCCTTTAAGCAGCATGCGGCGGGAAAGGTGTTCCCCTGGTTGGCAGCGCATAACAATCGTCCTTGTTCTTTAGTGGTTAAAGCGAAATTCGCTGCAGGTCAACAGGGTCCAGACGGCTTCGCGAACTCGCTCGTGCGGGCGTTCCTCTTGAGACAGGTACGCCACGAACTTTTCCCGTTCTTCGTCAGTGGGACGACGGGACAAGATCGAAAGATAGATTCGCTCGACTCGCTCGCCCCAGGGGCTCTCTTTCATCGTCTCGCTGACATCGTGCAGCAATCCACCTGCTCGCGTATCGAACAGCCGATCGATGCCGCCGTTGTTGAAGTACAAATGCTCTTGCAGACCGCCGCGAAAGTTTCCCACGCCGTCGGCCGGGCTACCGAGGAAGCGTTTTTGATATTCGCCGACGGGGTAAAAGCGTTCCCCTTTGGCAAGTTGCTCCTTCGCCTTGGGATCGATGGCGACCAGGTTGACTGCGGTCCGCCAGGCCTCGGCCAATTCCTCAGCCGACAGTGGCCTGGTGCGAGCACGTTCGAACCACAACGGTCGTTCGTCCGCGACATCGCCGCGCGAGGAAAGCTGATAGGTCTGACTGTTAACGAGTTCCCGAATGAACCACTTCAAGTCGAATTCGTGAGCAGCCAACTCTGCGGTCAAAACTTCCAACAACTCCGGATGGCTCGGCGGATTGGACTCGCTCATGTTATCGACCGGATGCACAATGCCGCGTCCCAGAAATTGAGCCCAAACGCGATTAGCAACGGCGCGAGTGAAGTATGGATTCGCTTTCGCGGTGATCCACTCCGCCAAAGCATCCTTCCGCGAAAATGCCGGTCGCGGCGGTTCCTTGCCATCGGGCAGACGCTGTTCTTTTTCGTCTTTCGGCGGCTCAGGTTCAGTGAGCACTTCTCCCGCCAAAAACTTGGGGGGAACAGGGGTCCCTTTCTTGCCTGGCTCCGCCTCTTTGGCAGGACCAACAAAGTTGATGTCGCCGCGATTCTTTTCGCCCAGGAAGATCTTCTTTTCCTTCTCATGCTCGCCAGCACTTACCGTTTGCAGGCGGGCGAGGAACGCTGCCATGCCGAAAAAATCAAGCTGCGTCCAAGGTTCGTAAGGATGATCGTGGCACTGCGCACATTGCAACTGCACCCCCAGGAAAGTCTGCGTGATCTTGACCGTCGCATCTTCAGGCTTGTTGCTGAACTGCACCAAGAACATTGGTGCTCCTTGCTGGGCCGTGTTTCCTTCAGCCTTCAGCACCGCGCGGGCGATCTTGTCGTACGGCGTGTTTTGTGCGAACTGTTCTCGCAACCAGCGTTGAAAGCCAGCTCGCTTGTCGGCGTCATAGCCGGGAGGATGCCGGCCGAAGTAGAGCAAGTCCCATTCGTCAGCTTGATGCTGAGCGTAGCGGGGATCATCGAGGAGCCGATCGATCAGTGCAGTGCGCTTGCCATTCGATTCGTCGTCGAGAAAAGTCCGGGCTTCTTCCCACGTGGGAATTGTCCCGGCCAGATCCAAATAGATTCGTCGCAGAAATTCGGCGTCGTCCGCTGGAGCTGCCGGTTTGATCTTCTGCGTTTGCCAGGCCTGCGTCACCTGCCGATCGATGACATCGCGCAATCGCTCCTCAGCGTAAGTCTCAAGAGGCACGAAAGCCCCGAGCGCAAAGAGCAAGAGAAGCGTACTGCGGAGAGGAGTCATCGCAGAACTCGCGGGTTCGGAACAGGTTGGGGAGGGTGAAGTCGAGCGGATCAGGCGTGGGACAAGCTTCAAGGTGTGACATGCTTGTCCACTTGATCTTAACACCATTGGATTGAGAACCCAGGATTGTTACACTTTGACCAGAGAGTTGTCATTGTGTCTTTGCACAGATCTCCGCATCCATTCGCGTTCATGCCTCGCCCTTCCCGCCGCCGATCTACCGAAAACGATTCGCTGCATCGCATCGAACGGCCGCTCACGTTGTTCGCCCAAGTCGAGCAAACGCTCCGCCGGGCGGTGGCCGAGGGAGTCTTCGCCGGCGATCGCTTGCCGACGATGGTGCAATTGGCGGAACAATTGGGGGTTAGCCGGGAAACTGTCCGGCTTGCGCTCGAAGCGTTACAACGCGATGGATTGCTGGTGAAGCATCGCCGCCGCGGCACGATCTTGCATTCGGCCTCCGTGCCGACGCAGCTTTTGCCGGTCGCAACAACCGTCGCTTATTTGCAAGCTGATTATGGCCCTGAGCAAGGGGAAGGGGAGTTTATCACGCAAGCCACCAGCAGCGTCATGTTTCACGGAGCGCTCAGTGAAGCGGGCGATGCGGGCCTGCAACTGGTTGTACGGAGCGCGCGGATCGTGAAACTGCGGTCTGCCTTTGACGAGCTTTGTACGCAGAATCGGCTCTGCGGCGTGATCTTTGCTTCGGTTGCCGAAGAAAAGCTACTCCGACGGGTCAACGGCATGAATCTGCCAACCGTGCTGCTCGATCATGATCTTCATCTGCCGAAGCTGAACTCAATTCGCCCCGATGCGTTCGGCCGAGCAAAACTCGCCGTTCAGCATCTGGCCCGCTTGGGTCATCGTCGCATTGCGCTGGCGCAGTGGCATCAGCAAGATCTCAATCCCTGGCACCTACGGGGCTATCGCGAAGGAATGCGCGAAGAGGGTTTGCGCGCCCGCCGCGAATGGGAATGCTTTGTGCCGATTTCCAAGACCGGCGCGGAACAAGTCATCCAATCGCTTACGAAATCTTCGCAACGACCGACGGCCATTCTCTGCTTTAGCAATACCCTCGCCAACTTTGTGATCGAAGCAGCGGAAGGTCGTGGCTTGCACGTACCTGAGAATTTGAGCGTGATTGGCGGCGGTGGCGGTCATGTTGTCGGCTTGACTTGTGTGCAACTCGATTGGTTCGAATTAGGGCGGCAGGCAATGCGGATGCTAGTGCGGGCAATTCGGGATGGTGAAGAACATCGGCCGGAGCACGAAGTCATGGCCTATCAGCTGAAGCCAGGCCGCACGACTGCCGTGCTGCCAAGCGGATGACCTTTCGCAAGCACACGAATCCTGCCACTTCAGGTATGCTACGGAACCCTTTCTTTTTCCTTTCCAAAGCAATGCCATGCCTCGCCGATTCATCAGCCAATTAGCCGACCGCGAACAGATCGAAGAAATCTTCCTTGTGGGGGAAAAACAATTGCGGGCCAATCGCAATGGCAATCACTACCTGCAGGCCCGACTCTCCGACAAGTCCGGCTCATTGACGGCGATGCTGTGGAATGCCACGGAAGAGCACTATGCCTCGTTCGAGAATGGCGACTACGTGCGCGTGCAAGGGATGGCGCAGCTTTACAACGGCACCTTGCAGATGATTATGACGCGCATCAGCGTGGCCGAGGATAAGTGCGTTGACGAAAATGATTTCATTACGCTCGGCGGGAATGAAGTCGAAAAGATGCTTAAGCGCGTCCGCGAAATTCTCGGCACGATTCGGAACGTGCACCTGCGCGCGTTAGTGGATGCCTTCCTCGCCGACGAAGAGTTTTTGAAGGCTTTCATTTCAGCTCCGGCCGGTGTGAAGAACCATCATGCCTACAAAGGTGGATTGCTGGAACACGTTTTGAGCCTGATGGAAACGTGCCTCGTCGTGGGGCCGCGCTATCCGGGGCTGGATCTGGAACTCTTGCTGGTGGGTGCGTTTCTGCATGACGCCGGCAAGATCGAAGAACTGACTTATGAGCGCGATCTGGGTTACAGCGACGCGGGGCAATTGTTGGGGCACATCGTGCTGGCAGTTGGCTACGTGGACGAGATGTCGCAAGTGGCAGCCCGCAAGACCAGCACACCGTTCCCACCGGATCTGTTGTTGCGGGTGAAGCACATGATTGTCAGCCACCACGGCGAGTATGAATTCGGCAGTCCCAAACTTCCCATGACACTCGAGGCGGTCGCCCTGCACTACCTCGACAACATGGATGCCAAGTTGCACACTGCTTCGCAACTCATTCGCGAGGATCAGAACACGGACAGCAACTGGACGCCGTTCTTTGCCGGCATGCAACGGAAGTTCTATAAGGGCTCGTCGTAGCTGGGGCCGGGTAGAACACAGACGTTCGGCCGATTTCGACTTCGAACTTTAAATATTGAAGGCAGAAGCTCCGCGCTATAACAGTGCGGTTAGAGGCCTGCGACATGCGGCAGAGATTTGTTAGAGGTTGCTTTTTCCGCAGCCGGATTTCTCCGTGCGAGGATCTCGAAGGTGTTTCGGCCAGACTTCGCCCTGTGCGGGGTAATGAAACGGCTGCCGTCACAATCGTTTAAAACCGGGCATTTTTACGTTGGTAATGCAAATTGGCGATGTCGTGTGGGAAAACCCGCAACTCCCACGCTGCCGCAGGGTTGGGGATATTTGCAGAGTGAAGTCCGATCTGTCATTCTGAATCATCCCACCCGCCTGATTCGTCCCTACCTTGCCGGAATTACAGGATGCCAAACCTGACGCTATTTTCACTGGAATCGTTCTTCCAGCGCACCTTGTTTTGTTCGCTGCTGGCGGTTGCTCTGCTTGGTTGGGGGAATGTCCTCCAGGCCGAAGAGACTCCCGTTGACGACGATACTCTGCCTGGGCATTCCTTTCACGGCGAAATTTTTAACGAAGGGCCGCGACAGAAGGCCCGGCTGATGGACGGCATGCCGGTCATCTCGTTCGACATCACTACGCAGAACGACGAAGCAAAAAAGTTCTTCAACCAGGGGCTCGGCCAGATTCACGGCTTCTGGTACTTCGAAGCGGAACGTTCGTTTCGGCAAGTCGCCTTGCTTGATCCCGGTTGTGCGATGGCCTACTGGGGTTTGGCTCAAGCAAATATCGACAATAGCAAACGCGCGAAGGGCTTTATCGAGCAGGCCGAGGAGCGGAAGGGCTCTGCCAGCGAGCGCGAGCGGATGTATATCGAAGCGCTGGCGACATTCTTAAAGGCCGATCCGAAGAAGAACAAGGAACGTCATCAGGCGTATGCCAAGGCGCTCGAGAAGATTTTGTACAAGCATCCCAGCGACATCGAGTGCCGTGCGTTACTGGCCTTGCATCTGTGGAAGTCACGTGATGCAAGTTTACCGATCCAAAGCTACATCGCGCTGGACGCCATCTTTGATCAGATTTTTGCTCAGCAACCGCTTCATCCGGCCCATCACTACCGCATTCATTTGTGGGATTCGGAGCATCCTGAAAACGCGCTCGCGTCGGCAGCCAAATGTGGCCAAGCGGCTCCAGGCATCGCGCACATGTGGCACATGCCGGGGCATATCTTCTCGCGACTCAAGCGGTACGACGATGCTGCCTGGCAGCAAGAAGCCTCGGCCCGCGTCGATCACGCACACATGATGCGCGATCGCGTGATGCCCGATCAAATCCATAACTTCGCCCACAACAATGAATGGCTGGTGCGCGATTTGACCTACATCGGCCGGGCACATGATGCCGCCGACCTCGCTAAGAACATGTGCGAACTGCCGCGGCATCCGAAATACAACACCCTCTCTGGCAAGGGGAGCACGTACTACGGTCGGCTGCGATTGACGGAAACGTTGATTCGCTTTCGTCTATGGGACGAACTGCTGGCAGCTGTCGAATCGAACTTGCTCGACCCAACCGATGACAAGGTCGAGGCTGCCAAGCGCTGGCGCTGGCTGGGGATAGCACAGTTTCAACTCGGACAGATTGCGGCCGGCGAAGCAACGCTGGCTACCGTGAAGCAATTATTCGAGCAGAAGCAGGCTGAACAGAAGCAGGCGATGGACGATGCGGAGGCAAAGTTGCTTGCTGGCAGCGAGCCTGCAAAACCGGCGGAGCCTGAAAAAAAGGCAGATGAAAAGAAGCCGGAAGAGCAGAAGCCGGAAGAAAATAAGCCAGACGAAAAGAAGGAACCTTCGGAATGCGAAGGTGAGCCGGAAGCCAAGTCTGACGATGCCAAGCCTGCTGAAGAAAAGCCACCGGAGAAGCCTGCAGATCAGCCGGAAGTAAAACCTGAAGCAAAGCCCGACGAAAAGCCCCCCGTGAAGCGCGACGAAAAGGCGATCGCGAAGGTCCGCGAGGAGGCCAAGAAAAAGTTTGAAGCGGAATTGAAGGAACTCGAAAAATCGCTGCGGATGCTCGAAGGGCAGCAAGCGGTTGCGACCGGCGAACTCAAAAAAGGCTATGAACTCCTGAAAAAGGCCAACAGTGGCGATACGGGCTATCTCGCCTGGCTGCAATGGCAGACAGGGGACAAGGAAGAAGCCTTGAAGGGGATGCGAAAATTCGCGGACGGCAAGAAGCAGGAAGTATTGCCGCAAGCGGATCTGATTGAATTGCTCTGGGCGGCTGAGAAAAAAGATGAGGCTCGCACAGCCTTCGATCATCTGCGCAAGATCGGTGGTCGCGCAGACTTGGACGTCCCTGCACTGGCTCGTCTCGCTCCGATAGCAGCCGAGTTGGGCTATCCCGAAGACTGGCGCACCCCTGAATCTTTGAAAAGCGACATTGGCGATCGGCCCTCCCTCGATGCGCTCGGCCCATTCCGCTGGCAGCCGTCTCTGGCACCCGCCTTCACGTTGAAAGATGTCGATGGCAAGGATTTCTCGCTCGCAGATTTCAACGGCAAGCCCGTGGTGTTGATCTTCTTCCTCGGAAACGGCTGTTTGCATTGTGCGGAACAGCTGCAAGCGTTTGCCAAAGCCAAGGCCGAGTTCGACGCGGCCGGATTATTGCTCCTGGCAATCAGTAGTGACGATCAAGAGGGTTTGAAGCAATCGATCCAGAACTACAAAGAGGGAATGCCGATTACACTGTTATCTGATGCGGACTTTCTTGCCTTTCAAGCCTATCGAGCGTATGACGATTTCGAGAATCAACCCTTGCATGGCACGTTTGTGATTGATGGCCAAGGTCGGGTTCGCTGGCAAGACATCAGCTTCGAGCCGTTCATGGACGCGAAGTTTGTGCGTGAAGAAGCCCTGCGACTATTGAAGCAGTAGTGGCCCGTCATCACTTTGCCGTTACTCGCCGTATTCGAGCAAAAAGTACGGCCCCCACTCGCTGCCTCCCGCGCGAATTTGTCGCCAGCCCAGTCTGGCGTAGAACGCCAGGGCTGCAACGTTCCCTGGCGGACACTTGAGCCGCCAAGGAAACGGCAGGAAGTCTTTGAGCGAGTGCAATAGTGCTCGCCCGATGCCGATTCGCATCCGATCGGGTCGCACGTAGAGATGATGTACGAACGATTCAGGCTCCCAGACGGAAACAAAGCCCAGGACTTCGCCCGAGTCTTCGATCGCGACGAGGATCGTTTCTCCTTTTGATTCTTCAACAAGATTGGCTTCAAAGCGGACTTTCGTCGGCAACCAGTCAGCCCGAGCGCGGCAATCGTGGAACAGGCGTTGGAGAGGAAGCGCGTCCGCGGGAAGTGCGCGGCGGATAGCAAAGGAACTCATGCGCTACGCCAACTGCAACGTCGGCCCGGCTTGCTCGGTCGGCACCGCACCAAAGAGCGTGTGCGAAGAAACTTCATACACCACGACTGGCATCACCGCGCCGGTCAGCCTAGTGTGGCCGTCGAAAACGACGATCCGGTCGCAGTGCGTGCGGCCGGTGAGTTGCACGACTTCCGCTTCGGCCGGCTCGTGCTCCTGCGACCATTTGCTGCGCCCTTCCACCAGCACCTCCACGCGGTTGCCGAGGAATTTTTGATTTTCTTCGTCGGCAATGCGGTTTTGCAGCGCGAGCAGATCGTTGTTTCGTCGCTGCTTCACTTCGTACGGAATATCGTCGGAAAACAGCTCCGCCCCCTTCGTGCCGGGGCGTTCGCTGTACTTAAAGATAAAACTGTTCTTGAAGCGACATTCTTCGACTAGATCGTAGGTGAGCTGAAAGTCTTCGTCCGTCTCGCCGCAGAAGCCGACGATGAAGTCGCTGGTGACCGCGGCGTTGGGAACCGTTTCACGGATGCGGTGCATCATGTCGCGGTAGTCTTCGACGGTGTAGCCCCGTTTCATCCGCGCGAGGACCGTGTTCGATCCGCTCTGGGCGGGCACATGCAGATAGGGAGAGCACTTCTTCAAGTCGCGCACCGCCTGTAGCAAGTCGTCCGTCATATCTTTCGGATAGTTCGTGACAAACTTCAGCCGCTCGATCCCTTCGACCTCATTCAACTGCGCGAGCAAGTCGGCCAACTTGGTTGTCTTCCCTTCTTCGCGATAGCGATAACTATTGACTGTCTGACCGATTAGCACGATCTCTTTGCAACCTTGATCGGCGAGCGTACGCGCCTCCGCCAATATCTGCGACGGCGGGCGGCCTTGTTCCGGACCGCGTGTGGAAGGGACAATGCAGTAGGTGCAGAATTTGTCGCAGCCGATTTGAATGCGAAGGTAGGCCTGAAACGCGGTCGGGCGGAATTCCGGATCGCGGAGCGGATCAAAGGTTTCGTGGCTCCGTTTGATCTCGTCGGCGGAACCTTCCTTCCGGCCGAGTCCCACGGCCATCTGCTGCCCTTTCCCTTCGCCGATCCGTTCGAGCAAATCGGGAATCTGCGCGAGTTGTCCCGGCCCAACAACGAGGTCCACAAACGGCGCACGATCAAAGACCAGTTTCTGATCCTTCTGGGCCATGCACCCCATCACGCCAATGATCTTGTCGGGGTTCTGCAGCTTGAACTTCCGCAGCCGACCGAGGGCGGAATAGGTTTTGTTCTCTGCCTGCTCGCGCACGGCGCAAGTGTTGAACAGCAGCACGTCGGCGGTCTCTGCCTCACGTGATAGTTCGAAGCCCTTGCGCCGCAGCGTGGCCACGACCATTTCGCTGTCGAGGACATTCATCTGGCAGCCGACGGTTTCGATGTAGAGCTTAGGCATGGGGGCAGGGCGAAGGGGCGAAGAATCAAGGGGCTAAGGGAAGCAGGGAACCACGAATCTTACGAATAACACGAATGAGGCAGGTGGCGGAAGGAAAAAAACGCTAACTGGCTAATGATCGCTCATGGATGCAGATTAGTGGTTATCAGTGATGATTCGTGTTCTTTCTTCTTAAGCGCAAGTGTTGGGTTTGAATTCAATCTGATCGCATTCGTGTTATTCGATTTATTCGTGGCTCATGACTGCTTCTATGATACCCGCAACTACGCTGCTTTCCGCCCGGTAGCCTTCTGCCGCCTCTCGTCGGCCTTCTTTTGAGCTTCTTCCGTCCGCTGTTTATTCTGGGCGGCAACGGCCTGAGCGGTCAGTTCGGCCACCAGTTCCGCCCGGCGGCGACGCATCAGTCCCGCGAGCGACAGAACCGCCAGATACGCGGCGGCTCCCAGTAAGACCCATTCCCAAATTTCCAGGTTCATGGCAGAAACTCCTTTTTCGGCCCGCGAAGACGTTTATGGTATCATTCAGAGACCTTTCGCGAAATCGGAAACCACGTTGCTAGCAGAATGTCAAATGACAAATGAAAAATGTCAAATGAATGACGAAACCAGAATGACGAATGTCGAATGGCCCTGGCGATCCCTGTGCGCTACATCGCCCACTGCCTCCCTTTGGCATTTTTCATTTTTTATTTGAAATTCAGACCTTCCTTCGTCATTCGTCATTCTGGCTTCGTCATTTCCCATGCTCCTCCTCATCGATAACTACGACTCCTTCACCTACAACCTGGTGCAGCGACTGGGCGAGATCGATCCGACGCTCGATATCGAGGTCCACCGCAACGATCAGATCACTGTCGAGGAAATCAAGGCCAAACAGCCTACCCACGTGATCATCTCGCCGGGGCCCTGCACGCCGACGGAGGCCGGCATAAGCGTGCCGTGCGTCACCGGGCTGATGGGCAAGATTCCGCTGTTGGGAGTTTGCCTGGGACATCAATCGATTGGTCAGGCGACGGGTGGATTGATCGTGCGGGCAAAGCGGCTGATGCACGGCAAGACGGACCAGATTCATCATGACGGCCAAGGAATGTTCAAGGGACTGCCGAACCCGCTAATGGCAACGCGCTATCACAGCCTGGTGATTCGCCCCGATACACTCCACCCAGATTTCATCGTCTGTGCTTGGGCGGATGCTCCCGACGGCGAAAAGGAGATTATGGCGATCCGGCATAAGTCGCTGCCCGTATTCGGCCTGCAATTTCATCCGGAAAGTTTTCTCACCGAGTGCGGGCATGACTTGCTGCGCAACTTTTTGGCAGTCGGCCTGCCCAGTGCTGTCCCGGCATAACCCCTTCTCGCCAGCGGCTGAGCGCTATGAATTCGCTTCCTGAATTGCCGCCCCCTGAAGTCGCTGCGCCGACACCTCAGAGCGTGCAGCCCAAGCTCTATCAAGTGCCACGCAGGTTCAACTTGCCGTCGGTCTTCGTGATGACCACGCTGCTCGCGGCCGTGTGCGGAATACTCAAGGCTAGTAATGCCCCCACTCCGGTTTATCTTTTTATTGCCGTGATGACTGTGGTGACGTGCGCAGCTCAGATTTACGCGCCGAAAGGACCTCGCTTGGCTTCCGTTGTGGGAGGAGCATTAACATTCACCGCATTGGGCTTGGCAATGCTATTCCGTGCGAATGCCTTTCGAGAAGTCGAAGCACTGTTCTGCACCGTGATATCCTCTGCCCTGGCGGGTGCGTTGTTAGGTTACATTTTCGGTACGCTGGCGGCTGCAGTATTCTTGATCACCGACCGCGTGTTCGGCCGCAGATAGGATGGCAGTGATCTCTTTTGCGAAACGCCGACACGACTTTGTTTTTCGAAAGTCACGATGAAAACGGTAACCGAAGCTCAATCGCTGGTTTTGCAGTACTGCCAGCGATTGTCCTCCTGTGAAGTCGCTGCTGCAGAGGCGCTAGGCCTCGTTTTGGCTGAAGATGTCATCAGTGATGTTGATTCCCCGCCGCACGATAAATCGGTCGTCGATGGCTTTGCCGTACGAACGGCAGACTTCGTTGAAGGAAAGGGGCGACTAGAAGTTATCGAGATCATCACCGCGGGCTCTGTTCCGACCAAAGCACTTTCCGCAGGTCAAACCTCGCAGATTATGACCGGCGCACCGTTGCCAACGGGTGCAGATGCGATTGTGATAGTCGAACGAAGCAATCTTGCACGCGGTGAGCTGGCAAAACTTGCTGACCTGATCGAACTGCATGAGCCGAAACTCAAGCCCGGACAGAACATCATGCGTCGCGGCATTGCAATGCAACAGGGTGAGCAGGTTCTCGCCAGCGGCACGCGTTTGAGAGCCGTGGAACTGGGTATTCTCGCAGAGGTAGGGCGGACGAAAATTGCCGTTCAGCGCCGCCCCGTGGTAGCGGTTCTCGCTACGGGTGATGAACTCGTTCCCCCGCATTGCAAGCCTGCTGCCGGGAAAATCCGGAACAGCAATGGACCGCTCTTGGTCGGCATGGTACGTGAGGCCGATGCTGCGCCATACGATTTGGGGATTGCCCTCGATACGGCTGACTCACTTCGCGAAAAGATCGTCACAGCGCTCGCAAACTGTGACTTACTTCTGCTTAGTGGCGGCGTGTCCGCGGGAGTACTCGACCTTGTCCCAACGGTGCTTGCGGAACTGGGTGTCGTCGAGGTCTTTCATCAGGTTTCACTCAAGCCTGGCAAGCCACTCTGGTTTGGCGTTTATGAAAACGACGCTCGCCGCTGTTTAGTCTTCGGCCTGCCCGGAAATCCAGTCAGTACCTTCGTTAGTTTTACTCTCTTCGTGCGTCCAGTCCTCGATCGACTCCTGGGCCGGCCGACTTTGCAGCCGATCATAGCGCGACTGAGTAAAGCGCATGTTTGTCGCGGCGATCGCTCAACCTACTGGCCCTCCCGGTTGATTGGCGATGAAGCGGACGCCACGCGTCAAGTGGAACCACTCAACTGGCACGGCTCAGGGGACCTTCGCACCCTGCTCAATGCCAACGCACTAGCGATCTTCGAAACCGCTGGAGAACATCCGGCCGGCGAAGAAGTACCGATTCTCAGGCTATAGACGATTCGTCATGGCGACCTGGGATATGGTCTTTCTTCCCGCGCTCCTTGGCTAACGCTCTCGTTCCTCTCTACAATGTCGATTGTTCGAGGCGATGACTTCCCCGGTCGCCATTCTTATCTGTTGACGAGGATCCGATGTCGCTACGCTTTCACCTTCTGTTAGCTGCCAGCCTGACTGCGCTGCTGATAACCCTGCCGAGCGCGCTGGAAGCTCAGGAATCGCAAGCGGAAACAAAGCCCCGCTTCGTTGACCGCGGGATGTATGTGGAAGACACCCAGACCGGCCTTCTCTGGCAGAAAGATGGCAGTGCGTCTGAGAAGAAGAATTTTTACGAAGCGGCCGAGTATGCACAGTCGCTCAAGCTCGGCGCGTTGACCGATTGGCGTGTACCAACGCGCGACGAACTGCAAGCGATTTTCCCTGCGAATGAGCCGCCATTCACCAACACCAAGTACAACGCGAACATGTGCTGCTCGGAGGGGGAATTCAACAGCTACTGGACCTGCGAACTTGATACTCGCAAAGAAGACTACGCCTATCTATATCAGTGGTACGCCAAGGGAGGCCCGAACAATTGCTACGCGAGCAAGAACCAGGCCTTCGTCCGCTGCGTGCACAATCCGGCCAAGCTTGATCCGAATGGCAAGTTGGCCGTCCCCGCGGAAGTCGATGTTGTGCAGGTGAAGAAGTTGATCGCTCAACTCGGGGACGACGAGTTTGTGAAGCGCGTCGACGCCACCAAGACCTTAGAAATGATGGGGACCAAGATTCGTCCGCTACTGAAAGCGGCACTTGAAGAGACGAAGGATTTTGAAGTGAAAGTGCGGCTGCAATTTATCCTGGGAAGCCGGTAAAGGTGGACTCAGAACAAGTGCCGCGAGTTGTAACTTGCGGAGCAGCACTCAGAATAGTGATTTGAAGTTTCATATTTGCCAAATTCTTGCGAACCCACAGGGGCAGTTGGTGTCCTCAATGGCACCAAGAACATTCACGGCGACTGCTGGTGGGAGTACATCCTTGTTCAGGAAGTTCCGTCTCTCACTGAATCCTCGTCGCCACCTGACTTGATCGACTGCCGATTGGAGTACATGCTTTAGGAGCCGATGGTTGTGGGTTCGATTCCCACCAGCGCTATTGAATTTTCACGGCGCTGTAGCTCAACGGATAGAGCATCGAAACGTCTCTGGTCAAAACCTCGTCGGTCATTTTTTAGATAGCCTGTCGAAGACAGGCGGCGTAGTAGGCACACTCCGTATGCCGTTTGATGGCGAATATTGGCTTCTATTCGTCGTTGGCATTTTTGATGCTCTTTGGGCGGTGAACGGCACACGGAGTGTGCCTACTACTGAGCGCTTTGACTGCCAGTGCGGAGTACATGGACAACAACCGCAAGGTTTTGCGGGTTCAAATCCCGCCCCGTCCGCTGAATCGAATTCGGACGGGTTCTCCGCCCAACACTTCGTCGAAGCGTTTTTTTGTCTGCTCAAACAATCGCGAAATTGTAACGAACCTCTTTGATACTCTCGTCTCTTCTTATCTGAGTTTCACACGATCTGACTGCCGGCGTGGAGTACATCCACCAACGATTGCCAGGAAAGCGGGAGCTTTCCAGTACCGAACGGTACGGCGCTCCTAGCCTTCCTTCGTCAGATCACTTTTACAGGAGGTCATTCCCATGGCCAACAAGTCGTTGTTTTCGAGCGTCAAGAGTTTGTTCCGTCGGACAGATACGGTCAACGAAGCGGGAGGCGTGGCATACAAGCTCGCTCCTAAACACGCGCTGGCGCAGATCGCTGCCACGGGTTGCTTCAACGGCGTGTTCTACGCGACAGCTCAGACGCAGTTGCAAGACTTGCTGAAGTTGATTCAGCAAGTCGACGACAACGTCTTCCTGGCCAAGCTTGCCGTTTACGCTCGTGAACGCGCCTGCATGAAGGATATGCCGGCCGCGTTGCTGGTTGTCTTGTCAAAGCGCGACCCGGTGCTTATGCATCAGGTGTTTGACCGCGTCGTGGATAACGGCCGAGTGCTGCGTACGATGTTCCAAATGATTCGTTCTGGTCAGTTTGTTCGAACGAGTCTGTCGTCGTCGTTGCAGCGAGCGTTTCAGCGGTGGTTGAACCGGGCTTCGGTCGGCAAGCTCTTGTCGGCTTCGATCGGAAACGATCCGAGCCTGCGGGATGTGCTCCGCCTCGCTCGCCCGACGCCGACGGACAACGCGCGCCGCGCACTGTTCGGCTGGCTGACGGAGAAAGAGGTGGCAAAATGGGCGCCGGCAACGGACGCTGATCTGCCGGACCTGGTGCGGAAGCTGATGGTTTACCGCGCTACGGAATCGGCCGAAGCACAAGCGGTGATCGTTGACGACCTGCCGGTTCGTTGGGACTTGCTGGCCGATGCAGCTCGCGGTCCGCTCGTTTGGAAGGCGATTGCCCGACAGATGGGACCACAGGCACTGCGGATGAACCTCAACACGCTGTTGCGTCACGAGGTCTTCACGCCGACAGATAAGAAGGATGCCGACCTGGTGCAGTATGTTGCAGACCGCATTGCGGATGCGGACGAGATCGTCCGTTCGCGACAGTTTCCGTACCAGTTCTTGACGGCCTACTTGAACGCGTCGGAAGAAGTTCCGCAAAAGATCAAGGCGGCGCTGCATCGTGCGGCCGAGATCGCTTGCGGTAACGTTCCGCAGTTGCCGGGACCGGTTTTGATCGGACTCGATACGTCGGGCTCAATGAGTTCGGCAGTAACAGGTTTCCGTGGTAAGGGAGCAACGACGAAGATGCGCTGTGTCGATGTCGCTGCCCTGTTTGCCGCCGCAATCCTGCGTCGCAATCCGGACAGCTTGGTGGTGCCGTTCGATACGTCGGCATATCAGGTACGGATCGATCCGACGGACTCGATCTTGAGCCTGGCAGAGCGACTGGCCAAGTTCGGTGGTGGTGGAACAAACTGTTCGCTGCCGCTGCACGAAGCCAACACCCGTTACGCGCACCGCCGGTTCGCTGGCTGCGTGCTTGTGAGCGACAACGAGAGCTGGATCGGAAGTGGCCGGCATGGCGCGACCGCGACCATGACCGAGTGGCAGAGCTTTGTGAAGAACCAGTCTCGCCTCGGCAACCTTTCGCCGAAACTGGTGTGTATCGACATCCAGCCGTACGCGACGACGCAGGCGGCGGAGCGGCCAGAGATTTTGAACGTTGGCGGCTTCAGTGATGCCGTGTTCGAGATTGTAAGTTCGTTCCTGAGCGGTGACGAAGGACGCTTCGTGGCCGAAGTGGAAGCGATGACGTTTTAACTGCCGCACCTCGGCCTGAGCGATCGGGCCGAGGTGTTTTTTTTTTGCGCGAGATGATTTGCAGCCTACCGCCGCTGCGATGGCATGGCCGACTTCACCGAGGCCGCCAGTTCCGCTGCCCGTTCGCCGGGCCGGCCGCCAAAAACGCGCTCGTCGTACAAGGCCAAGGCGTGCAGAGCGTGGCCCCGTGGGCCGATGCTCCAGTCTTTGTACGGTTCCGACATGAGGATGTTGGAAACTTTCATCACCGCCCGCTGGACGCGGACATCAGTTAGCTTCTCTTGCGGCAGCGAATAGATCAGCCATTCCAGCATGTGGCCAGTGGTCTGCAGCTTGCGATCTTCTTTGCCATTGTCGGCCTTGCTGGCGAACCAATCGGTGCTGAAGCTGCCGTCCGAGTTCTGCAAGCGGAACAGATATTGGCGGTACGATTCGGTGAATTGTTCCGCGCGGGCCCATTCCGCATCGATGGGCTTCCCTTGTTTGCGGCGATTATTGACCGCGTAGCTCAAACCCATCAGGCGATGGGTTCCGCCACACGCTGCGCCGACAATTGGTTGCTTCATTTCTTCGCGAATGAGTCGCGGAATACTCCAGTCTTCGTTCAAGTCGTTCTTCCAGGTGGTGTCGCTCGGAAGATAGTGCGAGAAGGCGATGAGTTTGAAGGTCAACTCGGTACCCGCTCGGCAAGTGTTCTGTTCGTATTCGATAAGGTCCTTCAGGGTAAGCTGCTGCTTTTCCACCAGCATGGGGAAGTCACTTTTGACCTTCGATTGCGCCATCATGGCCAAGAACTGTCCGGCATGACCTTGAACGCCAACGCCGAGGCGTGCTTGAACTTTGTCAGTGGCTTTATCGATGTAGAACAAGTTTTGCGTGTTGCACACACCGTTGTAGCAGAGCCAACCGATGGCATTGACGCGACGGTTCTGCGAGGTGACTTGCGTATCGACGCCATACGCGATCAGACAGTGCATGACCCCCCACGGACTTCTTCGGGCCAGATCTTCCTGGCGGCGGAAGTAGTAGTGGGCAAGTGTGCCGCGAATTTTCTGCTTGAGGGGTTCCAACTGCTTGGGATAGGTGACGACGGGCTTCTTGGGAGGAGGTGGAACGGTGGACTGTTGCAAGGATTCGGTCGTGCCTGGAATCGTCCGCGGTGCATCAGGAACTTCCTGTGGTGCCACGGGTGGGGTTTGCGAAGGCTTGTTGCTTGGCTTGGCGGTCTCGTTGGGGACTGTCGAATTCGGCAACACTAAACGTTCCGGCTCGGCTGGAGTGTTTAGCGGCATATCTTCATCGTCGAGCTCCGCAGGAATTTCGCCTTCCGGCGATTCTCCCATCACAGGAATTTCGTCGGCGTAGTTCATCTCCGGTTCGGATTCCACGCTTGGCTCCGGCGCCTCGTTGGCAGCGTCATCGGCAGCAGGACCTAGGGAAGGCCCTTTCAGCGACAGCGGACCGGTGGGTTCATTATTCTCGTCGAGTGCTTCCTCTTCGCTTTGCAGCAAAAGAATGCCAAAATAGGAATCACCATTGGGATCGATCATCGGGATCGGAATTTCATCCGTTTCGGCCGTCGACGGAGACATCCACCGGCCGAGTGGATCGGCCGGCAAGGGCCAACCCATCGCGATCAATTCCGCCCGGCTAGGGATGCGGTCATCGCCGCAGCATTCGGGGCCCGTGCAGTCACCAACGTCGTCAGCCGGTTTTTCGTAGGCCATCCGCTTCGTCGCAGCGGATTCACGCGCAATCCGCTCGAGAAACTGGTCTGGTGATTCTTGTTCGGTGAGCTCCCCTGTGGGCGTTAATTCCCGGGGGTCGAATTCCGGACGGAAGCGTTCAGGCGGATCCATGGAGGTTGGCGACGGGTTCGAACGAACCAGGAGCAAGCCTCCACTCACACAGCCCAGCAGCATCGCCGTCGCCAAAATCTTTCGCACCATCTTGCTCTTCCCTTCCCGCCTGATGTCTATGAAAAACTGTGTGCCAAACGTGTTCCAGCTTCGCCTTTACCACCACAGCCAATCTTGCAATTGAACCGCAATGGAAGGAGGTGGTGGCGGCGAGGGGTTCCCACCTTGCAGATACTCTTTCCAAGCTGAAACGCTCGTGCCGTAGTTCTTGCCGGTGGTCGCCTGGAGCGAATCCATCGCGACGAACTGCAAGCCTGAGTTGTTCTCTTCAAGTGCCGCCCCGAGCGCGTTCACCGCCACAGGGTCTTTGTAATTTCGCAAGCTGCGTGCTGCCGCCATCCGTACTTCGAGTTCGGAATCGCTGCCGACCGCACGAGCCAAGGTTTCCATGGCGGCTGGCGTGCTGCGCAGAGCAAGCCCTTCACAGGCAACGCGGCGCACAACTCCGTCTTGATCGTTGGCGGAGGCAATCAGGGCATCTTCTGCCGCCTGATCGGGAAACGCACAGAGCGTGCGTGTTAATTCTTCTCGCATCACTCGGCTTTGTTCTTCTCGCAGTCGACCTGCCAATAGGAGCGCTAAACGTTGTCGTTCCGCAGGAGGATAACTGGCGGCAGCTTTGCGAATTTTGGTGAGTTCTTCGACCTTGGCGTAATAGGTTGGTCCGAACTTTTCATCTTCTTCCCATTGCTGGCGCGTCCAGGGATTGAACCAGGCCGTGCGTGGCATGGGGCCTTCCGCGCAGCCGGTCGCGAAGACGACAAACAGCAGCAGCACGCTCAGGTGCCAAATGTACCTGGGTTGGTGAGGACACATATCAAGATCCTAGGGTAGGCCGCGAACGTCGCGGGGTGGGCTTATAGCAAAGCGATCCGGGTGCAGCCAGTCCGGAATTTGTGGGCAAGTCGCACTACGATGCATCAAGAAAGTCCTTGCCTTCTCGGCTCGCAGAGAAGTTGCCGCCCTTGCAAGCAAAGTGAGCTAAATCCAAGATGGGGGCTGAAGTTGTGTACTGTTGTTGTCCGCGTACCGATTCCGCTAGCTAACGTTGACTGATGTTGTTAAACCATCGTGCCGCTCGACTCACCGATCTACTTATTGAACGCGCGGATGAATTGCGGATTTCCGTCCAACATGCCCCCTGCGGTTCGCGGCTGATCGATTGCGGTGTGCAAGCGACCGGCGGATTGGAAGCTGGCTTGCGCGTGGCGGAAATTTGCTTAGCGGGATTGGGAGAAGTTTCCTTGACGACCCTCGTCGGGAGCGAAGGGCGCGCTATCCCAGCGGTAGCGATTCGGACCGATAGTCCTTTGCGAGCGTGTCTGGCAGCACAATATGCCGGGTGGCAGATCGCGGGGAAGAAGTACTTTGCGATGGGCTCAGGGCCGATGCGAGCGGCCGCGAACAAAGAGCCCGTGCTGGCAGATGTCGGAGGTGGCGAATCCCCTGAGCAAGCGGTCGGCGTGCTGGAAACGGCCACGCTGCCTCCTGACGAGATTTGTCAGAGGATCGCCGAGGAATGCCACGTAGCACCTGAAAAGTTGACGTTGTTGGTCGCGCGGACTGCCAGCCTGGCCGGGACGATCCAAGTGGTAGCTCGCAGCGTGGAGACAGCGCTGCACAAGCTCCATGCGTTGAAGTTCGACTTCAATACCATCGTCAGTGGCTGGGGCGTCGCCCCGCTGCCACCGATCGGCGGCAAAGACCTCCAGGCTATCGGCTGGACGAATGATGCGGTCCTTTACGGGGGACAAGTGACGCTCTGGGTGCGCGGTGCGAGCGAAGCGGTAGCAGAACTCGGTGCGCAAGTTCCCAGTTCTAGCTCTAAGTCCTGGGGCGAACCTTTCGGCGTTCTGTTCGAGCAAGCGGGTGGCGATTTTTACAAGCTCGATCCGCTCTTGTTCAGTCCGGCCCGCGTGACCTTCATGCACCTGGATACCGGCCGGCAGCAATCGTTCGGAACCCTGCGCCCTGATGTGCTGCACCAGTCGTTCGGCAGCGAAGAGGGCTGACTATGCGCGTGGCCGTGCTGGGAAACCCCGATAGCTGGTACTTTCACGACCTTGCCCGTGCGGCTGGTGCGCAGCACAAACTTGTTTCTCTGCCGTTCACGGCCATTCGCAGCGAGGTTGCGGCAGATGGCGTGCGTGTTCGCGCGGAAGAACATTCGCTGGATGACTTCGAAGCGGTACTAGTTCGCACAATGCCTCCGGGCTCCCTCGAACAAGTCGTCTTCCGTATGGACTGCCTCTTGCAGTTGGAAGCGGCAGGGGGAACCATCCTCAATCCGCCGCGCTCGTTAGAAACCGCAGTCGACAAGTTCCTGACTTCAGCCAAGCTGCAAGCCGCGGGTCTTCCGACGCCCCGTACGATCGTCTGTCAAACCTGGGAAGAAGGACTAGCTGCGTTTGCTGCCTTGGGAAATCATGTCGTCCTGAAGCCTATCTTTGGGGGTGAAGGGCGAGGCCTCACAAAACTGGACGACGAAGCGCTAGCGGAGCGAGCCTTCAAGATGCTGACGCAACTAGGTGCAGTCCTTTATCTGCAAGAGTTCATCCCCCATGGCGGTCGCGACTTGCGACTGCTCGTATTGGGCGATCGCATCTGGGGGATGCAGCGCATCAATCCAGACGACTGGCGAACCAATGCGAGTCGTGGAGCACGAACTGAACCGTTTGAAGTCACCTCGGCCTTGGGTGATCTCGCTTCACGAGCGGCAGCCACGGTTGGGGCTCCTTTTGCCGGGGTAGATATCGTCCTGAATCACTCGGGAGAACCTCAAGTCTTAGAAGTGAATGCAGTTCCCGGCTGGAAGGCTTTGAGCCGTACGCTGCAGGTCGATATTGCGGCAGAAGTGCTTGAGTTTACAGCCAGGCAAGTGGCGGCTCGGCAAGGAACGGTTCGATGAATGAACCTGACGTCGTTAATGTGTCGCTGCGGCTCGCGCAACATGCAGCCCTCCGACCCGAGCACGCGGCGATCGTGGTACCGCAGACATACGATCGCTCGGGTCAACGAAAATACCGCGTGGTTTCGTTTGCGGAACTTGAAACGGATGTCGCGCATCTCGCGAACGGATTACGACAAGCGGGAATCGCCCCCGGCACACGGATTGCGATGCTTGTACCAATGGGTTACGACTTTATCGCCCTCGTGTTTGCGATGCTTCGCGCCGGAATTGTTGCGATTCTGGTCGATCCGGGCATGGGGCGGCGAAATGTCTTGACCTGCCTCGCCGAAGCGCAGCCGGAAGGATTCATTGCCATTCCGCTGGCACAAGCGGTGCGGATGGTCATGCGGAAGCGGTTTCCCAAAACGAAACATTTGATCACGGTTGGCAGACGTTGGTTCTGGGGGGGAAGTACGCTCGCGCAGATTCGCCGCGCGGGAAGTACCGCGGCGGAGGTCCAGCCACAAACTTCTGCCGACGATCCGGCGGCCATTATATTTACGACAGGAAGCACAGGGCCGCCGAAAGGAACGCTGTATCAGCATCGGATTTTTGATCGGCAAGTCGCGGAGATTCAAACGCAGTACGACATTCAACCGGGCGAGATCGATCTGCCAGGGTTTCCGCTCTTCGGCCTGTTCAATGCGGCGATGGGAGTCACAACGGTGATCCCGCAGATGGATCCAACCCGTCCTGCGAAGGCCGATCCCAGACTGATCATGGAAGCCTTGCAAGATTGGAAGTGTACGCAGGCGTTTGGTTCACCGGCACTGTGGAATGTAGTGGGTAGGCATTGCGAGCATGAGAAAATTCAACTGCCGCACCTGAAACGTGTGCTATCAGCCGGTGCGCCCGTTCCGCCGCATGTCTTGCAGCGCATGCAACAAGCGATTGCTTCAGACGGCAACATCCACACGCCCTATGGCGCGACCGAAGCGCTGCCAGTGGCGACGATCAGTGCGCGTGAAGTTCTTGGCGAGACCGCGACAAAAAGCGCCATTGGTGCAGGCACATGCGTGGGGAAGAAATTTCCCGGCATTGAGTGGCGGATCATTCGCATCAGTGATGAACCAATCGCTGATATCGCTGAAACAGAATCCTTGCCTGCAGGAGAAATTGGTGAACTCATTGTCCAAGGAGAAGTGGTCACACGCGAGTACGTCACTCGGACGGAAGCTAACGCTTTGCACAAAATTCGTGACAGCAATCAATTCTGGCATCGGATGGGAGATGTCGGTTATTTGGAGCCGCTGAATGCCGGCGATGATGTCGTATCAGCTCGCTTTTGGTTCTGCGGCCGCAAGGCGCATCGCGTGATCACGGCCGAGCAAACGCTGTTTACCATTCCTTGCGAAGCGATTTTTAATCAGCATCCTGCCATTTATCGCTCGGCTTTGGTGGGCGTCGGCCCGCGCGGTACGCAGCGGCCGGTGATCATCGTTGAGCCTTGGCCTGAACAATTTCCTGTCAGTGTTGCGGGCGAGCGCAAGCTGATAGACGAGTTACGACAATTAGGGGCAGAGCATACTCACACGATGGGTATTCAAACCTTTTTCGTGCTGCGCGCCTTGCCGGTGGATATCCGCCACAACGCGAAGATTTTTCGCGAAAAACTGTCGGTATGGGCGGCGGGGAAGCTCAGCTTGTAGCGAGTAGACAGAGACGGGGGTTCAGTAGTTGGAACTTGATATGTTGGCCGACGTCGTACCCGTCTCTTCAAACGGCGGGCTGGTGTAAATCACCTCCCCATCCGTCGTACAATGAACCGAGTTGTAGCCAGCATTCCTTCCTCGCCACCGTCATCATTATTGGACAGGTCATTCCATGAACATTTTTTGGCGTTGTGCAGCATTGTTGCTGATTGGCATCGCAGTCGGCGCGGTCAACGGCTGGTGGGAAGTGCAAGGAACCCAGTTGCCGACTTCTCGTTCGGACCAGGCGGTCTCCGCGGAGCCACTCCCTGCCGGCGCCGCTCGCGCACGAGCCGTGGTGGTCAACGGCGAGACCCACGACTTCGGCGTGATGGAGCAGAACGGAAGCAAGTCGCACGTGTTCTTGATCCGCAACGACGGCAATCAGCCGCTGCGACTCGAAGCGGGGCATACGACCTGCAAATGCACGCTGAGCGAGGTCGGTCACGAAGTGGTGAAGCCGGGAGAGACCGCCGAGGTCGCCCTGAAATGGGAAGCCAAAACCAGCGACCCCGAATTTTCGCAGTCTGCCGAGATCAAGGTTTTTGGTGATCCCGAGCGTGAAATGATTCGCCTGGTGGTGTTCGGCAAAGTACGGCAGGCTCTGTTCAGCGAACGGCAGGAAGTAGTGTTCAATCAGGTAACGGCCAATGACCAGGTCACGATTCGCTACCGGGTCTTTGCGTTTCTCGAAGACAAGTTCCAGGTAACGAGCCACGAATTGTTCAACCCTGCCACGGCCCCGCAGTTTGATGTTCAGGTCACGCAACTTTCGCCAGACGAGCTGAAAAAAGAAGTCGGTGCCAAGGCTGGCGTTGAAGTCGCGGTCACTTTGAAGCCGGGCCTGCCGCTCGGTCCGATCGAACAAAAGTTGAAATTGAACCACAACCTGGATTCGCAACCGCCGCTGGTCTTTCCTTTCACCGGCAAAATCGTCAGCGACATTATGCTCGCTGGACCCAAGGTAAACTCTGATACCAATTCGATTGGCTTAGGGGCCTTGCTGCGTGGCGAAGGGACCGCTGCCGAGATTTTCTTGCTGGTCAAAGGTCCACATCGGGAAGAGACTCAGATTCAGTTGGTGGGGGTTGAACCCGCTAGCAGTTTGCAAGCGGAACTGGGGGAGCCGATCCGTGATAATCCGAAGCTAGTGCGTTATCCGCTTAAATTGCGAGTCCTACCCACGGCCGACCCCGGCAACTATCTGGGGGTCAATGATGGCCCCACCGGACAGATTTCCTTCACAACAACGCATCCGCATGTACCGAAGTTCAGCGTTAAAGTGCGGTTCCTTGTGAAGGACGAGGTACGTTAGAATTCGCCTCTCTGCAAACACAATAGCCACCACCTGATCCGCATCCCGACACGTGCTGCATGCCTCCGCGACAACTCCTTTCCCTGTTAATGCCCCTCGCCCTGCTGCTCGGGATGGGCTGTGCTCCCGCGGAACCCAATGCTTCATCGCCGGCAAGGAACGAAGAATCTCCGGCCGTTCCCACGGCGGATCTCGACCAAGTCGCACCGCCAACAACAGAACTTTCGAATGTGGTGACGGAACCTCCGCCGTCTGACCGTGCCGAGCCTCCGCCTGATGCGCCATCATCCGTATCGGAGCCTGTTGCAACCGCGTCAGATGTCGTCGCGCAAGTTCCAGAAAAACTTCCTGCCTCGACCGTTTCACAGTCCTCGGTGCCGAAATCAGGTCCGGGGGATAAAGAGTCGCTGTTCGTCGATTGGCCGAAACCAGAGTTCGTCCTGGTCTTCTCTGGTCAACAAAACGGCTACATCGAACCGTGCGGCTGCACGGGGCTCGCCAATCAAAAGGGTGGCCTTATGCGGCGGGATACTTTCCTGAAGGATTTGAAGAAGCGTGGCTGGGATGTTATCCCGCTCGACGTTGGCAACCAAATCCACCGGTTCGGCAAGCAACAAGAGATCAAGTTTCAGCGCTCGGCCGAAGCCCTACGCAAAATGGATTATCAGGGAGTCGTGTTTGGCGTCGATGATCTACGGTTGCCCACGCTGGAAGTATTCTCCGGCACCAATGACGGCGGAGATCACAATGTTTTTGTCTGCGCGAATGTGGCCTTGCTTGACCGCTCGCAGACGCCCGAATATCACATCGTCCAAGCGGGTGGGAAAAAAATTGGTGTCACCGGCGTGCTGGGCGATTCCTTCCGCGCGAAGCTCACCGGTGATGAAATCGTCCATCTGCCCGCGGCGGAAGGACTGAAATCCGCCACGGATAAACTATTGGAAGAGAAGTGCGATCTGTACATCTTGCTCGCGCATGCGACTTTGGATGAAACGGCTGACCTCTCGAAAAAATTTCCGCAGTATAAAATCGTCGCGACGGCGGGAGGGGTCGGTGAACCGCCGATTGGATTAGAACGAATGCCCGGCACCGAAGCGCAATTTGTGCAAGTCGGCTCCAAAGGGATGTATGTGATGGCGGTGGGCGTTTTTGATAACAAGGAAACTCCCTTCCGCACGCAACGTGTGCCGCTCGATAGCCGGTTTGAAGATTCACCCGCAATGTTGCACTTGATGGAAGAGTATCAAGAGCAGCTTAAAGCCCTCGGCCTGGAAGGCTTGGGGCTGAAGCCTCAGCCGCACCCCAGCGAGAACACTTACGTCGGCACGGAAAAGTGCGGCGAATGTCATACCAAGGCCTATGAGATTTGGAAGAACACTCCGCACGCCCATGCGACCGATTCGATCGTTACGCCGGCTGAACGGTCATCGATTCCCCGGCATTTCGATCCGGAATGCCTGTCCTGCCACGTTACGGGCTGGGAACCGCAAAAGATGTTCCCCATTGCCAGCGGTTATTTAGGGCTGGATCAAACGCCGCACATGACGCAAAACGGCTGCGAAAATTGTCACGGCCCCGGCAGTCGCCATGTCGCGGCGGAATCAGGGGACATCACGGCAGGGGAAGAGTTGCTGAAGAAGCTGCGAGACCAAATGAAGCTTCCTCTCGCTAATGAGGTTGCGCAGCGGAAGTGCATGGAATGCCACGACATCGACAACAGCCCCGACTTCCACGATCCCGGGGCGTTCGAGAAATACTGGAAACAGGTCGAGCACAAAGGCAAGGACTAGTCACAGCCAACCGCTGTTTCGGCGAGAGAGAGTTGCGATAACAGTTCCGCGACTACTCTCATTCGTCGCATTAGGGTGGTTGTCATTGCAGCGAGAGAGGCAAAAATTGGCGAAAATTAATGAATCGAAGTACGACGTAGTCGTGGTAGGGACTGGTCCCGGCGGCGAAGGGGCGGCAATGCAGGCTTCCAAACTGGGGAAGCATGTTGCCGCGATCGAACGCTACAACCAGATCGGCGGGGGATGTACGCACTGGGGAACGATTCCCAGCAAGAGCTTGCGGCATTCCATCTTCCAGATGACCGAGGCGAACAATAATCCCCTGTTCCGCCAGGCTGGGGTGCGATTGGAATTTTCCTTTTCGCAGCTACTGCGGGCCGCGCAGTCGGTGATCAGCCGGCAGGTGGATATGCGGCGGACTTTCTATGACCGGAACGAGGTGCCGGTTATCACGGGCAACGCACACTTCGTGGGCCCAAATGCGGTCGAGGCCGAAACCCCCGACGGCGTCCGGCACCGCATCTCTGCCGAGATTTTTGTGCTTTCTCCCGGTTCTCGACCTTATCGTCCACCGGACGTCGACTTTAATCATCCGCGCATCTTTGATAGCGACACCATTTTATCGCTCAATGAGACGCCGCGCTCGATCACGATCTATGGCGCGGGGATCATCGGCTGCGAATACACGACCATGTTTCGCAACCTGAACTGCAAGGTGAACCTGGTTAATACACGTGGCAAACTACTCGAATTTCTTGATGACGAAATCATCGATGCCCTCGCCTATCACATGCGCGACCGGGGCGTACTTTTGCGTCACAACGAAACTTGCAAAAAAGTGGTTGGCGAAGAAGATGGTGTGGTGGTCTACCTCGAATCAGGCAAACAGCTCAAGACCGATGTTTTCCTTTGGGCGAATGGTCGCGCTGGCAACACGGATGGCATGGGTCTGGAAGAGATCGGCATTCAGCCTAATTCTCGTGGCCAGATCGACGTGAACGAGCATTTTCAAACGGCGCTACCCCACATCTATGCCGTGGGAGATGTGATTGGTCCCCCGGCACTAGCGAGCGCAGCCTATGTGCAAGGACGCTATGCCAGCACCCATGCGATCGAAGGGGTGGCCACGCAGTTCGATGTGAAAGATATTCCCACCGGCATTTACACCAGCCCGGAAATCAGTTCCATCGGCAAGACCGAGCAGGAACTAACCGCGGCGAAAATTCCGTACGAGATCGGCCATTCCCAGTTCAAGAGTCTTGCCCGCGCGCAGATTACAGGGCAGACGGTTGGGATGCTAAAGATTCTGTTTCATCGTGAAACCCTGCAAGTGCTCGGCGTGCATTGCTTTGGAGCGTATGCTTCCGAAATCATTCACATCGGGCAAGCGATCATGGCTCAGCCGGGCGAAGCGAATTCGCTCTTGTACTTCATCAATCGGACCTTCAACTATCCGACGATGGCCGAGGCTTATCGAGTGGCAGCGCTCAATGGCTACAACCGCGTGAGACATTACTAGTCGTCTCACAGCGGTGGCACTGCTAGATTCGGAACAGCTGCTTAACCGACTTTGCTCACGCTGCCACTTAGGCTGGCGCTAACGGCTTTGGGGTCGCGCAGGATTCGGGTCAAGGTATCTACCCCTTCCTGTTCTTCGTTCAAGATGTCTTCGAGGAACACGACCAGTGGGCGATCCCCCTCAGCCAAAGCGAGAGCTTCGGTATAGCACTGAACGGCCTTGGATTCGAATTCCAGGGCGTAGCCCAGCAATTCCTGCAGGTCGTCCGATTGTTTGATCGAGTTACGTTCAACGGTGGGAACGCCACCCATCGCGACGATCTTCTCGCCAACCAGTTTCGCATGGCCAAAGGATTCCTTGGCACTGTCGTAAAACATGTTGGCGTACACTTCCCGCCAGAGTCCGGCGACAACAAATCCGGCTTGGGCGTATTGGGCAACTCCGGTCCATTCGTGGCGGAGGCAGTCGTTCAATTTGGCGATGAGAGCAGTCTTATCCATGGCATTCGTCCTTACTTGGGTCCCGAAACAATTCGGCACTGTGCGAAATAGGTATTTGGCTGGCGGTCTGCTGAGATGCAGAACAGGGTGCTGGCTATAACGGCATTCTAACGGGTCATCGGCGAAAGGCCAGGGCGTCGTAAAGCCTTTTGGCAAATTAACTTACGTATTTATTGTCGAGATTGAATCTCACCTTACTCTCCAGGTCAATCGCGACTGAGTCTCGGCAAGGATGGGGGGGGGGTGCGACAGGCTTTGTCACTCCCAAATTCTCGAAAAAACAGGACTTAACGAGCGTTTTCTCCTCAGTAGAAATTGACATTGAAGATTCCTTTGTTAGATTGATACCGCAGGTGTTCACTTTCATTTACATTTTGTTCACGCCTCTTGGCATGAACGTCTGACAGTCGCCCTCCGAAAGCCGATTTTATGAAGCTCTCTCGCACCGTCGACTACGCTGTTCGTGCCACTTTGCAACTGGCGAAAAGCGACACTGCCGAGCCGGTTCCTTGTAGCCGGTTAGCAGCGACAGGACAGATGCCGGAACGTTTTCTCCTGCAGATCCTGCGAAACCTGGTAACTCACGGAATTTTGCGTTCCACTCGCGGCGTTGATGGTGGCTATGCCCTGGTTCGTCCTGCCGACCAGATTTCCCTGCTGGATGTCATTGAGGCCATCGAAGGGCCCTATGATTCAGATGGTGGGGCCGTTTCGGTCGAAGCCATCGACAAACTTCGCGAGGCTCTGGAAGAAGTCACCAAGACGACCCGCGGCCAATTGGAAGCGATCAAGCTTTCGCACCTGCTGCCACCGCCGAAGAAGGCTAAGTAGGACTGCTTGCACCCCTATTGGCTACTTTTCGATCGTTCGTTTTTGCAGGCTCCTATCTAAATCCTGCGGGAGAGGGGAGAATATCGGGCTCTGAAGTTTCCCCGCTTCGCCGCTCGCTTCTCCCGCATGCCAAACAGCCCCTCTCGCTGGCTTGATCCTTCTGTTCAAGGGACCATCTTTGGCTTAGTCTCTGCCGTGGGATACACGGCTACCAATGCGTTGCTCCGTTCGGTGGTAGATGTTGATGCGTTATGGGTTTCAGCCGTCAAAGCAGTGCCGACCACTTTGCTTCTTGGTCCCTGGCTGCTCTGGAAACTCGGCCGACGTGAGCCAGTCGCGCCTCCTCTTTGGCCCGCGTTGGGAGTGCTGGGTGCCGGACTCATCGGGCAGGTGGGAGGAAACGTGGCCTTTCAGTGGGCGCTGGGGCAGGTGGGATTGGCGATCACTGTACCCCTCACCCTCGGCGGAATGATCGTTGCCTCAGCCATTCTGGCGCGGATGTTTCTACTGGAACCAATCACGCTTCGTGCGGCACTGGCGCTGGGAGTATTGATCCTCGCGATTGTTGTTTTGTCTGTTGGCGCCGATCAAAGGCCAACAGGGCCCATCAAAACGGTGAGCGGTGCTCCCGGGGAATACGCTGCCGTGGTAGCGGCTTCGAGGCCATCTCCCTGGCAAGCCTGGCCTGTGGTTTTCGGTGTTGTGGCAGCCGTGGGGAGCGGGTTGGCCTACGCAGTATTGAATGTCGCCATCCGGAACGCCATCAACCACGGCGCGACCATGCCGTTCACCCTGGTCACCGTTTCGCTATCGGGCATTGTCAGCCTCGGGACGCTGAGCTACCTCCAGATCGGTTGGGAAGGAATGGCCGCGACGACCAGTGACGAATGGTGGCTAATGTTCCTGGCAGGAGTCGGAAATGCGTTGTCGTTTTTAGCGCTGACGATTTCACTCCGTCTGACGAGCGTGGTTTACGTCAACGCCCTCAATGCCACTCAAGCAGCGATGGCCGCTTTCGCCGGTGTGCTCTTCTTTCAGGAAGCACTGTCTCCCTGGTTGCTGCTGGGTTTGGCCCTGACGGTTGCCGGCTTGCTGTTGATGCGACATGGACGGTCCGCCCGCTTAGCGACGCCGGAAGAACTCTGATCAATCGCAGACCCAGCGCATCCACGACTCGATGCCGTATCGTTCGTCTGGACCGATCCAACGGAGAACGAAATAGCAGATGGCTAAAAATAGCACCGCCAACCCCAGCGCCGGCGTTGTGGTCATCACCTTCTGCCAGAAATAGGTCGGTTCGTAGCCCTGCACCACCGCATAGATCCACAGCGGCCATAGATGGACCACATGGTGCAACACATAGATCGTCAGCGAATAACGGCTGAATGTTTTGGTGATGTCCAACAGCCCACGATACTTGGCTGCTTGTGGGTTCAGGTCCACAAAGCGATGAGTGATCCCGAACAAGAATATTCCCATCCCGAGTGTGCCGAGCACGTAGGGAATCGTTGGCGGAAACATGGTCCAGCCTTCCACCAGTTTCTGGGACACCATCGTCGGCATGAATCCCCGAGTCAGTAGCGCAGTTGCCGCGATCGCCATCAATAATCCGCCAGCCATCACCACTTTTCCCGCGTAGGTTTTCTCTGCTTCATGGCGGCCAAAAACCAGCGAGGCGGTGACAAAGCCGATCAGCGAGTACGCGATCCAGGGAAAGAACGGAAAATAACCGCAGGCCAGAAATCCGATCGCCAGATCAGATAGTGTCAGATCGGGGTCGAAATAACCGTTCTCCCAGTACAGAGGATACTCCGCCAGCGCGCGTAAGATTGGGCTAATTCCTAGCGCCAGGATGGCTCCGACAACTAAGACAGGAATCGGAATGTTGCGGGCCAGATTCAACACCAGCAGAGCCGTGCCGATGAACGTGAGCACATCCCAGGTAAAAGTATCTTCCGGGAGCCAGACCAGGATATTGAAAAGGAATCCTAGTCCGATGACGAACAAACCACGCCGCACTGACGTTTTCGAAATATCTAATTCGCTTTTCCCGCGCGCCTGTTGCCCCTGCGCCCACAGGAAGTAGCTGATGCCGGAAATGAAAGCAAACACGGGAGCGCCCAGGCCAGCGAACCGTGGCGTCGCTCCCGCGAGGTTTTCGGAGAAGTGAACCAGCACCATCACGATGATGCCGATCGTCCGCAGAATATCGATCGAGGTGTAGCGCACGAATTACTGTCCCAGGCTCGTCAGGATTTCGAAGGCGGACAGGGTCAACTGCGCGATCAGGAGCAAAATGATGATGCCTTCGAGGATGTGGCCGGTACGGGCAAGCATAAAGTCGCTGGAGCGTTGGCCGCACATTTCATACACCTGTTCGAAGACTTCGATCTGCTCGATCAGGTATTCCAAACGATGCACCATCCGCGTCCGTTCGCGCAACCGTTCGCCGACTTGACTGGCGAGGGTTGGCGGATGAAGGTGCGGGGCATCAATGTGCGGACTCAAGCGAGCTAGCCGCGCATGAAAGAGCAGGACTTCTTGAAATCGCTGCCGCAGTCGCTTGCGTTCACCAATTGAACGTTCGTTGAACTCAAACGCCAACGGACTGTCTGCCTGGAATTGCGGCCAGGCTGCGCCAATGGCGGATTCAATCTCCCGCAGTTCGGCTTCATAATAAGAGGCCTCGATCAGTGCTTTGCTCAAGGCCGTGAGTCGTTCCGCCGGCGCGAGAACTGCCACTCGTCCCGGTGCCCAAACGATTTGCGCGCCCTGGAAGGTCATCATCAAGGCCGGCGCATCTTCGTGAGGTGCGGCCGCTTCCACCCAGGTTCGGGCGAAAGCCAGATGTTCTTTGTGCTCGGCCGACGTTGCTTCGGCAGTGGCGGTGGGAATCTTTAGTAGCCATAGACTCGCCGCTAAATCGCTAGGCGCTTCTCCTGCTTCGCGGCCGACAAGTACCGCGCGGCATTGCAGTGGTTGCGGCAAAACGAGCAAGACTTGCTGGCCCGGTTTAGCCTCCGTAACAAATGCGACTTGCTGCAACTCGGCCCCTGGCGGATGGAGCGAAGCATAGCCTTCAGTAGCTGCTATTTTCGTTGGTCTGATGCCTGGTTCGTCTTCCGCAATCATGCGTCTTCCTCAAAGTCGGCCATCTTTGCAGCGAGCCACGCGGCCACGTATTCGGCCGAATCGAGGACGCCATTCAGAGTGGAATCAAATAAGTAATCGCCTACCAAAAACAAATTCGAATGCTCGATCGGTTCAGGTTGATGTCGGCGGTCCATGGGACGAGCAACGAGTCCCCCGGGCATCGCATTGACGGCCCCAATCCAGCGATGCACTCGCCCTTCCAGAATTTGATTGCGTCCATGCGCTAGAAATTCGGGGAGCGATTCCAAAGCCTGGGCGATCAATTCTTGGTCGCTGAGTGGGCTCATTTTCTGGGCTGCGGTTCCCCCCAGCAGCCAGCCCAACACTCCGTGCGTGCTATCTACCTCCCGCGACGATTCGTCGTACAGGCAGCAGCCGCCGAAATGATCGAGCATCCAGTAGGAATCGGTAAATGCCTCCCGCCAGAACGGCTTTTTGAATAAGATCGTGATTCGCAGATAATGTGCGGGATGATCGTAGTAGGTGTAGTGCTCGTGCAAAGCGTCGGCCAATCGCTCTCCGCCAAAAGTGACCGCCGGCAGATGGTTATGCGGCAAGGCAACCACCACATAGTCGAAATCATCGTGGCGTAAAACGCCTTGATGCAGGGAATCGATTCGCAACAGCTCTTCGTCCACTTTTCTGACGGTATGGACCTGATGCTGCATCAAGAACGTTGCGTCGATGCGCGCGGCAAGTTCCAGAGGGAGGCGTTCGTTCCCCCCTTCGATGCCGTACAAGTGCATGTAGGCCGGATCGTTCATCAAGTAATTTTGTAAACCATAGGTCAGGCTAGTCTCATGCGGTTCGGTGGCCAGGTCGCTGTGAATGAGGTTGTGAATGTATTCGCGCGAGGAGCGATCGGCTACGCCAGCGAGCAGAGAATCGAAACGCTGAGGGTCGGCCTCTTCAAAGCCCCCTTCCGGATAGTCGGAGTGGTAAAACTCTTGAGGGGTGATGCGATCTTTGGCGGCACGATCGAATGCCACCAGCGCCCGACAAGCTGTCGAGCCCAGTTCATCCTCAATGTCGTCGATGTTCGAAAGAATGCGTTCGTGCATGATGACGGCGGGGCCACCCATTGGTCTGATGGGGAGTCCCATCTCCGCCACCAGTTCTTTTAGAGGGTCTTCGCCAAACTGCGAATAATCGTAAAACTCGGCCGCCCCCGCTTCGTAGCGAATAGGGAGCGTGCTGAAGTTTGGCGAGAGGATTTTACCTCCCAGCCGCGAACTGGCTTCGAACAGCGTTACCTGCAGCGGGGAGTTCGCGAGTTTTTGCAGCAGATAGGCGGTCATCAGTCCCCCCGGACCACCGCCAACAATCCCTACTTTCCACTCACGCATTCGCAACTCAACTCAGAAAAAAATGCCAAAGGAAGTAGGTCTACTAGGTGACTGGACGACGAACGAATTAAGTGCGGTTGATGAGTTATTCGGCTCACCGCGGATGAGAGTTCAGCAACTTGGAACGAATTGGAGAAGGCCCAGGCGAACGATGTGCCTACCGATCTCCCAAGCAACTGAACCCAGACACAGCCGGCAGGTTTCGGGACCGAACGGACAAATTTACCGTTTTGAGAACTCGCATCTTGCGACTTCTAAGAAATGCCGAGCGATTATCGGGTACTTTCGTCCTGTCTCACTCCACAAGTGTGCTCTTTGGTCCGGTTTGTACCCGAATCCCCTCGGCATTGATCACAAACCGCACAGCGCCGACCTCGGCAGTGTGGTAGACCGTGCCGCCAGTGGAACTCAGTGCCCGTCTGACTTCGAACGCCTGCTGTGGGTCATCCGAATCGCGCGGTCCGCTGATGACAATATGTTCGGGCGTGCACCAGGCCGTGAACCCTGAGGGGTTGCTCCGATTGCTCCCATGATGTGGGGCCATCACCACATCGCAGTCGAGTTCTGGCTCGGCGAGCAAGTCGTCTAACCCTGGGGATTCCAAGTCGCCTGGCAGGAGGAGCCGTCTTCCAGCGTATTCGACGAGAAGCACGATCGAGTTCGCATTGTTGCTGCCAATGACTCCTTTCCGCGGCGGGTGAAGCACTTCCATTTTCACATCCGGATCGGCCTTCAAACGGTCGCCAGCGAAGAGGACGCGTAGGGGGAGTTTCGATTCCTCGATTTTCTTCTGCAGTTCCAATACAGCCGGGATGGGGTGTTCGAACATTACCGGCGAGACATGAACTTCGCCAACCGAAAAAAGACTAAAAAGTTCAGGCAGCGCGTTGTAGTGATCGGCATCGGCGTGGGAAATGATCACCGCATCCAGGTGCGAGATCCCGCGCGACCACAGCACTGCCGAGACAGGCCGAGAGCCCGCCATCGGCGAACCCAAACGACCTGCATCGTACAGCACATTTCGGCCATTCGGCAGTTCTAGCAAGCAGGCCGTCCCATGCCCGACGGAAACGAACGTGCAAGCGAGCGCCTGATTGCCGAGATCGGTTTGTCGCACAAAAAAATTGCCCGAGAGCACCGCCGCCACCGCGACCCAAGCACAGGCGTAGGGAATGAGCAACCGGCGCGGAATAAGATTCGCCGGAGTCAACTTGCCCACAATCAAGCCGGCATAGAACAAAGCTACCCACCACCACGGTGGCGCGGGAGTCCAAAAATAACTGCCAGGGACTTGCACCCCCACATCCAGAGTGCGCTCGATGAACCACAAACATCCATCGCAGAGCCCACCGCAAAAGGCACCAGCCCCGGGGATGATCCAGCCGAGCGCTACCACGCCAAAGCCGGCAAACAAAGCCACCGTGATCGGTAGCCAGATGACCGGATTGATCGCCAATCCAATGGGGGAGACAAGATGGTACTGCAGCCACACGAGCGGCAGCGAGAACGCCCAAATCAAGCTTCCAGTTAAGAAGACACGCCAAGTTTCACCGGCCAGGAAGCGTGCGCAGCGATCGTACCAAGGGCGTGCATGAGCGATCATTTCGTCGTAGGGATCATGATTGGCTGGCGGCACGATCCAGCGGCGAAACGTGATCATGACCGCCACGGCCAAGAACGAGAGTTGCGTCCCCGCAAAGAATAAACTACCCGGATGCCAGGCCAAAACGATGATCGCAGCAGCCGACAAGGTGTTGAATCCCACCGGCCTGCGTCCTGCCCAACGGGCGGTGCACATCAACACAATCAGCACGGCGGCTCTGACCACGGGAGGCTGAGCATCTGTCAGCAAAGCGTAGAGAATGGTGAATACGCCTGTCGCCACCAGCACGCCTCGTCCGCGCCACAAACCGGCCCGCGCTAGGAGAAAGAATCCGTAGGCGAGAATGCCCACATGAACGCCGGAAATGGAAAGGATGTGAATCGTACCGGTGACGAGAAACGTTTCGTTTTGCTCGGGATGCAATTGTTCCCGCGCGCCGAGTAAAATCGCTGCCGCCAAGGATCCACGCGGCCCGTCAATGAAGCGATGAAGTTGCCAGTTTCCTTGATCTCGCACTAAGGCCAACCAGCGTCGCCAATTCCACCAGTGTCCAGGCTCGATGGATTGCACATGTTCTGGAAAGAGACAGCGCAGACGCGCCAGAATCCGGCGACTCCGTTGATAGCCGCGATAATCGAACTCACCCGGATTGAGCGGAGCAGATGGCTTGGTCACCAGTGCATACACACGTAGGCGATCGCCGGCCCGCATTCCCAAGACATGCCCTTCGACATCGACCGACGCCACGCCATCCGCCGGTTGCCAGGTCTGCCCATTGCGAACGGCCGTTACGCGCAGGAGAAACTCCGTTGCGTCTCCTTTCGGGATCGACCGGAGTGGCGAAAAGGTCGGCGCAGGAACAAATCGCGGCGACGTAAGGGCGACTCCTTCCAGCACCATCGGTTGCGTGTCATCACGTGCAGCGATGCCCAGATCATGGGCCGAGAAAAGATACCAGCGATCGTGATGCCAGGCGGCAGCAACGAACGCGACGACGCACAGGAGGACGCTGCTGCTAGTGATTTCAAGGACAACGTTTTGGCACGATGCTCGAACGCGAGCGAGACACCACATCACAAGCAAGATCAGTGCCAGCAGCAGCCAGGTTTCTCCCGCTGGTCGCCACTCATCGGGGAGGTATCGGTCAGCCGTCATGCCCAGCGCCGCAGCCGCTGCCACGGCGATCAGCGGTTGATACCGCTCTGCCAGGGGGCGTTCAAGCGTTGCCGCGGAAGTGGAATTCATGGCAGAAGTGGCTCGCGGCACCATCTCAATCCTGGTCAAATCTGCTCCGGACTGAAACGGATTGCCGCCAGTTTAATCCCTCATTTTGGGCGCATTCCAGAGCCAGCCCCGATTTTCTTAGTCTTTATGGAAGGGGGCGTGGCTTAACGCACAATTCAAATTTCGCTCCACCCAGGCGAATGACTAGTACTCCTGTAGGCGTTATTCCTTGAATCCGCTTGGGGGAAGAATTACGATGAAAGCGGTTTTCGGGCCTGTGGCACTCCCTGGCGGAAGTGGCTGGCCTTGATTTTCTAGGAGTGTGCAATGGCACGGATCTGGTGCGCGGTAGCGGCTTTATTATTTGGTGGTGCGTTGTCTGATGTGGCTCTCGGCCAGGACACGCTCCTTGGTGAACTCTATGGACGTGGCGTCCATGCGTATAACTCGGGAAAGTACACCGAGGCTTATGACCTGTTGTCCGATGCAGTGGCAGCTGGCTCGCGCGATCCGCGCGTCTTCTATTTCCGCGGCCTCGCTTTGAATACGCTTGGTCGAGCTGACGAAGCGAAGGCGGACCTGCAACAGGGAGCCCAACTCGAAGCTCTCGCCGGCGACCGTGATCCGGCCGTTGGTCGCGCCTTGGAACGTGTTCAAGGCAGCTTACGGATCATGATTGAGGATGTTCGCCGCGAAGGTTTGCTGTCCAAGCGAGGTGTGACGACGGCTCGCGAAAGGGTCCGTTACGAAGATTTAAAGCGCGCTAGCGCTGAAGTTGAGCGAGGCGGAACCGCGACCCCGATCCCGACACTTCCCGAGGCGATGCAGCCTGACCCAACCGACCCGTTCCCGAGCACGGGCACCACTCCGCCGGCCACCGCCCCGGTTGTTCCTGAAGAAGTTCCAGTACCATCGCCAACTCCAAACGATCCGTTTGGTAATCCGGCGACTGAACCGGAGACACCCGCACCGATGCCAGCGCCACCGCCGGCTGATCCGAACGATCCGTTTGGTAACCCGGCGACAGAACCGGAGACACCCGCACCGATGCCAGCGCCACCGCCGGCTGATCCGAACGATCCGTTTGGTAACCCGGCGACAGAACCGGAGACACCCGCACCGATGCCAGCGCCACCGCCGGCCGATCCGAACGATCCGTTTGGTAACCCGGCCCCTGAAGCAGAAATGCCAGTCGAGCCCGTGGCACCTGCACCAGTTCCTGCTCCGGCCGCTGATCCAAATGATCCGTTTGGCAATGCAGCGACCGAACCAGCGGCCCCAACTCCGATGCCAGCTCCAGCCGATCCGAATGATCCTTTTGGTAACCCGGCTCCTGCGCCAATGCCGGCTGCTCCCGCTCCCACAGACCCAAACGACCCGTTTGGCAATCCAGCGCCTGAAGCTGAAATGCCAGCTGATCCCGCGGCACCAGCTCCGATGCCAGCGCCCATTCCTGCTGCTGATCCAAACGACCCATTCGGCAATGTTGCCCCTGCAACGAGCGACGATCCGATTGCCGCTCCCGCTCCAGGTGTGAAGGATGTTCCGTTTGCGAATCAGCCACCTGCGGCAACCGAAGATCCGATTGCTGCTCCCCCACCGGGTGTGAGGGACGTTCCATTCGCGGATCCGGCTCCGATGCCTGCTCCAGCTCCAGCTGCAGACGATCCTTTTGGAGCGCCAGTTCCTGCACCAATGCCAGCACCGGCCGCAGAAGATCCTTTCGGCGAACCAGCAGCATCAGCGCCGGCTCCGATGCCTGCACCAGCGCCTGCAGCGGATGACCCGTTCGGTGCTCCTGCACCAGCGCCAGGTCCGACTCCAATGCCAGCGCCAACTCCCGCTGCAGAAGATCCATTTGCCGATCCAGCGGCACCTACACCAGCGCCGATGCCTACACCAGCGCCGGCAGCGGATGACCCGTTCGGTGCACCGGCGCCAGTTCCAACTCCGATGCCAGCGCCATCTCCCGCTGCAGAAGATCCATTTGCCGATCCAGCGGCACCCGCACCAGCGCCGATGCCTACACCAGCACCGGCTGCAGAAGATCCTTTTGCCGATCCAACAGCACCTACACCAGCACCGGCTGCAGAAGATCCTTTTGCCGATCCAACAGCACCTGCACCAGTGCCGGCTCCAGCAACGGATGAGCCGTTCGGTTCTCCAGCGCCGGCTCCAGCTGCAGAAGATCCTTTTGCCGATCCCGCGGCACCTGGGCCGGTACCTGCCGCGCCTGCGAATGAAGACCCATTTGCAGACCCTGTCCTTCCGGCACCAGCACCAATGCCAACTGCACCTGCACCCACTGCTCCGATGCCAACCGCTCCGATGCCAACGGCGCCTGGCCCAGCTCCAACGGATCCATTTGCCGATGATCCAATTCCGGCACCAGCGCCGCAGCAGGCGCCCCCTCCGGCTCCAAATCCGGACGATCCGTTCGCCAGCTAAGCGTCACGGAGGAAACAAATTTCATCAAGGGACGGCTCAGGCCGTCCTTTGTTGTTCAGGTTCGCCAAGTATGTGACAAGCCCACCTCTTACCCCGCCTAATCCATGCTCGTTCGCATCTCCCTTGCCGCGTGCGCAGGCTGGCTACTCCTAGCCTCTTCATCATTCGGCGCTCCTCCGATTATCACTCGTGTTTCTCCTCCGGCACTGCAGGCCGGTGGTTCAACGAAAGTGATCGTCGAGGGGAGCAACCTGAACGACACACTCCGTTTGGTTGTGCCGTTCGCCATCACGGAACAAAAATTCGTCGGTAAGCCAGTCGGCAATCGGGTGGAGTTGGAAGTCAATTTGCCTGCCGATGTCGCCGCCGGTCTTGTCCCACTGCGTGTCGCCACCGACGACGGCATTTCTTCGGCTCTGATCGTCTCGATTGACAAGCTCGCCACGATTCCATTTGCTCCGAAGATCGAAACCCTACCCCTCGCCATGTATGGTGACTTACCCGGTGCACAGGTCCTCAAAACATCGTTTACTGGAAAAAAGGATCAGCCGTTGGTGGTCGAGGTTGAAGCCCAGCGGCTAGGTTCCAGCTTGCGTCCTACCGTGAGGCTCTACGACCCCCGCGGTCGACAAATCGCTTGGAGCCCGCCGCGCGACGAGGCCGGCGGCGATGCTCGTTGCGAAGCGAAGTTGCCGCTCGATGGCGTGTACGAAATCGAACTGCACGATCATCTTTACAAGGCTCAAGGTCTCACCACCTTTCGTTTGAAGGTGGGTTCTTTCACTTATGCGGGCACAGTTCTGCCGCTTGCGGTGCAACTAGGCACCAAGGGTCAGGTCGAACCACTGTTGACCAACGCTGCGCAAGGTTGGGAGGTGGATCTTTCGGCGACAACGTTACGCGGAGAGATGGGAGCGCGAATTCCCGGCGACGCTGCCAGTGGAGCGCAGCCGCGACTCATCATCAGCGATGTCGCCGAGTTCAAAGACAAGTTGCCAGAGAACGCTGCCGTTCCGCTCGCCATTTCTGCGCGGGCCAGCGATGACGGCAAAGAGCAGACTTATCGTTTCGCAGTTGCGCCCGGAAAGAAACTTCGGTTCGATGTGCTGGGGCATCGCTTTGGCTCTCCCATCGACGCGGTGCTAACCCTGCGGAATGAGAAAGGGGAGCAACTCGCCACCAACGATGATCGCCCGGATTCGCGCGATCCGTTTTTGGAATTTGCCGTCCCCGGGAACGTGACCACGCTCGTCGCGGCCGTGAAAGATATGCACGACCGGAGCGGGCCCGATTATTTTTATCGCTTAGAAGTTCGCGAAGCCGATCAACCCGAAGTCTCGGGTTCGCTCGATCTAACTGCAGTTCATGTTCCTGCCGGAGGGAATGTGGTCCTACCGATCCAACTTAGTCGGCAGAACTATAGTGGCCAGGTTGTGATCGAGCCTCAAGGTTTGCCGGCGGGGGTGGCACTAGCCGGCGGCGTGATTCCACCGGGGGTAACGCAAGCGCTGCTCACCTTCAGTGCTCCTGCCGAAGCAACGGGCAGCGGCACGTTCTCGTTGGCTGCCCGCGCGGAAGATGGCAGCTTCGCCCGCCGCGTGCTCTTTGCCGCTCCCCCCGCCGCGAAGACCATGCCCTGGCTGCGCTACGAAGCAGGCGTAGCGGTCAGCAAGCCTCAGCCCTTGCAAATCGCCTGGCAACCTAATCCCTCCGCAGAAATTGTGGGGGGCACTAAACTTATCGCGCCGGTCACGCTTACGCGGCAAGCCGGAGCCACAGGCAATGTGCGGCTGAAGCTTCTTACCACACAGCCGATGCCGAAGAAGAAGATCAAAGAGAAGAACCAGGACAAAGAAGTTGACGACATCGACCGGGCCATTCGCTTGGAAGGAGCACCCACGCTGATGGCCGACGCCACGCAACTCGATGTAGTGATTCACATTCCCGCCGACTTGCCGCCGGGTCAGTGGGATCTGGCTCTAGAAGCCGAGCTTCTTTCGGCCGACGGCAAGAGCGTAATTGCCAAAGCAGCATCGACCGTGCACCGGTTCAATTCCGTTCTGCCGTTCAAACTGCAACTCGCAGGGGAAGCCAAGGCCGAAGGTCGCGCGGGGCTCGGCGAGACGGGATTCTTGGCGGGAAAGATCGAGCGCGCGGCTGGCTTTGAAAAGCCGATCACGGTCATGCTGACAGGCTTGCCGAAAGAAATCATCGCGCCCACGGTGGTCCTTGCCGCGAATCAATCCGAGTTCAGTCTGCCGTTGAAATTTCCGTTCGGCACCAAGGCAGGGGAAGTTAAGAACGTGAAGCTAGTGGCTGTGTCAGAGCCTGGAACACCGGCAGCGGTGCGGAGCAATGAAATTGCCGTGGCACTGAACATCGTTGCTGGTGAAAAACCGACGGCCGAAGCGCCATTGGCGATTTTTGATGAGAACGAAGCCTTCATCGCTGCCCTCAGCGAAGGAGACGGCATGGCCTCGGTCGATGCGGTGGAACGCTACTCCGGCAAGATTGCCGTGAAGGTCACTCCCAATCAAAAATTCAATCCTCAGCTGCCTGGGCTAGGGGTGAAGATCCGTGAAAACCCCGGCCCTGGTGAGTATCGCTACCTGCGTTTCGCGTGGAAGAAGAAGGGGGGCGATACCGTGGTGTTGCAGCTCAATCACGACGGGCAATGGGGACCTGGCGGAAGTGGCCGCGAAGGGGCGAAGTTCCGCTATCATGCCGGTCCGAGCGGCGAGCAATATACGGCTTCGCTGGAGCTGTCGAACAAAATTCCAAACGATTTTGAAGTCGTCACGCGGGACTTATTTGCCGATTTTGGCGAGTTCACACTGAACGGCATATCGCTGAGTCCAGTCAATGGTTCTTATGCAGTATTCGACCATCTTTATTTGGGCCGCTCGCAGGAAGACTTTTCGTTGGCAAAGACGGAGAAGGAATAGCGTTCGATGCGAATGCAGCATTTCGCCTACGCGATTCCACTCGCCATCTTGGCGGGATGCTCGCACATTGACCCGAGCGATGCGCAGTCACTCGCGGAGCTAGGGAACTATGAATCTCGATCTGTCAATGATGCAGGGCGAGTGTACGGTCTAGATGCCGTCGGCGAATCGGTCACTGACGTTTCGGCAATCGCTATCTCAAAGCTCACGGAATTGACCGAGCTAGGCTTATATAATACCTCGATTACTCATCAGGGCTTGCACGAATTGCAAGCTCTAAAGAAGCTGCAAGCCCTGGCTTTCACGGATACCCAGTTATCCGAAGAAGATATTGATGAACTTATTCAACTTCAAGACCTGAGAGTGCTCGATCTCTCCCGAACTGGGATTACCGATTCTGGATTGGGAAAACTCTCCAAATTGTCGAATTTGGAAATTCTGTTTTTGAAAGGCAATGATTTTACTGAGGATGGAGTCCGTAAACTGCGGCGTGAGCTACCGCGTTGTCGCATCCAAGCCAACTAACAGCGGTGCAGCTTGCCGATTGCGTCCCTCCGTCGCCGCGAATACCTTGGATGCTGGTTCTTCTTTCTCCCCACTCGCCTTGGTCCTCCCCCATGCGCAGTTCATTCGCGTTTCTGCTCTCGTCCCTTTCCTGGGTTGCTGTCGCCTTTTTTGCGCTGAGCGTCCACGCCCAAGACGACGACTTTCCCGAAATCTACAACACACAAGATACGAAGGACGCCCCGCCGACTTCTCCCGAGCAAGCGTTAAAACTGCTGCAACTTCCGCCAGGTTTCCAGGCAACGTTGTTCGCCGGCGAACCGGCCGTGCAGCAGCCGATTGCGATCACGCTCGATGATCGGGGTAGGCTGTGGGTCGCCGAGAATTACACCTACGCGGAATCAAAGATCGGATTCGAGAACAAGCTTCGTGACCGGATTGTGATTCTGGAAGATACCGATCACGACGGCATTCACGACAAGCGAACTGTGTTCTGGGACAAAGGCCAGAAGCTAACAAGCATCGCGTTGGGCTTCGGTGGCGTGTGGGCACTGTGTGCTCCGCAAATGATTTTTATTCCCGATGCGGATCAAGACGATGTTCCAGACGGCGAGCCGATTGTGCTGTTGGATGGCTGGAACGACAACAGCGTCCGCCACAACATCGTTAACGGTCTGGCCTGGGGACCAGACGGCTGGCTCTATGGTCGTCACGGCATTCAAGCGACGTCGTTTGTGGGTCCGCCCGGCTCCCTCGATACGCAGCGGACGGCGCTCAATTGTTGCATCTGGCGGTTTCATCCGCAGCAGCGAACCTTCGAAGTGGTCGCGCAAGGTGGAACCAATTCCTGGGGTCACGATTTCGACGAGAACGGTCAGCTGTTCTTCATTAATACGGTCATCGGGCATTTGTGGCATGCACCGTATGGCTCGCACTTTCAGCGGATGTACGGGGCCGACTTTCTGCCGCATTTGTACGGCTTAATTCAGCAGACGGCCGATCACTATCACTGGGACAATCGCAAGGGCTGGAGCGATCCGAACGGAGGTCGTGGCGCAGCCGAAGCGTTTGGCGGAGGTCATGCACATGTCGGCCTGATGATCTATCAGGGAGACAACTGGCCGGCGGAGTATCGGGGCCGAATCTTCACCACCAACATGCACGGCCTGCGGGTCAACAGCGATCGGCTGGAACGCCAGGGGAATGGCTATGTCGGCAAGCATGCGGACGATTTTTTGAAGACAACCGACGTCTGGTTTCGCGGCATTGAAATGATTTCAGGCCCCGACGGCGGTGTGTATCTGGCCGACTGGAGCGATATCGGCGAGTGCCATGAAAACGACGGTGTGCATCGCGAAACGGGACGCGTTTACAAAATCACGTATGGCCCGCAGCCGAAGCAGGAAATCGCCGATGTAGCGAAGCTCAACACGGCAGAGTTGATCAAGCTTCTAGGACACTCGAACGAATGGTACTCGCGCACCGCGCGCAGGAATCTGCAAGAACGTGCCGTAGCTGGGAAGATTGGCAAAGAAGTATCCGAGGAACTGAAAAAATCGTTTGCCACGAATGCTGGTCGCACTCGGCAACAACTGCGCGTCTTGTGGGGCTTAATGGCGATCAACGCTACGGACACGGAGTTCTTGCAAACACTGCTGAAGGAAAAAAACGAACATCTACGCGTGTGGGGGATTCGCCAGCTTGTCGCCCAGGGTTCGCTGAGCAAGGAAACGCAGCAGCAATTCGTGCAATTAGCAACGAGCGATCCCAGTGGCCTGGTGCGACTGGAACTGGCGTCCGCTTTGCAACGTCTCCCCTATGCCGAATGCTGGGCGATCGTGCAGCGACTTGCTATGCATGCGGAAGACGCGAATGATCGCACGCAGCCCTTGATGTTGTGGTACGGAATCGAACCGGCAGTGGCAGAGAATCCAGCCCAAGCCTTGGCCTTGCTGGCCGATGCTCGCATTCCGCTACTGCGAGAGTACTTGGCGCGCCGCTTGACCATTCTGATCGAATCGCGGCCGGAAGTCGTCGAGGCGCTTCTTAAGTTGGTGGCAGAAAGTAAAGACCCGGCGCTGGCGAAGAACGTTCTTTCCGGCATGAACGATGCCCTGCGCGGCTGGCGCAAAGCACCCGCGCCGCGTCAGTGGTCGCAAGTCTCGGCCGAGTTAGAAAAACAGCCAGAACTGGCAACACTGGTGCGCGATCTGGGAATTGTCTTCGGCGATGGTCGCGGCATCGAGCAAGTCCGCAAACTCGCTGGCGATAACAACGCCGATGTGCAAGCCCGCCGCGAAGCCGTTCTTGCTTTGGCCGATGCTCGTGCACCGGATTTGTATCCGCAGCTCAAAAACTGGCTCAACGATCGGGTGCTAGAGGTCGCCGCGGTGAAAGCGCTCGCCAAATACGACGAAGCAGAAATTCCCACGTTATTGGTCAACCGTTACTCCCGCCTGCAAGCCGCCAGTCGCGAGGAAGCGATCAACACGCTAACCGGTCGTCCTGCGAGCGCACTGGCTTTGCTCAAAGCGATCGAAGACAAGAAGATTCCGCAACCGGCGATTACTCCGTTTCACGCTCGGCAAATGTTATCGTTGGGGAACAGTGACATTGAGCAGCGACTGCGGGATGTGTGGGGAGACATTCGCAAAAGCGATGCCGACCGGCTCGCGCTGATCAAAGAGTTCAAGACGGCACTCACTGCGGAACGCCTGCAAAGTGCCAATCTGGCACATGGCCGGCAACTGTTTGCGAAGCATTGCGCCTCCTGCCACATTCTGTACGGTGAAGGGAAGCAGATTGGTCCGGATCTCACCGGTTCGAATCGCTTCAATCTCGATTACCTCCTGGAGAACATGGTTGATCCCAGCGCTTTGGTGCCGGTGAATTTTCGCATGCAAGTGATTGCACTGAAGGATGGTCGCGTGATCAACGGCGTAATTGTTGGGCAGGACGAGAAAACGCTCACGGTCCAGACGCAGCAAGAAAAGGTAGTCATCGACCAGGCCGAGGTCGAGCAGCAGAAGCAGACGAGTTTATCCCTGATGCCCGATGGTTTGCTCAAGACTCTGTCGGCGGACGACGCTCGCGACTTGCTCGCCTACTTGATGGGACGCAGTCAAGTGCCTCTTGCTGCCGAGACAAGCGTTAACCGCTGATGAGCGGATTGCAACGCGCGCCAACTGTAATTTTTATCTTGGTGTTAGGTCTGCTGCTTGTCGCTGTGTCCCAAATCTTTTTGTGGGGCAATGCGATCGCGGACGAGTTGTTTTAATTCCTTGATCTCCGGAAAGCCCTCGCGGGCCGCCCGATCCCACAGTAAATCGTCGTCGATGCGAATCTGAAAAATTCCTCCCCGACCGGGAACCAACGCGACCTCACCCAATTCTTCCGTAAACGTGGTGAGTAGCTCTTGCGCCATCCAGGCAGAACGCAACAGCCAGCGGCACTGGGTGCAGTAAATGATTTCAAGTCGCGGTGAATGGGGCATTATTCCATCGCTCGCAAGTGCTCCACGATTGCCTCGGCCGTCGCCATATTGGTGGCCAAAGGGATTGCGTGGACATCGCACACCCGCATGAGGGCGGAAACGTCTGGCTCATGAGGCTGCGAAGTAAGTGGATCACGAAAGAACAAAACCGCACTGATTTTTCCCTCCGAAACCCGGCCCCCAATGACCAGGTCGCCGCCGTACGGACCATGCGCGACTCGTTCCACTTCCAGGCCCAATTCGTCAGCAAGCATCTTCCCAGTGCTGCCGGTTGCCACCAGCGAGCGAACACGAAAGACATCGACATTCTTCTTCACGAAGGCGAGCATTTGCTCTTTGCGAGCATCATGGGCGATCAGAGCAATCTGCTTCATGCGAGATTCCTTTTCAGACGAGTCGCCGCGTGATGCCGCGCGCAGTTTCCGGTAATGGCTACTTCGTATCGTCTTTCGACTCTTCCTTCACTTCACCGGTTGCATCTTTTTTTTGCTGTTCCGTTGGCAATTCACGCGGACGCAGCACAAGCCGCACCTTAGTCCCGCGTGGCGGAATATTAGCCGTGAACGCCGTGAAGTTGAGGGCGTCGTTCGATTGCGAACTGGGAACCGGCAGGTCCAGCATCGCGGTGGGGAAGTTTGAGACGCAAATGAAGTCTCCGCCGTCGGCCTGGTAGTGCGATTCCCCGGTATCTTCGTCTTTCCAAAAGCCACTCCCCGCGAAGACCCAATCAAACTCCATGGCTTTCTCGGTTTTCAAACTTTGAATCCAGTCTTGAGCCCGGACCTTGTGATCTTTTCCCTCGCTGTCTTTCCACAGGACAAAGATATCGACAATCGGCCCTTTCGCCGGAATGTACATCGGATCGAACTTTGCCCCCGATCCCGGCTTGAGTCCCAAGGCGAGGAGTGCCGCGTGAACAAACTGCGGCTTGCACGTGGTCATCACCACCGATTCATGCTCTTTGGTTCCCTTGGGACAGGCGAACATTTCCAGCAATCCTTCACGCATCACCACTTCGCCATCGAGCACTACCAGCTTCCGCTTCTTATCAATCCACAACGGTGCATCATTAATCAGTCGCGTCAGACCAGGGGGATCGGCCGAGAGCGATACTTCCGGTGATTCGGCCGTTTCTGCGGGCTCGGTCGGCTTCCTTTCAGTTGCCGCGTCCGAAGTCTTGGTGGTTTCCACGGCGGGAGCAAACGGATCATCCGCCGGGGGCTGGGGCAAAGCATCTTGCGCTTGGCTGGCGGCCTGCAGCAGGAGAGTAGCGGTCAGCATCGTGGCGAAAACGAGTCCGCTGCCGGTCAGCCACTTGGCGCTTACGGTTGGAAAACCTAACATCCCAAAGCTCCCTACTGGTGGATTCAAGGCCGCGGAACGGTTTGCCGCGGAGCCATTCAATATACGCTTTTGCCATTGCCATGCCACGCGCCACAACTCGCAGTAATCCTCGCTGGAAGTCTCCTAGCACTTCCCCTCAAGCCCAGGGGGACGAAATGGTGGCTTTGCTGCGGCGTGGCACTGATGCTGCGGCCGAGCAGCTGAAGGTTCGCTTCGGCAGCGATTCGGATGTTCAGCTGGAGCTAACCGGCCCGAACGGAACGATCCTCGACGGAGCCTGGCAAGGTATGCCTGCCTTTCAAGGCAAAGCTCTGAAGGCAGAAGCCATTTGGGAAGAGGTTTGCTGGCATAGCGACGAAGATGTCGACTATCTCGAAATTCAGCAAACGTTGTCTGGCGGCTGGAAGAGGCAGCGGCAATTCTTGCTGGCGCGGCGCGACCGATTCTTGTTCCTGGCGGAGGCCGTGCTGAGTGAAAATACCTCCGGCGCGAAGCCAACGAATGGCCTCAAACTCACCAACGGAGCCAGGGTGCCGAGTAACTTGAAGTCCCGCATCGACTACGAAGGAAAACTACAGCTCGGTGCAGGAGCGGCTTTCTTTGGTGCACCGGAAACGCACGAAGGCTTGCTGCGTCGCGGGAAAAAGACCTTGGCTATCGTGATTCCTCCTGGCTTGCCCGAATGGCGTGCCGATCATTTTCCCGGCAAGCTCGCCGCAGAAGAAGATCAACTGGTCTTCGGGCTCGCGGCCGAAGGAGCCAATCTTTACGCGCCCCTGTTCATCGATTTGGAGCCAACGCGCTTTCGACAACTGGTGACCTGGCGCCGACTGACGGTGGGAGAAAATCTGGAGATCGTCCCGCGCGATGTGGCCGTCAGTTATCGCGTGCAAAACGGCATGCAGCAGTGGATGTTTTATCGAGCGCTGGCTGGTCGCGGCAATCGAACTTGCCTCGGTTACAACACCTCTTATGAATTTGCCTGTCAGCGTTTCCTGCCGAATGGCACGCTTGATACGGTTCTGGAAATCGAATGAGCCGCAGCCCGGCTGCCGCAGCGTTGCTTCGACTGGATCTCTCCGGCGTGCAGTTGCCAGAGCTTGGCTGGAGCGAAGCGGCATTCGCGTCACGACTTGTTTCGCTGTTGAGCCGGCGCAGGTTGGCAATAGGAGGCGCGAAGCTTGCGGAAGAGATGCTGACGGAATATCAGCAGCTGCGCAAAGAGAGTGTGATCGGCAAGATTCTGAGCGCGGCGCGGCGCCTGCAAGGACGCATCGATCGGCTGGTGATCTTCGGCACTCTTAGGACATTAGCCCCCGCGCGAGCGCTGTTTCAAGCCGGCTGCCATCCTTATCACAACGAATTAAGTCGCGGCGAACGGGCAGGCTATCCGCGGATCTACTTTGCCGGCGATCGATGCGAAAACGATGCGGTGCAAGGACTGCTGGAGTTGCTTGGCAAGGGACGCACCACCGACACGCTGGAAGATCGTTGGGGAATGGTGATCTTAGGCGAGACAGAATTATCGCCCGCCTTCGCGACCGTGTTGCCTTTGTTCGTCGAGCAATTAGGTTCGTCGTGCCGCAACAACGTAGAGCAGCTTGCCGAGCGGCTGATTGTTGTGTCCACACCTAACTGCCCGGCCTTGCCAGATGCACCAGGTTGCCCGACTTTTACGCTGCCACAAGATCTAGGCTCCTTTGCCGGGGTCTCTCCCTTTGGTCTGGTGCCAGCGGCATTGATGGGGCTCGACGTGCTGAGGCTGTCGCAAGGCGCGCACGCTCTGCAACAACATTTCGAACAGGCCGCCCCGGAGGACAACGTCGTGTTGCAATGGGCGGCGGTACGCGAATGGCTGGCAGAAGAACATCGGACAATCGGTTGCGAGTTTGAATGGTGGGATTCGAGCCTAGTGGGATTCGAGCGACTATTTTGGTCGGAGCACTCCCCTGCATCGCTGCGCGTAAATGTCGTCGTCGATCGCCCGCGCTTCGATCCTCTGGCTTCGCTGCCGGAGATGTGCGCCGGGGAAGTTGCCGCAAACGCCCAAGCCGCGCGCGCTCAGAACCGACCGACGGTTGAACTTCGCCTCCCCTCGACACAAATTGGAGTCTTGGGGCAGTTGTTCCAGTTCTGCGCCCTGGCAAGCCAATTTTCTCAATCCTCGTCTGCAGGTGCATAGCGCTTCGGCCTGCAGCGAAAGGTTCACTGGGCAGGCTAAAAAACAAGTTGCCAGGTGGTACTGTCTAGCCGATTTCCGCAGTCAGGCAGGTGGGTGACGAAAAGAGCAGCCCCTGGGTTTTAGGGCCGAACAACACGATTCGGCTGGTCGCATCGCGTGGTTGTGAACTACGATTGAAGCTGGAGGACCTCTCATGAACGTAATCACAATGGCTCGCTCAGCCTTTGTCCTAATGTTGCTATTCGCTGCCGCTGCCCCGGAAGCTTGGGCTCAGGTGCCGTCGATTGCCGAGCAGTACAAACAGCTTCGTTCGCGGATGGTCGAGGACTACATTGCGTCCAATGGAGTCAAGAATGAAAAGGTGCTTGAGTCGATGCGGACAACGCCGCGACATGAATTCGTTGCCGTGAAAGAACGCCCTCTCGCCTATGAAGACATGGCACTGCCGATCGGCGATAAGCAAACCATTTCGGCTCCCTTCATTGTTGCCTACATGACCGAAGCGCTCGATCCTCAGCCGACGGACAAAGTGCTGGAGATCGGAACGGGGAGCGGCTATCAGGCGGCCGTGCTCAGCCCGCTGGTGAAAGAAGTGTATTCCATCGAGATCGTCGAATCGCTGGGCAATCGAGCGCAGAGTACCCTGAAGCGGCTGAATTACAAGAATGTCGAAGTGAAGGTCGGCGATGGTTACAAGGGATGGGTCGAGCATGCACCGTTCGACAAAATCATCGTCACTTGCTCGCCGGAAAAAATTCCGCAACCCTTGATCGATCAACTGCGCGACGGCGGGGAAATTGTCATTCCTGTGGGAGAGCGCTACACGCAAACGCTCTACAAACTGGTGAAGAAGGGAAACAAGCTCGAATCGGCCTCCCTGATTCCGGTGATCTTCGTGCCAATGACTGGTACCGCCGAAGACAAGCGCCAGGTCTTTCCCGATTCGCAGCGGGCCGAAGTTCTGAACAGCAGTTTTGAAGAAGTGCTCGACAGTGGGGCGCTTCCCGGCTGGTGCTACGCGCGACAAATGGAACGCCAGGAAGTGGCCGACGCCCCTGCCGGAAAGCATATCGTTACGTTCAAGAACGAAACGAAGGGGCGCCCCGCGCATGTCATCCAGGGATTCGCCGTCGACGGCCGAAAGGTGACGGAGCTGGAAGTTTCCGGAATGATGAAGACCAAGGACGTGCTGCCGGGAGAGAATCGGGACGAATTGCCGGGACTGGTGATTACCTTGTTCGATTCGGAACGGCGGATCGTCAATCACTGGGTCGTCGGGGCGACAACCGGCACGAGCAACTGGCACTCGGTAAGCCGCAAGATCGAGATTCCTCCCAATGCTCGCGAGGGAGCGTTGCGAATTGGCCTGTTTGGTGCGACCGGTGAGGCATCGTTCGACAACGTCCGGCTAAAGACAACCGGGGAAAAGAAGTAGGGAGGGCTGGAAAATGTACGATGGCCCTCCGAGGCCGTCGAATGTGCCTTCAACTGGCTGAAGCGTCGATGTTTACGCAAGTTTCAGCCGCGGACGCATGTCGGTCGATCAAAAGTGGGCCCGCCATCGAACCCTTCGAAGGGCAACTTAGTAGCCCATCGTACGGGAGCATCCACTTTGCAGCCGTCCCCCTAACCGATAGAATCCAAGTATCAATTTCTGCGCTCGTTTACCGCCTCCTGATGGCAGGTTTCGCATGAATTCCGCGATCGGTTCGTCTGTTTATCTCGTTGCCTATCTGGCCCTGTTCGCGGGGGTCGGCATCGTCTTCTTGTTCGTAAATATGCTGGTGGGGCGGTTCGTCCGGCCGTTTAATCCCCAAACAGAAAAGCTCGAAATCTACGAATGCGGCGAGCCGACCATCGGTTCGGGCTTTGTGCAGTTCGACCTGCGTTTCTATGTGGTGGCGTTGCTCTTTATCATTTTCGATGTGGAAGTGGCCTTCTTCTTTCCGTGGGCGGCTGTTTTCGGCAAGTCGACGACCGCCATGCGGGACGATGTGGCCGTGGTTTCCGATTCGCAACTCACGCCGTCCGCCATCGGCATCTATCAGGAATTAGGGGTCCAGAACCCCACGGTACCTACCGAAATTCCTGCCTCCCTGGCGAATACGGTCCAGGCAACCGGCGGCGATGCGCTGGCCTCCAGCATCGTGCACGAAGGTTTTCGGCAAATTGCCTGTGTCACCGTCGTAGATATCGCGGCCTTCTTCACGATCCTCTTAATCGGCTTCGCCTATGTCTGGAAGAAGGGGGATCTGGATTGGGTTCGCGCGGTCGGCAATGAACGGGGTGCCGAGCGCGGCAAACAGATGGTCTACGATCCTCTCGAAGAAGAACAGTTCTTATCGGCTTGAGGTTTGGCTCCTCGCCGACTGGCAATCATTTAACAGCAATCCTACTCACCTTCTAGCGAACAGCATCCATGAGTGGCGGTACCTACGAGCGCTTGAAGAAGCAATTTGGCGATAAGATCACCGGTGCGAATCTGACAGCCATTGATCCCTGGATCGAAGTAGCTCCGGAAGGGCTAGTGGAAGTCTGCCGGTTTCTGAAGCAGGATGAAGCTTTGAAACTGGAAATGTGCAACTGTATTAGCGGCGTCGATTATTTCGAGCCGGACCCGAAGAAGGCCGCGAAGGTTGATTGGCAGCCTCACACGGAAGTGGTGTATCACCTGTCGAGCATCACCAAGAAGCACTCGCTGGTGCTCAAGGTAATTTTGCCACGATGGAAGAACGATGTGCCGGGAGAGTTACCTGAAGTGCCGTCGGTGTCGTCCGTTTGGCCCGGTGCCGACTGGCACGAACGAGAAGTTTTCGACCTCTCCGGCATTTGGTTCACCGGCCACAACAACATGCGGCGAATCCTCTGTCCGGAAGACTGGGAAGGTTATCCGCTCCGTAAGGATTACCAGATGCCGCTGGAATACCACGGCATGCGCGGGATGTAGTTTTAGCTCGATTGGTTACTCTTTGCTCCAGCCCTAACTCCAGCCCTTGTTCCGCCATGTCCCTGCTTGACGATCCTCGCGTAGTTGAATTCGACGTCCGCACCGACGAAATGCTCGTCAACATGGGGCCGCAGCATCCCAGCACGCACGGCGTGTTGCGCCTGGTGCTGCGAACCGATGGCGAAATCGTCAGCGAGATCGAGCCGCACATCGGCTACCTGCACCGCTGTGCCGAAAAGATCGGCGAGAATCTCACCGCCCGCCAATGGATTCCATACACCGATCGTATGGACTACTTGGCCGCGATGAACATGAATCTCGGCTGGTCGCTGTGCGTTGAAAAACTGCTGAAGTATCAGGTTCCGGATAAAGCCCGCCACCTGCGCGTGATCATCAGCGAAATGGGTCGCATCGCCAGCCACTTGGTCGGCATGGGAGCGTACGGATTGGACCTCGGTACTTTCAGCCCGTTTTTATACGCCTTCCGCGAACGGGAAAAGATCCTGGATCTCTTTGAGGAAGCATGCGGCGCGCGGCTGACCTACAGTTATCTGACGCCCGGCGGCGCTACCGCTGATCTGCCGAATGGTTGGTTGCAGAAGTGCGAAGCGTTTTTGACGCAGTTCGAACCGGTCATTGCCGAATATCACGCGTTGCTCACTACGAACAGCATCTTCATCAAGCGGACGGCAAACATCGGCGTTTTGTCCGCGCAAACGGCTCTCGATTATGGTTGCACTGGCCCGGTGCTGCGTGGCAGCGGTGTCGATTACGACCTCCGCCGCGACGGTGAAGAGCGTTACACCGAAATGTACGACGGCTACGCGTTTGAAGTGATCGTGCAGAAGAACGGCTCGTATCCCAAGGACCACAAGTATCCCGATGTGCCCCACGATGCCGTCCTCGGCGACTGCTGGCATCGGTTCTATGTTCGCATGCTCGAAGTGGTGCAAGCCATCGACTTGGTGCGGCAAGCGATGGATAAGTACAGCCAGGCGACCGGTAACTGGGGGGAGCCGATTAAGCTCACCCAAAAATTGCCCAAGGGGGAAGTTTATTTAGAAACCGAAGCCCCTCGCGGCCAGATGGGCTTTTACCTCGTCAGCGACGGCAACGCGATTCCCTTTCGCGTCCGTGCCCGCAGCAGTTGCTTCTGCAACCTTTCGGTCGCCGGCGAGATGTGCCGCGGCTGCTTGATCGCAGACGTGCCAGCGATTGTGGGTTCGCTCGATATTGTGATGGGAGAGATTGACAGATGATTAAGATTTTCGCAAGTCGTTTTTCTGTAATGACTTGCGAAAATAAACAATTTCTGAAAAGTGCCCAGAATAGGGTGCATTTCATGGAATGCGGTGCATTTACGGTGCATCGCCAACTCGACATCGTAGCATCAACTGGCCACCCTTCCTGCGTCGAAGGCTGGTCAGTCTTTTGTTGGCGACCGGCCCGCCGAAACAGCACTAAGGAGGCCGCAAGATGACCCCCGCTCAACTCTCAGCCTTGCTGGTCGAACTGCTCTCCCTGCCCCACGAAACGGAATAGGTGGAGTGGAAGCACAACAACGACAACCCCGAAATGATCGCCGAACGGATTTCCGCCCTGGCGAACTCGGCGGCCCTCCACGGGCGGGATTTCGACTACCTAGTTTGGGGCGTGGAGGACGGCACGAAGAAGGTGGTCGGCACGACCTTTCGACCCCGGCAGAGTAAGAAGGGGAACGAAGAACTGGAAAACTGGCTGATGTGGTCGCAGCACCCGCAGGTCAACTTTCAGATGCACGAGTGGTCGCACCAGGGCTTGCCGATGGTGCTGCTCCAGATTCCAGGGGCCAGCCAAGCTCCGGTACGCTTCGGCAGCGAGGAGTTTATTCGCATTGGCAGCCTGACCAAGAAGCTCAAGGAGTACACCGAGAAGGAGCGAGAGCTATGGGCCACCTTTGCCCGCAAGCCGTTCGAGATAGGCATCGCCAAGGCCGACGTTGACGGGCCGGACGTGCTGAAACTGCTCGACTTCGACCGCTGCTTCAAGCTGCTTGCAAATCCCCCTTCCGACCGACCAGCAAGGCATCTTGAGCAAGCTGGCGGACGAGTCGCTGATCGTGCCGAAACCGGGCGGGCGGTACGACATCACGAACTTGGGAGCGATTCTGTTTGCCACGAACCTTGCCAGCTTCGACCGGTTAGGGCGGAAGGCCCTGCGGATCATTAAATACAAGGGCGAAAGCCGAACAGACACCGAGCGGGAATGGCGGGATGCACCATCGCAGACGGGTTATGCCGTGGCGTTCGAGGCGGCGGTGGCGTTCATCAATTCACAATTGCCTCAGAACGAACCCATCGGTCAGGCGTTCAGTTCCGAAGTGCGGTTCTATCCAGAGAGGGCGATCCGAGAGTTAGTGGCGAACTGCCTGATCCACCAGGACTTCTCCGTGACCGGAGCGGGACCGATGGTTGAAGTTTTTGCCAAGCGGATGGAAATCACCAATCCTGGCGAACCGCTGGTCGATACGTTGCGATTCCTCGACATGCCGCCGAAATCCCGAAACGAAGGTTTGGCGGCGATGATGCGGCGGATGAAGATTTGCGAGGAAGCAGGGACGGGCATCGACAAGGCAGTTGAAGCAGTCGAATCGGCTCATCTACCGGCTCTGCACTTCACTGCTCCGCAAGGATTTACACGAGTATTCATGTATGGTCGGCGGCGGTTTGCGGAGTTGGACTCCAAGCAACGGATCGAAGCCTGTTATCAGCACGCCTGCCTCTGCTTCGTGCAGGGGCGTCGCATGACGAATGCCTCGTTGCGTGAGAGGATGGGAATCGACGATGCAAGTGCCTCCCAAGCCTCAAGACTGATTCGAGATGCGGTCAATGCCGGGGTTATCAAACTTTTTGACCCAGAGGCACGCCGAAAAAACGCCAGCTACGTGCCGATTTGGGCGTATAAGTTCATATTTGACGCCATTTTGACTGGAGGCAGGTTTTGTCGAAGAAGGCCGAACGCACATGTTTCGCAAGTGCTTACGCACCAATTGGTTGCGTCATCGATTCGATTCAGCGGCATATTTGACGCCATTTTGACGCCAGGACATGCGAGGAAGGGATTAACCAACGCTGGGAAAAGCGACAAAGCGATCCGACGAGTTGCACGGCGATGCTAGAGAACGGCCCGCAGCCAGACCGCTACTCTGGCCGAATCGCCGATTGCCTGTGCCCCAGGCCCAAGTTGCAGCCCATGTCGGGGGCCATGATTATGCCCAAAGCAGACATAGATGATGTGAATTGCTTCCCAATCAAACTGGTTCGTTGAGCCGCCGCCATGACCTGGATGGAATGGTATAACTCGCTCGCCAAACCCACCTGGACGCCCGCCCCGGCGACCATTGGGCTGATCTGGCAAATCCTCTACCCGATCATTCTCGTCAGCTTCGGGTTCGTTTTCGTCCAGGCATTCCGACGCAAAGTTCCGTGGCTGGTGGCCCTGCCGTTCGGGATCAATCTCGTCGCCAATCTGATCTTTACGCCGATCCAGTTCGGGATGCGTAACCTGCCGCTGGCGGCGGTGGACATCCTGATCGTGTGGGGCACGATCATCTGGATGTCGTTGGCGATCTGGCGGCACTACCGCTGGGTTGCCGTGGCCCAGGTGCCGTATTTCGTGTGGGTTTCGCTGGCGACCGTGCTGCAACTGTCGATCACGGCGATGAACTGGTGAAACAAGCTGAAAGGAGGATGCCACGCAAATTGCCGGTTTCAGCAAGGATCACTTCGGTCTGATCGGCGGTCGCATGTGGCACTGCCGGTTGTAACCGAACTGTGCGGGTCGCACCACAGTCGATAAAATACCTGCTGCATTTTTGACTTGCCACCAACACTGAGTCTTCACGAAAGATGGGCCAATGCGATTTCCTACGTTCCTTGCGGCAATCCCCGTACTCGTCACTTTTCTGGGAAGCGTACCGTGCTTGGCTCAGGAGAAAATCGCCAAAGGTGAACCCAAGGCCATTGCCGAGGAAGCAATGATTTACGGCTTCCCGATTGTCATGAACTACGGGGTCGTCTACGAGTCGTTCATCGACAAGTCATCTTCGCAGTATAAGTGTCCCTTCAACGAGCTTTACAACACGGCGAGGGTCTTCACGCCGAAGGATACCGCCGTCGTCACCCCGAACAGTGATACGCCGTACTCGTTCTTCTGTGCCGACCTGCGAGCCGAGCCGGTCGTCTTCTCGATCCCAGAGATCGAAAAGGGTCGCTACTACTCCGTGCAACTGGTCGATTTCTACACGTTCAACTACGGCTACGTCGGAAGCCGCACCACCGGCAACAAGGCTGGGAGCTACATGATCGCCGGTCCTTTGTGGAAGGGTGAGATGCCGAAGGGGATCGATAAGGTGTTTCGCTGCGAGACGGACTTCTCCTTTGCGATCATCCGCACACAACTCTTCAACGCTGCCGACATCGAGAACGTGAAGAAGATTCAGGCCGGTTACAAACTGCAAACGCTTTCGGCCTTCCTGGGGAAGCCTGCCCCGCCCGCTGCAGCCGAGATCAAGTGGCCGAAGATCGACAAGGAATTGGCCGAAAGCGATCCGTTCGCTTACTTATCTTTCCTTCTCCAATTCTGCCCTCCTGTTGGGTCGGCAGATGTGGAAAAGCCACTGCGGGCCAAGTTTGCCAAGATCGGGATCGAGGCGGACAAGCCGTTCTCGCTCGACAAGTTGGCGGTGGACGAGAGGGCGGAATTGGTGACGGGCGTGAAGAGCGGCATGGAGAAGATTAAGAAGCGGGTCGAGACAATCGGCAGTGACGAGAACGGCTGGCGTGTCGCCACGGATGGCTTCGGCGACAGGACAGCTTACAAGGGCGACTGGCTGCTGCGGGCGGCGGCAGCGATGGCCGGTATCTACGGCAATAGTGCTGACGAAGCGTTGTATCCATTGCTCTCAAAGGATAGCGAGGGGAAAACGCCGGATTGCAGCAAGAATCGCTACACGCTGACCTTCCCGAAAGGGCAATTTCCCCCAGCGAACGCCTTCTGGTCTGTGACCATGTACGACGGCAAGACGCAACTCCTGATCGAGAACCCAATCAACCGCTACCTCATCAACTCGCCGATGCTGCCAAACTTGAAGAAGAACGACGACGGCTCGCTGACCATCTACATTCAGAAGGACTCCCCCTGCAAGGAGAAAGAGTCGAACTGGCTGCCCGCACCGGACGGCCCGATCTATGTCGTGATGCGGCTTTATTGGCCGAAAGAGCAAGCACTCGACGGTAAGTGGCAACCGCCAGCAGTGGAAGCTGCAAAGTGAAGTGGCCGTTGGGAAAGCTGTAAAAACCGGGCATCAACCACGATTGCGATTGGTCGGGGTTGGACAGTTTTCCATCCATGATCTTGCAATTGTCAATCACGGCGATGAATTGGGGGAGGCCATGACCACCGCCAACGCCGTCTCTCTCCGATCCTCGCTCCGCTATTGCCTGCTCGCATCAATCCTGCTCCTGACGCCGCTAAAGGCTGACGATAACGACTCGGCCACATGGAAATCGCAAGCCGATGTCCTCGTCAAGCCGCTCATAGAGAAGAAGGCGGTCGGCATGGTCGTGGGGATCATCACGCCCGAAGGAAAGCGAGAGTTCTTTTGTTACGGTGAGACGAGAGCGGGCGGATCAACACCGACCCCCGACACGTTCTTTGAGATCGGCTCCGTAAGCAAACCCATCACGGCCTTGCTGCTGGCGCTCATGGTCGAGAACAACGAAGTGAAGCTGGATGATCCCGTGCAACGCTATCTTCTCAAAGAACTCGTGGTTCCTCGTCGTGGAAAGCAAGAAATCACGCTACTGGAGCTTGTCACTCACACGTCAGGGTTGCCGAGGAATCCGCCCAATCAACAACGGCTCGTGAACACGGACGAGGCCATCAGATTGAACCCGTATGGTAAGTACGACGCCAAGCAACTGGCTGAGGGTCTTGCCGAGATCGAACTGAAAGAGGAAGCCAAACCTGCGTTCGCCTACAGCAACCTCGGCATGGGGCTGCTGGGCGATGCACTGGCTCACAAAGCCGGAACGAGTTATCCCGAACTTGTCCGCACTCGCATCTTCGAGCCGCTGAAGCTGAAGGACACGACGGCATCCCCTACCAAGGCCCAGCGGGAAGGAATGGCGACCGGACATACCAGCAAGGGAAAGCCACTGCCGCCTTGGACGTTTCAAACACTACATGGCTGCGGGGCGATTTGCTCCACGCCCAACGACATGCTCACGCTGCACGAGGCATGGTGTGGACGAACGGAGACGAAATTGCGGAAGGCGATGCAGGCCACGCAGGAGAAGCGGTTCCCGGCGTTTCCCGGCAACAATGTCGTACTGAGTTGGTTCATCAAGGAGATCGACGGAAAGCAAACGTACTGGCACAATGGCGGCACAACCGGCTTCAAGATGTGCAATTACTTTTGCGAGAAGCCCGGCGTGGCGGTCGTGATCCTGTGCAACACCGGCTCAGACGCCAATGACGACGGGAGAGACTTTTACCGAGTGGGAGACACGCTCATTCGGAAGTTGATTGAAGCCGGGAAGCAAGCTGAGAAATAGCGATCACGGCGATGAATTGGGGGAGGCCATGACTCGGCTTGGCCTCTGCTGCATGTTTCGTGACCAGCCGATCAAGTTCGTCACGACGACGGCCACCGCCATTGGGAAGATGAATAGGCCCGACGCCCTGAAGAAGTTGAGTCGTCTCTGCATGGAGAATGCCGACGCCTTGCTCGCTGCCAAAAAAGACCGTGTTGCACGATTTATTCACGCTAGCAACCCAAAAAACGAGTGGTCTTCAAGCCGCTGGCAGCCTCAATTATTTCACTATATCCCTCTGAAATGCGATTTTTGCCGTGATTTTGCAAAGGTGTCGTTGACTCAACGATCTGCCTGCGATAAAAACAAATGAACGATTTGAACGATTTTCTGACTTGCCGAGCAAAGTCCGATTTATTCATGGAGGGATACGAGATGTTGGTACTCAGTCGAAAAGTTGGCGATGCAGTCTTGATCGGAGACGGAATTAAAGTCTTTGTGGTCAAGCTAGAAGGCGGCAGGGTTCGCCTCGGTGTGGAAGCTCCCGAAAGCGTCCGCATCCTTCGAGGCGAGCTTGAAGACCGGACGGAGGTTCCTGCCGTGTATGGCCCAATTCTGACTGCGTGTGGCTGACCCCCGCTGCCGTATGAACGATCACGAACTCTATATGCGGCGGGCCATCTCACTGGCAGCGAATGTTCCCGATCTGCCCTTTGGGGCTTTGATCGTGGACGGGGACACCGGCACAATTCTGTCGGAAGGCTGGAACAAAACTTCGCTCAACCCGATGTGGCATGGGGAGATCGACGCCATCAACGGACTGGCCGCATCCGGTGTTGTCCTTGAGGGCAAGTGCCTCGTCTTGTACACGACGGCAGAGCCATGCCCGATGTGCCAAGCAGCGATCCTTTGGAGCGGAATTGAAACGGTGGTGTTCGGCACTTCCATTCGCTCGCTTCAACGGCTGGGCTGGCGGCAAATCGACATTCTGGCAGAAGAAGTCGTTCGTCGTAGCCCAGGGTGGAACTGCACTCTGATCGACGGCGTGTTGGAGCAGGACTGTGACGATTTGTTCCAAAAGGCGATGTTACAACGTGTGTCCTTCGAGTGACGTAGTTCCCGTAGAATCATCCAAAGAAAGCGTCGAATGAAACTTGCTTACCTGTCGGGCTGTTTGGCCTTGTTAATAGTGACAACGGCGATGGCTGAAGACACGCCGCAATCCTTGTTCGACTTCACCGGGGCCGATGCTGCGAAGGAGTGGCAGACAGTCAATGACGGCGTGATGGGCGGCGTCTCCGAAGGGAAGTTTAAGCTCACCGACACGAAGACGATGGAATTCTTCGGCACGCTGTCGCTGAAGAACAATGGCGGCTTCGCTTCCGTGCGAACGAAGTCCAAGAAGCTCGGTCTGGAAAAAGGTGATACGCTGGTCGCCAAAGTAAAAGGCGACGGGCGGGAGTACCACATGAATCTTTCTGTGCCGACATTCCAGATCGCTTACAACTACCGAGCCGTTTTTCAGACCAAGAAAGACGAATGGATCGAGGTCAAATTGCCATTGTACAAGTTCGAGGCGACTTCGTTCGGGCAAGTCGTCAAGAATGCCGGGCAAGTCAAGCCAACTTCCGTCAACGGCCTGGGATTCATGCTAAGTGACAAGAAGGCCGGGCCGTTCAAGTTGGAGATCGAGTCGATCAAGGTGGAGCGGGCGGGGAAGTAACGCCTCGCCTCACTTCAGCTTGTGCTTCTCGAAGAACTCCCACATCAAGTCGTTGGCCGAGATATTCTTGGCTGACTTCCCGATGAAGTCCACGGGTGGTTTCTGGCCGGGCCAAGTGTGACCGCCTTCTTCAATGACGACCAAGACGACCTCGGAACCATCCTTGCCGCCGCCGTAGCATGTTCGGGTCACTTTCATTTCGTCGCCATCCTTGGAAATCGTGTCGGTTGTCGGTTTCTCATCGCAGCCGTTCAACTTCACCCACGTCTGGATCGAGTCCTCCACGCCTTTTAATTTCATGAACGAAGGCGATTTGCCCTTCTTCATCTCGAACGGCACGATATTGTCCTTCGAGCCGTGGAAGTGAATGATCGGCACGGGCCGCTTCGGTTTGCTCTCTTCAATGGCGATGGTTCCGGCTACGGGTGCGACGGCTGCGATGCGGTCGGACAACTCAGCGGCGAGGCGGTAGCACATCATGCCGCCATTGCTCATGCCGCAGGCGTAGACCCGCTTCACGTCCACTTTGACAACCCCGTTGAGGTCATCCAGCAGCTTGCCGATGAACGCCACGTCGTCAGCCTTGCCCTCGGCCATTTTGCCGCTGAAACCACCAGCGTTCCATGTTCGTAACGGCCCGATCCCTGTTCCGCTCGGATAGACCACAATGAAGCCGGACTCGTCGGACTTTTTGTTGAGGCCGGAAAACCACACCATCATCGAGCCATCCATCGCCGCACCGTGCAACGCCAGAACGACCGGAACGGGCTTCTTGGGATCGTAGTCCTTGGGGACATGAACGAGGTACGTCCGCTTCTGCTCGCCCATCAGCACGGAGCGGGTGTGATCGCCGGGGCCGAGGGCTTCAGGGTCGGCTCCTAGAGTGGCGAGTATAAGGATGAAGGCATTCATGCTTCACTTTCCTTCTTCTTCCAGAAACACCTGCACTTTGACGGGTGGCGTGGTGACTTCGTATCGCTGAGGCTTGCCCACCGGCTTCTTGTCATCAGGGAACGGAAACGGCGGCAGTCCCGTATGAACGGTGTACGACGCCGTGATCGTGTATTCCCCCGGCTCGCACCAGTAGAACCAAGTTGTACCGCCGTTAGGGTTGAGCGACTTGATCGTGAGTCGGTGGGTCTTTCCGGGTGCAATCGTCGGCTGAACGCTCGTGCCTGATGATTCACCTGAAATCGTCGTCAAGTTCTCCGGCTGAACCACCCCCGGTCCTTCAATAGTCAGGTCAGGGTAGGTGATCGCCCCTCTCGGCCAGATCATCACATCTTCCTGACTGACGTTCTTCAGTTCCAGAACAAGACTTACCTTTTGTGATGCGGGCAATTTGTCGGTGTCCGTCTCTTCTTCAATCCGCTTACGAAACGCCTTCCCGTGCTGTTCCTTGGGCAGAACGTACCTCGACTTTTTCACGATCAATCGGGCTTCGACCGGGGAAGGCTTGGGGGGTTCTTTCTTGACGGGTTCTTCGGCCAACAACGGCAGGCAGGCCCACGACAGAAAGAGGGCGACGAGTGTTACGGCGAGACGGTTTCTGCGTGCGGTCTTCATCACGATTACACCCGACCACCGAGCATCGAGTAGACGAACAGCCCGCTCATATACAGCCCGTAGAGCAAGAACGGCGTTTCGAGGAACAACAGGCAGCGTGCGGCAATCGACTGTCTTGCGGCCATCAACGCAAGCACCCAAGCTACCAGCAACGCTCCGGTGCAAACAAAGAAGATGGCAATCCACTGACCAAAGATTGCGAAGGATGCACCAGAATGAACCCACCATGCGATGACCTGAGCTACCATCACGCTGAGAAAAAGCACCAGAGACGCACGGTACTGAAGCGTCACGCTGAGGTTTTTGGTTGATTGTGGTTCCATCAATACACCAAGCACTCTCTCTAGCAGTCAAGTGAAACGAAAACGAACCACTACTCCTTTTTCAACACGTTCTCTTCCACGACCCCAGACGGTCTCTGCACATCAACCACCTTCGCTTTTGGGTCAGTAGAAGTTGCCGTGTTGCCGTAAACGTGTGACGGTTTCTGGCTATCCTTGACGACAATGGCGGTTCCCTGGAAATGCTTTATCGAGTTGCCGGTGACGACAACGGTGGCTTTCGAGGAATTCACTGCTGCCCGGTAGCCATCGAAAGAGTTGTCGGAGACCGTGGCTGTTGAATTCTCCCAGACCCACACGGCGTTGCCCTGCTTGGGGCCAACCCCTGTGAACGTGTTGCCGCTGACCGTCGCCTTGCCTTGCACCAAGACCGCCGCCACGCCACCGCCCGAAATGCGATTGTCACGAATCGTGGCAGTCGAACCATCCTTGACCGCAATGATTGGCGGCATTCCTCCGGTGCGGGAAACTTCGTTGTCCGTAATCGTCGCTGTCGATTCCTCGGTCACGCCAATGGCAACCAATTTGTTTTCGAGGCACTTGTTGCCTTGAATCGTAGCCGCTCCTTTGCCCCGCATTCCGATTCCGGCCATCTCATTCTCTCGACACTCATTGCCCACGATCAGCGGGTTGGCCCCGTCGCAGCCGATGCCCGCCATCTTGTTCTTGCGACAGATGTTGTTGCGTATGATGGGACTGGCACCGTCCCGGCACCCGATACCGGCCATTTCATTTTCATAGCACTCGTTGCCTTCAACCACCGGAGCCGTGCCTTCCATGCGAATGCCGATCCCTGCCCGCCGATTCTGGTAGCACTTATTGCCCCGCATGACCGGCTTCGATCCTTCTCGACACCCGATGCCCGCCCGAATGTTCTGGAAGCACACGTTGTGCGTAATGATCGGGTTGGCCTTGCGACAGCCGATCCCGGCTCGCAGGTTCTCCTTGCAAGTATTGCCCCGGATGATCGGCTCGGCTCCTTCCGCTACACCAATGCCTCCGCCCATGCTGCGATAAACCAGGTTGCCGGTGATGAGGGGTGCGGTCTTGGTTTTCTCTTTGCCTAAAATGCCGATCCCAACATCGCCGTTGTGGTGAACGATGCAATGAGTAACGGTGCAACTCACGCCTTGAATGCTGATCGCCGGGGTGGTCCCTTCCGCCTGGACCGAACCTTCTTCGTCGCCCAACTCTTCCCCTTGCGAATCGAAGTGCTTCTTCCAAGTGGCCTCGTCATAGAACCCGACGTTCGTGATCGTGAAGCCATCGAGCGTGCTGCCCTCGGCCATCACGACGCCGGGCAGCTTTGCTTCCTTGCCGCCGCCGTCGATGATTGTCGCCTCGGCACGCTTGAGGCCATCAGTTCCCCTCGCATCATCGCCGTCGCTACGCAGGATGACGCCCGGTTTGAGGCGAATGCCCTCTTGATACTTACCGGGTGCAACCGTGATCGTGTCGCCCGACTGCGATGCGTCGATGGCAGCCTGAATGGTCTTGTGATCCTGTGGAACACGAAGAGTCGCAGCAAGGGCGGATTGAGCCGTGGCGATGGCGAGCAAGGCGAAGATAAAGTAACGCATCATAGTGTTTCCCCTCGTCGCTTCTTTTTCTTGCAGGCTTTGGAGCAATACTTCACTTGATCCCAAACCTTCGCCCACTTCTTTCGCCAAGCAAATGGGCGATTGCAGGCCGGGCAAATCTTTGTGGGCAGATTGGGCTTTAGTTGTTTCTTCACGACTCGTTCGGCTGGTAGTCCATTGTCGCATCCACCGAAGCTTTTTCTACCGGCACGTCCGTCGTTCGCCTCGCTGCTTCTTTCCACCAAGTTGCCGCCTGATCTGGTCCCCACTGATTTGCAACCCCACACTGATCGAGAGCCTTCCGCAACTCGTCAGCATTCTGAAATCGGTCGGACGCTTTCTTCGCCATGCTTTTCAAAATGATCTGGTCCAAGTCGGCAGGAATTGTCGGGGCCAACCGTGAGGGAGGGGCAACATCGGAGTTGCGGTGTGCGGCCAGTAATTCCAGTACGTTCTTGCTGGTAAACGGCGTCTGGCCGGTCAGGAGGTAGTAGGCGACCGCTCCCAGCGAATAAATGTCGGCCCGACCATCGACATCTTCATAGGCCGACGCTTGCTCCGGTGACATATACAGCGGAGTTCCACTGAACGATCCGTATTTCGACCCAGCATCAGGCTTCTCTTGGCCTTCTTTCACCAATCCGAAGTCGAGCAGTTTGGCGACATCGTAAACCCCGCCTCTTTGGGAAACGAAAATGTTGGCGGGTTTGATGTCTCGATGAATCAAGCCGACCGAATGAGCCTCCTGCAACGCACCGCATATCTGACGCAACAGGTAGACAACACGCTCAGGCGGCAGCGGGCCGTGCTTTTCCACCAACTCTTCAAGGCTCTTGCCCGGCAGCAATTCCATGACGTAGTAAAACGTGCCGTCGTCGGTGCGTCCGTAGTCATAGATTTCAATCGTGTTCCAGTGCGTCAGCTTAGCGGTTGTCTTGACTTCCTTTTCAAAGCGGGCGATAGCCGTGGCATCGGTTTCGCTCGTCGCCTTAATGAGCTTGATGGCACAAGGTCGTTTGAGCAGCACATGTTCGGCCTTGTAGACCTCACCCATTCCGCCAGCCCCAAGTTTCTCCATGAGCCTGTACTGCCCGAATTGGCGGGCCTTAAACGCTTCTCGACGTGCCGAATTGATGACGTGTGCGGCGAAGATGGCGATCAGTGCCGCAACCAGTGGAAACGGTAACGGCGAACTCGCCTTGTCCGCATCCAGCAGAGCAGCGACTTCGGGGGACAACCAGCGTTGGAGGGCGATCAGCAGGTAGGGAAGGATTGCGGCAGGGATCATGATCGCCGCCCCCCGCTTCCAAGTGTTCGGCATGAGCGTGCCGTAGATGAAGATCAGGATGCACCATGCCAATAGGAACTGTTGACGGATGGCAGCCAACGATACGGCATCGTTCTTCGCCGCAAACTCTGCAAGGCGAGTTACGAGCATCAGGGACAACTGAACGACGACCGAACCGAATACAAGTAGTTCGAGCTTTCGTAAGCTCGGTAGGGAGAGCGAAGGCCGAATGCGGAGAAGGACGGCTGAACCTGCGGTAATGAGCAGGATCAATCCACGGAACCACCAAAGGTTCGTAATCCCGCTGACGAGATTGCCGATGAATGCTGCCGCAAGCACGACGGCGATCACCAAAGCCGCTGCGGACAACCGGCTACGAACAAGGGCCGCAGTCTCGTCCGAGAAGTGAGGACGATCACCAGCGACGAACCCGACATTGGCCCGTGACACGTCGAGCGAGTTCTGTCCCGGCACAGATGCCGATGAGTCGAAAATCACAGTTGGCAGCATTGGTTCCACAGTTGTCCTTGCTCTCCTCAGCTTATTGCTCACACGCCATCAACAATCTTCACGCTTTGAACTCGGCAACCGCAATCGCAGCAGATCGAATCCAGTCTGCTCGTGAACCTTCTCGGCAACAGTCTCGAATCCGTATTTGGCATAAAACGCACGCCCAATCGTGTTTTCCGTAAACACTTCCACAACGAGTTCGCCTCGCAATTCCCTCGCCTTATCCATCAGTTGCCGCCCGACGCCCCTTCTCTGATGACTCGGATGGACGAAGATCGCCCCCACTTCATTTCCAAGCAGGGCAACAAAGCCTACGACTCGTCCGCTGTCGTCGAAAACCCACGTCTCGGCATTCGGGAGATAGAGGTTGGGAATGTTCTGTCGCTCCGATGCAAGAAAGTCTTGCGTCAGAAACGGGTGAGCAATCTCTGATGCCGACGCCCACGCAGCCAGCAGATCGTCCAAATCCTGATCTCTGTATTTCCGAATCATCCTGCTCCCTCACACGCCCTCAGCATCGCAGCCAGTGGCTCCGGGTCGGCCAGCCGGTGATCGCTGCCCACTTCGATCAACGTGGCCCCGCTGTTCCCTGCTAACTCTTCCGAGTCGGCAAACGGGATCACGTCATCGGCACGGCTGTGCAAGATCACGGTGTCGGGTCTGACCGTCTTCGCTGTTCCCCATTTCTTCCATGCCGGGCACAGCAGCACGAGCTTGGCGTTGCTGCTGTTCAGGTTCATGGCGACGGCACCGCCACGGGAACTTCCCACGACGACATCGGGCTGATGCTTGTCGAACTCGGCTTGGGCGGTCGCAAGAGCGGCGGCGAAATCGTCGTCATCCAGGGCCGGGTTGATAACCGTGTGCCCGTGGTCCTTCAGGTAGGTCGGTTTGACGCCGCCCGGAATCGAGTGCCAACCATGAAGAAAAAGGTGTTTCATCCGGTCATTGTACTTTTTCTCGCTCGAAACTTCTGCCGCCAACGGACGGGGAAAGGTCTCGTTCGACGATTTACCTCCCCCGCCCCCTCTCATCCACCTGCCACACCATCCCGCTGCCCACATCCAACGCCGTCAACCAACCGCCATCGCAACATCCCGTGTCGATGCAGATCAGGTGGCCCAGGTCGAGAACGTCGGTTTGCGGCGTGTGGCCGACGACAGCGATCTTCCCTGAGCAATGCGGTCCCGGCACTGAGTCTCGAAGAGAAAGCCAACGCAACGTGTGGTCGTCTTGCTGGTCGAGCGGTAGATCGGGTCGGTAGTTGGCGTGAACGAAGAAATGCGTGTCGGTCTCGTGGAAGGAAAGGCACCGTTCGAGGAACCGGAAGTGGGCAGCGGGGATCAGGTCGAGTCGGCTCGTAGAACCGTAGCTATCGAGGGCAGCGTCACCACCGCAGTTGAGCCAGAATCGGAAATCGTCTTTGCCGTTCCGGGCGTGCATCATCATTTGATCGTGATTTCCCAAGATCGGCACGAGGCGGCACCGGTCGGCCAAGGCAATGAGTTGGTCGAGAACGCCCTTCGAGTCGATGCCTCTGTCGATGTAGTCGCCCAACGTGATGATCGTGTCGTCAGGCTGAGGGGCGATGGCGTCGATCAAGGCAACCAGTGCGGTCGAGCAGCCGTGGATGTCGCCGATTGCGATGGTTCGATTGGCCATAGGAGTCCCTTGTTTTCATTTCCACGATCAAGGCCAGATGGAACCAACCTTTTTTGAATCAAGCTCGTGAATTGACCGGCTGAAATTTTGAAACACGCTTTCAAAAGGAAAAGCCGCAGTGTAATGGGAGGCAGGGCCGGGCCTGGATGGGACCAACTTTTCAGGGTTTTCAAAATAAATAAACACGGTCGAACTTTGATGCTGACTTTGCGATTTCGCCTCTGCATTACTCCATCACGATCTCGAACCCGCCTTGGATGAGCGTCGATCCGCAATGGCTGTTTCGCTTCGCGCGGATGCCAGAATCAAATTATCCCGAAGTCTTCGCCTGCCTGGCCATGGTCGTGGGTTTATACGGTGTGGTCTATCTCGAAATCGCCCGCCGGCCGGAACGGGGTTTCATGCTCGCGCTGGTGGGCTTCGTGGGGAAAATCCTGGGGCCGATCGGCGCCGTCTGTTACATCGCCGACGGCAAGTGGCAACCAGCGGCGATTGTGATGAACGTCACCAACGACTTCATGTGGCTCATTCCGTTCGCGATTTACTTGTGGGACGCGTGGCCGTTCTATCAGGCAGATTTGCGAGACCGATCCTAGAACGAGTGGTGCAATTCGGGCGAACCCTGCCGAGCTAGGGATTGTCTGTCTCCCAAAGGTCGCGCACCGGGGTTCCAAAACCCTATTTCTTCGTACCAGGCACGGTCTTCATCCCCGGCAGGGCACGATGGGTTCTTCCCGAAGCACGTTGTCCTTGTTGCCGGTAATGCATCAAACGCTGCTGGGCATAGTTCGCATTCTTCGTCTTGCCGAGTAATTCTCCCAGCGCGGTAACGTGCGTGCCAAAATCGGCGGTTGTTTCGGAGGGAAGTCCGCGTGGCCGACCAAAAATTGGATAGCGGGCGAAGCAATACAAAATTCCCAGCATGGCGGCATGCAGCATGATGATGTTGATCGGCCAGACCTTGAGCACCGCAAAAGCATAGGTCTGACTAGGTACATCTTTCTCAACAATGCTTAAACCCGTCGCATCGCTTTCTAAAAACACCACCTTGCCTGGCGAACCGCAATGCTCGATCAGCTTGCCCGCCAGTTTGCGATGCTCGTGACGTACCAGCGGATAGTTCAGTAAGAAGGATCCATTTTGCACCACCAGAATTTCACCCTTTCCATCCTTGCGCGTGATTCGAGTTACTAACGATTCGCCGTCACCGATCAACAGCGACTCGAACTCCAAGGGGCTCTCCGGCTTCGCTTTGGGAACCGATAGCCGAACATCCAGCGAAATATCGGTTTGGGCAGCGTCGACTCCCTCGGCCCAGTCACCTGCCAGTTTCTTTACCTGCACGGGAGGCGAGCGGGTATCGGTCACGAACCAATCGGCATCCTGGGCGTCCTCGACTTGGAAGCGAGCAGTCAAATGTCCGGACTCCGCAAACGCGGCTTCGCGTTCCACGCGAGCAACACGCAGGTCTTCCGTGACGTCATGAATGTCTTGCCAGTACTGCGGCGCGGCATCGAAATCGCGGCCGATGTAGATCAAGGTTTGTCCTGCGTTGTAGTCGAACCATCGCAGGAAATAGTTCCGAACCTCGTCATTGGGCGGGGTATAGTCGTCCGGCGCCCAGACCATTACTTCGGCATCGAGCACTCGCGGCGATAACCGGGTTGCCACCGTTACTTTGTGGCCGGCATCTTGAAACATGCGTGCCAGGACTGCCGTGCCGTTCACGCTGTTGGCATAGCCATCCCCGCGCAGGCGGCCATACTTCGTCGCCAGGCTTTCTGTGCTGGGAAACAGATAGACTCGCAGGGCAGCCCCGGCCACCAGGAGCACCAGGAAAGCCACGACGATAATGCCGACAAGCACCGACGTAGAAACGCGCGAAGTTGAACTGTCTGGGGATGTCATGCCTGCTTGATCTCCAACAGGCGATGAAAATCGTCGACCCGCGTCCAGCACGATTCAAAGCGCTCGCGGTCGAGCGTATGCTTTCCAAAAAAAACATCCTCGAAGGCGAGCATGGTTTGTTCGAACACGGTGCGCAACTCGGGGCGCGGGCGAACTTCGCGTAGATACTGTCGGTTAGTCTTCCCTTTGGCCAGGCGAATCAGCTGATGGCGATCGAGTTGCAGGAGTTGGTAGCTGAATAGGTAAATCACAGCCTGGGAATAGTTTCCCGCTTCGTATTCGCGCCGTGCCGCGGTGAGAAAGTCGCCACGGACGTTCCCCAGTTGCAGCGGTAGTTCGGAGACGCGATCGACGTTGCCAACGCTGGGTTCTTTGCCCGCAAAGGCTACCGAACTTTCGTCCGTTTCCTCGCGAAAGAAGGCCCAGGCGAGGTAGAGACACAACCCGACAATGAGTAAACCAAGTGCTGACAGACCAAAGACGTCGAAAAGTGGAAAGCTACCACCGCGAGTCGTGGCTGTGGTCGTGGCAGGTTTCGCTGGCGTGCCAGGAGCGGGGGGCTGGTACTCCCAATGGGAACGCCGATTGGGATCATCGCTCGGCAGATAGGGAGCGACTTTGAGGGGCCGAACGTCGTCTTTCGCGGAATCGTACCAGGGATAGCCGCGCCCCGCTTGAAAGGCTTCGCGCGCGGCATCAACGCCATCAACTTCCGCCGCTGGCAACGGGAGCTGCACGATCGGAAGATACAAAAGCACCGCTGCCCAGACGAACGCCGACCAGCGCAACATGCAGCAGCGCTGGCGGAGGTTGTCGAACCATTGAATCGGCGGCGAAGGTGCCATAAATAAAGTGTAGTCTTTCAAACCGTGATGCGACTTTGCAATCGCCCCGCTTCGGCAACCAAAAGTAACTCTACTTCCCACCCCTCATTGCGGATGCGAGCATCCAAATAGTTCAAGAAGCGAACGACGCTTAAAAAGCCGGAGACGAGGAACAACGGCACCGGAAAAATCCACCAATAGTGCAGCGTTCCCGGACCATTCGGCCCACCCCATTCATTCACCAAAACGCCAACGAGAACATAAACGGCAATCAACAAGCTGATGGCCAGAAAAACACCTAGCACGGCTCCCGCCATCCATTGCCCAATCAGATTTTGTGCCGCGGGGCCGTGGAGAAAGCCACTCCGCCGGAAGAGTGAAATAGTCCGCTCATCCTTCGGAAAGAACGGGGTTCGCTCGAGCAGAATGATCTCGGTCGTGAAGGGGCGAAGGGCGTGAAAGATGGCCGTGTAGCCGAAGAGCACCATCAGGGCTAAGGCTTCGAGCACGCCGCCTTCTTCGCTGAGGACTTCTCCTCGTGTTCCGCAGAACAACAGGATGGGTCCGATTCCACGGAGGATCAGCAAGCAGAAGAGCAGATGGGGTGTGAACTGCAAAGCGTTCCGCAGAATCTGCCGGAGCGTGGGGCGCTCCATGAAAACTGCCGGGCCCAGGAAGCCAGCAATTGGAATGGAAAGCAAGGGGGATTCGGCAAAGACTAGCAGCATGTAATGAAAGATATAGCGAATGATCTCCCACGGTTCCGGGTCGACATTCGCATGTTCCACCATCCAGCCGATCAGCCACCAGTTCAGCAGCATCAATGGAATGACCGCCACCAGCCAGGCAGTCGCGAGCGGCCAGAAGAAGACGCGCACCACCTGCAGCGCCAGATCGAAAATATCGAGCACCCCTCGTTCTCGAATGGCGATCCGTGTCCGATCCAGTTGCATATTGATTAATAGTGTTGATGCGGCACACGGAAGTTGGTTGGCCGGACTGCGTTTCCCGGCCCGCACAGTCCTCATTATGCCCCAGAGGAACACATTCCGCAAAACCCGGCCAGGGGTTTAAATCAGTGGACGCTGAAAACTCACTTTCAGCCCGGCTGCTGCCCGTGAGCTGCCGTTGCCATGCCGAATTCCTGTGCCGCCGGCTTGTCTCCCAACCAGGCCCTTCTATCCGTTTTTTTGGCTGCAATCGGAGACTTATCCGGTTGCATCAAGCCGCCGTGCTGATCGATTCGATAGACGAACAAGAGGCACTGCCGCATGACGAAGGGGTCGAACATGGAATTCAATCGCAATCAGTACTTCATGGTCGGGCTGCTGATCCTGATGATCGGGGCGGAACTGCGGGCCGTTGATACATTTGTCCTCAACGAGAAGACGACCCAATTCCTGGCCCAACGAATGAAGGATTCACAAGTCGCCAGCGCGAATACGCTGACCAACAATTTTGCCGCTTATGCTCCCGTGGCAAAAAAGCGCATCCAACCGCCACGATGGCTCGGCTGGTCACTGATCTCAATCGGAACAGTGCTAGTGCTGCACAGTCTGGCCATGAAGAAGCCAGGTGGGTAGGGAGGTCCGAATGCCGAAGTCCGAATGACGAATGACGAATGACAAATGACAAATGACAAATGACAAATGACAAATGACAAATGACAAATGACAAATGACAAATGACAAATGACAAATGACGATCGCCAGCAGCTCATTTGTCGACTAACGTTCAGCAAATCAGCTAGCACGTCCTGCGCAAATCGTCTCCTCCTTAACTTTCATTGCACCTCGACCCCCTCGCTGGCCGAAAATCTCTCTTGACCGGCAAATCTTGCCGGCTTCGCCACAACGCCCTGTGTCACGGTCCCGCGTGCACAGCAAGGGGGGCTCCATGGGACGAGATCGAATTTGCGCTGCAACAAGCCAGTTTCTTCTGGGGAAAACTATGCGCATAAGCCTTCCGTTGGCAGGCCTATGGTTGTTGCTGGCATTGGTGGCTAGCCAATCAGCGTGGGCTGAATCGGCGGAGGCAGAGGCGAAGGGGGCAGCGCTCAAATCGATTCCCTACGACAAGCTCACGCCGCAAGCCTCGCAGAAGATCTTGTCGGTCGTGGAAAAGCATAGTCTGTTTCGCCGAGTACCTGCCGCGGTTACCGACTGTGATCCGGACATGTTTCAGCACTGCCTGCGGTCGCCCGAAGTAGTGATCAATATCTGGCAACTGATGGGCATTACCACCGTCGAAACCAAGCGAACCGGCAACTTCACCTGGAGTGGCACCGATGGCGCTGGGACGACCGGCACTGTGGAACTGATTTACGGGTCCGACAAGTTGCACATCTACTTTTGTGATGGCTTCTACGAAGGGGCACTCCTCCGGCGGAAGGTCACCGGACGGGCACTGATGCTCGTGCAAACGGCTCCCGCTCAAACGGCCGATCATCGACCAGTGATGACCAGTCAACTAGATTTCTTCCTCGCGCTGGATAATGCCGGTGCTGATCTGATTGCCAAAACGCTTTCGCCCATCATCAATAGCACTGCCGATGCCAACTACACGGAGACTGTTTCCTTCGTTGGGAAAATTTCCCAGGCAGCGGAACGGAATGGACCTGGGATTCAACAACTGGCGAACAAGCTGCAGAACGTCCAGCCTGAAATTCGTCAGCAGTTCTCGCAGACTGCGGCCACCGTGAACCAACGGGCAGCCATTCGCACGAGTGCAACTGCCATCAGCACGGGTGGGCAATCCCCCAAAGAATTAGGCTTAGAGCCCGAGGTTGCAGCGAATTTGCCCGGCGGACGCGCCCAATAGTCAATCGGCCTGCAAGTTAAGGGGCGATCGAGTAGAAATTCTCGTAATGATCGGGAGTGTACCAAATCTCCCCTGCTTGCCCCGTAACGATTCGCTGCGGGCCGGGCCCTCTGAGCCCAGGGGTGGGATGAACCCATTCGCGATAATAGCCCCGCTTCTTCTGCGGTAGTCGCCGCTCAAAATTCCCAAAAAATTCGCCGTCGTTGGGATGCCACTCTAGTTCTTCCTCGGCCTTGATCCGTTCCAGCGTCTTGGAAAGCAAGACGTTGCCGCGATAGACCACGTCACCACTTTCGTCGCGCACCACAACGCCACGGACGACATCGTTCTCGACCACGATCGTCGTCGGAGATTCGCCGTCTCCGTCCGGCGACGGCTGCGATGGGCCCGGTCCACGTTGCTGGTACCACAGCACAGCGAGGACCACCAACAAAATCAAAATCTGCACCCAGCGAGGGAACTGATTCTTTTTGCGTGGCAAGTTCATGCGGTCCGCCTCGTTCGCGCTTTACTGCTATTTACTGCAACCGTTTCGCCAATTCCCCCACCAGGTCGTCAATCTTCACGCGCGATTGTTCGAGCGAGTCGCGATCGCGCACCGTGACGGTGCGGTCTTGCAAGGATTGGCCGTCGACGGTGATACAGTACGGCGTCCCCGCTTCATCTTGCCGCCGATAACGCCGGCCGACCGCACCTTTCTCGTCGTAGAAGACATTCCACTGCTTCTTCAGCGTGCGATAAATTTCCTGCGCCAGTTCAGGCATTCCTTCTTTCTTCACCAGCGGAAAGATGGCCGCCTTGATCGGTGCGATCCGGGGATGAAGTCTTAGCACGACCCGGGTCTGCATCACTCCCTTTTCGTCGGGCTGTTGATCCTCGTGATAGGCCTCGCATAAGAACGCGAGTGTCGCGCGATCTGCACCGGCAGAAGGTTCGATCACGTGCGGCGTGAAACGCTCGTTGGTCAGGTCGTCACGGTAGGTGAGATCCTTGCCGCTGCCGCGCCACTTGGGCTTGCCGTCTGGGCCGAGTTGAACTTTCAGATCGGGTTTTGAGTCCGGATCGAGCTTCCCTTCCATGTGACTGCGCAGATCGAAGTCGCCCCGATGGGCAACCCCTTCGAGTTCGCCGTACTCACCCGCCGGCAAAAACGGGAACGCGTATTCAATATCGGCGGTCCCCGTCGAGTAATGGCTCAATTCGTCGGCCGCGTGCTCACGCAACTGCAAGCGTTCGCTCGATAGCCCGAGATCGGTGTACCACTTCATGCGGCGATCGCGCCAATATTCGTACCACTTCCGGGACGAATTCGGATGACAGAAGAACTCAATTTCCATCTGCTCGAACTCGCGCGAGCGAAACGTAAAATTCTTTGGCGTGATTTCGTTCCGGAAACTTTTGCCCGTTTGAGCGATCCCGAATGGAACTCGCACGCGGGAGCTATCGCAGACGTTCTTGAAGTTTACAAAGATCCCCTGCGCAGTTTCCGGACGAAGGAATGCCGCGTCTTCCTCGGTGCCGAGCGCACCGACGATGGTTTTGAACATCAAGTTGAAGTCGCGCGGATCGGTCAAAGTGTTCAGTTCGCTCGCGTCGGGAGCGAGGATTTTTGCGCGCTCGTCAATCGGAATCTGCAAATAAGTGGTGTGTGCGTCGAACTGAATCGTCGTCTCTTTGCCGCCGAAGAGCTTGCTCAGCTTCTTTTCAAAGGTGTTCGAAATGCCCTTCTGAAATTCCTCGGGCTCCTTGATCGACGAAACCCAGCCAACGGTCTGCCCATCCACCTGCACCGGAAAACAGCGGATATGATCCGCGCGGTAGCGCCCTTTGCTCTCCTTGCAGTCGACCATTTTGTCGACGAACAAATCGTAATGCCCGCTTACCTTCCACACCTGAGGATGCATGATGATCGAGCAATCCAAGCCAACCATGTCGTACGGTTCGGGGGCTCCCGGCGGAGCGACGAGTTCATCGTGGCCACTGACCATGTCGCGCCACCAGGCATCCTTAATGTTTCGCTTCAGTTCCACCCCCAGCGGGCCGTAGTCCCAAAAGCCGTTCAGACCGCCGTAGATTTCGCTCGACTGAAACAGGAAGCCGCGGCGTTTGCAGAGCGAGACGAGTTTTTCCATTTCGAGAGGCATGGCCAATCCTTAAACGAACGAATTCTGGGCAATCCAATAATGTAGACGAAAGGGAGGAATCGAGTGTAGGCCGGTATAGCGTTAGGTTTGGTCCGGTCGACCTGCCAGGATGGCCGCCAATTCCGCTCTGACATGCGGATCTTCTTCGACCTGTTGCCTGGCTTTCAGGTCTTCCCATGCCGAGACATCTGCGGATTCCAGGATCTGCCCCAGCGCCCACGCGCACGCTCCCCGAATCAACGGTTCCGTGTCTTTCAATCCGCGGATCAACGCCGGAATCGCTTCGCGGCAACGCTGATTGCCGAGGACCAAGGCCGCGTTCCGCAGGATGCCGCGGCGCTTCGACCGCCAGAGCGGTGTGTGCCGAAATCGGGCGCGAAAAGCATCGTCATCCAGCGAAAAGAAAGACAAGAGGTCGATGGGGTTCGCGTCGTCGGCTGGTTCGAGTTCGTCGCTGCCGGCTTTTAATCTTTTCGCCAGAGGTCGCTCGTTCCAGGGGCACACATCCTGGCAGACGTCGCAACCAAACAGCCACTCTTCCAGGCCCGGGCGCAGTTCAGTCGGAATCGGCTGGCGAAGTTCGATCGTCAGATAACTGATGCACTTGGTCGCGTCGAGCACGTAAGGCTCTGGAAATGCCTTCGTCGGACAAGCATCCAGACATGCCCGGCAAGTGCCGCAATGGTCGGCCGCAAAGGCGTCTTCGTAGATCAACTCTTGATCGGTGAGCAGTGCGGCCAGGAAGAAGTAACTACCGATGTCACGATGAATCAGCAGCGTATGTTTTCCTTGCCAACCAAAGCCAGCAGCCTGGGCAAATTCCCGTTCGAGGAGGGGGGCGGAATCAACTACGCCGCGAACTTTTGCGTCCGGCACCCACTGCCGCAACTCGTCCGCCAGTTTCTTCAGCCGGTCGTGAATTAAATCGTGATAGTCGGCCGTTCCCCAGGCGTAGCGTGAAATCTTGCCTTGCCCTGGCAGACATTCCCGAGGCTCTTGCGTGCGGTACGGAAACGCGAGCATCAGCAGGCTCTTCGCGCCGGGCAGTACCCCGGCCGGATGTTCGTAAGCCTCTTTGCGGCGGGCTAGATAATCCATCTCCCCTGCAAAGCCTCGTTCGAGCCACTCGGCAAAGCGGCTGATGCCGGTCGGTTCCACCGCTGGGCAAGCACCAGCCAAGACGAAGCCCAGTTTTTGCGCGTGGGTCTTAAGTGCATTGGTCAGTTCGGCCGCAGAGTGCATGCGTACATTTTATCCCGAAGAGCGAGGGAAGGTTGCTCTTCACACACCACACCTCACACCTCACACCTCACACACCACCCAACTGCTTCTCAAAAAACCCCTTCACCTTCCCCCACATGGCCGGACTGAGCACATGTCCGGTCTGTTCCTCAATGAAGGACGAAAAACTCTGCTCCGCGTGCATCGACTCATACTGCCGTTGAATCACGGCGATTCCCTTCCGCGCTTCTTCGATTGGACTCCCGCCGTCCGTTTCCCCCAGATTCAAATGCAAGGCCCGCGGCGCGATTAGAGCGGCGATGTCGTACGTGTCTCCATACTGATAGAGGCCGGGGATGAAGTTGGGGAAGCAGTGCAGCATCTGATGGCGATGGATGGCTTCGTAGGTCGGCAGGCAGCAGTTGCCGCATAGTGCCTTCAGCCTGGGCTCCCACGGCCCGACAAGCCAGGTATGCGTGGAACCCATCGAATGGCCATAGCATCCCAGGCGATCCTTGTTGACTTCCGGCAGCGACGAAAGCAAATCGACGGCCCGCCGCATATCCAGGATATGCTTCCAAGCGAGACATTTTCCTGCGACGACATATTTCAGAAACAGAAATCGTTCCAGGGCACCGCCGGTTTGCTGGTAGCCTTTCGAGCGTTCGCCGAAGCCAAGTGCATCGGGGCAGAGGACGACATAACCTTCTTTCGCCAACGCCACGCCGGTGTGATGCATCTCCATGCCGGCCAAGCCTGCTGGTTCCGACGCTCCCAGGTGCCACGCACCGTTGTGTTGATGCCAAACGCAGATACCGGGGGCGGGCTTCGTTGTGGAAGCATTTGGCGGGAGGAGGAGATAGGCCAGGATGCGTTCGCCGGGCTCCACCTCGTACGTGACATGCACCCGCCGCACACCGCCAGCGAGTTCGTCGGTTTTCAAATCTTTCCGTTGGAGCGGGCAAGGCTCAGGCCACTCGCCGCCGAGACAGGTCAGAAGTCGTTCGCGGAAGTCGATGGCTGCCATGATAGTAGAAGGCACACTCCGTGTGCCGTTCGGCGAGGATGAACTTTAGATCCGTAATTAATCTACCGCCAACAAGAGTCCCGGTGAAAAACGAATCCCGCACGCACGGCACGCGGACCGTGCCGACTACTATACTTCTCGCCGTAGCTGCGTATATTTCATGTTCGTCATGGTCTCGTTTCGCCCGCTCCCGCTCCGCCGATGCCTTACCAATACACCTCAAAAATCGTGAATATCGGACTGGTGCAGATGTCCTGCGTCCGGGAGAAGGAGCCGAATGTCGCCAAGGCCTTGGCCGGCATTGCGAAGGCGGCCGAGCAAGGGGCGAACATCGTCTGCCTGCAGGAACTTTTTGCGGGACAATATTTTTGCCAGACCGAAGACCACAGCCGCTTCAACGAAGCGGAATCAATCCCCGGTCCGACCAGCCAGGCACTAGCTGCGGCCGCAAAGAAGCACGGCGTGGTGATTGTCGGTTCGCTGTTTGAACGCCGCGCGGCCGGCCTCTATCACAACACGGCCGCAGTCTTCGATGCCGACGGGACTGAACTGGGCATCTATCGCAAGATGCACATTCCAGACGATCCGCAGTACTACGAAAAGTTTTACTTCACGCCGGGGGATACGGGCTTCAAAAGTTTTGATACTAAATTCGGCCGCATCGGTGTTTGCATCTGCTGGGATCAGTGGTATCCGGAAGCAGCGCGGCTGACGGCGCTGACTGGCGCGCAAGTTTTGTTCTATCCCACCGCGATCGGCTGGTTGCCGGAAGAACGTCAAGAGTTCGGTGCGAGCCAGCACAACGCCTGGGAAACGATGATGCGCAGCCACTCGATTGCCAACGGCGTGTTCGTGGCCGCGGCCAATCGTGTCGGGCGCGAATCAGAACAGGACGGCAATAATCACAAGGAATTGCAGTTTTGGGGTGCTTCGTTTATCTCCGATCCCAACGGCAATATTCTGCAACGTGCGTCGCACGACGACGAACAAGTAATGGTCGTGCCGTGCGACCTTGGCTTAAACGATATTGTTCGCACCCACTGGCCCTTCCTTCGCGACCGGCGCATCGATGCGTACGGCGACCTGACCAAACGGTATCTCGATGGCCGATAGCTCTTCGTCTGCTGACACTTCGCAAAGCGCGAAAGATACGCCCCGCTCGCTCGGCTATCGCTGGCCCGCGGAGTGGGAGCCGCATGCTTCGACGTGGGTTAGTTGGCCCCACAACCGGAACAGTTGGCCCGGCGCGTTCGAACCGGTGCCGGAAGAATTTGCGCGCTTCGTGCGTGGTCTGGCGAAGTATGAACCGGTGAATGTGATCGCTGGCGGTGCGGAAGTGATGGCGGAGGCGACCAAGTTGGTTGGCCAGGTGAAGAATGTGATCCTGCACGACATTCGCACCAACGACGCCTGGTGTCGCGACCATGGCCCGACGTTTCTCGCTGGCGGTGATCGTCCGCCGGCCCTTGTTGATTGGGGCTACAACGCTTGGGGCGGGAAATATGAATTCGATCTGGATGACCAAATTCCCGGCCTGATTGCGAAGCTGCAATCGCGGAAGAAATTCACCCCCGGCATCATCCTCGAAGGAGGAGCCATCGACGGCAACGGCTGCGGGACGATTTTGACGACAGAGATGTGCCTGCTGAATCCGAACCGTAACGGCGACATGACGCGGGAGGAAATCGAGGGCTACCTGCGGGATTATCTCGGGGCCAAGAAGATTTTGTGGCTCAGTGGCGGCGAAATTGCCGGGGACGATACCGATGGGCACATCGATCAGCTCGCGCGGTTTGTAGATCCAACGACGGTCGTGGCCGCGACGTGCAACGACCCGAGCGACGAGAATTACGCACCGCTGCAAGCGAATTTGAAGCAACTGCAAGCGATGACCGATCAGGATGGCCAGCCGCTAACGATTGTGCCGCTCCCTTGCCCGCCGCCGCTGTTTTTCGACAACCAGCGTCTCCCGGCGGGGTACTGCAATTTTCTGATTGCGAATGGCGTGGTGATGGTGCCGCAGTTCGACGCGGACACCGATTTCGACGCGCTGGATGTGTTGCGCGATCTATTCCCCAGCCGCGATGTGATCGGCCTCCCCAGCCGGAACTTGATCTGGGGACTAGGCTCATTTCATTGCTTATCGCAGCAAGAGCCACGGGCGGATCTGCCGGGGCGGGGTTAGGTCGGATTGGAAACCCCCGTCCTGCCCCGCAGTGCTAGCACGTCAAGTTGCTGGGGTTATGCTAGCAAGCCAGTGCTAGCACGTTAGCACAGTCGCAGACCTCTCGATCGGCCAACCGCAACGCGAGAATTGCTCAGTTACTATTCAGTAATCAATCGTCATCTATTTGACATCTAATGGACATCTGTATAGTATCTCTGGAATCGGCTCGAAGCGTTCCATTCAGTAAACCAAGCCCCTCATTTAGGGCGTTAACGCTAGCACTTTGGGAAAACGACCTTAAGCCCTGTTGAGATAAAAGGTTCCAACGTTTGAAAAGTGATGAAACAGGTTTCCAAAAAAGTACGTTCGGGGGGTAGTTGGAATGCTTCGGAAATTTGGGAGCAAGTTGTTTAGAGGAGGCTTTGCAAAGGAAAAATCAATTTTCTGACCAACCTGGAAACCGGTTTTCAGGGGAGTCAGCGGCGGGCTGGTAGTAGCGACCAAACCGTTGCTTGAAGTGCTAGCACGAACGCTCTTGGTTTCAGCCCGCCGAGCGAACAGCAGTTTCCCTCAATAATCTGTATCGATTACGTCGATTAACGGAACCGCGCAGGATTTGTCGCCTCGGCGCAAATTAGCGAGGTCTCTATGATTCGCCGGTTTTTGTTTGGGAACCCGTTTCCAACCTATTGGGGTGGGCGGGTCGGGTTTGGGTCTCTCGTGAAAAGGATGCCGTTGTGTCATCGCAATCTTCCTCCAAATCATCGGTCTTCGGACTACTCACCAACATTGCCTGGCCTCTCATCCTGGGGACCGCGATTGCCGGTGTTTTCTTGGCCCTGATTCGCAGCGGTCCGCTCGCCAGTCCGATGGGGATTCGGTACTTTGCCGGTCACCCGATTTCGATGGTCGAAACGGCGTTCTTCTTCGCAGGGTTGGTCGCGCTCGCATTGAAGGCGATGGAGATTCTGGGGGAGTACGGGCAACTCGATCGAGCGACGCTAGGTGAACGGGGGCAGTTACTTCCCGCAGATCAAGCCAGTCACTTGATGGATCGCTGGCAAGAGCTTTCCGCTTCTGCCCAGAAGTCTTATTTGGGTCGACGTCTCCAAGAAGCGCTCGCGGTCATTCAGCGCAGCGGATCGGCAGACGAACTCGAAGAAGAAATGAAATATCTGTCCGAAGGGGATGTCCTCCGGCAGCAGGAAAGCTATTCGCTCATTCGGATCATCGTCTGGGCGACTCCCATGTTGGGCTTCTTGGGAACGGTTATCGGTATTACCAATGCGCTCGGCGGCCTCGATCCTAAACAACTGGCCACTGCGCCGGACATCGCTTTTCAAGGACTAAAGAACGGTTTGTACACCGCCTTCGATACGACGGCAGTCGCCCTCTCGTTCTCGATGTTTCTGATGTTCTTGCAATACTTCCTCGACAAGATCGAAGGGCACTTGCTTTCACTCGTCGATGAACGAGCGGCCGAAGAACTGGCCGGGCGGTTTGCGAAAGAGGGAACGGCGACCGATCCCCATGTGCGCACCATCGAACGGATGAGTGTTGCCGTAGTCCGCGCCACGGAATCGTTGGTGCAAAAGCAGGCAGAAGTTTGGCAGCATTCCCTCGAACACGCGCAGGATCGCTGGCAGCAAACGGCCCATACGGCCGGTGATGCGCTCACCACATCGCTGGCGGCCGCGCTGACTGGCACGCTGGGACAACATGTGAATCAACTGGCGCAAGTCGAGCAAAAAGCCAGCGAACAAATGCAACGCCGCTGGGAGCAATGGCAAACGGCCCTTTCGGATAATGCCCGACTGCTGCACGCCCATCAGCAGGAACTGGTGCGTCAAAGTGAGATGATGACGCAAGCGATCCACGCCGTTGCCGACGTCACCAAACTCGAAACCGCCCTCAACAACAACCTGCAATCGTTGGCCGGTGCCAAGAACTTTGAAGACACCGTGCTCAGCCTGTCGGCAGCTATTAATCTGCTCAATAGTCGGCTCGGCAAGCCAGATGCGGAACGGGTGGAACTGAACAAACCTTCAACGAAAGGCAAGGCGGCATGACGCGTCGGGCCTCTCAGCGACAGAACCTGTCGATCTCCCTGTTTCCCTTCCTGGCGGTCCTCATCTGCACGATGGGGGTGATTATCGTCATGTTGGTGATCGTGGTGCGGCAGGCTTCGGCACGTGCGGCAGCAGATATCGCTGCGGCCGAGGAGGCATCGCTCCCGGCTGCAACGGTTCCCGTTGGTCCGACCGATGCGGATCGGCAGCAGCATGAACAGATCGTGCAAGACCTCTCGTGGGAACGCGATGTATTAGCCCAGCAGCGCGATGAGCGCGTGGCAGAACTCGCCCGGCTACGGCAAACCCTAGCCCACGTAGAAGACCATCTCCGCCGTCTTCAAGAACAAGCAAAGCAATTGCTGACGCAAGCGCAAGCGATCGACCAAGGGAAGCAACTCAGCAATCCCGAACTTGATGCGGCCAAAGCTGAACTCGCGCAGAAGCAAGCGGAGATTGAACTGGCGAAAGCTGAAGTCGAGAAGTTGAAGCAACAACGAGCCGCCAAAGATCGTTGGTATGCCTTGATTCCCTACGACGGGCCGAACGGTACGCGACGTCGGCCGGTCTACATCGAGTGCAGCGAGGCAGGCATTGTCTTGCAACCCGAAGGGCTCGTGCTGATGCCGGACGATTTCAACGGCCCGCTTGGTCCAGGAAATCCTCTCGATGCCGCTCTGAAAGCCAAACGCGAGTACCTCGAACGCCATGGGGAACGAGGTATGCCCTATCCGCTGCTAATCGTGCGCCCGGACGGCATTGTCGCTTACATGGTCGCCCGGGCTGCGCTGAAAGCCTGGGAAGAAGAGTTTGGTTATGAATTGATCGATGCAGAAATGAAGCTGACCTACGGCGAGCCTGATCCGGCCCTTGCGCAGACGATGGCCCAAAGTGTGCGTCAAGCGCGACAACGTCAGGCGGTGATGGTCGCTTCCATGCCGGGCAGATACCAGGCAGAGGATAGCCTGCAATCGTTCAATTCAAGTGATGCCCTGGCCCAACAACCGGAAATGGAAATGGCCGGTCGAGGCTTGGGGCGCAGCAGCAATGCCACGGGAGGTGGCGTGGGTGGCGATCCACGTAGCGGCGGCGTGGGAACTGGCGGAACCGGCCAAGGAGGGATCGGTTCGGGTTCGGGAATCAGCTACGCGACCGGTGGGCCAAACGGAAGTGCGGCAGGACAAGCCGGTGGTGGAGGAACGCCAAATTCGCTGCGTCAGCCGGGGGGCGGACAGTCCGGCAACGGCGGTACGTTTGGAAGTGCTTCTTCGTCCCCTGCTGGTAGCGCCGCCAATCAATCAGCGAATGGAGGCTCCACGCAGGCGAATGGAAGTTCTAACGGCAGCGGGGGAAGTGCCGCTGGGGGCAAGGGGGGGGCCAGCGGCAGTGGCTCTGCCATGGCCGGCGGAAGCCAGTGGAGTAATGTCGCTGGTGGGGGCAGTGCCGGAGCGTCTGGATCAAGTGCGGCCGGCAGTTCGAGCCCCAATAGCGTGTCGGCCATGTCTGGTAGCGCGTCGAGTGGTTCGTCGCAAAGTGGTGGGAAGCCGGGTCAGCCCGGGCAGTCGGCGGGGAGCACTTCGCGCAAAGGTCATAACTGGGGCTTGTTGAATTCGAACGGGCGAACGGTGGCCGTCGCGCGGCCGATTCGCATTCGCCTGCAGCCGCATCAGATTGTGGTTCTTCCCGATGTAGGGGATGCCGTATCGCCGGTAGTCATACCGTTGCGTGAAGACGACTTGAGCCATGCCGAGGTCGAAGCTTTCGTTCAAGCGGTGCAACGGCAAATCGAAAGCTGGGGGATCGCGGCCGAGAACGGTTTCTGGCGACCGCAACTATCGTTCGACGTTTCCTCCACGGCCGAGCCCCGTTACCAACAATGGGAACAGGCGCTAAACGGCAGCGGCTATGAACTGAAGAGGAAACACCGATGAGCCGTCGTGCTGCACGCCCGAAGACTGCCGAGCCAGGGGGAGATGAATTTCTCGACGTGGTCGCGAACCTCGTCGGCATTCTGATCATCCTGGTGATGGTGATCGGTGCCGGGGCGCGCTCAGCAGCGATGGCGCTGGCGAAGAAGGAGATTGCTCCAGAAGCTTCGGCTGCACCCACCGAGCCGGCTCCAGAGATTGCGGAATGGAATGCGGAACTCGCAACCGCCCAATCCACCAATCGCTCGTTGCAGGCCGCCGCCCATGATGTGGAGCAGCGCATCGAGGAAGAAAAGCGTGCCTTGGCCCTGCGCGAGCAAGAACGCGGGCAAGTGCAATTATTGGTCAACGTTGCCGAGGAACGGCTCAACGAACACCGCACGGACCTTTCCTCGGCCGAGCAGGAACAATACGATCTGCAGGCGAAGTTGGTCTCCGTTCAACGTGAGTTGCAGCAACTCGATCAGGCGAAGCGCGTCGCGGGAGAGCAACCGCCGCCGAAAGTGCTGGAACACTTTCCCACGCCGATGGCGAAAACCGTGTTTGGCACGGAACTCCATTTCCGCCTGCATAATGGATTGATCGCCTTCGTTCCCTGGGACGAACTGGTGGAGCGGCTCAAGGCGGATGCTCCCAACCGAGTGCATCGCTTGCGAGACACCGATCGGGTGGAAGAAACGCTTCCTCCCATGGGCGGTTTTGTGTTGAAGTACGCGCTAAAGAAAACCAGCGGCGTCGTGCGGACCGGCGGTGGCATGGCGACCCAAACCAAGATCGAACTCGACCGCTTTGTGTTGATTCCCGTGCGGGAGCCGATGGGGGAACCAGTGCGTGAAGCTTTAGCTAATCCGCAATCGGATCTTCTGGGCCGACTCAACGCCCTGGGGCCGCGCCGCGCAACGCTGACCGTGTGGGTTTATCCCGAGAGCTTTGAAGACTTCCGAATTTTGAAATCCGAAATGTTTAAGCGGGGCTTTTTGACTGCCGCCCGGCCACTCCCGACAGGGATGCCGATTGGTGGCAGCCCCGATGGAAGCCGGTCGACGGCGGAGTAGAGACTCGCGAAGTCGAACACGACTGGATCGGTCGCTATCCTGCTGGCCACTCTTTCACTTCCGCGGCGGCTGCATGTAGAAGTGGATCGATACGACCTACCAGAGATTTGCCCTCTTCCAAATCGCCGGCGGTGTTGAAGAGGACCGCCCAGATCAATCCATCCCAGCGACGGACCAACAGTGCCTCGCTCCCTGCGATATAACCACCATGCCAGGCCGTGTAACGACTCGATTTGGCAGGGCGAACATTCCAGCCACAGCCGTAGTAGAGCGACTTCAAAGTGCCGTCGGCTTGATGACCGGCAGGGCCAGCAGGTGGAGCCCACATGGTTTGGAGGGACTCCGGCTTAAGCAGCAGCGAATGCTCGGAATCCGCAAACGCGGCCGCGAAGCGCACTAAGTCACTGGCCGAAGCGATCCAACCGCCGTGGGCTTCGAAGTTCTCAAAATTCTCGGCGCCATAGCAGAGAGGTACCGGTTTTCCTTCGAGGGGTGGATAAAGGCAGGTTCCGGTGCGACCTTGGGAATCGTAGTAGCAAACTTCGCCCGGTAGTTGGTTGTCGCGGAGGGCACGCCCCAATTGCATCTGCCGAATTCCGAGCGGCGCGAGCACATGCTCGCGAACATAAGTTTCGTACGGCTGTCCATTCGCTTGTTCGATGATCCGCCCCAGGATGAGATAGCCCAGATTTGAATAGGCGTACCGCTGGCCGGGATCGAAATCGAGCTTTCGGCCGAGCATGGACTGAATGATCTGTAGCGGTGTGACGGCAGCGGACTTACTGCCGACTTCCGCTGCGATTTGCTCGGGCCTTGCGACCGGATCGTATGATTTTTCGCGATCCCAGCCGCCGGTATGATGCAGGCAGTGTCGCACGGTGATCGCTCGCCAGCGCTCGTCGAAACCCTCCTTCGCCACCAGCGGTCCCAGCGCAGGAAAGAAATCCAGCACCGGCGCATCGAGGTCGAGTTTTCCCCGCTCTGCCAGTTGCAACACCGCGACCGCAGTCAGCGGTTTTGAAACGCTGGCGATTCGAAAGCGTGATTCAGGCTGAACAAGCAACTTCTTTTCACGATCCGCCGATCCACAGGCGCGGGCGTAAAGCAACTTGCCATTGCGACCCACGGCCAAGGAGATACCCGGCGTGCGTTGATCGCGAACGAAGCTGATTAGCAGGCGATCGAAAGATTCCAGTCCAGCAACGGCAGGGCCTGTCAGCGGCACGTCAACGGATGGCTCAGCAGGCGGATGCTCTGAGCTTTCGCTTTGCCCATAAATGCGATTTGAAAGCTCGGATGCTACGAGCGTCGCACATGCACAAGCAGCCGACTGGGTAAAGAACGTCCGCCGTGAAAATAGAATTCTTCGCATGTTCGCAATTTAATCGATCATTGGTCCGGCACCAATGAAAACATGACGGCTCGAATAGAAACTCCGCCGTGCAAGAGTCGATTGCGAAGGACCCCTTCGCGCACAGCGCCAGCTTTTTCTGCGACTCGTTGGCTGGCGAGATTATCTTCTGCCGCGACGATCTCGATTCGCCGCAATCCGAGTTCTTGCAGGCCCCAAGTAGCCACGAGTTTGGTCGCCCGGGTCGCAATGCCGCGACCGGCGTGCGATGTCCGTACCCAGTAGCCCAGATTGCACAGGCGGTGCAGTTCGTTGAGGGTATTCAATCCGCAGCTTCCGAGAAATTGCCCGTTCGCGGCCGACGTGATTGCGAACGCGAATTCATTTCCGAGCAGCCATTCTGCATCCCGAACTTCGATCCAACTTTGGGTGTCTTCCAGGGAATAGTCCGGATGACACCAGGCCATCCAGGGACTGACCTCAGCCATCGATTCACGGACCGCGGCGAAAACAACTGGCACGTCGGCAAGTTGAAAGGGGCGGAGCAACACTTTGCCGTCGGTCAACGTGGTGGACAACGAGGGGATGAGCATCAGGGACTCCACACGGGCGAGCTTAAATTGGATATCACCTTTCCTCGACGGTGATTCGCGCTAGATGAGGGGACTGCACCCGATGCCAATCCTGCGAATAGGTTTAACCCGGCAAGTGCTTCTTCAGCCAATCCGCCAGACGTTGCAACACCTGCTGCGGAATCTGATGCTGGCCCCCAAACGGAACAAATTCCACTTCATGACCGGCCGCGGCGAGCAATTCATGCAGCGCCTCCGCGTTGTCGTACGGCAGGATCGGGTCGAATTTGCCGTGGCTTTGAAAGACCGGAAACGGTTTCGTTGCCGCGACTAGTCGGCGTTCGAGCGCCGTTCGCCAATCCACTTCGCACAAAAGTGTGCCAGATAAAATACACAGACCGGCGATCGGCAGATCGTTTTGCAGCGCGACGGCCGTGCTAATCATCGCCCCCTGCGAAAAGCCCCCGAGAAACGCGCGGCTGGAATCGAGTTGCCAATGCTGGCAGGCAGTAACAACTACCTCCTTTAATTGCTGACGCACGGCGGCCAGGGTCGGAGGTACCTGATGACGCAGGTCTCGAATCCGACCCGACTGGACCGCTTCCATCAGTTCCATCATGTCGATCGGCCACCAGGCGCGACCATCGGCCATTCCTTGATCAGCCAACGAAAGTGGCGCGGCAGGAAAGACAAAGCCGAGCGACTCGAGTGCGGGCTCCAGCGAAACGAGTGCCGGTGCGAGATCGACCAGATCGGTTCCCGAAGCACCAAAGCCGTGACAGAACAAAACCAAGCCTTGCACAGGCAGGCGTGGCTCGATGACGACACAATCGAGCCCGGACCAGTTCGTTCGTTGCGCTTGCATGATTTACCTTGGTGGTTGGTTTTCATCCGAATGTCGTTGCCGCGCAATTAGTCCCGCGACAAAGCCCGCTTTGAATCCCGCATCAATGTTCACGACGGTCACATTGGCGGCACAGCTATTGAGCATCCCCAGGAGCGCTGCGATTCCGCCGAGGCTGGCACCGTAGCCGACACTGGTCGGCACTGCGATGACCGGGCAGGAGACATGCCCACCGACGACGCTCGGCAGTGCTCCTTCCATTCCCGCCACCACAACAATGGCATCGGCGGTGCGTACTTCGGGAAGACGTTGCTGCAATCGATGTGGCCCGGCGACTCCTAGATCTGGAAAGATCGTCGTTCGCACTTGCATCCAAGCCAAGGTTTCGCAGGCTTCTTCGGCGACCGGCAAATCGCTGGTCCCGGCAGAAATCACCGGGACGTAACCACGAAGCGCTTCAACTTCAACTTCGGTTGAACCTACTTTGCTTGCCGACGCTCGAAAGGTACGGGCTCGCTCTTGCCAGATGCCGTGCGGAAAATTTTGTACCAAAAGTGTAGCCTGGTCTGGCACGAGACGTGTCACCAAAATTGACTGACGGGCCGCTTGCAAACGGTGACAAATTTCGACAATTGCAGCCGAAGATTTTCCCGGTGCGTACACGACCTCGGGAAAACCACAACGTCGTGCCCGATCGAGATCCACGACCGCGTCGCTGGTCCCGGATGACTGCAAAGCCGTTAGCGCATCGAGAAATGCGGCCGAGGAAAGCTCCCCGGCCGAAAGTTGACGGGCAAGCTGGAGCAACTGCGATTCGTTCATAAATGGTAGTAGTCACCGTCTATCGGCGGTGCTTATAACAAAGTCTTGCGATTCTCTCTGCCATCTCAGCCCGCACCACTTGCCGGATTCCTATGTTGCTTCGTTCACCGGCAGCTGCTGCCTGGCTATCGGCTGGGACCATCTTCACCAGTGCGTTCCTGTTATTTCAGGTTCAGCCTCTGATCAGCAAAGTCATTCTACCGTGGTTCGGCGGGAGTCCAGCCGTCTGGTCCACGTGCGTTCTGTTCTTTCAAATTGCGCTCCTCGCAGGCTACGCCTATGCTCACGCGCTAGTTCGCAGCCAAAGCCGGTGGAAGTGGGTGGTTCATGCGGTCCTGTTGGTGGTGGCGATCCTCACCTTACCCATCACGCCGGCCGAGAGTTGGAAGCCCGCGGATGGACAACTTCCGACCTCGCGCATCTTGATGCTCCTGCTGTTCAACGTGGGACTGCCGTACTTCTTGCTCGCGTCGACCGGGCCCTTGGTGCAGGCCTGGTTCGGAAGGTTGATTCCGGGGACTTCCCCCTATCGGCTTTATGCGTTATCCAACGTCGGCTCTCTAGCAGCATTGCTCACTTATCCTGTCGTGTTCGAGCCTAATTTCTCAACGACAGTGCAAGGTTGGGGCTGGTCGCTCGGTTTCGCCTGCTTCGCTCTTATGGCTGGCACCTTGGGCTGGCTGGTAGCGAACCATGAAGGCGCGGTGTCAGGCAACGGGCCGCCAACAGCCAGCAGCGATCCAGTGGAGGCGGAGGGTTCTTCCCCTGAAGATGCTCCTCTCACATGGTGGCAGCCAATTCTTTGGGTTCTGCTGGCGGCACTTGGAACGACAGCGCTGCTGGCTGTGACAAATCATCTGTGTCAAGACATCGCGGTGACCCCATTTTTCTGGGTCGTGCCGCTTAGCTTGTACTTGTTGTCGTTCATCATCGTATTTGACAACAGTTGGTGGTACCGGCCGATCCTGACGGCACTAGCGACGCTCGGCAGCGCGGCCCTGATTGTCGCCTGCGAACGATCGGACTTGATCGATGAATACTTCGTCGACTTCGGCAGAAAAGTGGTGAAGACCGAATGGGAGCGTCCCGCCGGAGCGTTCTTGGAATGGGCGTTTTCCTGGCTAGATTCCGGTTTTTCTACGTACACACTGGAAGACTCCGTCGCCGTTTACAGCACCATCTACTTGCTTTGGTTCTTCGCGCTTTGTCTCCTCTGCCACGGCGAAGTGGCGGCCTTAAAGCCTGGTCGCAAGTATTTGACGGCGTTCTATTTGATGATCTCCGCTGGCGGAGCGATCGGGGGGATTTTCGTTTCACTTTTATGCCCGCGATACTTTGTCACCTACTTTGAACTACCGCTGAGCCTGCTGATGGGAACAATCGTGGCTGGCATTGCGCTTGTCGCCCGCACTATGATTTTCAGCCATCGACGTTGGCCAATAGGCCCGATGAAATATGTGTTGCCCAGCGCCGCGTTGATTGTCGGGTTGGTGATGCTCTCGTTCATCAGTCCAAACATTTGGCCGACGAATTCGCCCGATGTCATTTTTCGCGCGCGAAATTTCTATGGTCGCGTAAGTGTCTCGATGAAAGATAGTGACGATCCAGAGAATGAGGGGCTGGCGCTTTATCACGGGAGAATTCTGCACGGCTTTCAGTACACGAATCGCCCTGAGGAACCATGCAGTTACTACGCCCATGGCAGTGGAGTCGCCATTGCCGTGGAGCAATTTCCGCGCGAGCGACTCACGCAGTTTCGGATCGCAGTGGTCGGACTCGGTTCGGGCTCCATGGCCGCCCATGCGCAGCGCGGCGACTTGATTCGCTTTTATGAAATCGATCCGCAGGTCGTCGATTTATCTGGCCAGTATTTCACTTATCGCCAGGATGCCATCGACCGCGGCGCAACCGTCGAAGTGGTGCTCGGCGATGCGCGTGTCAGTCTCGAACGCGAGGACACACAGGATTTCGACGTCATCGTGCTTGATGCTTTTTCCGGGGACGCAATTCCCGTACACCTCCTTACCCAGGAAGCAGTGGCTACCTACTTGCGGCATCTCCGGCCCGGCGGCATCATCGCGGTTCATATCAGCAACCGATATCTCAATCTGAAGCCCGTGGTGCGAGGTCTGGCGAGGCACTTTAGGCTTGAGCCGAGATTGGTCGATTTCACGAGCACCGACTATGGCGAAGGCGGGGCAGATTCAGAGTGGATACTGCTAACCAATAACCAGAGGTTCTTGCAAAATCCGGTCGTCGAGCAGCAATCCACGTTGGAAGATGGCCAAGACGATTCTGTGGCAGATGTGTTCTGGACTGACCAGCGGAGCGATTTATTCCGAATCATGGACTGAAGCCGATCGGCAGAATTGGCCGCTTAAAGGGGACATTTCTATTAGTGTATGACAGGACAATTTCCGTCCCCTTCGCCCCCCTTGCCGTTCCTGCTAAAATCCTTGGTTCGGTCACGTCGGTCGTAGAGAACCTTTGCGACCCGTGAACTGTTCGACCGCAGCCTTGCCGGTTGCGAGTTTGAACAGGTCGACCCGGTAACTCAGTTGGTAGAGTATGGCACTTTTAATGCCAGAGTCGTGGGTTCGAGTCCCACCCGGGTCACTAAATAGTTTTGCAAGAGTTTGTTACGACTGGCACTGCGAAGCATTTCCCCGGTATCCGCCGGGGTTTTTTGTTGGTCGGGCGAATTAGTGCCACTCAAGGCCTTGCCGTGCGGTGCCACCCCTCGTGCCATGTTTGGTGCCGCTATGGTGCCACCCCTCGTGCCACACTGCGGAGCGATTGCCGCTTCGTAATGGGAATCCAGAGTTTGTAGGTAATGCTTCGCTGCGACCGCCACGCTATGCCCCATCCACTCTGCGGCAACGTGTGCGGGAAACCGACTGGCGAGGTCCGTTGCCATGCTGGCGCGTAGGTTCTGGAATAGTTTGGGCCAGGGAGTGATACCGGCTCTTGTGATGATCCGCTGAAACTGAGTCCGCAGATTCGCGTTTGCGTCCCGATAGCGAGTTATGACATATTCGCTATCCCGCGGTTGATCCCATGCAAACTCAAGGTGTTCCCTTAGTTCGGGGAACATCGGGATCACTCGGCATTCTCCCCCTTCGTAGTGTTCCGTTTTCGGGCTGGTAATCGTGATTCGGTTTCGGTGCCAATCGATATCACCCCACTTCAAAGCCAGATGCTCAGACGGGCATCGTAGGCCCGCAAAACGGCAGAGCGCAAATATCAGCCGCCATTCGTTATCGGGGCAGGCTTCCAGCACGGCCGCGGCTTGCTCCGGAGTGACGTAGTAGTCCCGCTCTCGATTGCCACGGACGGTAAGGTTCTTCATATCGAATGGGTTTCCTTCGATCAGCCGTTTCCGCTCGGCTGCCCGAAAGAATTGCCGCGCACGACCGCAACGCCGGCGGACGGTATTGTCCGAAAGTCGCTTGAGTAGGTGCCGGCGAAACTCGTCAGCATCCCCCGGGGTGATTGTCCCGATCCGGCGCTCCTCACTGAAAAAATTGATTAGGTCCTTTACGACGATACCGTAATTGATGGACGTTCCTTTCTTCACATCATGCCGACTGGAAGTGTATGAATCGAGGAAGTCTTTCAGCGTCGGATCAGACGGTTCTTTCTTCTCTTGTGGGGCCAGCAGTCCCACCCGCTCTAATTTCTCTTGAAGGTCCTTACCTGCATTGCGTACCCATGCTGCCAAGTCGCCACCGATCCCACCGCCGTCAATGCTGGCTGCTACCAGCAAGTCGATCTTGTCGGCAATGCGTTGGGCCGACCGCTCGTTGACATTCGTTAAGCGAACGAATTTACGTTCGCCATCCTTGTTGTAGAAGCTGATTCGGAATCGGACTTGTCCGTCTTTGATTGTTCGACTTACACCAGCCATCATCCACCTGCCTTTCGGTTTGCCTTGTCCTAAATCTATCGGTTGTCGCACTATCGCGCAATAGTTCGCATGGAATGGAGAATCGTTTTATCGTTCGTTTCTCGCATTGGGCCATTGATCCGATACGATTGCCGCGGTCATGCTTCCGCGTCGATCCTGGGGCATCCTGGGGCGTCGATTTTGTCTGCCGTCGTGGTTTTCACCCTGGGATGCTTTCGCCTTATTTTGTCTGCCAGCTTTCGCAATCCGTCTGCCCGCGCCGGCGGATCACACTTCGAGCAACGCCACGTTCCCACCTCGGACTGCCACAACTCAAGCGATCCGCACTTCAGGCAGGCCGATAGGTCAGCCGCGTCGATCAGGTCGAAGTCGGCCGCGTAGTTGGGAGGCGTCAGCACCGTCATGCCGGCTTCATCAAGGGATGCCTGCCAGTCTGCGAAGCGATCATCGACCGCGGCGTCGTCTGCCAGAGCGATCCGTGCTTCCGCTTCGCGGGCTTCGTCCTGAATGGCTTGTCGCTCACCGCCGGCGTCGTAGTCAGCATCGACATCGGCGGCAGGCTGAAGGACGAGAAGCACTTCCGACTTGTGTTCAATTAGCTGCTTGGCGAGGTCCGCGTACCGCTTCGGGCCACGGATCACCAAATTGCCGGCGTCGATCCGCAATTGAAAGCCGGCTTCCTGGGCGTGCTGAATGAGGCTCAGGCAATCCATTCGCCCACCTCGTTTCCGTCCGCGTCGGCATCATCGGCGGGCATGAATTTTCCACCTTCACTTGCTGCTGACGCTGACACAACCTCTCTTTTGGCGAGAGTAACGGGAGTTCTGTCAGTGTCAGCAGTGATATGCAACTGGAAACGACGGACAGGTCGGCCACCCTGGGCGTCGTGAACATCGACATCCCAGCGACCGAATTTTCCCTTCACAAGCAATTCGAGCGCGGCTTCCGCGTCGTCTGCCGTGCCGTACTTCCGGCATCGTCGCATTAACTCCCGTGCGGTCATCCATCCGCCCTGCCGCCGGATCAGGTCCACTAGCTGCCGCTCGTCCCGTTGCTCGTCCGTTTCCGATAAGGTCGCATAGACTCGCTTGGCTTCATGGCCGAACCAATCAGCCAGGGCAGCGCCGGCCGTCATGCTCGTTTCGTCGATGGCTTCAGGCTTTGCGGCAGGATCACCCGCAGCAACACGAACGAGGTGAATAATCAAAGCCAACCGTGGGGCTGTCCCTTCCAGCTTGGACCATAGCGCCGCGTCCTTTCCAATCAGGCCGGCTTGCTCGGCTCCGTGCCGATTATAAAAGTCGATCCAGACTTGCTTGGCGGGCCGATCCAGACGAACATCAACGGCCACCTGATTGCCGTCTTTGTCTGTCGTAAAGTCGAGTGCGAGTAGTGCGTCGAACAAGTCCGCCACCTGCCGCTGCAATCGTTCGTCGATAGTGTCCTCACTCCATACCCGCGGCCGCTTCGGGGGCATAGCCAGCAGCATCCGGGCTGCCAGTCCGTTTTCAAAATGCTCCGTCGATAAGCACCGCTTCAGAGTCTCAGGCTGGATGCCGCCGGCGATACTCACCGCGGCGGTTGGAACGTGAATGTAGGTCGCTCCAGTCTTTCGATCGATTCGCAGCGACTTCGCGTTGTACATTGAAAGCCATTGGGCGACGTCGCCACCCTTACCCCCTTTGTATTGGCCGAACGATTGAAGCCAACCGGCGAGTTCATCCCGGCAGAGCAATAGGCCACGGGGGGCGTGCTGCAAGCGATCCGCCAGCGCTTCGACGGTTGTCTCGCTGACGATCACCCGATGACAAATTGGCGTTTGTGGGGCTTCAGGCGGATCACCCCGAACGGCTTTATTTCTCTTCCAATCTTCGAGCGCCGCTTCGTGTGCTAGTTGCTCCACAACAAACAGTTCCTTCGCAGTGTCGTGCTCAGCTTCGTGCTTGTTCTGGATGAATTCCAGACGATCCGTAGCGGCGGATAAGGCAGGCGTTTTCAGCGTGCCAGAATCGCCTACGATTGCCGTCCAGAGAATCGGCGGCTCTCGCCAAGATGACTTCAACACGATGCGCCGCGTATTGCCGATGGCGCTTCCCACCGCTGCCAGTATCGGCAGGGCAATAAAGGAAGGATCGGTTCCCAGTGCCGCGGCCGCTTCATCGACATAACCGCGGATCGGCTCAGGGAGGTAATGCAAAGGGAAACGAACGAATGGCTTAATTCGATCAGGCGGACGAGTGCCAGGTTCTACTGCGGGCTGCCATCGCGCTGCCTTGTCGATCAGCACTTGCAGTTGCTCCGCAGTTCCACCGGCTGCGATCCATTCGACAACGTCCTCACCTTCAGCGAGGTCCGGCAATTCGACGATCCGTACTTCCGCCGGCGGGGTCAGGTTTGTGCCGATCCCAGCAACTTGTTCGGCATACTTCCGGCCGGCTTCATCGTTGTCCGGCAAGATCACCACTTGCTTGCCGGCGAGGGGCTGCCAGTCCGCTTTCGCTGCGGATGCGCTCCCGTGCGGCGAAGTCGTAGCGACATAGCCCAGGCCGACCGCGGCGTCGGATGCTTTCTCACCTTCGCAGACGATCACCACTTCCGCCGCTTTGATGCTCGGCAGGTGATACATCGGCCGCGGTTCCTTCATCCCTTTCGTCTGCCATCCGTCCTCATGCCGGCTGACAGGCAAAATCTTTTTCTTACCGTCTGGCAGGTTCCACCGCACAATCTGGCCGACCGGGTTGCCGTCAGCGTCGTGATAGGTCCAGAGTCCCGCACGGGGGCCGTGCTTCGCTTCCAAGGCTGCCACCGCTGCCGCTTTTGACACAAACGATTTGCTTGTCGATCCGCTTGGCTTGTTGGGCTTGTCCTTCCGTGCTGGGCTGCCGTCCCCGTCGATCCCCAGATACTTCGCCACCCGTCGGCAGGCTTCGTTGAAATTCACTTCCAGCGCCCATTGCACCGCGGCGAGGAAATCACCATTGCCGGACGAGAAGCACTTCCGACAAAGGACCGCGCCGGCGTCGGCATCAATCAAACTGAAGCGATCACTGCCGCCACACTTCGGGCAGGCGTGCCCGCGCTTGTCGAGTTTATCCCGCGGGATGCCTGCGACATTTTCTAAGATTTCTAGTTCCCGGCCGCGGGCTGCCAGCTTCACTTTGTCCGCGTCGATTCGTCCGTTTCCATTGCTGCGCGTTCCCATCCGTGATACCCTTTCTCATAAGGTGAGCAACCTTTCTCAGCAGAGCGCCCAGTCCCACAACGGCTGGGCGTTTTGCGTTTCTACAATGGAGCGCCGGGGGGACGATCCCCGCGCAGAGAAGGTGAGCAACCTCTCTCGGCAACCGTGCGCGCCCCAGCTTCGACTAGCTTTCTAAGGACGCGGGTCCGCCTACCTTCCGCCGTTCGATCCAGGCGGCGAGGTCGGCCGGGCTGTACAAGACGCGCCGGCCGATGCGAACGTGAGGAAGTTCGCCGTCGTTGGTTAGCGACCATAAAAGGCGAGGGGAGATTCCTAGTGTCCGAGCAGCGGAGCGGACATCAATCAAAATGGACGGGGGCTGCAATTCGGTCACAGTCATGGGCCACCTTTTGGTGCGAGCACACCGCCGACATTGCAGGCGTCAACAAACGCTTGCGTCACGGTGCATGGCCCATTTTGTGAGATAGCCGATTAATCAAAAAGTTGACAACAACAAATGTCTGTAGACATTGCTTGATGTCCACAGGACATGTCGTACGCTAAGCGCTGGCCAGCCGCTTAAGGGCTTTTATCACTGCGTCCCTACTCACTTGGTCGCCAGTTTCGTCGAAGTGTCGCACCGCGATCGCTTGGTAGCTCAGGCCTTCCTGCTTCCATTCTTGCCATTGCAAATGCGTTTGTTTGGACGGGCGTTTTCGCGTTCGAGGCGTGGACTTGATCCACGAATACAAGGAATTCGCAGCTTCCCGTGCATCGCGAAAGACGCTTGATGTCGGTGTTAATTGAAGATTTGGACTAGAGAGAGCCATTAGAACGCGACATTGTCCAACACACGATTGCTTCGCCTCTACCATCAATTCATATGATTCGTCGTGGAATGCTTTCACGATTGCAACTTCGTTCGCATAGAACCATCTTTCGTTCTCAGGCAGAAACAGCCTCTTAAGTTCCAATACGGTTCCGGTCAGACGACCGACCGACTTAACTCCCTGAGACGGATCGTACCGTCGATCAAGGAAGGTTGAAAACATCTTGCCTTTAATGGCGAAGGGCTTAACTCCTTCACTTATTAATCTGGCATCAACGTAATCAACTACAGCCTGAGCAGCGCTGAAGTATTGATGGTATACCGAACCTTCCCCCGTCTCTCTTGAGAGAAAGTTCAGGCGTCTGGAAAGCTCAGACTCACCGCCAGCTTCTTCAAACTCTTTAAGGAATCGTTTTGCGGCCAAGGCAAGCGGACAAGCATCCCTAGGCGGTTTGTACGTCTCGTATTCCCAGAACAAAGCATTGATTTGCTCGTTATGCAAGATGGCAGTAAGGTCACCAAACGCGACCGATAGCGGGTCTGGCTTTTTGTTTTGACGCATCCGTTCTACCTTTCGATCGGGCCGCTGCCGGCAGAGAAGCATCGAAAGGCAAGAAAATGCCACCTGCCGGGAGCGCAAAGCCGGCGTGTAGCTACTCACGACCGACCACCCGATTTCGATATTGTGCCAGACAATGCCGGGAGGGACAAACGCAGTCAATCACTAGCGATTCGCGAGTTCTGAAAATCTGGTTTTGCCAAAATAGCGCGGGCAGGGCACAGACGGTCATACAGACGGCCGGCGTCAGATTTCAGCACCCCCGTAAGGTGTGTGTGCCGCGGGCGGGCGGGGGTGGGGAAACGGGGTTCCAAACGCAAGGGCGGGAAGTACCTGGAAGTCCGGCGGGGGGGCCGTCCGGTTCAATAGCCCTGGGGTCAGGGGTGGCGCGCAAGTGTGCCGCGTAGCGGTTTGGTAGGCGGTTAAATGTCATAGGTCTATGGATGCCAAATTCCTGCAAATTTGACAGGTCTAATGCAACGAAAAAGCGTCCAACTTCGCACCCGTCGCAGGCCCCCCGGTATCTAGGTTCTTCCCGCGGCATCATCCTGCCGTGTTCACCGGGAACAGGCGGGGTATGCGACTCCCTTACATAGACTCCACGACCGGACAGGCGGACATCAAACCGGGGGCATGACATTCGGCCGATCCGTGCCAGCACCATCCGGCAGGCGGAAGTCAAACCTGCCGCGTCATATTCGACCGATCCGTGCCATTGCTGACCGGCATGAATGAATGAACGAAGGGAGTACCTTTAACCGGCGGGGGGCATTAAGTCTGCCGCTTCAGAAGCGAATCACTTTCCCTTGGCCCACCATTCATAAAGATTCTTTAACTCTGGCAGTTTGCGAAGGTCATCGGCAGAAAGTTTTGACGATTCGATTTCAATAGCTTTGCCGTTGTCAAATCGTTCGAGTTTCACCTTTCCGTTAGACATTCCCATGAAGTAGGCCGAAACAGAGAACGCGCCGTCTTTTGTTTTCCACGTTCGCAGCAATGGTTCCTTCCGCTTCAGTTCAAACGCAATTTTTTTATCTTTCTCAGCCTGTGCATTGGTCGTTTCGTTTGCCTTTTGATTCGCCTCCCACGCTTTCGCAATCGCTTCTGGGATGAGCGGTTCGGTGTAGGGAGTCAGTACATGGACGGTTCGCTTGCCATTGGCAGTTTCGTACGATTCTGTGCCGGCCACATAGTAGCCGCCCTTCAATCGAATTCCCTGGTCGTCTGCCAGATTAGCTGTACTTGTACCCTTGACCATCACAGTAAGTCGCGACTTCTCCTCCGGCGGGCCGGCAATGTTTCCACGAATCGAAGCCCCCATAACATGCACAGTCAGGAGCAGTGAGTCAGCGTCAAGAATTTGCAGAATGGACGTGCGAACATGCAGCCCCTTTTCGGCTGGATTGTCCGAATATGGTAGGATGCCAACTTCGCCAACTTTCGGCGAAAGAATAGAAAGCACCGGAGCCTTCGGCGGTTTTCCTTCTTCAACCCTCTTGGCTTGCCATTCTTCAAGAGCCAGCGATTCAACGCCATCGCCAATCTGACCGTGGGCGACATTACAAATGACAGCAAGCAGCAAAAACCATCTCACGGCTATTCCTCCGCATCGGCTCATTGTCGTGTAGATTCAGGTCAATACCCTGAATTTAATGGACGCGGACATCTTACCCCGATAGAAGCCGATTGCTATTACGGTGGATTATTGCCGGCTCAGTTCTCCGCGGACGATCCCCACCAGCGCCTGCCGGGTAGCTTCGGGTAGGCCGGGCCAAGCGTCGATCACGACTTGCAGGTCGGCAGAGAATTCACCTGCTGATGCTCCAACGGTGCCAGCATTCGTGCCACCCTGGGAGGCATTTTGCAATTCTTCCGCATTTTCCCGGGGTTGTTCGAGTCCCACCCGGGTCACTTTTTTCTTTGGCTGCCAGCAGGGTTGCTCGATTCGCTTCACCTTCTAGAATACGCCCTGCGATCAACTGGGACGCCCCCGACAACTCGTGCTAGCGCCTTGTCGGCAAGCGCTTCCAGGTTCGCCATAAAGCCCCGGTGCCAGTTCCGGATTTCAGGCGGAAGCAGGGATGCAGGTAGTCTTGCAACTATCGCTGGCGGGGCTTTTTGATGCCAGCAGAGCTATTCCCACATTCAGCTGCAGGATTCTATAGTCTCAGCTTCGTTAGTCGTTGCTGGCAGCGAATTCTCGGGCAACTTTGTTCTTGGATTTGCAGCGGATAAGTCTGCCTGCGCAATCTGGATTCGTTCGTCGATCTGCAAGCTCCGTGCTAAACGTACGAGCCGATCTGCAAGATAGAAGCCGACACCCGCCCACACAAGCATGAATGCGATCAGACGCGAGCCGTTCAGTTGTTCACCGAACATCAGCCAACCGACAAGAAACTGCAAGGTCGGTGCGACAAACTGCATCACCCCCAGCAAGCTATACGGAACACGCTGAGCAGCATAAGAAAACAAGACTAACGGAACGCCGGTAACAATCCCCGTCCCGGCCAACAGGAGCCAGTGTCGCAGCGTGAGTTGCTCCACGGGGCTTTGTCCTCGCAAGATGAAGGCAGCAATCAGTGCTGGGACAAAGACCACGCTGCTTTCCATCACCAGTCCGAAGTTTGATTCTACGCGCTGCACTTTCTTCGTCACGCCGTAAGCGCAGAAGGTCGTGGCGAGCGTCAACGCGATCCAAGGGAATTCCCCTTGCCCGATCATCTGGGTGCCAATCCCGAGCGCTGCCAGGGTAATTGCCACCACCATAGGCCAAGGTATCGGCTCGCGAAAGAAGAGCCAGCCGACCCCGACGTTTAATATGGGATTGAGAAAGTAGGCCAGACTCGCATCCAGTGTGTGACCATTATTCACCGCATAAATGAACAGTAACCAATTGCTGCCTAGAACCAGAGCTGAGACCGCGGATAGCATCCAGTCGCGGCCAGTCGGTCTGTGGTGCACAGGTTTTGAAATGGCGCGGCCAGATTGGTCTGAATTTACGCGATGATTCCAAGCGCGCCATTTAAACCATCCAAAAACGGCCAGGTAGAAGAACAAGGACCAGACGAAACGATGCGCCAGGAGCTCCCCGGGCTGAAGATCATCGATGAACCGCCAGTAGATAGGGAATAAACCCCACGCCGTGTACGACAGCAGGCCGATGATCACGGTTTTGCGGTCGGGTAGGTTCATTTTTGGCAGGGCACCACGGTCAATTCTGCACGCCACTTGGGTGCATCAAGTTCGCCACAGGTCAGGAGAGAAATCCTAGCAGGGAGGTTCACTGCGGGAAGGGCGGATATGCCGCAAGGTCGAACGCACGAGTCTCTAATTGTTTAAGGCATGTCCATTCGCGCATTTTCCCTCAGCCACAGTAAACGTACTAGGATGGCCTGTCTTCGACGCTTTCATGTTAAGTTTGCGCGGCGCCCCTAGTGGCAGAACTGACCGCGACAAGGAAAATACGAGTTCTGCACTTGGTAGAGCAAGCTGCAAATCCCTTTCCCACCCAAAACATCCCATTCTCAAGCTGGAGTTTGCCGTGATTGATCCCCGCCAACTTGCCTCTGCGGTTCGTTACGAAGGTGGCGTAAGCCGTCGCTTGTTCCTGGCTTACGGAGCAGCGCTCGCTGCAATTCCTCAACTTGCCCGCCGCGCGGAGGCTGCCGACCGCCAAGTGAATTTTGCCAGCAACCCATTTACGTTGGGGGTGGCTTCTGGCGATCCTGATGAGAACAGCGTGGTTCTGTGGACGCGGTTGGCGCCCAAGCCGCTAGAAACCGAGGGTGGAATGGGAGATGACTCCGTTAACGTGCGGTGGGAATTGGCGGAGGACGACGGCTTTCAAAAGGTCGTGGCCAGCGGCACGGCAGCGGCGACGCCGCAGTTCGGACATGCGGTGCATGTGGAAGCGAAAGGGCTCGCGCCGGATCATTGGTATTTCTATCGCTTTCGTGCTGGGGATGCCGACAGCCCGATCGGCCGGACGCGTACATTGCCAGCGCCCGATGCTGAGGTTGCCCAAGTTAAATTCGCCTTTGCCTCTTGCCAGCATTTCGAGCACGGCTTGTACACGGCATACGAACAGATGATGCGAGACAATCTTGATCTCGTCTTTCACCTCGGCGACTACATTTACGAGTATGAAGGGAAAGACAAGCTGGTACGCAAGCATGTCGGCAAAGAGATTAAATCTCTCTCGGACTATCGCGTCCGCCATGCGCAGTACAAAACGGATTCGTTACTGCAAGGGATGCACGCGCTTTGTCCGTGGTTCGTCACCTGGGATGATCATGAGTTTGACAACAACTGTGCGAACTACATCTCGGAAGAGAAGAATGTAGACCCAGTCGACTTCCTAGTTCGCCGAGCCAATTCCTACCAGGCCTACTACGAAAACATGCCGCTCCGTCCCTTCTCCGTACCGAAGGGACCCGACATGCAGCTGTATCGAAGTGCGAAATACGGAAAGTTGGCAGAATTCTGCGTGCTCGACGAGCGCCAGTACCGCAGCGATCAGCCCAACAATGACAAACCCAGCCCACTGAATGAGGCGGCCAATAATCCTCAGCAATCGATGTTGGGTTCCCGCCAACGCGAATGGCTGCAAGGGGAACTGCTTGCCTCCCAGGCGACGTGGAACGTGCTCGCGCAGCAAGTGATGATGGGGCAAGTGGGTTTTGATCGTGGGCAAGACGAACTGCTCTACTCGATGGATCAGTGGTCTGGCTATAGCCACGAGCGTCGCGAACTGCTGAAGTTCATGCAGGATCGGCAGATCAAGAATCCGATTGTACTGACCGGTGATATTCACTCGAACTGGGCAAATGAGTTGCGGCTCAACGATCGTGACCAGGACACTCCGGTGATCGCTACGGAATTTGTTTGCACAAGCATCAGTAGTGGTGGCAATGGCTCGCCGCTGCCCAAAGCGCTGGCGCAGATTAAGTCCAACAACCCGTTCGTAAAGTTTCATTCCACCGAACGCGGCTATGTGCGCTGCACAGTAACCCCCCAGTCGTGGACTTCCGACTATGTGACCGTCACCGACGTGCTCAAGCCGGGGGGCCGCGTGCTGACACGCTGGTCGGCAGTGGCCGAAGCGGGTGAGCCTGGACTAAAGACTTAGGCGTACTAGTACAGCATTGCTATCACACGAAAGGTTCATTTTCTCGGCCATTTGCACGATGTGACCAGACGTGTCCAAGCTTCCGCGATAGTTATTTTCAGGTGAGAGCAGGGTCGAGCCGAGCACCGCGAACTCTTGTCGTTCGGTTCTCGTATTGATCGCATCCTGCTCGCCACGATTTAACAAACTCCCCCATCGCATCAGGAAACTTGCCATGACACAGTACGTTGTTCATTCGGGCCCCTTGACGGTTGTGATTTCTGCTCAGACCGCATACGACGCCGCGATCGAGGCGTTGCAGTGGTGGGGTGATTCGCCGGTGATCGAAGCAGGCAAGGATCACCGCTTGTGTCTGGATGCCGAATTGAATGTCAGTCGCGTGGGCTCGCAGCGACGGGGAGCCAGGTTTTCAACCTTTGAACTTTTGGCCTTATCACGCAACGAGGTGCCACATCAAGCGTGGCAGCGTTGGCTGGGAGATTTGATGGACAACGCGAACTAAACAGAGTTGACGACGATAGGATGCGATCTTTTCCGCGCTACTGCTTTCAGATTTGCCGAAATTGATTCCGCAGTAGCGCGAAAGGTGGAAGACATCATTTGTTTTGATATTTGAATGGTTGTAATTTCTTTTTGGAGACTCCAAAAAATAGTTTTTGCCGCGATCTATTCATTTCATTGCGGCAAGTCGGCAGTCAAGCTACTGGCGTCTCGCTCAGCCAGACCAGACAATCCACTGAGAGTCTTGCGCAGGTCTCTTTCTTACCTGCGCCTCGAATCGCTTGCGGCATAGGGATTGCTGTCCGTACTCCTTCCTCACGCGGCGTCTAAAATCCCGCTCTTGACCTTGAAATGAAAAACCGACCTTCCCCGGATGCGAAACTTCAGGCCATGCACACGCCGCAAGCAATTGCCGCGCGCATTGCTGCGGCCCGCGAGCACAGCTATTTGGGCGATTTTGTTCTGGGTGCTGTCGATGGCACCGTGACAACTTTCGCCATTGTTGCCGGAGTTGCCGGCGCGGGCCTGTCGACTGGCATCGCGGTTGTGCTCGGTCTGGCAAATGTGTTGGCAGACGGGTTCAGTATGGCGGTGAGCAACTACCTGAAGTCGCATGCCGACCTCGAAGTCATTCAACGCGTACGCCAGATGGAAGAAATGCACATCGAAAAAATTCCAGACGGTGAACGGGAGGAGATTCGGCAGATTTTCTCGCGCAAAGGGTTTGAGGGGGCCGTCCTCGATGAAGTGGTCGAAGTCATCACTCGCGACCGCAAGCAATGGGTCGATACCATGCTGACCGAAGAGTGGGGACTGCAATTGGAATCTCCATCCCCACTGCTTTCCGCGTTGGCTACGTTTGTTGCATTCGTTGCCGCGGGTATGGTTCCCCTCGTACCTCTATTCTTCGCCTTCGCGCTTGCAGCGGAGCACGTCTTTCTAGTAAGCACGATCCTGACAGGCATTACGTTTTTTGTGATCGGCGTCATTCGCGGCAAAGTGACCGATCGCAATCCCTGGTGGACCGGCGGCGAGACTTTGTTTGTTGGCGGAGTCGCTGCCGCATTGGCCTGGATTGTCGGCGTGGGCTTAAAGAGTTTGGCGAATTCGTAAGCGGAATTTCAGCCAAGGAAGAAATTCCACTGCTCCCTTTTCGAAAAAAACATTCCGTCGCGGTTTGAGCAGCGCGTCAGCCATGGCCCAGACGCCGGTCAATTTCCATTGAGGACTGGCAGGGAAGTCATGGGCCGAACGGGTGGGGCCATTCGGATTCTATTTTATTCGGCGCGCGTTAATGTCATTTTCCTACAGCATTCTGCGCACTGACGCACGACTTCGCTGGGCCAGCGTGATCAACACATCTTGCGGACTGCCGAAGGAGAACAGCGCGAATACCCCATCATCGGGCTATGTGCAGCTGAGTTGCCGGTAATTTGCTTGCGGTTTTCCGGTCCGCAATCTTCCTGCACTCATGCCCTGCCACAAGATTAGCGACCTGTTTTTGGCTTTATTGTTAATCCTTGCGACGAATCGAGTCATTCTTGAGTTGAGTGGTATCCATTGATGGGTTTGTGTGCAAAAGCGGCGGTTGTCCGCTGCGCATCGTTAATGACAGGGTCATTAATTATTGAATTATATTGATGCATGTCTTCAATGGAAAAATAGGAATGAAAAATACAATCGACTCGATTGACATTCTTTCCTCCTTAGATATCGTGGAGTGAACTTGGACCGGTTGTTCACTCTGTGAGCCCCTACCCACCGGTTCTTGATCCCTTCTCTCCAAGGGATTTGCGGCAACTGCCGCGTAATCTATTTTCATCTTCGTTTAAGAGGCACCCGTGTCTATCGATCCCTCTGCGCGCCTGCGCTGTCGCACTCTTCCGCGCCGCAAAAATCGTTCTGTCAATTCCGCTATTCGCCGTCGCGCCCTCTTCGAAGCGCTCGAGACGCGCGACTTGATGGCGGTGAAGTTTCTCAACTTCGACGATGTTGCCGCTCCTGAGGGGTTCAGCATGCAGCAGCCACTGACGACCCAGTATGAGTCGACGGGGGCAACCTTTAGCGGCGTGAATGGGGACGGCTGGAAGGTGCTGAACGAGGACTCGGGATTTGGTGTGAGCGGATACAGCGCTCCCAATTTCCTGGCCTGGAATACGTTCCTAACCTCCGCGGAAGAGAAGATCGATTTTTCGTTGCCGGTGAAGAATCTCTCGGCACTTGTCGGTTCAACACAGCCAGGGACATTTACGGCGACTGCCTTTGATAGCGTCGGCGGATTTCTCGGCAGTTCGACGCTCGTCTTGGCTGGTGGAATGCAAAACATTGCGCTCCCCTTTGAAAACATCTTCAGTGTGCAGTTCAGCACGACCGCCGAGTACGGCGTATTGGATGATCTAACTTTTCAATCAAATATCCCGGTGACTCCCATCACGGCTGAACTCGATGCCGAAGGAAATCTGTCTATCACAGATTCGTTTGCCGGGAATGAAAATCGGCTTACCATCGCCACGGATGGAACCTACTTGCTCGTTTCTGATCCGCGCGTGACTTTCCTGGCACCTCCCAGTGCGGCGAGTGAACTTCGCGATGATGGCAAGACTTTGGCGGTTCCGATGTCGGAAGTAACCGGCTTGATCAAAATCTTTGGTGGTGACTACGACGATGAACTCCTGGTCGACTACTCCACGGGCAACCCTGTCCCGGCCGGGGGCATTCAGTTTTTCGGCGGCGCTGGCTTCGATGCCATGGGGATCAAGGGGAGCGGCACACAGGATATCGTCTATCGCCCTGCTGATGAAGAAGGAACAGATGGCAAGAAGGGGGATCTGATCGTTGATGGGCAGGTGGTGCACTTCGATGGTCTGGAGCCGGTAGATATCGTCAACGCGGGGAGCTTAACGCTCGATACCTCAGGCATCGCTGACACTTTGACGGTCTCGACGGGGACAAATTTAACGACCGCCATCAGCCCGGTCATTGGTGCCCAAGCCGCGATCGTGATTGCTGGAACGACCGGCCGAGACATTAACGGAGTTCAATCAGCGGTTGGTATCGAGACTGTCGCTATCTGGAATACCCCAACGATAATAATCAATACCGCCGTCACGGTTGGGCAAGACGGCATCGACGCCATTACGGTTTCTGGCGCGAATGGGATCGCGGCCAATGTGCAGAATCTGTCGATCATCACGGGTGCCGGAATTACAGACACGGTCAACATCAACGGTGCTGTAAATCTGGCGGGCAGCTTCTCGATCGACACCGTCGCGGCAAGCTCGACCGTGGCGGGCACGATTAGCACGGGAACCGGATTGTCGATTACCAACACAGCGGCTTCGACCTTTGCGGGCGTAATCAGCGGGGCAGGTGCGTTGTCGAAAGCGGGGGCGGGCGCGCTCACTTTGAGTGGTGCCAACACCCACACCGGCGGCACGACTCAGTCGGCCGGTAATCTTGTTGTCGGCAACAATAGCGCCCTGGGAACTGGGACATATACCGTCACTGCCAACGCCACACTTTCGCAAACCGGGGCGTTCACCCTGGCGAACCCCGTCGACATCACAGGGGGGACCCTTTCAGTTGCGATGGGAGGTGGGAATTTGACCTTAAATGGTGACATTTCGCTGACCGGCAATCTACAAATGAATTCCGGCGGTAACACACTCACCGTCAACGGCACGCTCAGCGGAGCCGGAAGTTTTTCGCACAACTCCGGTGCTGGAACCTTGATCTACGGTGGGACGACGACGAGTGGATTCTCGGGCGGAATCAATTTAGGAGCCACTGCCTCCGCGGCAACCGGATTTCAGATCCCAACCGGCGCGACGTTAGTGACCACGGGAACACTCGCTGCCAGTTGGAATAAGCCGCTCACTGTAAACGGCTCGTTGACTGTCGGGACCTTAAGCTTCTCGACTAATGCGACAACCACGTTTAGTGGCTCAGGAACCATCACTGCTGGAACCTTTAATGTTAGTAACTTTACGATTTTGAACATGAGTGGCTCATATACGTTGACTGCCACGACTGTGAATATTTTTGGGTCTTCTAACGTCACAGTATCGGGAGCATCAACACTTAATTTCACCAACTACACCGGCTATGGAAATTCCCAATTTACCGTCGGTACAGGTGGAGCAACGCTCAACAATAGCGGGAGCTTTTATCTCAATAACAATACTTTGACCAAAAGCTACTTCTTCCAATCTGGGGGGATAGTCAATCTTACAACGTCAACCAACACCATCCGTATCGGCCATTGGAATAGTGTCGACAACATCTACACACTCAATGGCGGCACGCTCAATGTCCCAAATACGACCATGTATGTCGGATGGGATGGCCAAGGAACATTCAATATTAATGGCGGCGTTGCAAATCTTCGCGGAGTGAATGTCGGCGGAAGCAACGCTCTAGGTGGGACGATCAATCTCAGCGGCGGCTCATTGAATCTTGGTACCGCTGGGCTCACGTCCAGCGGCGCAGGTGCCAAAGTGCTCAATTTTGGAGCGGGTACCGTCGGGGCGACGGCCGCCTGGTCCAGTTCTGTTGCGATGACTCTCACCAGTGCCTCACCTGGCACGACCATCAACACCACCGGCGCGAACATCACACTCACCGGCGCACTTACAGGTACTGGTTCAATCGTCAAAACTGGCGCTGCGAACACCCTCTTTCTCGGCGGAGCCAGCACGTTTAGCGGCGGCACAACAATTAGCCAGGGTACGCTCCAAACCAGCACCTTTAATGCTCTCGGGACGGGAACCGTCACGCTCAACGATGCCAACACGGGCGCGAATAATACAGCCTTTCTGACGACTTCGGCCAGTAACACCGTAGCGAATTATGTCCCCAATGCAATTGTCGTTGCAAACGCTGGTACAGGCACCTCGACTGTTGGTACGCCAACCTTCGCATCTCCTGGTGTAGGTACGAACTTCGCCGGCACGGTCACTTTGAACAAAGCGACCACGTTAACGGCGGGCAGTTCGGATCAAACCGTGTATCGAGGAGTGATCTCGGGCACGCCGGGATCGGTCACGGTTGCTGGCGGTGCTCGTACAACTTTCGCTGCCACGAATAGCTTCGTCGGTAATCTGGCCACCACAGCAGCGGGGACGATCCTGCAACTCAACACAGGAACGGCGATTCCCGATGCAAGTAACGTCGATGTCGGTGCCGGAAGCACGCTTCGTGGTTTCACAGGGAGCGAAACGATTGCTGGACTGACCGGTAGCGGAACTGTCGATCGCGTGACCGCGGGAACCTTCACGTTGATTGTCGGCAGTGGCAATGCAACTTCTACGTTTAGCGGAGCGATCGTGAATGGCTCCGGTACGGCCGCGCTTACGAAGATTGGCACCGGTACTTTAACGCTCACAGGAACGAACACTTATACCGGCACTACGCTTGTCAGCGGCGGCACGCTGGAAGTTGCGACGGGTGGTTCAATTTCAACCGCAGGTGGAGGCATCACCGTCAGCGGACCTGCGATAGCCAATCCAATTCTGAAGCTGTCGGGCGGCACGATTAATACTTCGGGCAACTTCAACGTCGGTGTCAACACCAATGATGTTGGCACTGTCCAGATCGACAACGGCACTTTGAATATGACGGCTGGCACCTTTACCCTTGGAAACGCTTCCGGCGGTGGAACGGTTACCACATTCAATCAGTCGGGAGGTACATTCAATTACAGCAGTGGCGCCAACTTTATCATGGATAACTGGGCCGGGACTGCCACCGCGAATTTAAGTGGGGGACTGTTTAATCAGACCGCAGGCCGACTCCAGCTAACCCAACGCGGCAGCGGGACTGTAAACATCTCGGGCACGGCGGACGTTCGTACACCGCAAGTCGCCATGGTCGGCTGGACAACACCTAGCTCTGCCGGAACGATCAACCTCAATGGCGGGATACTCACCACCAACCTGATCACGCCGAACGAAATAGCACAGGCTACCCAAGGCACATCAACCTTCAACTTCAATGGCGGTACACTAAGGGCGGGTGCCGCTTCGACGACTTTCATGCAGGGGCTCTCGGCCGCCAATGTGCTTGCTGGCGGAGCCGTCATCGATACCAACGGCTTCGACGTCACGATTGCTCAAGTCCTACTCGCAGGTACACCCAGCGGCGGACTGACCAAACTCGGCAATGGCACACTGACTCTTTCCGGTGCCAATACTTTCAGCGGCAACGTGGCCGTGAATGCCGGCACGGTCAGGTTGGCAAACACCACTGCCTTGGGGCCAAGCAACACAGCCTTTACGAAGGTCACGGTGGCCTCCGGTGCGGCCGTCGATCTCAATGGCACAATCGATCCGGTCTACGGCTACACCATTGCCGGGAGTGGTGTCGGCG
>JBGSNR010000053.1:0-3485 GCA_041739545.1 Pirellulaceae bacterium | reverse complement strand
GCACCGTGTAACTGCCTCCAAAGCAAACCTCGGACCAGCAGTGCAAACATCGCTTAACCCGCCCAACAACCGCGGTTAACGCTCCGTTGCCAGCAAGGAAAGATTGTAAATTCTTCAAAGATTTGTGGGGAATGTTGAGGTGTGTCAAGCGGCAGGGTGGCCCACTTGCTTTGAACGCAGGCCACTCTGCCCTGCATCTTCCGCGACTACCGGGCTTGCCCCGGTAGGGCGATCATTGGCAAGCAACTCGCCATCCCAAATTGCAACCTGCAACGGATGGATTTTCGGGCCGCGCACGCCCGCCCCGAAAATCAAACCGGGAAATCCGCTTGCCGGTGGGTAGCTCCTCAGTGATCGCTCCACTGGGGCAAGCCCAGTGGCCGCGGCCGGGGCCGCCCTGTCGATTCAAGTAGGGCTATCTGCGGTCCCAAGACGGAAGCCTGCTTGAAAATGCTTCGCCGCGGAGCGGCCAGCTGATAGTAGCCGGGCCTTTCAAGACCCGGATCAGGCAACTTCTATCCCGGCCGAGGCGTCGCGGAGCGACGCCTAATCAATCGTCGCTCCGCGACGGATGTTGGTTTCCCCTTCTCTTGCCGGGCCTTGAAAGGACCTACTACCGTCAAAAGCCGCTCCGCGGCGAGGAGGAAGCCGAATGGAAGGTCGGTTGGCGTTATCGTCATGAAACGCTGCCCCCCGCGCCGTGTGCCGTTCGGCAAGTACTCGTGTTCTATTCGTTGGACTTTACAGGTGCGTAGAAAATTGTTCTGCGGTGAACGGCACACGGAGTGTGCCTACTACTATTTCTTGCACGAGACATCCCAACGAATTTACGTCGCAGCAGTGCCTCGCGTACAACGCAGTGGCTCACCATCATCCCCATGCTTCGTTACGCGACTACCGATTCTCTCCCCACTCGGCGTAGTACAATAACGGGCTGCTACTCCAGCTCCCACCACAGGCTTTGCGCCGGTTCATCTGCCAGATCGCGGGGGAAGCATGATTCGTGCGATTCAAAGCGATATTACCCAACTGCCAGTTGATGCCATCGTCAATGCGGCCAATGAGTCGCTCCTGGGGGGAGGTGGCGTCGATGGGGTAATTCATCGGGAGGCGGGGCCTGAATTGCTCGAAGAGTGTCGCCAGCTGCGCGGCTGCAAAACAGGAGATGCCAAGGTCACAAAGGGATACAACCTGCCTGCCCGGTATGTCATTCATACCGTGGGTCCGATCTGGGATGGCGGTTCGCACGGGGAAGCAGCATTGCTCGCGGCCTGTTATCGTCGCAGTTTGGAACTGGCAACCGAGCTGGAACTAAAGTCCATTGCCTTTCCTTGCATCAGCACCGGGGTATATAGTTATCCGCCCGCCCAGGCCGCTGCGATTGCCGTGGAAACGGTTCGGGTGTTTCTCGCTCGTCCTGCGACGCTGGAAGAAGTGATCTTCTGTTGCTTTTCGGCGGAAGATTTGCGGTTGTATGAAAAGTTGCTGCGGGTCGCGCAGGATTAGCCTGCCATTCCAATCCCTCCTGAGTGCCTTATGAAAACGACGACCTCTGGCTACGACGTTCCTCCCGCCAAAGGAAGCTACACGCGCGAGCCCTATTATTATCCTCAGACTCACTCGGCCTGGTTGACGGCGTTCTTTATCGTGCGAACCGTCTTTATGGTTTTGGGTCCGAGTGCTGTAAGCGGTATTGCCGTCGGTGCCACCGCGGTGATTCTGACGCAGGCGGATCCGACGCTGCATCATTCGCTCATCACGCTAGTCTGGGGAACCGCCGTGGTGACCAGCGCGGTGATCGTGACGGGCATTTTGCTGCTCGGGAGACAGGCCACGCGGGAAGAAGGGAATGTCGACAGTTAGCCGCCGGTGGAGCATTGGCGATGAGGTACATGGCGGACAAAGGTTCGCGTGTTCCCACTTGCTCATTTTGCATGCCGGTCTTCTCAGCGGAATGCGATTTGCATTAAAGTGTTTGACAAGTATTCAATAAATAAGTATTATTTAGCTCTGCGTGGCGTGCAGCGATGGTTCTGATTTGGATCGTTCGTTTGCCGATCGTGAAGTGCTAGCATTGATTTAGCAGCCAAAAAGCCGACTGTTCAAACCCCCTGGATAGGGCGTTAACGCTAGGTACGTGCTTACCGTGCAAGTACTGGTTCGAAGACGATGGCATTGGCTAGTTCGCGTACGAAGTCGCGACCAGTTTGATAAGCGGTCGTCGCCAGACTGACGAGGATCTGCCAAGTCGCAGCCCCGCGGTCGGTGCGATTCCCGCATGAAATTTTCCGCGCTATGACGGCTGGTCGAATCGCTCGTTCCGCGCGATTGCTCGTGGCATCCACGGGGTAATACAGGCACCCAAATCGATGAGCACCCACCTTCGTCATCCGCGTTTGAAACTTGCGATCCCCCAACTGCGTCAACCGCTGCGCCAACAGGTCGTCGTAGCGTGCTTCCAGTTGCGCTCGAGACGACACGAAAGATTCGGCAGGCAACTCATCTCGCGCGCGGTGCAGGTCCAGAACGTCTTGCCACAAACTTTCCCAGGCATCCAGATAGCTCGAACGCCGCGTGCGATTTTGGTTGCGGGCGCGCTTCAAGGCCTGCAGATGATGAAAGATGCACTTGTGCTGCGGACCCTTAAATCGCAAGTAGCCCGAGAAGCAATCGGTGACCAACACCCCGCCAAAATCAGCTCCCAGGATCTTTTCGGCCACCGGGCCGCCGCGGCTGGAATCCACGTGATACAGCGTGCCTTGAGGCGTGGTGAAGACCCACAACCAGTTATGCGGATCACCCACATACCACGAAGTTTCGTCGGCATAGACGGCCGCACTGGTCCGAATCTCGTCTTGCAGCGCCGCATACGCGGGGCGCAGCTTGTTCGCCACTCGATGCTCCAACTGCACCAGGCCTCCCGAGGTCAACGACAGTCCGAAGGCTTCCTTCAACACCTGGCAAGTTTTACGCAGCGGCAAGCCCAACTGCTTATTCAGCAGAATCGCAAACGCCGCGGCTCGCGGACCCAACTGCACTTCGGCGGCCCCGATCGCTTGCGAAGTTTGCAGCGGATGCGAACTATGCACCTTCCCACAAGCGGCACACTTGGCTTGCCAGGTGGTCAGCCGCGTCACGACGGGTTGGAGTTGCGGAATCTCTTCGATGAACTGCGTGATCGGCGTGCGATCTTCCACCGGCCCCTGGCAGCGGGGACAGGCTTCCAGCGGAACGTTCACCTCGGCGCTCACGTAAGAGGGGCGCTTCCGCCGAGCACCCCGATGCCCTTTTTTACGCCCTGGCCGCTTTTTCTTGTCAGCTGGAACTTTTTGGTCTTCCCCCCCGCGAAACGGACCAGCTTGGCGCGCCACGGTCCGCTCCAAGACTTCGATACGGGCCAGCAACTGCTCGATCCGCGCCAGGGCCTCAGCCAATTCCTGCTTCAGCCCAGCGTTTTCCCGCTGAAGTTCGGCGATCAACTCAGA
>JBGSNR010000052.1:0-62431 GCA_041739545.1 Pirellulaceae bacterium | reverse complement strand
AATCGCACCGACCGCGGGGCTGCGACTTGGCAGATCCTCGTCAGTCTGGCGACGACCGCTTATCAAACTGGTCGCGACTTCGTACGCGAACTAGCCAATGCCATCGTCTTCGAACCAGTACTTGCACGGTAAGCACGTACTGGCCGTTAGCGCCTCGAACAGGGGGTAAGACATGAGTCTGAACAGGTGCCGCGAAACGTCTCACGGAAGCCACTGCCCCAGCACCACGCGCTCACCGCGCACCATCGACTATTGTACGCATGTCCTGTTTTTTAACTCACGATTTAATCATCAATTTATTCCTATAAGACCAACAGTCTAGGCAAGCCCAGCCGAATGATCGGCGGTTACTCGTCGTCGTCCTTCTTCTCGTACTTCTTCCGCAGATCCTGGTAACCTTCTTCCGCCCGGAGCTTGGCCAGATCTTCGTGATCGTCGTACGATTCAAATTCGTCCCAGCCCTGTTCGCAGGCGACTTGCAAGTACTTCAGGGCTAAAGGATTGTTGCCGCTGCGGGTAGCGACTTGCGCCGCTTCAAAAAAGAACTGCGCGAAAAAGTCCCGCTCGAACTTGCTCAGTTTGAAATTCGAACGCAGCACCACCTGCACAATTCCCTTGGCTGCAGCGTTGTAGTGACCGAGGGACTTGGCGGGCTCGTCGTAATCCAACATGTTCGCGACCTGCCGCTGGATCTGAGCTTTGGCGATCAGGAAGCCAATATCGTTGGGGGTTTCCACCAGCGCCTTGTCCACCACAACCAACGCCTGGTTCATGTCGATCCCACCCTCTTCATACATGAGTCGCTCCAACGATTCTTGGCAATGCTGCCGCACATGCGCATGTCCATCGTCGCAGCCACGGAACAATGCCAACACCAGTTCGTCCGCCGGCTTCTTCCCCAGACCGATGCCGCGCGCGGCCGCGAAACGCATCGAATCATCTCCTGAATCGAGCGCTGCAATGATTGAATGAGTTACTTCTGCCGAGGGCTTCTCGATTCCGCACAAACCATGCACGCCGTTAGCGCGTTCCAAGAAGTTTCCGTCTTTAACCTGTCGCAACAGAAACTCGGCATCGCCATATCGGCCCAACACCCACGCGGCCGCCTCGCAGAGGTCGTCGTCATCGTCGTTGAGCATGATGTCTCGCAACCAGGGAATGAACTCAGCCGGCGGTGGCTTGATATTGCTGAGGGCCATGATCGCGTCGTCGCCGAGCTTCGGCACCGCATGTTTGATGAGCGGTGCGGCTTCCGCGGGAACACTCGGCAAATACTGGAGCGTCGACAGAATGTTCTGCGCGGTGCGGTCCGCCACGTGCGGCAGACGCCTGGCCATCGCAAGGACTAACTCAGGATGCTCATTCCCCATTTGCCCAACGGACCCGATCGCATTCCACACCACCGTGGAGCGTTTATCAGATAAATGTTGTTCAATAATTGCGAGTGCGGCCGGTGTTTTTAGATTCTGGTAGCCGATGTAATGCAGAACGGTTGCACGGACTTCTGCATTGGGATCAATCGCGCGAGCCAAGACGGTGGTGGTGATCGCGTCTGACTTTTTTTCGCCCCAAGTCAACGCCCGAATCGCTTCCACGCGAACTTTAGGATCGGCGTTGCGAGTGAGCTTTAAATAGATCGGCACATGCTTCTCGTCCCATTGTTCGAGCGCTTCGCGCATCTCCGCCGTTACCTCTTCCTGCACCAAATCATCCGCAGGGGCAGCCTTGGGAGCTTGTGCGAAACAGACAGCCGGCAGCGAACATAGCAGCAGAAAAGCAAAACGCATGGTCGAATCTCCGCGCGATCAGAACACCCCATAACCAAGCACGGTTGTTGTGAGGTTTATAACATCCGACCCAAGGGGAAGATAGGTTTTGGGGAGGAATATAGTAGTAGGCACACTCCGTGTGCCGTTCACGGGGTACACGCTTTCAATTCTCAAATGAAGCCGCCGGTGCTTGAAAAGTTCTCACGCTGCGAACGGCACACGGGAATGCACCTCCTACCTTGATTTCAGCCAGTAATCAAAAAAGTCGTACAACTGCCGATTCGATTCTTCGTTTGGGTCGTGCTCTTTGCGATTGGTCATGGCCACGCGGTTGTCGAAACCAAGCAGTTCATTCACGGCGATCGAATGATTGAGCGGAATCCACCGCTCCGGCTGATCCTCCGAGCCACCGGAAACCAAGAACGGCCGTGGAGCCATCAGGGCGTGAAGTTCGTGCAAGTCGTGCCCCGTGTCGGTCAGCTTTTTATACGGGCCGAAGGCCGGATTGTCTTTGCTAGGGAGCGACCAGGTCTTTTTGCGACTCGCGTGGGGATCGAAGCCCAAGTACCACGGTTCCCAGTAGTTCACATTCGCTCGCTTCTCGTCGAAGACGATCCCCGCGTCGGACCAGGCGGCACACGCGAACTCGTCATGCAGGCAGGAAGCGAACATCGCCCACTTGCCGCCGTAAGAATGCCCGACGATGCCGACTCGCTTCGGATCGACTTGCGGCATTTTTTGGAGCGCGGTGCAACAGTTGGCTGCTTCGTAGGCGTGAAAAGACAACGGCTGCAGTTGGCACGTTTCTTTGCTGGGGTAATACGTCTCCGGCGCGCTCCCCAGCGAAAGTGTTACGTAGCCTCGCTGAGCCAGTTGCCAGGCAAAATCCCGCATCGGCTTGCCCAGCCCAATGCCGGTTTTGGCCTCGTAGAAGACAACGACCACAGCAGGAAACGGCCCCTCACCGGGCGGAAGCAAACGGTAAGCATCTTCGGTAAAGCGCTCGGGGGCTATCTCCAGGCGAAGATGTTGCTGCACGATCTCGCCCCGTTTTTCTTCTTTCAGCACTTCGATCTGGGGGGAATCCAAGAGCTTTGGCCAAGGACCCAACGTTGCGTGCCAGAACTGCTTGATCTCTTGCCTTCGCTTCTGCCACGCGTCGGCAGAAGTGATTGGCGTGCCGTCCGCTTGTTGCAGCACGGGCTTGTAGTCGCCGAGCTTACCGGCGTATTCCGCGGGAGGCGAAGAGAAGACCCGAACGCGGTCGGCGAGTTCGTCGGCCCACGAAATGCGATTGGGAACGATGGCGAGCAGAAGCATCAACAGCATCAGACGCATGGGTAGATCCTCCGGTTTCTGCGTTGTACCTGCTAGCGCAGGGGGATGCCAGAATTATCTCGCCACGCGTTACCTTCAATCGCAGGCCATACGAATGGAGAAAACGAAGCGCTCAGTGGTCACTCGGCGAATCGCGAGGGTTTCGAGGAATTCTTGAAGTAACATTCCCCACGAAGACAGCCAATCACCCTTCTCGCCAAGCCCAGCCCATCGGGGTTTTCAAATCCTCTTCGGCCTCTTTCCCCCACGGCGTATTCGGGTGTTCTTTCACCACTCGCTGCAAAACCTCACGCGCTTTGTCGGCCATTTTCTGATATAAACTCCCCGCGTCGATCGTATCGGACGGTTCCAGATACCAGGTGTTGCTATCAGGGTTTTCGAAATTCTTTCCCCGGCCGAGAGCGGCAAGCATGGCGTTGTAACCTTCCGCTCGCACCCGGGCTGCGAGCGCACGACCCAGTGCAAGATCGTATCCTGCCTGCCAACGAGGGCTGGTCAGTTTCTCGCGATCTTTTTCGCCGGCAGACAATACGTCGACCAATTGTTCCAACTGCGGCGCCACCCGGGCCGCGTCACGCTGGGCATTCATGATCTGCTTTTTCAGGTCTGCTTCATTGCGACGAACGAACGTTGTCGTCGGCTGCGTGAGCACCGCCGCCCGAGGCAACTGCGCGGCATCCACAAGTGCTTGGCAGGCCTTGTTCGCCGCCAACATCTGCTTGTATTCGGTTGGCGAAATATAGTCGGGGGCATATTTTTTCATCACATGCGGATCGAAATGCTGCTCGCTCCCGCTGGGCCAAACGCTGCCGCCGCCGTAGCTGGCTCCGCCACTGACGCGCGCTGCCAGAAATGTGCCTCCGCCGGCGCGAGCTACCCATTCCAACGCGAATGGACCAAAACCGGAATCAATTTGCTCGGCCGAGATTCCATAGCGGTAGCTGCCGACGGGCATTTGAATCAGCACCCGTTCAGGCATCACACTTTCCGGCCCATAGTTAGGAAGCTCCGCCTGCTTTTCCGGCGGCAGATCGGCCGCATAGGGATTGGCAGTTCCCCAGGGCGAATCAACCGCCAGCACATACACGGGAATCTCGTTCTTCCGCAGGATCGGCACGATCTGTTCGGCCAGGTGCGCGTCGCTGCCTGCTTCATCGGTTGCTAGAACGACAATCATGCGGCGTCGCTGTTCGGCTTGCAAAGGAGCGTAGCGCGTTACAGCGTGCTGCAACGTCGCAAACGTGGCCTCTTTTCCTTCGGTCGTCGAAGTCAGCTGTTCGAGTGCTGCTCGAACGGCAGTAGAATCCGCGGTTGGAGCATCGAGCACGACGTTCGTTTTTTCGTCGAAGCCAATTACGGCCGAAACTAATTGTTCGGGTTGAGCTGTCTGGACCGCTTTCAGCTCACCTCCGTTGTAGTAGTCAACGGCTGCCCGGCGGAGCTCGTCGGTGACACGCAGCGCGGAGGGAGAAGTATCAATAATCCAGACGACCAGGGTGCGGTCGAGCTGCACGGCATCACGAATTTGTTGCAGGACCGCACGAGAAGCAGTGGTGTCGCCACGATAGCTGCCGGCAGGAGCATCCAAATTGGAGCTTCCCCGAATTTCAGCCTGCGTCCGTTGAAACTCGCGTTCGATGTTCACATCGCGGAGTGCTTCCTCTTCGAGCTTTCGCTGCTGTCGCTGCAGACTCTCTGCCCGTTTCTTTTCTCGCTGGATTCTATCCTTGGCCGCCTGTTGTGCGGCGTGCTCCTTTTCAACAAACACATTGGAGCCACCGCAACCTGACAACACAGTCGCAAGCCACAGGCAACCGCAGAGGCCGGCGAACCGCGATCTACGCGCAAGAGAGTTCATAGCACCGCTGATCTGGGGAGAGTTTCAAGAGGTTTGCCGCCGCCACAGGAGGACTTGTTCAAAGTACCGGGTCTGGCGCGCGTCGCCAGTAGGAGCAACTTGGGGCTCTCGAAAAAGTGGCGTTATTGCGTTCTTCTCGACGCGACAAGTATTTTCCGTTTTTTTCCCACGATCTGCACGGATTCCCCCGGAACTCCCTACTAACTAGATAGACGGCTCGTTGGCTGGAAGAACTTTGAACCTGACTTAAATTCGGAACCCGTTTATGAGACTCACCTTACGCACCTTGCTTGCCTACCTCGACGACGCCATCGACCCGGCCGAGGCCAAGGATTTTGGCAAGAAGATCGAAGAAAGCGAATTTGCTTCCGGGCTCGTGCAGCGGTTGCGGACGGTCGGCCGAAAGCCACGTTTGCCGGCACCGAAAGTGGATGGCAAAGGTCTGGGGCATGATGCCAATACTGTCGCTGAATACATTGAAAGTACGCTGCCGACGGAACGGGTTCCCGAGTTCGAGCGGCTGTGCATCGAATCGGATATGCACCTGGCCGAAGTCGCCGCAACGCACCAGATTCTAACGCTGGTTTTGGGCCGCCCCTCCAAGGTCTCACAAGAACTGCGCGAGCGAATCTACCACATTCCTGCCGAACGCCCGGCCCCTCGTCCCGCTGCCGAGGATCACTCGCGGATCACGCCAGAGCCTGTCGAGTCCAATGGGGAACCGATCATGGCCTCGCTGAAGGGGCCGCTTGATGCGTCGCCGGCTGATGAATCCTTGCACGATGTTCCCGAATACCTGCGGGCCAGCAAGGCGCGTGAACGTACCTGGATGCTCCTGGCAGTTACCGCCGCCGTCGGTTTCCTGCTGACCGCCATCGTGCTTCGGGCGATGGGCCCCTTTGATGGTTCGCATCCCATCGCGCGGATGCTCGGGTCGCGACCGCAACAGATCGCCAGTCTGCCTCCCGAACCGCCACCTCCTCTTCCGCCAGAGGTACCCACGGAACCAGATGACGGCACCGTAGTTCCCCCGGCTGAAGTTGAAGAACCTGCCACCGTGAAGGAGCCAACTCCGACCATTCCGATGCCGGTTGAACTGGTCGAACCAGAGCCGCTAACGCCTATGGATCCTCTCCCCCCGCCGCCAATTCCGCCCTTGCCGGAAGTGGAGAATCCAGCGGTTCCCGTGGTTCCTCAGCCGGGCGCGAATCCCGATGAAGTCGCCAGTTTGCCGGCCGACCCGCTGCCGACGAAGCCTGCGATCCCAGGTGTTGATTTCGTCCCCATGCCTCCCAAGCCAGAGGTTCCGCCGACACAGGTCGAGGTGCCGATGGATGTGGGCCGCTTCATCTCCGAGGAGCAAGTTTTGGCGCGATTCGATCCGCAGACCAAACTCTGGGTCCGTGTCCGCTCCAAATCACTTTTATCCTCGGGCGAGCAACTTGTTTCGCTTCCGGTTTTCAGGTCGTTGATTGCCTTGCCCTCGGGCGTGCAAGTCACGGTGATTGGCGAGACCCACTTCCAGATGCTAACTCCTGGGGACATGGGCGCACCGCGAATGCAGATTGATCGCGGCCGTTTGACCGTGCTGACTGACGGCGTTCCTGGCGGCAAATTGGCCCTGGTCCTGGGTGGTAAGGAACTGCTTGCCACGTTGAACGACGCGGATTCGATGCTTGCCGTCGAAGTACGGCGATATTTGCCCCCGGGAAGCGACCCGCAAAATGACCCGGCACAAATCGTGCTGGAACTATTCGCGGTGAACGGCCATGTCGATCTCGCGTTGACCGGCGGCGGGACTCTGGAACTCCGTCCGAATCACGTGCTGACGATCATCGATGATGATATGTCGGACGTGACAGGACCATTCGAGCCGCCGGCCTGGGTTGATGTTCGGGGTGAACGTGACATCGATCGTGAGGCGGCAAGGGTGATGGAAAAAGAATTGCTGTGGGACCGCACGCTGCCGGTCGCGCTCACCGAAAAACTGCAAGATCGCCGCGTGGAAGTTCGTTCTCTGGCCGCCCGCGCGTTGGCGAACCTGAACGAATACACCGGCATTCTGAATGAACTGAGCGATGTGCGCCAGGCGACCTTCTGGGGTGCCGAACTCGATACGATCAGGATGTTGCTGAGCAGCAGTCCTGAAACGGCGGCTCGCATTCAGCAAGCCGTTGATCGTCGCTATGGCATGCAGGCTGCGAACGTCTATCGGATGCTGTGGGGTTACAGCCCCGAGCAATTGGTTGCCGGTGGTGGTACGGACTTGGTGAAGTCGCTTGAAAGTGCGGAGGTCGAACGGCGCGTCGTCGCGGCCTACACACTCGAGCGAATCACGGGGACGAATCATGCCTATCGCGCTTCAGGCCGACCCGAAACGAATCGCCCCGCCATCACCCGGTTCAATCAACGTCTGGCCGACGGAGACCTTATTTATCGCGTGGCTCCCGGACCCCGTTCAGAGTTCAAACCGTTAGCACCGGTCGCCCCCTAAATGAAACGTGCCGTTCGCTGCCGGACTACAAGCGCATGACTTGATTGCCGCCGACTCGACGAATGAGTCGGCGCATTTCCAAAACGCTGAGCGTGGAGAGCACCCGCGCCACCCCCATCTGGCTATCGACGACAATTTGATCAATGGCGGTTGGTTGTGATTCGATGACTTTCAGAATTGCCCGCTCAATTTCATTAAGTTGCAGTTCGGCCGGATGATGCACGGCAGTTCCGTCGGTCGTCGTCGTCGGTGCCGTCAGATGCCCCAACTCGTCCAGAATGTCGTCGACCGATTCAACTAACTTCGCGCCATCTCGAAGGAGTTGATGGCAGCCACGTGACGTCCGGCTGTCGACTCGGCCCGGAACCGCAAACACTTCGCGGTTTTGTTCCATCGCATGCCGGGCAGAAATGAGAGCGCCGGAATTGGCCGTGGCTTCGACGACCACCGTGCCCAGCGACAGCCCTGTGATGATACGATTTCGCTGCGGGAACATCCCGCCGATTGCTGGTGCGGTGGGATGGGCTTCGCTCATCACGGCGCCGCGCTGTGAGATTTGTTCTGCCAACTTTTGATGTTCGGGCGGGTAGATTTCGAGCACACCACTCCCTAGAACAGCGATGGTTCTACCGCCAGCAGACATCGCTGCCGCATGCGCCGCCCCATCGATCCCACGGGCCAGGCCGCTGACGACGGTGAACCCCGCGCGAGCCAATCCGCCGGCCAGTCGCTCCGCTTGTTGCAGGCCGTACTGGGAAGCATGACGCGTGCCGACAATCGCTACCGCCAGTGCATCGGTCGGCTCCCACGCCCCTCGTTGAAACAGCACCCCCGGCGGGTCGTGGATATCGAGCAGCGGCGGAGGATAGCCTGCGTCGTCGGCCAGCAAAATGCCGACGGCCTGTTCGTCACAAATTTGAAGCAGCGGTTCAATCGGCGCCGTCGCTGCATCTTGAATTGCACGGGCGACCTTCGGCCCGATTCCCGACACTTCTCTAAGTTGACTTAGCGAAGCCTCAAGAATCCGGACTGACGTTTCGAACCGCTCTAGCAACTGGGTTCGCAGCCGTGGCCCCACACCACTGGCCAAACAAAGCCGGAGCGCGGCAGCACGTTCAGGCGATAGGCTTGGTGTTGGCGGCATGCGGCACGGGCGATGAAGCAAGCAAAACGCTTCTCAGCACCATGGTCGATCCGCAACCACAAATCAAGTGTTCCCGCCCTGAAACCAGTTTAACTTAACGAAGTCAGGCTCACGCTAAATCTGGATATCCGGCGCAATATTCAGCGTGATCGCCATCCGAACCAGCTCCGCCAGCGAACCTGCCACCATCTTTTTCATAATGTTTGAACGTCGAAGTTCAACCGTTCGCAGGCCGATGTCCAGATCCGAGGCGATCCGCTTGTTCGGCAATCCTTCGATCAATTTATCAAAGACCTGTCGTTCGTCGTCCGTCAGTGTTTTGTAGCGTGATTCAAGCTCCCCCTTCAGCCGCAACCGATCATGCTCGGCCCCGCCCGCTTCCAATGCCGCATCGATGTTGCTTCCTAACTCTTGAGCCTGGCACGGTTTCTGTAGGAAGGTGAACGCACCGCTTTTCATCGCCAGCACCGCATGGGGAATGTCCCCATATCCGGTGATCATGATGACCGGAATCGGAATGGATCGGGTACGGACCTCTTTCAGGAATTCGAGTCCGGACATCCCCGGCATGCGAACATCGCTGATGATGCAACCTTTCCAATCGGGCTGGTAGGCCGCCAAAAAGTCTTCAGCCGAGCTGAATCCGATCCCCTCAAAGCCCTTCATTTTCACGATTGCCAATACCGATTCGCGGGCGGCTTCGTCGTCATCGATCACGTAAATATTCGTATTGGACATGACTGTCTAAACTGGAAGGAATTTCATTGCTTGCGGTAATCTGTTGATAACCGCGGGAAGTGGCAAAGGTTTCGGAACAAGTACCAATGAATTCTATGCTTCTTGTCACCGGATGTCAGTCGACTGGGAAGGCGCAAAGCCAATTTTGATCAAAATTTCCGCATCCGATGACGGTCAGGTAGAAGTTACGACCTCCAAAACGGCCTGTCAGGCACCCTCTGGATCGGCCTGTTACCGGCCCGTCCCCCCCTTCAACCTCCGAAACGCTTATAAAGAAGCTAGGTTCGAGTTCTCAAATTCACATTATCTATTCTATGCGCTGTCCGTACTGTCGCCACGATAACGATCGCGTCATCGACTCCCGAGGGAGCGAAGAGGGCTTTGCGATCCGGCGGCGGCGGGAATGCCTCCACTGCAAACGGCGTTTTACCACCTACGAACGCATCGAGGAAATCGTTCTCAAGGTCGTAAAAAAGGACGGCGTTCGGGAGCCCTTCAGCCGGGAAAAACTCCGGGCAGGGCTGGCGAAAGCCTGCTGGAAACGCCCCATCAGCGACGAGCAAATCGACGCTGCCGTTTCGCGGGTTGAAGGGGAAATTTATGCCGCCTACGAACAAGAAATCGATAGTAAGACCCTGGGCGCTCTCACCATGAAGCAACTGGCCCATCTCGACCAGGTCGCCTTCGTCCGCTTCGCGAGCGTCTATCGCGAATTCAAAGACGTCCGGGATTTTGTCGACGAACTCCAACCGATGCTCACTCGGCAGAAAAAGGGACAACCTTAGTCCTTCGGCCCCGCAGAGCCCGAATTACCAATTCTCTTCGGTAGGCCCTTCCCCCGGTTCCATTCCTGCCGGACCGTTGTACCACTGCTCGAGAGCCTGGAGCGCTCCGTCTCGCTCTTCGCGATTCGCCCAGACGGATTCATCTCCTTCCAGGCGGACTTCGTAATCCCCTTCGCACTGGCAATCGTCGGCACCGCAAAAATGCGGCACATCGGCGACCCACAAAATGCGATAGAGGGGAATGTGTTTGTCGTCAATCAAACAAAAAATCGTGGACATGCAGCCATTATCCATCAAAACCCAGCAGTTTCGCAACGGCCCTCGGCCACAAGCAACTATACGCTGTGACCGGGATCACGGGCAAAGGGGTGAAACCAGGGCAATTGACGAATGACAAAGTCCAAATGACAAAAGAAGGCCCATTGCCTCTTGCGCCCTCTCTTGGCCCCTTTGCCCCGTCGCTCTTCGCCCCTCCCTAAGCCACTTTCAACCGCGGATATTCCGGCCGAGCGACCGCCCACCGGGCCAGGTCCGAATCGACCATCGTCGTGACCAGTTCCTTGAAGCTCATTTCCGGCGCCCAACCCAGCGCCTCGCGGGCTTTGGAAGGGTCTGCCAGAAGAATATCGACCTCGGCCGGGCGATAGAACTTCGGATCGACGACGACAAATTTCTGCCAATCCAGGCCGGCATGGTCAAAGGCGATTTCCACGAACTCCCGCACGGTGTGCGTCTCGCCGGTGCCGATCACGTAATCGTCGGGGGTCTCTTGCTGCAACATCAGCCACATCGCCCGGACATAGTCCCCGGCAAAGCCCCAGTCGCGCTTCGCTTCCAGATTCCCCAGGCGAAGTTCGTGTTGCAAACCATGCTTGATCCGCGCAACCGCATCAGTGATCTTGCGCGTCACAAATTCCAGCCCGCGGCGAGGAGATTCGTGATTGAACAAGATGCCCGAGCAGGCAAACATGTTGTAGCTTTCGCGATAATTCACGGTCAGGTAGTGGCCGTAAACCTTCGCCACCCCATACGGGCTGCGGGGGTGAAAGACGGTCGTCTCGCGCTGCGGCACTTCGTGGACCTTGCCGTACATTTCGCTGCTGCTGGCCTGATAGAAGCGAGCCTTCGGCGCGATCGTGCGGATCGCCTCCAAAACGCGCGTCACTCCCAAGCCGGTGATTTCACCAGTCAGCACCGGCTGGTCCCAACTCGAAGCGACAAAGCTTTGCGCCCCCAGGTTGTAAACCTCGGTCGGCTGGATCTTTTCCATCAGCAACTGCAGCGAACCCTGATCGAGCAGGTCGGCCGCGTGCATGTGAATTTGACCGGTCAGATGATCGACCCGTTCGGTGGTGCTTACGCTCACCCGTCGGGCGACACCGTGGACCTCGTAACCCTTCGACAGCAGGAATTCCGCCAGATAAGAACCATCCTGGCCCGTGATGCCTGTAATAAACGCCACTTTCTTCGACATCGCCGAAATCTCCCGGCTGCGAGGGACAAAATTCCTTCCAGGAGCCGTCGCCTCCGGAAGATAGGCCGCGATTTATAGGGAGCCTTGGGCTGGGTGTCAATTTCAATGCGGCGGCTTAACGCAAGCCCTTGCCAGCAACTGGCTCCGTAACTAGCAACGCGACTTCAACGGCCCCTGATCGGGCGACACTTCTAGGTCGCTAGCTTGTGGCAATTCGGGTTGCAGTGGCCCAGGAACGCGGCATTTTTGCACCGCTGTTGTCGAAGTTTGTTGCCGAAGAATGGTGCAAATTCGCCGGTGTTTTCTGACAAAGTGCCTGAATTTTGCAACAAGAACCCCGGTTTTATTCTCTGTTTTGTTGCAAAAATCGGTTTTCCTCGGGAATATCGCTCTATTTTTGCAACAAAGTACCGTTTTTGTCACGACTTGCGCCAAATGTGTTGCAAAAAGAATCATCATGGTTGGCACTCCCGCAGATCGACACCCGGCAGATTGAATTTTCAAAGAGCAGCCGTCAAGTTCGCGATACGCTGCGCGCACCGCCGGAGTTGGCAGCAACACGCATCGTCTTCATTCATTGATTACTTGTCAATAGTGTATGTAGAGTAACAAACGAGTTTATTAAGGATGGAAGGCATTTATTGAGTAGGGCAGACTCTCATCGGCCGGGTATGATGCTGAATCTACCGCCGATGTTTCGACCGACCATTCGCCGTTTCTGCATAACACATGCTTGCCAATCTGCGTAATTCTTGAGCTTCCCAGATTGACACGGAAAATTTGACACCGCGCGTCCGTCATGCAGAATAGGGCCAGCAGACCAACTCCTGTTCTGCAGAGTTTTTTCTGTATACTTCTTGTTATGCCTCCCGAGCCCCTTCGAGTACCAGCCGATGTTCACGGGGCCCTGAGCGGGTTTCTGGTGCTGCTCATCAAGGGAATGCTCGACGACGACCGCTGGGACTGGGACGCCGATGGTTTGAGCGAGAGTCAGTGGAAGGCGGTTCAAGAATCGATCCTCGATCCGACTCACTTCCGCACGACGCTGGCCGTCTTCGTGAACAATCTGCGAATCAATGACGAGGGGCGAGTTCTCAACTTCGTTGACGCTCGCTTTCGGGGCTTCCAGTATTTCCGAGCTTTCCTCGCGATACCGGGGTACTCGTGGGAGACGATTTCACCGCCATTGCAGCAATGGGAGATGGAAGAGCCCGACTGGCAGACATGGGAGGCATAACCAAACGCTGCAATGGACCGGCCCCGCGTCGAGCGTTTTGGTGAGTTGATAGCCAGTCGGCGCGGTGCCGGCCATTGAACGTTGTTCCGTTCGTCGATAGAGATGCCGCCGTGACAATTTTCATTCCGGACGCTCGCAAAATCGGTGATGTCGGAGTTCCGGCGGTCTGCCCGCAGTGCAAAAAACAATATTTGATCGACGGCCTGTCCCCTGATCATAAACAAACCGCAATCGATCTAACTCGTTACCACGAACGAGCGGTTGAATACAACGTCTACCGTACGATTGCGTCCATACTCGATCTATTCCCCGGCACCCAACACCCACTTCTCGTGGAAAAATTGCCGCCAAATCGGATTGGCGATACCGACGACACGCTCGTAGACGAGGAAATTCGCAAACACGAGGGGCTCGCCGAATACTTGCGATGCCGGAGTTTCCGATACGACAAGCGGTTGAAGTACGTGCGACAACATGAAACCGAGACCTTACCGAACGTTCAAACGCCAAAACTCCGATGCGCGGATTGCGATGGCCACTACCTGATTCTGCCGGACGAATACTACTGGAGCATCGGTATGTGAATGGGCTTCGACTGTCCAGAGCTGGCATGGAAACGTTGACACGCACAGTATTGCGACAGCACAATATCGACGAACAAGCCGATGCACGGGAGCGGCGAAGTCGGGTGGATTTACAATGGACAATTTATCGTCGCCGCCCCGTGATCGGTGACGTTCTGTGCCCAATGGCAGACCACAAACGATTCAATGACCTGACGCCAGAAGAACGCCATCGTGACAGGCTTCGACATTTCCCGACGATGCTTGAACGATGGCGCGGTGGTCGCGCGCAGCCGCGTAGGTCATGTGCCACGGGCAGCCTCTTCAGTAGGTCATGGGACCCCGTCCCTGACGGCAATTGGACTTCCATTTCAAACTTGCATCGGGCACGGTGCGACCGCGTTGCTGAATCGTTCTGTTGGAACTCGCAGAGGACGAGCCAACATTTGATTGACTCCTCTTGCCCCACGGCTACAATGCGCGGATTCGTAGCAACGACATTGCCACAGGGCGTAAACACGCCAGCGTAAACGCCTTCGAATCTGCCGTTACACGAACGGCAAACTCTCTTCTCCAGCCATCTCCTTCTTATCCGACCAACACCATGAAACACCAAACTCTACTTGTCACGTTCTGTGCCCTGCTTCTCCTGGTGGCTGGCTGCGAAAAACCAGCAGCGCCCGTCACCACCGGCCCGTTCAATGTGAACAGTGAAACCGGCATGGCGACCGGGCAGGCATTGGGAATCGATTTCAACGTCGCGGGTGCTGACGGGGCGAAAGTCAAATCGGACCTGAGCGGTTCACCCGAATCATCCAGCCGGGCGGAGATCACCTTGGCGGATGATTTGAAAATCAACCTCCAAACGATGGATGAAGGCAAATCGGTCCGTTTCGAATTGAACGGCACGGACTTTGGCAACCTTGAAAAAGGGGACAAGGTCGAGATCGCAAAGGACCGGAGCGTGATGGTCAACGGCAAGAGCCGGACCCCCGCTGAAACCCCTGTAGAATGAATAGCCTAACCGCTACCGAATAAGGGCTTGTTCATTCCCAGCGTTACCGCGCCCCTCACGTGCTGCACTTGAACTCGCCCAGATACTCTAAACGGTAATTCGGCCCGACGACGGTACGCGGATTTTCGAACTCGTTCTTGTCCGCCAGCACAAAGACATTGATGTTCTTAATTCCCAGCGCGGCCCCCCGTTGGCAAACCGTATCCGGGTAGTCGTCCGAATAGGAATGACCGGCCACGAACGATCGAATGTCGGCTGCGTCGACGGCATCGAGATAGCTGATCTCCGTCAAGTCGTGGTCGTAGAAACTCTCCCCCTGTTCGGCAGCGAAACGATTGATCGGAGCGTCGTCGTCTCCGTACTGTTCCTCAAAATAGTCTTCCGGAGCATCGGAGGCAAAAACGCCAATCCAGATGTGACAGACTTCTAACTCCATCGCATCACCTTTGTCGCAAAAGCCGCGTAGGTCATGTGCCACGGGCCACCTCTTTTGTAGGTCACGGGACCCCGTCCCTGACAGAATAGACTTTCGCTCCTGAGTTCGCCGGGCGCCACTGGCAAGCCCAATACCGTCCGGAATTTGCGTTGGGTTTGTTCGCGCAGGCGTTGTTTCCAATCGTAATTCAATCGATGGCGAGTTTCGATGCAGAAACGCACCGGATATGGGTTTACCTTGGCGCATGCGGCAGCAGGGGCAGACGCCGCCCTAAGAAGTTTGAGATTTCTATTTCGCGCGACGCTTCGCGGCTGCTTGACGTTCCAATTCTCGTTCCCGCTCGCGTTCCCGCAGAATCGGCAGAATCTCGTCCCAGGCGGCAGAGCCAGCCGCCACTTGGCCGAGCAATACGAACAAGTATTTACAAGGCAATAGCGAACTAAACGGTCGCGTTGCCACCTTCGAAGTTAATGTTTGTGATGACGGAGTCTGGGGCAAACTCGTAAGTGGTGCCGGGTGCTTCGTTGGCGGTGTCTGTTCCTGCACCGCCGTCCGCAAACACATCCCCGTTCAGTTTGAGTCTGCCGGAGAAGAAGGCGGTGTCATCTCCGGCACCGCACCGCAGGAAGACATTCCCGGCGGTACTGTTACTGATGATGGCCTCATCATTTCCGCTGCCGGTTTCCGCGCGAAGTGTTCTCAAGGCCTGCGATTGCAACAGGCTGATGCGGTCGTCCCCTCCGCCGGTCCGCAAGATGGCAGCCCCGGTGAACTTCGTGCGGCGAACGTTGACAATGTCGCGTTCGTTTTGAGATTCAGATCCCATCGAAGTCACGCCGTCCTTCGCAACGACACGAAACAAGGTTAGAAAGTCCCGCCCCGCTGCCATGTTGATCGAGAGATTCGCCTTGAATCGTGTCAGCAGTCCGCCCGACTTGCCGATAATCAGCCGATCGTTGCCGCCGCGAAGGTTGATTCCCACATCTTTGGTGAACGTCACCGTCACCCCAGCTTGCCGATTGATCGTCGTTCCCGCGCTTCCCTGAATGCGATATCGATTGGTTCCCACTTGCGTCAGGGTGACCGCATTAGCGGCATTATCCCCCGTCATGGTCATGTTGCCGTCGGTCACCCGAACTGTAACGTTCCCGGCCATTAAATTTCGGTTCTCCAGGCTTTCCATTCCCAACTGACGGGTGCGGGTTTTCATTTTCCATGCTCCTTTTGATAGCAGATGAAGAAAGCGAGTCGCACTAATCCTAAAATTACCAACATTGATAGTCAACCCGCGGTAATAGTGGCAGCGCCAACTTGGGCGTTGTTCACGCCGGGAATAATAATTTTGCCAGGAAAGAGAGTGTCCGTTGCTCCGTCGAGACAGCTGCTGGTTCTTGAAAATGAGGCCGCTAAGGGACGAGCGGGTGGCCAGGCTGTGTTTTGCGAAGGCGAATACAGCCCTTCATCAACAGAGACACGGTTCATCGATATGCAGCTCGTTCGAAGCAATCAGCCTGAGCGCAAAGTTCCAATCAACCTTCTCGCGATCCCGCTTCGCCACCTCCCCCACCGGTTTTCGCCCCCCTCCCGCTTTGAATTTGCCCGGCGATTGCTACGATGTTCGTTCGGCACGTAAGAACGGTCGTTTCCGGCCTCCCCCTGCGCGGAAATTGCCGCTGTGTTGGCAGCCGGATGGTTGACAACAAGGCCTTCCGTGCAATAAAGTTAGGAAGGTTTGTGAAAAATATCACAAGGATTCTGCGGCCTGCCAAGGCGTAACTCTTGCGCCAGGCATGCTTTGAGTCGTCGATTCCCTTTTCCGAGTTATTCATTCTCCAGGCTTGGCGGCATCATGGCTAAGAAAATGTCGATCGAGGAAATGCTCGCCGCGGCCCGAGCGGAGAAGGCCGGCGGTAAAAAGCCCCCTGCTCCTGCCGATAAGCCAGCAGCCGACGCTCCTGCGGAAGAATCATCGGCCCCTGCTGCTGCCGCACCAGGAGCCCCGCCTGCGAAAGTTGCGCCGGGTGGTAAAGGGATGAGCATGGCCGACATTCTGGCCGCCGCTCGTGCTTCGAAAGCGGGTGCCGCTCCTGCCGCCCCTGCTGCTGAAAAACCAAAGCCTGCTGAGAAGCCTGCCCCCAAGCCGGCCGCTGCTGCTGCCGAGAAGAAGCCTGCTGCGGCTGCTGCCGGGCCTGTTGAAAAAGACACCGCCAGCATTCTGGCCGCTGCTCGGAATAAGTCCAAAGCTGGGCCGATGAGCAAATCGGAAGCTGCTGCCAAGGGAGTAGAAATCCCTCCTGCGGGCAAGCAAAAAATTGCGGTCCCGCCAATGCCCGCGCGGCCTGCATTTCGTCAGCAACCGGCTGCCGGGGCTGAGACTTCTCGCCGTAGCTTCCTGGCTGGCATGACCGTTCTGGGGAGCTTTTTGTTCGGATCTGGATTGGCTGTGGGTTTCACCACGCTCGCTGCCACATCGCTGGCAGCGCTGTTGGGGACGGCTCGGTTCATGTTCCCCAACATTTTGATCGAGCCCCCGACCCAATTCAAAGTTGGCTTTCCCGATAACCTCGGCCCCGGTCAGGTGGAATCGAAATTCATTCCGCAGTTCGGCGTGTGGATCGTCCGTTACGAATTCGACGGGCAGCCCATGATCTATGCGTTGAAAGCGGTGTGTACCCACCTGGGTTGCACCCCGAACTGGCTGGAAGGGGAGCAGAAGTTTAAGTGCCCCTGCCACGGCAGTGGTTTCTACAAGGACGGTGTGAATTTCGAAGGACCAGCCCCGCGACCGCTCGAACGTTACGCAATCAGCCTGGCCGACGATGGCCAACTGCAAGTTGATAAGAGTCGGACCTTTAATCAGGAACTAGGTCAGTGGAAGGACCCTTCCTCCTACGTTTCTGTTTAGTCCGTAAATTAAGGGCCGGCTTCGCAGTCGGCTGAATTAGCCCACGACAGGTTCCGCACCCTGCTTAAGACAACGCAGCGCTAAGCCTACCAAGGACCACGCACGCCATGGCGAGTATCGGCGAGATCATCCGCGAGTCGCAAATTTGGAAAAGCATCATCCGCCATCCGGCGCCGGTTGATCGCCGGAATCGGATCGTGGTCATGCTGACCAACTTCTTCCTGCACTTGCACCCGGTTTCCATCAAAAAACAAGGGATCGCGCTGAGCTTCACCTGGTGCATGGGGGGAGTGACATTCTTCCTGTTCCTGGTGGAAACGATCACCGGCGTGCTGTTGATGTTCTATTACCGCCCGACCTTGGAATGGGCGTATCACGACATTCTCGCTTTGCGCGACGTGACTTCGCTGGGCATTCTCCGCGAACTGCATCGCTGGGGCGCGCACGCGATGGTAATTACCGTTTGGCTCCACATGTATCGTGTATTTCTTACCGGCAGTTACAAGCCGCCGCGAGAGTTCAACTGGGTGGTCGGCGTGGTTCTGCTTCTGCTCACTTTGCTCCTTTCCTTCACTGGCTATTTGCTCCCCTGGGATCAACTCGCAATCTGGGCGATCACGGTCGGTTCGAACATGGCCCGTGCGACTCCGATCCTGGGTTACGAAGGTCCGTTGAGCCAATTGCTGACGGTGGATGGGATCGACATGATTACCAATGCCTCGGATGCTCGCTTCGGATTACTCGGAGCACGCATCGTTGGCGAGGAAACTTTGAATCGGTTTTACGTGCTGCACTGCGTGGCCATTCCGCTGGGCGTCTCCTTGCTCCTTGCCATTCACTTCTGGCGGGTGCGTAAAGACGGCGGCATCAGCGGGCCTTTGTAATGCATTCGGTTTGAGCTCGCCGCGGTCGGCGAGGGTCGGTAGAAAAAACCCAGCACCTAGCCAGGCAACTCATGCATATCGCGGAAGATGTTTTTCTGAAGGGGATTTCGGGCTTTTTGGGCTCGTACTTCTTGCTCGTTGCTTTGATGAACGGCGTGGCTGCGTTCCTGATGTGGAATTCAGGCAAAGACCGTCGGTTCTGGACGATGCCGATCCTGAACATTCCGTTTTCGGGTGCAGGGATCTGGCTCGGGCTTTCATTCCTCTGCTTGCTGATGGCGGCGGTCGGATTCAGTGGCAACCCCTGGTGGATGGGCTGGGTTACGTTGCCGCAATTTATTCGTGGAGCAGTCGATTACGCGATGGGCCCCACGGTCTACTCGGTGGGCTCTTTCGTATTGTTCCTGGCCGCATTTTTTCTCCGCCGTTATCTGGTTCCGCCAATGGTCGCGTTCGGCATCTTGAATGCCTCGTTGATCCTAATGGGGATGTCGATGACCGACCCAGACTTTGCGTCGATCATGACTAAGGCCGACAATGTTCCGATCGTGGCGATGATTTACCTGCTGGGCTTCTTCACTTGGCTGGCTACCTACCGCGCCGTACAAAACGACGACCGGATGAAGCGGGGTGAAGTTCCCTTGGAAAAACTGGACGACGAAAAAGTCCTCGTCTGGCCCGATCTGGTTTACACCGAAATGATCTGCATGGTGGCGCTGACCGCCTTGATGTTGATTTGGGCAATCGGCCTCCAAGCTCCGCTGGAAGAACCGGCCAGTGCGGTGAAAACCCCTAATCCTTCTAAGGCACCGTGGTACTTCCTTGGCTTGCAAGAAATGCTGGTGTACTACGATCCGTGGATGGCGGGGGTGGTGCTTCCCAGCATGGTAGTGGCCGGCTTGATGGCGATTCCGTATATCGACTTCAACAGGAAGGGGAATGGCTACTACACCATCGAACAGCGGCAGTTTGCCTACTTGATGTTCCAGTTTGGATTCATCGTGCTCTGGGTCACCTTGATCGTGATGGGAACATTCCTCCGGGGGCCAAACTGGAACTTCTTCGGGCCGTACGAAACTTGGGACGTGCATAAAGTCGAAGCGCTCAACAACATCGACCTGTCGACTTACTTCTGGGTGGACCTGCTGCGCTCCCATCGCCCCTTCCCGCCCGATGGTTCGTCGGAAATCCAGAAATTCGGCTATATCCTGCTGCGTGAACTGCCAGGCATTGTGTTGACCATCGGCTACCTGCTGATTCTTCCCCCTGCCCTGGTGCTGATGAGCAGTTTTGTGCGCGACATGTTTATCAAGATGGGCTTCATCCGGTACATGGTGCTGTGCAACTTGTTTCTGATGATGATGCTCCTCCCGATCAAGATGGTTTTTCGGTGGACCTTCAACCTAAAGTACTTCATCGCGTTGCCGGAATACATGATGAACTTTTAGTGTGAGAACCCCGGCAAGTGGGAAACCAATCGAAGCACATAGTTAGTTAGACGATTGAGATGGATGGCCGAAACGGCTCGAACCTAGTTCCGGCTTTATACGACTAGAAACACATCCCGGCTCAGCTCCGTGGAGATTTTGAACGATGCCTGCGACCGAACAGACCTGGCGCAACCAAGCCCGACTCGACCTCATTTTTGCGGTCAGTGGGGTGGTGTTGCTCATTGCGACCATCCTGATGTTTTATCGGGACCACGAACGACCCTGGAAAGCGATCCAGCCGGTCGCCGTCAATCTTGAGCAAAAGATGACGAAGTGGCGTCAGGAACAATACAAAACGCAGGACGCCATTCGCGAGCATGATGAGCTCCAGTCCGCCTTGCAGATTGCGCAAACATTGCCCATTGATCCCGAACTAATGGACAAGTTCGTTGCTGCTGCGGGAGGAGCCGAACCGGATACCTTGCCGTCCACGGAAGTCGATCCGGGCAAACCAACCCCGGCTGAAGCGTTGAAGCGCTCGGAAGAGTATGTTGCAGCCGCCAAGCGGATTCAGTCCGGTTCGTTCACAAAATTCAACGAAGCCGCCGCGAAGGCAGCGGCATTTCGCGAACAAGCGGTCGCTGGCGAAATCAAAGACACCAGCACGCTGGAAGCCGCCTACTATGCACGTCAGAACCTGTTGACCGATTTGAACAGCGTTGTTGGCCAGGCCAAGATCTACGAAGACAAAAAGTTGACCGATCGGAAGTTTGCCTCGGCCAATCTCGATCGGGACAAGGCCCAGTACGACTTGGGAATTCGTGACAGTTCGCCCGATCTGCCAACGCGACAAGAGACCGTGCTCAAAAGCAAGGCCTACGTCGATCAGCTCACCGACGAGTATCAGGCCCTCTCGTCCCTGCGACAAGGAATGGAGCGGGTCGTAAAGCAGATGACGGCCCCCGTCGATGCCGCGCAGAAGAAGGTAGACGACAACCGTGCAGCGCTGGATCGCCTGGAAAAGACCCTGGTCGAAAAGCGGGAAACGTATTTCGTCAGTTTCTATGGCATTCCCCTCCCTGGTAAAGAGCTGTTGAATCTTCCGATTCTGGACGCGTTTGGTTCCCCTCGGAAAATTGATAACCTCTGGGCCGACGGCTTGGAGCAGGACTACAACTTCCGCAAGGTGCGTCGGTTCGATCGCTGCACTACCTGCCACCAACTCATTCAAAAGAGTTTGCCAGGGCAGCCCACCAACCCTGCTTATCCCGAGCAGATCGAGTTCGACTTAATCTTGAACAAGCCTGAAGCGGATCCATCCGAAGGGGCTGTGGTAACGAATGTTTCGAGCATTTCCGCGGAAGAAAAGCTGCATTCTTCGCTGCTGAAAGAATTGGGGCTGATGCTCGCCAGCGAAGGACTTATTTCGGCAGACGATGTGACGGTAAAGTATGTTCGTCCCGAATCGGCCGCGGCAACTGCGACCGTGGGGTCAAATCAGGGGAACACCAAAACTGGTGCCGACTGGTTGGCTGTTGCCCAGAACGTTCATCGGCCGGCACCGCCAAGTCCAAATGCCGAACCGGGTTTAATGGTCGGCGATGTGATTACGGCGATCAACGGCGACAAAGTCTTTGGAACAAATCGGGTTGGCCAGATGATTCTGGACATCCTGGCCGATCGTGGCACGGTGGCTCTCACGGTTCGTCGCGGCGCTCCCAATCCTTTCGCCACGCACCCGCGGCTCGACCTGTTCGTCAGTGATGCCAGCCCGCATGCGATGGGCAAATTTGCCTGCACCGTGTGCCATGATGGCCAAGGAAGTGCAACGGAGTTCAAGTGGGCCTCGCATTCGCCAAACAGTCAGGCCCAAGCCGATCAATGGCGAGATAAGTATGGTTGGTTCGACAACCATCACTGGATCTACCCGATGAATCCGCAGCGCTTCACCGAAAGCTCCTGCTTGAAGTGCCATCACGACGTCATCGAGTTAGAACCCAGTTCTAAGTTCCCCGAAGCACCGGCTCCTAAGGTAGTGCATGGGTATCACTTGATCGCGAAGTACGGCTGCTTCGGCTGTCACGAGATCAACGGCTACGATGGTCCCAATCGGCGCACCGGCCCCGACATGCGGCTGGAGCCTAATTACTTTGCCATCGCGCAGCAGTTGCTCTTCGAAACCGAGACCTTGCCGGTGGAGGAAGCCAGTCCGCTGGCAAAAGCTCGCGATCTGGCCGACCAACTGGCGATGCATCCCGAAGACAATGCGGCCCGACATGCCTTGCGGCAGTTGTTGGTCGAAGACGCAATTCCGGTCGCTGATAAACAGCCGGCACTGACTCCTTCCGTGCATGCGCTTGCCGATCAGCTGAAGGATGTAGAGGTCCCCGGCACCATGCGGAAGGTCGGCCCCAGCTTGCGTTATGCCTCGCAGAAGTTGGACGATGTGTTCCTCTACGACTGGTTGAAGAAGCCGAAGAATTTCCGCCCTGACACGCGTATGCCGCAGTTCTTCGGGCTGTGGGACCACCTGAAGGACGATCACGGCCACTTGCCAGAAAACGAAGTTGCGGTGAAGTATGAGCCGATCGAAATTCGCGGCTTGATGGCTTACATCGATTCGCGCAGTCAGACCTTCGTACCGCTCCAGCCAGAAGAAGGCATTCAAGCGGGAAGCAAGGAAGATCAAATTTCGCGTGGCAAAGTCGCCTTCGAGACACGCGGCTGTCTCGCCTGCCACAACCACAAGGATTTTCCGGACATTGTCAACTTCCGCCCGTCGGAAGAGATCGTGCAGGGGCCCGATCTTTCGAACATTGGTGCCAAGTTCAATCCCGATCGCAACCCGAAGGGCCCGGCATGGCTCTATAGCTGGATTCGCGAACCGACCAAGTACCATCCTCGCACGGTGATGCCGAACATGTACTTGGGGACGGAAGAAATTCCCGATCCCAATGCCGAGGCGGATGACAAGGGAGTGAAGCCCACGATCAAAGTCGATACCGCCGCCGACATTGCAGAGTATTTGCTCTCGGTAGAGTCGCAGTGGGAGATCGATCCGCAGGCCGAAGAACCGGTCGACGAAAAGGTTCTCAGCGAGTTAGCGGAAATCAACCTCAAAGACGCCGTCTTCGAAAAGAACGCCGCCCGCTATGTGCTGTACGGCATTCCGGAAGATCTGGCTCAGGAGTTCAAGGGGGCGGAACGCGAACTGCTTGTGTCGCGTGCCGACTATGAAGCTCTCAAGCCGCTTTCCAGTGAGCAGAAGTTGCGTTACATCGGCAGCAAAACGATCTCGAAGTATGGCTGCTACGCCTGTCACGATATGCCGGGCTTTGAAGATGCCAAGCCGATTGGTACCGGCCTGGCGGACTGGGGTCGTAAAGACCCAGCAAAACTGGCCTTCGAACACATCTCGCATTACCTCGAGCATGGTCATGGCCACGCTGCCGAACATGGTGCGGCGGAGCACGGCACTACCGGTCATGCCGAGGCTGCGGCACACGATGTCGAACCAGAAGCAGAAACAGCCGTCTCGATCGTGGATCAAGGCAAGCCAGAAGTTAGCTCAGAAGAATTCGACGAAGGGTACTACGTTGAATCGATCAATCACCATCACCGCGCGGGCTTCGCTTATCAGAAACTGAAAGAACCACGCAGCTACGATTACAAGAAGACGGAAAACAAAAAGTACAACGAACGGCTCCGCATGCCGATGTTCCCGTTCACTCAGGAAGAACGTGAAGCGGTCGTAACGTTCGTGCTGGGGCTCGTAGCCGACCCTCCGCAGAGCAAGTATGTCTACTCCCCCCAACCTCGCGATCGGGCAATCCAGGCCGGACGAAAGGTCTTGGAAAAGTACAATTGCGGCGGCTGCCATGTCCTAGAAGCGGAGCGTTGGCAACTCGAGTTTGCCAGCGGTCAGATTAAGGATCCATTGGAGCAGACGGACGAGTTCCCGTTCCTGCGGTTGAATCCAACGACGGCCGAACTCAAGGCCTCAGCTGCAGTGGATCGTCGCGGCTTGCACCAGGCCGATGTGCATGTGTTGCCGCAGTTGACGAAGGGGGAAGGCCTGCCTTATGTCACGGATGTCGAAGGCGAATCGCTCGACGAAGAAGAGACCTACAGCGGTGCTGAAGTCAGCTTTCAGATGGACCTATATCAGCCGGCTCTACTGGGTGGTAAGCCCTATGCAGTGGGGGTGAAGGCGTTAGGTTTGTCGCCAGCCATTGTGAATCATCAAATCCCGGCTCGCGGCGGGGCACTGACTCGTTACCTGCAGCCACGCGTGCTTAGTCTGGAACAGCAAAGCAATCCCAACGCTTCGGGTTCCGAATCGTGGGGTTGGCTCCCGCCGCCGTTGATGTGGGAAGGGGAGAAAGTGCAATCCGCCTGGCTGCATGACTTCTTGCTAAACCCCTATCCGATCCGTCCTGCTGTCTTCATGCGAATGCCGAAGTTCAATATGTCGAGTGCGGAATCGGAAGCTTTAACTGCTTACTTTGCCGCGGTTGATAACGCCGCTTATCCCTACTCGTACGCAAATCGCCGCGAGACGGAACAACTCCAAGCGAAGGAAAGCAATTATCGCCAACAAGAAGGGGTGATGGCCGAATCGGATGAGACGATGGCCCGTTTTGACGACGCGATGAAAATTGTCGTCGACAACACCTACTGTGTGAAATGCCACATCGTTGACGACTTCCGCCCGCAAGGGAGCGTCCGTGCTCAAGCCCCGAACTTGGCCGATGTCTACCGCCGGATGCGGCCCGACTACCTCCGCAACTGGATCGCCCGGCCGACCTATTACCTCCCATACACGTCAATGCCGGTCAACATCCCATACAAGCCGGGCGAGCCGAATTTAGGGGGGGTGAAACAAGAGCTATTCCATGGCACGAGTGTGGAACAACTTGATGGTTTGGTCGATTTGTTGATGAATTTCGATGTCTATACCAGTCAGCAAGTGCGGGTGAACGATTTGATTCCCAAGGCTGCTCCGATGGAAGAGCCAGGAGCCAATCCCCCCGCCGATGCTGCCGATACAGATCCACCCGCACCGGCTGTCCCGCCGGCGGCAACGGCTGATCCGCCACCTGCGAATTAGCGGTTAAAAACGTTTCGGCCCGGTGCCGGAGCGGATGACGAACTCCCTATACTACAAGAGCCTGCCCACATGGGAACTTACTGCCACGCCGAGCAAGTTCCTCCTGCTTCGATGAAGGTTCCTCCATTTCCAGAGAGTAGCGAAGGCGTGACTCGCTTGCTCCGGGAGATTTAGCCATGCGTTGGATCGTATCACTGCTCACCTTATCCGCTCTGGTTGCTTCGGCCAGTTCGGCCCAAGCTCAATGGGGCGACCTGAAGGTTCGCTTCGTCGTGAAGGGAGATGTTCCCAAGGCCGCCAAGTTGGACGTTTCGAAGGAACCGTTCTGCGTCAAGCATTCTGCTGAATTGGTAGACGAGGGGGTCGTCGTGGGGTCCGATGGCGGCTTTAAGAACGTTGTCGTTTCGCTCCTGGCAGCCGACAAGAAAGTTCCCGTCCATCCCGATTATGAAGCCGCCGCGAAGGGGAAGGTCACTGTTGACAACAATCACTGTCGGTTTGAACCGCGGGTTGTCGCCATGCGGACTTCGCAGACTCTGACCGTGAAGAACAGCGATCCGGTCGGGCACAATGCCAAGATCGACCTCTTCGAAAATGCCGCTCAGAACCCTCTGATCCCCGCCGGCGGTTCGGTCGACCTGAACTTCGGCAAGCCAGAATCTCGCCCCATGCCGATGTCGTGCAGCATCCATCCTTGGATGGGGGGCAACATCGTGATCAAAGATGATCCGTATGTGGGCGTGAGCGATGCCAATGGTGTGGTGGAAATCAAGAACATCCCCGCCGGCAAATGGACGTTTGTCGTCTGGCACGAACGACCAGCTTATGTCACCAAGGCTACCGTCGGCGGCAAAGCCCAAGCTTGGAAGCGTGGTCGGGTTGAAGTGGAAATCGTGAACGGCAAAGTGGCAAACCTTGGTGGGGACGAAGTCGTCATCGAAGCGGTTGATTTGAAGAAGAAGTAATTCGCCGGAGCAATTCTTCCGTGATTCGCGCTGGGTGCAGGCAATTGGGCCTGCACTGTCGTGGTAAGTGAAACTGCAAGGAGTAATGGAAACATGTTGGGCAAGCTCTCCCTAGTGGGACTCATGCTGGTGATTGCAACGCTCCTCGTTGGCTGCATTCGGCCGATGGCGCAAGAGCAGATCACCGTTGTCAGTCATGTTTCCACACTGCAAGAGAAGTTTCGTGAAGGTGCTGTAGAAGCCGCCCCTGGCACAACCGCGGTTGCTGCCACTCCCACTGGCTGGGCCACTTTGAAAGGCAAATTCACGATGCAGGGAGCACCGGCTCCATCTGTTCTGAGCATCACCAAGGAACAAGATGTCTGTATGCCGGGTGGTAAGCCTGTGCTCAGCGAACGGTTGATTGTTGACAGTTCTGGCGGTGTGAAGGATGTGTTGGTCTACCTCAGCACCAAAACTCCCGTGACACCGGAATGGGAACATCCGTCCTATGCTGACACCAAGACAAGTACCGTCGAGTTTGATCAAAAGGATTGCATCTTTCTGAGCCACACCTTTGCGGTCCGTTCGACCCAGACTGTCAAAATCTTGAATAGCGACCCTGTGGGGCATAACACCAATATCCCGTCCAAGGGAAACATGGCACCGGCCAATCCCACGGTTCCTTCGAACAGTTCGGTCACTTATGAGCCGAAGGGGGAATCGGGGGAGCCGACCCCTGTTTCCTGCAGCATTCATCCCTGGATGTCTGCCAATATGATCGCCCGCGACAACCCCTACTTTGCCGTTACCAAGCCTGATGGCACCTTCGAGATCGCCAATATTCCTGCCGGCGTGGACCTGGAGTTCCGCATCTGGCACGAGAGTGTCGGCTTTGTCGGCAAGGCGACGGGGATCGAACCTGACAAGAAGGGGAAGGTCAAGCTGAAGGCTGAGAACGACCAAGTCGTTGAGTGGAATGTCGAAATTCCTGCTCCGTAGTAAATTCGATCGTCACATTTTGTTTGAGTGGATCTTGCACACGACCATGCTCAGTTTTATCCGTCATCGTTGCTCCTGGCCGCTGGGACTGCTCTGTGTAGCAGTGCTGGCTGGCTGTGGATCTCCCGAAGCAAAGTTCCGGCGTTACGAAACCTTCGCCAAAAAAACGGGGGGATCGGAATCCCCGCGCACTGGTTTGCCGGAAAACCAATGGCGCGGCATTGATGAAGCGCTGGCGGGCTTGTTCGGCACGCCCGATCAACCGATCATTCCGGCAGTGGAGAATGTTTCGCTCGTGCTCGACCAACGTAAACTCGAACGCGCGGCTGGGCCCGTGCACAGCGACGAACTGTGGGTCGGGATGGGGCTCTATCGGGAACACTGCGCTCACTGTCACGGCGTGACTGGTGACGGCAATGGGCCGACCGCTCCGTTTTTGAACCCCTACCCGCGCGATTATCGGCCCGGCTGGTTCAAGTTCAAATCAACGCCGCTGGGTGCTAAGCCAACCCATGCTGATCTAAAGAAGATCCTGATCGACGGCATCCCTGGCACAGCCATGCCTTCCTTCAAACTGTTGCCCGAAGAGGAAGTAGAAGCCCTTGTTCAATATGTGAAGTACCTCGCCATTCGGGGCGAAACGGAGCGGCGTTTGATCGTGCTCACCAATGAAGAGTTAGACGAGGGGGAGCGATTGGTCAGCTTCGACGTAGCGCATAAAAGCGGTGCGACTGAGGCTGAGAAAGAAGCTGCGCAGAAAGAAGCCGATGAGCGTTTCGCTGAGCAATTGGAAATGATCAAAGAAACGGTCTCCGGCGTGATTGGCAGATGGGCTGAAGCAGAATCGGCAGCCGTCGAAATTCCTCAGCGTCCGGCGATGACAAGGGAAGAGCTTGTCGCATCTCGTCAGCGCGGGCGTGACTTGTTCTATGGCACCATCGCCAACTGTGCGAAGTGCCACGGCGATTCTGCCCTCGGCGACGGAACCACGAATGATTACGACAACTGGACGAAGGACATCATCGATCCAGGTAAGCCTGATACAACTCAGGAAATGATCAATCAATACGTGGCCCTTGGTTTTCCTGAGCCACGACCGATCAAACCCCGCAATTTGCGGCAAGGTGTGTTCCGCGGCGGATCGCGCCCGATCGATCTCTACTGGCGAATTAAGAATGGCATCGAAGGATCACCGATGCCGGCTGCCACTCCCAAGCCTGAAGACAATCCCTTTGCGAAGGGGCTGACCCCGAACGATGTGTGGGACATTGTGAACTATGTGTATGGTTTGCAATTCGATCCTCTCAGCCAACAGCCGCAGGGGTTTGGAAATCCACTGGTAAAGACTAACTAATTACAACTATTGGCGAGACCTAGCCGCATTCTTCCTGTCCCTGACAGAAAGAATCAAGCAACGGAGAACGATCTGTGGGCCGTTTTTGGAGCATCCTGTTTTTGCTGGTCCCGATTTTCGGGGTCGGCGTATTTCTCTGGGCCATGGCTGACTGGTGGCCCATGCAAGGGCACTGGCTGCCCGAGAACATTAACGATTACGGCCACGTCATCGACAATTTGTTCTATTTCATTTTGATCATCACTGGCATTATCTTCGTGGGATGTAGCCTGGCCCTGTTTTGGTTTTTGTGGAAATATGATGCAGCCACCAACACTGAGCCCGTGAAGTATTCCCACGGCAGCCACACGCTCGAAGTGGTGTGGTCGATTTTGCCCGCCGCTGCCTTGCTCTTCATTGCCATCTTCCAGCTCAATGCTTGGGAAGACCAGAAGATGCGTCGGCCGATCCTGAATAGCGGTGCCGACGGAATCGAAGGAACTGCGGATGATGTTTTGCGGCCACCGTTGGTGCAAGTCACCGGTCGCCAGTTTGAGTGGCGGATTCGCTACGCTGGCAAGGACAACATCATCGGAACCGAAGATGACATTCTTACGGTAAACGACCTGCACGTTCCCTACGGCGAAGACATTGTCGTACAAATTCAAAGTATGGATGTGCTGCATAGTTTCTTCTTGCCAAATTTGCGCATCAAGCAGGATATGGTTCCGGGTATGAAGCAGTTCGTGTGGTTCCGCGTTCGTGAACCGAACGTGAACAATGCGAAAGCGCAAAAGTATGACATCGTCTGCGCGGAACTGTGCGGCTGGGGGCATTACAAGATGCGTGGCCGCCTGACGATGGAATCGCGACAAGATTTTGATCGCTGGCTCGCAAGCCAATGGGATGAACAAAACCGCGCTGAGTTTAAGTTGACATCGTCTGCAGAATCGCAATAGGCAGTGGGAGGCGTTTTTCGCCGTCCGGTTATCAGAAAGTTGGGAGTGTTCAGATGAGTTCGGCCGCCGTTCCTGTTTCCGCCGGTCATGCGCACGACGCTCACGGGATGTCCGTGGGTGAGTTCGTGCGGACCTATGTGTTCTCGCTCGACCACAAGATTATCGGCCTGCAGTTCTTGTTTTCGACGTTGCTGTGGTTTCTGGTCGGCGGCCTGCTCGCGCTGGGAATTCGCTGGCAATTGGCCTGGCCTTGGACCGACATGCCGGTGATCGGCCGAATGCTGTTCTCTGCGGAAGGGGGACAGATTTCGCCCGAGTTCTACACAACTCTCTTCACGATGCATGCCACGGTGATGATCTTCTTCGTGATCATTCCGATCCTGGCTGGCGCGTTCGGCAATTACCTGATCCCCCTGATGATCGGGGCGGACGATATGGCGTTCCCCACGCTCAACATGCTCAGCTATTGGTTCATGTGGCCCGCGTTCATCTTAATCGGCCTCAGCTTTTTCTGGCCTCCGTATGGTGCAGGTGGGGGTTGGACCTCTTATCCTCCGTTATCGGCCGTGAACGAGGCAGCACCCGGTAGCGCGTTTGCCCAAACCATCTGGCTTCTCGGCGTGACGTGCGTCGGTGTCTCTTCGATGATGGGTTCCGTGAACTACCTCACAACCATCATTCAAATGCGGGCACCGGGCATGACGATGTTCCGCCTGCCGATGACGATTTGGGGAATGTTCATCACGGCCATCCTGCAAGCCTTCGCTCTACCCGTCCTCACGGCAGCCGGCTTTATGCAGGTGACTGACCGGATGTTCGGAACTGGGTTCTTCGTGCCGGAAGGTTTAGTTGTGAACAACAGCGAACCGTACAGCGGCGGCGGTCATCCGTTATTGTGGCAACACTTATTCTGGTTCTATTCGCACCCGGCCGTGTACATCATGATCCTGCCGGCGATGGGGATAGTTTCCGACATCATCTCCTGCTTCGCTCGCAAGCCAATTTTTGGCTACAAGCCGATGGTCTATGCGATCTGCGGCATCGCGGGGCTGGGCTTCATCGTGTGGGGACATCATATGTTTGTCTCCGGCATGAATCCTTTGCTCGGTATGACCTTCATGGTGTCGACCATGATGATCGCACTGCCGTCGGCGGTGAAAGTCTTCAATTGGCTGGGGACCATCTGGGGCGGCCGTATTCAATACACCACCCCGATGCTGTTCTCACTGTCGTTCGTCTCGATGTTCCTCATCGGCGGGCTCTCGGGGATCTTCATGGCTGCCACGCCGGTCGATATTTTTATCCACGATACTTACTTTATTGTCGCCCACTTCCACTACGTGCTGTTTGCCGGAACTGCGATGGCGGTGTTTGGCTCGATCTACTTCTGGTATCCGAAAATGTTCGGCCGGATGATGGATGAGAACCTGGGAAAGGTTCACTTCTTCTTGACGTTCATTTTCATGAATGGCACGTTCTACACGATGCATATCCTGGGAGCGGTGGGCTTTCCGCGGCGGTTGGCGGATCCTTACGACTATGAAACGTTTCGCCACCTCATGCCGATGAACCAGTTCATGACCATCTGTGCGATCGGCATGGTGGCGACGCAAGTGATCTTCGCGTTCAACTTTATCTACAGCATGTTCTTCGGAACTCCTGTCGGCCGCAATCCTTGGGGTGCGAACAGCCTGGAATGGATGGCACCCAGCCCTCCCGGCCACGGCAACTTCGATTTCCAACCGATCGTTTATCGCGGCCCGTACGAATATGGTTCCCCCGAAGTGGATACGGACTTTTATCCGCAGACGCAGCCGCCACCGAGCGATCCTGCGAAGCGGTACAAGCCCGATCATCACTAAGCATGACAAACCCACAGCGCAAGCGAGGGGAATTTTAGTTACGGTCTGAAACCCGAAGTTCCCTCGCTGGCGCTTCGGGATGGCATTTGAGATTTTTGTGAAACCTTCCACCGCCACTTACGATCCCTGGTTGAACTTCCTGGCCTGGGGAGTGGCGGCCGCTACGTTTCCACTCATCTGGATCGGCGGGTTGGTGACGACCACCAATGCTGGCATGGCCGTTCCCGATTGGCCGGGAACGTACGGCTACAACTTGTTCGCGTATCCGTGGCAGACCTGGTTTTTCGGGCCGTGGGATTTGTTCATCGAACATGGTCATCGGCTGCTTGCTTCCGGAGTCGGACTGTTAACGATCGGATTGTTGGTTGTGGCGTGGCGGAGCACTACAAGAAGTTTGGCGGTACGCTGGGGCGCGGTTGGGTTGCTGGCTCTCGTCTTATTGCAAGGCATTTTGGGTGGTGCCCGCGTGTTGTTTGATGAACGGGTCATTGCCCGGATTCATGGCTGCGTAGGTCCGATGTTTTTCCTGTCGGCCGTCGCGTTTGCCGTTTTCACTTCGGCCTGGTGGAATCGCCGCGAGCGACATTCGCTGGATGCCATTCGACCGCTATTGAAGAGCAGTGCCGCACTCCTGGCAGCGTTCGTGGCGCAATTGGTTTTCGGCGCTTTTGTCCGGCATGTGGATGTCTCCGATTCCCCCGCGCAGTTCCGGGGTGCGGTCTACTTTCACTTGATCACCGCGGGTCTGATTTCAGTTCTGACGGGGGCCGTTTTGTACCGCAGTTGGGCGGTCGAGGTTCCGTTGCATTTGAAATGGGCTGCGCTGGCGCTCGCCGGCTTGGTGATCGTGCAGATCGGACTGGGCATTGGCTCGTGGGTGGTGCGTTATTCCTGGCCCGATTGGCTGGGTGATTTCGCATTTGCAGCCCAGCACACTAGTCTGGTCAATAGTATCAGCGGTTCGGTCATTCGGACCGCACACGTGGCGAATGGATCAGCATTGCTCGCCCTGGGTGGCTATCTTTTGCTGCACACCTACCGACTTGCCCCTCAATCCAAAACACTCCGATTGCCGACGCAGGAATTGCAGGGGGTCGCCCTATGAGCATGCCCGCCGTCGCCCTGGAACAGCCGCAGGTTTCTATCTTGAGTGTGGCTGCCGATCTAACTGAATTAACCAAGCCGCGCATTGCGACGCTGGTCTTAATCGTGGTTGCCGTGGCGATGCATGTTGCCAGTTTTGGGCAGGTGAATCCCTGGCTGATGCTCGCGACTCTCGTCGGCACTTTTGGATTCGCCGCCAGTGCTTGTGCCGTGAATCAGTGGCAAGAAGTCACGCAGGATCGGCTGATGAAACGAACTGCCGGACGGCCGTTGGTGATGGGGCGATTGAAGCCCCAGCATGCGGTGCTGTTTGCTGTTGCCACGTTAACGCTGGGCGTGGCCGTGACCGCTTACCAGGTCAATCTGCAAGCCACGTTTTGGGGGCTGGCCACGTGGGGCATGTATGTTTTTGCCTACACTCCACTGAAGACGCGCACTGCCGCGAACACAGCCGTCGGCGCCATCGCCGGTGCGTTGCCGCTGTTCATCGGCTGGTCGGCCGTGGGTCAATCTTTGGACTATCGGGCCTGGGCTCTGTTTGTAACGATCTTCCTGTGGCAGTTCCCGCACTTCATGGCCATCGCCTGGCTCTATCGCCGCGATTACACGCAGGCCGGTTTTAAAATGTTGACCACGGTCGATCCCAGCGGTCGTCGGGCGGGAGTGCAAGCGGTGCTGGCTGCTTCAGCACTCGTGCCGATCAGTTTGATCCCTGCGCTCGCCCTGCCTAAATCGGCGGCCGTCGGTTACCTGGCCGCGGCAACGCTACTGGGGGTGGGGCAATTGGCGATTGCCATGTGGTTCATGTGTCGGCGGGATGATCTTTCCGCCCGCTGGTTATTGCGAGCGTCGCTCGTATATCTGCCAGCGATTTTGATCCTGCTGGCTTTGATTCCTTGGTCTTGAGTAGTTGTAAATTACCCAAAAATTTGTCGCAAATTCGATAAACTGTAGTTAGGTGTGACGATGACAGCACATGCCGATGCCCATGACGGACATCACGCCCACATAAAGCTCGAATATCAGCCTTCGATCCCCATTCCCAATGGCAAGTTGTGCCTCTGGCTCTTCTTGTCGACGGAAATCATGTTCTTTGCGGGACTCATCGGGGCCTATATCGTGCTCCGCTTCGGCTCGCCGACAGGAACCTGGCCCGCTCCGCACACGGTGCATCTGGTTGAATGGATCGGGGCCATGAACACGTTCGTGCTGATCTGCTCCAGCGTGACGATTGTGCTCGCACTCGAAGCTGCCCGCTCGAACCAGGTTGCCTTCGCCAAGGGTTGGCTATTTCTCACGCTGATCTTGGGTTGCGTGTTCCTCGGCGTGAAGATGTACGAATACAACTCCAAGTTCAAACACGGAATCTATCCGTCTCGCCCCCATAGCTTGATCTACGAACGGGCCGACTTGATCTACGTGCAAGCGGTGCGACTCAAGCTAAGGAACGAAATCTCCAAGCTGGAAGCGATGAAAGGGAGCGAAGGGGATTTTACTCCCGCTCAGGTTAAGGCCGGCATGCCGGAACGACTGGAAACTTGCAAAGCTTTCCTGACGAACGTCGTCGAATGGACCGAAGCCAAAGCCGCACGCGGCGACAATCCTCTGGAGGGGAAGGCCGCCATCGAGAATATGGCTGCGTTCATCTACCCTTTGCATCACTCGCACGAAGCCTGGGATTACCATGTGGCAACTCTCACGGCCGAAGCTAAGGAAGTCCAAGCTCGGGCGGCTGTGCTGCAAAAAGAAATTGATGCGTTGAACGAGGAAAAGGGAACCCTGCAAAAGTCGGTTCCAGAGAGCGCTCCCGCACCCACGGAAACGGAACCCGCAGAAGCCACTCCTGCCGCCGCGGCCGCAAGTGGTTCTGTGTCGACCACGGCCGTCTCGTTAGTTCGCTTGCAGGACGCTGATCCCGATGCGGCCGCGAAGATCGGCATCATTGACGAAAAGATCGGGCTGCTCAACGCCCAACTCGATCGGATGTCGTCACGACTTGATTTTCACAAGACGCTCAGCGATCCGAAATTCGAGCATGGGGTCAACGAGGTCTACTCGTGGATTAACCTCCCCATGTTCATCCCCAGCGGTAACATGTGGGCCAGCACCTACTTCCTGATGACCGGCTTTCACGCCATTCACGTGTTGGTTGGCCTGATCGTCTTTGGTTGCGTTCTGACGTATCGGCTGGATGCAAGCAAGGCACACATCCTGGAAAACACCGGGCTCTATTGGCACTTTGTCGATCTGGTCTGGATCTTCCTGTTCCCAATTCTCTACCTGTTCTAAGCCTTAACACTAAAATTCATCCAAGTTCCGCAGTGGACCACCGCGACGGACCTCCGAAGGAAACTATTCGATGGCGGCACATTCCAAACACGAATCTCACGGCAGCCTGGGACAATATCTGGCCGTCTTCGTCGCGCTCCTGGTGCTGACGGCGATCTCGTTTGCGGTCGGTAATAGCCAATCGCTGCGCGAAAATTCCCCAAGTGTGATGATGGCGATGATGATGGCAGTCTCGTGTGCAAAAGCGCTGCTGGTCATCCTGTTCTTCATGCACTTGAAGTGGGAAGCCAACTGGAAGTACGTGCTGACGGTCCCCGCCAGCCTGATGAGCCTGTTCCTGGTGCTGATGCTGGTGCCCGATATCGGTCGCCGCTATCGCGTCTACACGGAAGAACGCAAACTGAACGCTGCCCAGCCGATTTTGCATCACTCGACCACTCCTCCTGCCAGCGGCGAGCACGCGGATCACGATCCCGCCGACGCCGCTAACCACTAATGGAAGGCTGTTACGTTCGATGAGTCGCCCGGTTGTTTTTTGGCTTGCCGTTTTGCTGTTGGTGGCGGGACTCACGTTCGTTGCCCTGGCCCTTCGCGAAGGCTCCGAGTACGGTCACTTCGGCAGCAGTGGCGCGGTCGATCTTGATTATCTGAAAGCTCCGGATTTAACCGGCGTGGAGTGGCTCAAGGACTTCACCCTCACGGAGCGGAGCGGCAAGAAGGTTTCTTCCGTGGAACTGCGGGGCCGACCGTACATCGCTAGTTTCTTCTTCACTTTTTGCCCCGCGGAATGCTTGCGGCAGAATCAGACCATGGGAATTCTCGCTCGGGAATTCAAAGAGACGGATTTTGTCTTTTTGAGTATCTCTTGCGATCCGGAAAACGATACTCCCGCTCGGCTCCGTGAATATGCCGACAAACTGAAAGCGGACCCCAAACAATGGCTGTTCTTGACGGGAGATTTGACTTACCTCCGCCGGGTTGCGGCAGAGATGTATTTGGTCGCTCTCGATAAACAAACACACACCGAGAAGTTCTTTGTGGTGGATCGTAGCGGCACTGTCCGAGGAAATTTTTCCTGGAAAGATCCGGCCGAGATGACCAAGATGCGGGAATTGATGCAAGAGTTACTGAAAGAAGAAGCCAAGCCAGCCGACGCCGCGGCGGAATCTCCTGCGCCAGAAACTTCTCCTGCGGAAAATCCTTCTGCTGAACCTCCTGCCGACGTTGATCCCAGCGACACGCCCGACATTGCCGCCCCAACTCCAGCCCCAACTCCAGCCCCAACTCCCTCTCCAACCCCACAGGACTAACCGTGCCGGAATGGGTTCACTGGCTGCCGCACGTGAATGCGTCGCTAAATAGCCTGGCCACGATTCTGCTTGTTGTCGGCTATGTGTTGATCAAGCAACGGCGGGAGATTGCCCACCGCAACGTGATGCTGTCCTGTTTCGGCGTGTCGGCGGTGTTTTTGGTTAGTTACTTAATCTATCACTACTTCAAACGTGGTACCCCTTTTCCCAGCTATCCCCCTGATTTCATTCGGTATGGCTACTACGCGATGTTACTGTCGCATATCGTGCTGGCGGCGGCGGTGCCGATACTAGCTGTCTTGACTATCTATTCCGGCTTGAAAGACAACCGCGTTCGCCATCGCTGGCTCGCCAAATGGACCTTTCCAATCTGGCTCTACGTGTCGATAACCGGGGTATTGGTCTATTTCATGCTCTACCATTTCTTTCCCCCCCGATGACAAGCGGCTAAAATAAAGTAGTCAGAAATCCGATGTCTCCTGTTCATCCTTTCAAGTTCGAGCCCATCATGGCCTCTTGGCTGCGAAACTTTCCCCTGCTGTTTGCGGTGCTGCTGTTGGGCATCGCGGGTGAGGCTTGGGGCTGCCCGACCTGTAAAGATGCGCTCGCCGGCGATGCTGCCTCGGCAAATGTGGCGAACGGGATTGGCATTTCGATCCTGTTCATGTTGTCGATGCCCTATCTGATTCTCCTGGCGCTCGGAAGCTATTTTTATTGGGAAATCTGCAAAGCTCGCGCTGCTTTGAAGCGGAAGCAGGAATTGGAAGCAGCGGTCGCCAGCGAAGTTGCGGGCCAGCTCACCGCGGAAGCCGCCTGCGACCTCCCTAAGGAAGAACTCGTCGGAGCTTCCTAGCAGTACAATCAAACGTAACCCTGACCCCGATCCCAGACCTCCGTCCCCTTGGACCTGATGCCTACTCAATTGGAATCCGCCCGCGCTGGTGAAATCACTCCCGCCATGCAGTTCGTTGCCGAGCGCGAGAACCTCCCTGTCGAAACCATTCGCGAGGAAGTCGCGGTCGGACGGATGGTGATACCGGCGAACAAAATCCATCTTGCCGCCCGTCTAGAGCCCATGTGCATCGGCATTGCCTCGCGGTGCAAAATCAACGCGAACATCGGCAACAGCGCGGTCACAAGCAATGTGCAGGAGGAACTCGAAAAGCTGCATGTGTCGGTGCATTACGGCGCGGACACGGTCATGGATCTTTCGACCGGCAAAGACATCGACAACATCCGCAAGGAAATCATCGCTGCCTCGCCGGTGCCGATCGGCACGGTCCCCATCTATCAAATGCTGGAAGAGCTCGGCGGCAATATCGAAGACATGCGCCCGCAGCACTTTTTGGACATGGTCGAGCATCAAGCCAAGCAGGGGGTCGACTACATGACGATCCACTGCGGCGTGATGATGGAGCATTTGCCCCTTACCATGGGGCGCGTCACCGGCATTGTCAGCCGCGGCGGTTCGCTGATTGCGAAGTGGATGATGACACATCGCAAGCAGAACCCGCTCTACGAACATTTTGACGACCTGTGCGACATCATGCGGGAATATGACGTCACTTGGAGCCTGGGCGACGGCCTGCGACCTGGCTCCATTGCCGACGCCAGCGACAAAGCCCAGTTTGCAGAACTGGAAGTGCTCGGCGAATTAACTCAGCGCGGCTGGAAGAACGGAACGCAAGTGATGGTCGAAGGTCCGGGGCATATCCCCATGGACCAGATCGACATGAATATCAAAAAGCAGATCGAAATTTGTAAGGGAGCGCCGTTCTACGTCCTCGGCCCATTGGTCACGGACGTGGCACCAGGCTACGACCACATTACCTCTGCCATCGGCGGAGCACTGGCAGGCTGGAGCGGCGCTGCGATGCTCTGTTACGTCACGCCGAAGGAACATTTGGGCCTGCCGAACAAGGATGATGTGAAGCAGGGGGTGATTGCCTACAAGATCGCCGCGCATGCCGCGGACATCGCCCGCCATCGCCCGGGAGCCCAGGATCGAGACAACGCCCTCAGCCGCGCTCGATTTGCGTTCGACTGGAACGAGCAATTCCGCCTATCGCTCGACCCGGAAACGGCCAAGTCATTCCACGACGAAACGTTGCCGCAGGACACCTTCAAGAGTGCCCACTTCTGCAGCATGTGCGGGCCAAAGTACTGCTCGATGAAGATCACGGAAGACATTCGCAAGATGGCCGAAGCGGGGGAACTGGTGGCGTTAGAAACAGTGCAAAAGCCCTAAGCCGCGGCGACGTCGTAAAATCCTCCCTGCAATTCAGGCGAGGATCTAAAACCAGCTGCTGCCGCTTGTTCAGCCTTGGCAGCAGCAGGGGTCCGGTTTGCGGGGCAACTTGGCTGTTCATTTGCTGGCCTGTTAGCGACAGCATTTCGTCGGGGCAAGTCGCAATCTTCCTCCCCGCAGTCCCATTGCCGGCCTCCTCCTCCTAGACAACATCGAAGGGTCCGCCCTACGATGCATATTGCTTGTTCCGTCCGCAAACTTCAGGCCCCATAAACGATGGATATTCGAGACCTAGCACCGGCCGACCGGCAAGCTCTCGAAAAGGTTCTCGGCTACCTTAATTTCTCTGCCGGGAAGGTTGATCCGGGCTTTCTGGCCAACCTGAACCAACTCTTTGAAGTTGTTGCCAGCCAAGCACTTCCGACCCCGGAAAACCCTTTAGCCTTGCTCGTGGGGCAGTTCCTGCGAGAAGGGTTGCAGCAGCTCTCGCCAGGCTCGGCCGTGTTCAGCGATGCAGCCCAGGCGGAGGCCGTGCTGCGGCTCGTTTTCGACGAGGCCTTGCCCGCCTACCGTGAGTTCCACAAAGACCTCCTTTTCAATCACACGCCGGCCTCGCTTTTTCGCCCTTTTTTCGTCGGCCGCATGTGCGAAGCGGTGCTTCGGCAGGGGGGGGCTTGGGATGAACCGGAACGGATCGTTTCCGGTGCGATCCGGCAGCTGAACGACTACGTCGGTTACCGTCCCGTGCCAGTCTTGGAGTCTCGGCGGATCGAGCCCTATCCTCACGAATTCGTTCGGCCCATCCCGCTGTTCATCGCCGGTGCAGGGATCGCTTTCGGTCCCGAAGCAGAAGTCGTGGCAAAGGCGCTGGAACTGCTGCGTGAGACCGACGACGATATTCTCCGCCGGGCGTTCTTCGATCCGGAGAAGCTGGAAGAGCTAGCCGTCGATCCGCGGGCCTACGATTTCGATCATCCCGCCAACAAACGCCCCAACTATCACTTCGGCCAATGGGATCCGCACCACATCGATAACCGGGGATACTACCGCCGCTTCGTGGTGCAGCAAGTCACCCTGGAAGCGCTGCTGCGGCGACTTGACGACGTAACGGAATTCCCACGCGAAGAGATCGTCTTCGAAGCAGCCTCCGTGCTCGCCGGCACCATTCTAATGGCGAGCGGTGTGAGTGGCGAAGGGCCGTCGAGCTTTGACTCGAATACCTGTCTCTCGCGGTTGCTCACACCCATTGCCCGCTATCGGGACGAATTCTACGAACGGCTGTTCAGCAAGACCTCGGGGCGACATGCGGATCGTCTCCGCAAAGAAATGCAGGAAAAGCGCCAGCCGTTCGGCGGTGCTCGGCAGCATCTGAACGCCCAGCTGGCGCGGCAACGAGCGTCCCAGCTAGAGCATTTGCATCTGGCCGCGATTTTTGCCCGGATGGGATTCTTGGAGGCTTCACGGCGACAGGTGGATGTTGTTCCCTGCGCCGCAGTTCGCATGCGTTCGGAAATCGAATGCGAACTAGTAACCGGTCGACGTTTGATCGAGCGGCGGGATGTTGAGCCCGCAGCGCTGGTGGTGCCAGCCGTGATCAATACGCTTCGCCGTGGCATCGAATGCGGCGCGTTTGTTGATCCGTGGAACATCCTCGGCTTCGATGCCCAATTTAGCCTGTTCCCTGCCCCCGATAACGCCGTTCACGATCATCGGGTCGATGAATTGTTGGACATCATGGATGGAGTGTTCACGCTGCTGGCCGATACCTGGTCCGAGGCTGCCGCATGCGACAATACGGCAGTCGCCCAACAGGTGTCGCAACAGTTCGACGAGCTCGCGCGGTGGTGGCACAAATTTGCGGCCCACGAAGTTTCGAATGTGGAATCGGTCGATTCGATGGCCGTCTATCGGGCGGCCGAACGGGTGGCGAAAGCGCTCCATGTGTGGCATCGGGGCGGTGCCGCCGCCGGCGATGTTGCTTTTTGGGCTCCGTATGCCGAGATGTTCGATTCGCCCAAGGCCTATGTCCTGGTGATCGATGCGCTTCTCAAGCACAACGACTACGTGGCCTCGATGGCCCTGCTCGTTCACTGGCTCAGCCAGGCAGATGCGATACCGCTGGAACGTGCCGATTGTTCGTTCCATGAACTGGCCATTCGCTGGATGGTGGAACGAACCACCGTGGCCGCAGCAGCAGAAAAGGCGGCTGCCACTTGGGAGCAAACTCGCAAGTTCTTCGACTATCTCGAGGCGAATGCCGAAAGCCACTGGCATGTTCCTCAGTTCGAGATTCGCACGCACAAGCCGCCGCCGGGAAGCGTGGCCGGAATTGAAGAGGATGAAGAATCCGAAGAGGATCGGGACAACCTGCTCGATGCCGCGTACGAAGACATGGTCTATCGCGACAGCACCGATGACGGCGTCCGAGGGGAAATTTTTGAGAACGACGACACCACGCACGACGAATTGATGCGCGAGACCCGTCGCGTTGCCAACAGGCTCAGCTTTTTGCAAACGCTGGCGGAACTCTGGCGACTGATGGCTGTCTTCAGCAGCCCCGGGAAGAATATCGCGGCAGCGGATGACGAAGCGCTCCGGGCGTCGCAGCGAGCCTGCCTCGATCGCTGGGCAGAGATGGCACGGCACAACGTGCAGGCGTTGCAGGACCTGATGGACTCGGTCCGAGAATTCAAAATCCCAACCCCGACCGGCAATCATGATTCGCTCATCGAGTACGACCGCCGCCGCGTAACGAAAGAATCCCTCCTGGAGCGGATCATTTCGACCATCGTGGAAACGGCCCAGGCGGGCTTGCTGCTGGAATCTTCCGCCGCAGCACTCGCGGTTGAGAAATCAACGGCCGAAGAAGGGGACGAGCCAGCGCTCGTCGCGGCAGTCTGCGGCGCGCTATTTCGCAACGATCTCCGCCGCTTTCGAAAGCCCTGGAAGTTACTCATTTCAGCGCTCGCGTCCGAACCGCTCCTTTACGTGCCGCTGACCAAAGGGGGCGATCCTCGCCGGATTGTCGCCGTTCGAATCCGGCAGCATGTGATTCAGCATCTGCTCCTGTGGCTTCCTCGCCGCGGCCTGTGGGCCGAGACCTGCCAGTTGTTGGAAGTCGCTCGCGAGATGGAGCGGAGCAACCCGGTCGGTCCTGGTGCAGTGACCGAATTCGACGAACTCTTCAAGATTGGCTACAAAGCCTTGGTCGAAAGCCTGGTGGCGTCGGTCGATTCCTGGCCTGCCACGTCGCGCCTGCAGGACGAAGAAACGCTGGTCGCCTTCTTAGAGCAACTGACCGAATCTCTGCTGTCCGGCTGGCTGGCGCACAGTCGCACACTGCGGTTGTCGGTGATGGAAAAAGTTCATGAATCCACTCCCTGGAAAAAAGTGGTCGCCTTCGTGCAGACCTACGGCGAAGAACTGTTCTCGCAACGGTTCTTAAACCTCGCCAACATTCGCGCTATCTTGCATCAAGGAGTCGATCGCTGGCTGGAAAGCTTGGAGAAAGTCGATTCGGACGATGTGCCGGAAAAACTGCTGGCTGCGATCGAAGCGGGCGAGCTAACGCTCGAAGATGCCGATGAGCAGTTGTCGGTCATCCTGGAAGCGGTGATCGAAAACTACGGCGAATACCGGGACTACAACAGTACTACCACGCAGTCCGATCGGGGCGAGATGCTCTACACGCTGCTCGATTTTCTCCGGCTGCGCACGCGGTACGATCGCGTTTGCTGGAACCTCAAGCCGGTAATTCTCGCCCACGAAATTCTCGTCCGCCGCGGGCACAGCGATGCCGCCCGCATTTGGCATCATGCACTCGAAGACCGAATCAGTGACGAGGCCGCCATGTACCTTCGCAAGCTGGCCGAGCTGCAAAAGAAATACGCGATGCGCATGCCCACCGTTGCCGATCGGCTGGCCGAGCGTTTCACGCGCCCGTTAGCCGTCGACCGCATTCGGGCACTAGTGATTCCAGCTTTAGAAGAAGGTCGGCAGGGGGGCAGGGCTCTGCAGTTCGAATTGCTGGAAGAAGAAACAGCCACCCTCACGGCCGAGCCAACAGGGGTCGGGCTCGATGTTCCTGCCTGGCTCGCGGCGCTGGAGGAAGAAGTGGAACTCGCCTCCCGCCCGATCCACGAACGGGTTCAAGAAGAACTAGGGGCCTCCGTTGTGCCGCAAGTGAAATTGAAAGCCCGCGAAGTGCGGAAGCTCTTAGAAAAGTGCGGCAAGAACGCCAAGCCTGAAGACGAATAACCTCTTCCCCCGCCGCCGCATTCTCTTTCCACCGCTTTCGGCACTATTCCGGCTTCCACTTCTTACCGGCAACCTGCGGTTCAAAATCAGGACGACCGGCGAGTGCAACCAAGGCCCGCGCCACGCGCAGGATCGCTTCGTGTTGCACTCCTTCTTCGCTTTCCCGGCCGTACAAATCGCTCAGTTCCACCGGTGGGCCGAAAACAACTTTCACGCGGGCGGTGCGCAAGAAGGGGCTCCAAGCAACCTTGTTGTACGGCGAGCCGTGAATGAAGCAGGGAATCACAGGAACTCTGGCCCGCAGTGCAACCAGCGCTACGCCCGGGCGAACGGGTAACAACACTTCGTCGGTCATGTTGATGCGTCCTTCGGGAAGCATCCCCACAATGCCGCCATTGGCGATCTCGCGAAACGCCGTTTTCGTCGCCGCCGTATCGACTCCACCCCGACCAACCGGAATCACTTCGCACGGCTTCAAAAACCAAGCCAATGCCCAGTGCGACACATATTCTCTGGCGACCATCCAGCGGATTTTTCGCTTCGTTTTCGTCTGAATGAAGAACGGATCGACACTACTGCGGTGATTCAGCACCACAATCGCCCCGCCACTTTCGGGCACGGAAAACGTCCCTTCGTAAGTGGCACCCCACTGGTAACGCGCGAACAGCGACGCGATGAAGTAATAAATCTTCTGCACCGGCGTGAAGACCGGATCGCGCAACCAGCGGATAAGCAGCACGAGCAGGACCAGCGCGATGAACGCGACCAGTCCCAGGATGAGCGTTGTATTGGATGGCATGGGGGGGTATCGAAGAATCTACTCCGATCGACTCCTCAGCCGCCGGCTATATTCCTCCAAAATCTTCTTCTCCTTCGGCGTCAGGCTGCCGATCCCGTTGGTATGCACCTTGGCCAGGATTTCGTCTTCCAGGTCGCTCAATTCACGGTCCCTATCACCAGCGGGTCGATGCACGCGCAGGCCAGAGTTCATCCGCCGCCAGCGACGTCGCAAATTGCCGATCCAGGAGTTATCAAACAGGCTCGATATCCGTAGTTGCAAGAACCAGTGTGCGGCTCCAAAGAACGCTCCAGCCAGATGCGCTTCGTAAGCCGTCTTCACCCCGCCAATAGCCAACGACGGAGATAGGAAGCCCGATAAATCGCTAATCACGTAAAACAGCCCCACCATCCAGGCCGGGATCGTGAATGGAAAGCGAATGATCGGCGTCAGGGGATAGCGCACGCAGAACGCAATAATCACCGCCATCACGCCGCCGGAAGCTCCCAGCATTCCCGGCAAATCACCCCCGGGCGAAGGATCGCGCAGGAGCTGAATCCCGTTCCAAGCCAATCCAGCAAACACAATCGCCACCAGATAAAACGTCAGCAGTTCCTTCTTCCCCATCACGTATTCCAACTCTCGGCCAAAGATGTACAGGCCGATCATGTTGAACGCCAAATGGGCGACGTCGTGGTGGGCAAAGCCGTAGGAGAGATACCGCCAATAAAACCAGGGATGGTACAGCGTATCGGGGGGAACCGAGAGAAACTCTCGCTCGATCTTCAGTTCCCCCTGCCCAAACAGCAGGTCGATCAAGAAGACGGCCACGTTCACAACGATCAGCCGCACGATGACACTCATCGTTTCCAGCCGGAACTCGTCCGCGTAACCTTCCTTGTAATAATCGCGATCTTCCAGGCCCATAGTCAACCAGGTGAGAAACGGCAGCCAAACCGCGGAACAGCTTTGAAGAACATGATCAGAGCCGAAAGAACTCTAGTACAAATTTTACGTTGTCGCGGGTCGGAGAAGTAGGGCGGTCCAGCGGCAAACTCGGTAGTCGCGGGTGCGATCCCCCCTTTTTCTGTCGGTCGTAAGATCGCACCTGATGGGGTGCGATTGCGCCCTGCTGCTTCAGCGTGAAAAAACATCGATCCCATTGCCAGCACCTCCCGCCGTTGAACCCTGCGACGCCAACCGCCTGACCGAGAACGCCTTGTTCAAAAATCCCAAACCGAACGCTTAGCCCTGCTGTTCGCCGTTCGACCACGATCATTTTGCAACACCTGTCGTTTGAGTTGTTGTCCAAGTTTTTGCCAAAAGGCCCTGGTTTTTTGAGGTTATCCTGATTTATGCAACAAACACCCCGTGTTTATTTCCGTTTTTGTTGCAAAATTCGGTTTTCCTCGGGATTGGTGAAGTCGTTGGGCAACAAAAGGTCATTTTTTGCGCCGAATGGCGCCACTTTGTTGCTCAGGAAAGCAAGCCCGCGAATCGAACGATTAAGTCGACGAATCAAAGCGTCGGCAACAGGCCAACAGCACCCCGAATACGCCAGGCACCTCCGGCCCAACTACCCAACTTGATCGTCTCGAATCATTGATGACTTGTCAATAGTTTTGCAGAAGTAACGCCAGCTTGCTCGAAATACTGTTCCGTGGCGGACTGATAGGCGTGATCCGCGGCGAGGTTGGCCAGGCTTTGCGTGTTGGCGGCGGTGGCCTGAGCGATGGTTTCGGCGGCGGCGGCTTGGGCCCTGCTGCTGGCGTAGGCGACGAACGCGGGAGCGATGGCGGCCGTCCACTGGGCTTCGGCCTGATCGAAGGCGACGAACCACCGCTCGAGCGTGGTGGGTTCGTATTCTTCTTGCAGCCAACGGAACTGGACAGCGGTGCTAATCCCAGCGCGGTTCGATAACTCTGCCACGCGGAAGGTGGAAGTCAGTTGCGTAAGCCTGCGAGACGATGATTACATCAAGTTCTCCTTATGAGGCAAGCAGTAACTGGAAGGGGGGATTTGGAAACCGGTTTACACACCTTTTGAATTGCGCAAGTCTTGAGCAATTCGTGACTTAACTGCGGAAGTTCCGAACTGGCTGTTAACTGCTCCTGTGGGGGGTAAAGTAGGGGTTTGAACAGGGGTGCTAGCGTCTTGGAAACGGGTACGACGGACGACGTTTAGCGATGCCGGATTCGCCCGGTCGCGCTTCCCAGAGCGTTGCACTTATTGCGCCATTTATCGCCAGCGATTGATGATTTATCAAGTAGCACTTGCGATATTTTTGCGATTTGGCGCAGTAGAAGCCCCCAACTTCTTCGCGTTCTCAGGAACGTTCCGTTCCCGCTTGTGATTCACGGGAGCCTTAAGCAGTGTTAGACCCGCCTCGGATTCGTACGTGCCCAACGCAACTTGGACCATTAGAATTGACCACGCGAATTGCGGGCAACGTGGCGGACCGATGCTTCCTGTTGACCCAGGTTGTTGACTACGTCAACCAACCTGGGCCACCCTGCGATAGATAAGCTACTACTCTACTGGCTTTGTGTCAAAAGCTTTTCTCGTATTATCCGGGATTTTGAGGAATTCATCGCTATCTTAATATCGCGCAGAAACCCTTTTTTTCCTGTAGACATATCCCATATTTGGCCGTCCAACAGAAATTCGCTGTTATCGTGACAGAAGCCAAAGATATAGTCAAACGTACGCTTATCGCACTCAAAAAACTTAGATTGATCGTCGTCAATTCCTCCGACGACCGCGCCATTTACATCTTCGCAAATAGCGCATTGCGACTGCGACTCCAAGGTAAGGGCACGAAGCAAATCGCGCAATTTGCTTCGACCGATAAGGTATGCCCGAGATGTATCGCTTAACTCGATGTAAGCTTCAAACGCGGATTGCAGGGCATTGTAATGGGCAGTAGCATTCTGTTCGGAGTCCGCAATTCTCGTCCGTGGTTGATCGATCAACGCGAAACAATCAGCGCACGCCCAAAGTGGCTTGCCAATGTCTTTTTGTACTCCCGCCAGAAAGACTAACTTTCCCATTAAATGCAAATCGAAATCCCGCTTAGGTTGTTTCATTCCATAGAGGATCGGAATGACGCTCTTGCTACCACATAGCGTACAACTAATTTGTTGGGGGGCCATTATTTTTTGAATCCCTCACTGTATGTATCAACAATATCTTGAAGCAATTTTATTTTCTCCCAAACGATAGATCGCTCAAGAACTGATCCTTCGCCGGTTGTCATAAAGTGAAGTAGGTCAGGCACAAATCCGAGACGGGAATGAAACTTGCTATGTTTTTCCCGTGCCTGACAACCGTTGTGGGTGCCTCAGCGGGATGCATTGTACTGGCTCAAATTACGCCCTGTTGATCGGGGGAATTCCAATTATCTACAATCCGGGACATGTCTGACTATCGTCGCTATTTCGTGGCCGGTGGAACCTTCTTCTTTACGGTCGTTACTCAGCGCCGCGCACCCTTGTTTGCCGACGAGCGAGCGCGAACTCTACTCGGGAACGTGATGCGCGAGTGTTTCGCTCGGCATCCGGTGACGGTCACCGCCCTGGTCTTGCTCCCCGATCATCTGCACACGCTTTGGTCACTCCCGCCGGGAGACAGCAATTATTCCATGCGTTGGCGGTGGATCAAGAAAGAGTTCACACAGCGCTGGTTGGCGATGGGGGGTGATGAGCAGCCCCGCAACCAGTCGCGGTTGCGTGAACGTCGCCGAGGGATTTGGCAGCGGCGATTTTGGGAGCACACGATTCTGGATGAAACGGATCTTGAGAACCATTTCGATTATCTGCATTTCAATCCGGTGAAGCATCGTTACGTATCGCGTGTCCGCGATTGGCCTTGGTCAACCTTTCATCGCTGGGTCGCCCGCGGCCATTACGACATCAATTGGGGTGCCGGCTACGAACCACCCGACATGCCTGGAGATGCGGGGGAGTGAGGACGGCGACCATCGCTGGCTTGAACTTTGATCAACGAGATGCCGCGTTTACCCAGAATGGAATGCTGGTTCTGTCAGGCACAGTGAACGAACCGCATGCTCACCCGTACAGACTTGTGCCTGACCTACTTTACTTGAACGTGGGGCAACGAGATGCTGAGTTTATCCAGAAGGGAATGCTGGTTCTGTCAGGCACAGTGAACGAACCGCATGCTCACCCGTACAGACTTGTGCCTGACCTACTTTACTACTACTTTACTTATCGAAAGCCTTTCGACCGGCCCAGGTTAGCGAACAACCTGGGTTGCCTATGCGGGCCACTAGCGCAGTTTGGCAATCGCGATTCTTTGGGCACTTTCAAAAGCATCTTTCCCATAGCGATGGGTATTGCGGGCGATGACTCTGGCCATCATCCGGCACATCACGGGATGCCTGGATTGCGAACAGGCGCAAACCATGTTCTCGCGAAACCGAGCATCGCAGGCGTCGCGGTTCGAGTAGGGCGTGTCGTAGCACGCATCGTGGGCTCGGCAGGCGGGCTTGAAGTCGGCTCCGAAAGCACCTTGCGGAATCAGCTTCCTCAATGGACCGGTCATGCTGTCCGGGCCGCACGGATACATTCGCAATAGGTCGGATTGCTGTGCCTGGCCAACATTGGCGAAGGCGCCCAAGAGGATGCAACCGAGCAGCGATCGTATGAGAAATCCGTTCAAGTTTGTGTTTCCTTAACAGGCGTCCGATTGAACGGGGACGAGTAGGCCAGTACCAATTCTCCCATCGGCAAAGGCTTCGCAATTTGACCCTCCAAAATGCCCAAACCGCGCGGCGAAGGGGAGTTGAGGCCGAAGCGAATTCCATAAAGCCGGCAGAATGCGTCTAGAGCGATTTGCTCAGCATGGCGATCACCGCGACCACAATGAGCGACAAGCAGGCCAGGCCCGATAATCGATTCAAGAGCGAGGACTTGAGCAGCCAGATTAAACCCATTTGATTCATCGCCTGATCGGTTTGAAAGTCATGGGCTCCGAAGGAACTGGCCGTAATTTCCAGGGCTCTGGAATAGACGTAGCAGATCACCAGGAACAGGCCGGCCATGATCCCGATCGTTACCCAGGCCAGGACGACGGTCGCAAATCCGTCGTCGGATAAGGTCTTTCTCCCGATCCAATAGTCGTACTGAATGCCGATTGCCAAAACTCCGCCGGCATCTACATAGCGTGCGGTAAGGTCGCGGCAGCCGTGAGCAAACTGATACAGCAGCGCCAGTTTAGCTTGGGGTTTACTGGTTGCCGCTTGATTCGCAGCCAGGGCCGTTAGTCGTTTCTGCAAATACCCAAAGTCGGACAGAAAGAACTGCAGGAGAGGACAAGTGATCATGCCGGCAAATACAAAGATGTAGATGCTGACAGAGTAAGGAAGGTACCAACGGTACGGCACGATTTCCTTTTCAGCAGTGGTTTCAATACCATGCGCGGCAGCCCACTTAACCATATCGGCGCCAGCGGCCGAGGGGTTCCAGTGTCGCGCTACTTCCGCGCGAAGAAAAAAGGCGATCATGAGAATGACTACCGTCCGAGCGATCCAGACAGCAGGGACATTCAACTGCGGCGAGAAAAATCTTCGCACGGGTTCGGCAAACCTCAACATGCACACGCCACAGATGCAGGTCACAAACAGAATGATCCGGGCTGCCTCGATTAGGAAGCCGGTACCGGCGGGTACTTTTTGATCCTGCAGGCGATCAAATCGCCTCGTCCAGGCCTCCGTTGTTCCGGGGCCGAAATAGGCCATGGTGAGGGACGCCAGACAAAGCAACACCACCAACGCCCCCGCGTACATCAGGGGCCAATTCCACTGAAATTCCGATTTGACTCGGCTCCATTCGTCGTTGTGGGTGGGGAGATTCGAAATCTCTTGCCGGGGAGTTTCCACAATCCGCGAACGATGAGTCGACGGGGGGAGCACCTCGGCCACTAGCGTTCCCAAATTTGAACCTGCGGCCCAAGGAGTGAGGGCCTCGGCAATTTCGCCACAACTTTGGGGACGTTGTTCAGGATTCTTGGCAAGGCAGCGCGCGACCAGGTCGGAAAGTCCTGGGTCGATGTTGGGGACCAGATCAATTAGCGTGGGTGGACTTTGCTCCAGATGCGCTCCCATGATCAGCGGCAACGTGGGATACTCTTTGACCGAAAAGGGAGGAGCTCCGGCCAGCAAAAAGTGCAACGTACAACCCAGGCTGTAAATGTCGGAAGCCGGCGTCACATGATGGCTGCCATGCCATTGCTCCGGAGACATGTACTCGGGAGTGCCGATCACATTCCGGTCGTTCGTCAGGGCCAGATCGGGACTGTCGTGAATGAGCGCTAAACCCAGGTCAAGAATTTTTGCTTTGCCGGTACGATCGAGCATGACATTGGAAGGCTTGATATCCCGGTGGATAATGTTGGCCGCATGGGCGGCTGCCAGTCCCAAGGCCATCTGGCGGACGATTTCGCAGGCGTCGGCCACCTGCAGCTTCCCGGCCTGCTTGACGAGTTTCGTCAGATCGATGCCGTCGATATATTCCGTGACCAGGTACAGTTTGCCGTCATGCTCTCCCGCATCGACCGCGTAGAGAAAATTGGGGTGAGCCAGCTTGGACAAGACCGAGATTTCTCGTTCGAACCGCGAAACCACATCGCGGCTTGCGCCTTGCGGCAGAATGGTTTTGACGGCGTACAGGCGATCCTTCATGCGCGAATGGCGCGCCAGATAGACTTCCCCCATCCCCCCTCTGCCCAGCAGCGAGAGCACATCGTAGTTGCCAATCCGAACTGCAGAATCCGGAGCAGGTTGAATCGAAGTCTGAGTGTGATAAAGATTGTCCGGGGCAGTATCGTCGTCTTCGCGCTCGGTGGTCATTCCCTACGAACCTCCTGACCATCATTCCGGGGCTACCAACGTCGCAAAGTTTATGCGTTGTTCATCAACACCTCTTTGCCACAGAACTCTGGCACCCAGTCTAGTGGAACTACGTATCAGTACAACCTTTGGCCGCGAGACGTGCGAAGTCGCATGCTGCCGCTCACTTACCCTGCATCGCCACCGGCCTGATCCGATCTGTCGCTTGTGAAGTGCTCTCAGACCGTTCAGAATGCCTGTGAGTAGATCAGTATCAGCTTTCAGCATTCAAATGAGACAGCAATGATGAATCGTAGAATTTGGCTGGCGGTGGCAATCGCATTAGTGGCTGGACTCCCACTGTTGGCAGCGGAACCCGCCCCCAGCAATCTGGAGAAGCTCGCCACGAGCGAAGCCAAGTGGAAGGAAATGCGCGACACAGCCAAAGGAGAATACACCTATCAGGTGCAACAAGTATTCTTCATCGGAAGAAACGAAACCACCATTAAGGTCCGCGATGGCAAGGTAGTAGAACGCTCGTTTATCGAGATGGGAAACCCCGAACCACTGCCGCCTGGAGTAGCGCCGCCAGACATCAAGCCCAAATGGATCGAGACCGATCAGGAAATTAGCTCCCATAAAGAAAGTGCGCCGGCCAAGACGATCGACGAACTCTATGTCGAAGCGGCCAAAGTCTTGAAGTTGGCACTCGAACCGCACGAGCGGCTCTACCTGGGCTTCAGCGACCAAGGGATTCTCAGTCACTGTTTCGTGGTTGACACCCGCATTGCGGATGATGCCCCGCAGAATGGTGTAGGGCCCATTAAGTTAGTCTCACCAGCCAAGTAATTACGTAGAATTTCAGGCGCACTGCGGGTTATGGATTACCACTGCCAAGCACTGCACTCGTGAATGTTGGTGTTCCTCTTTGCCAGAACTTTTAACCCAGGAAATGACTCGCCATGCGATTTCTCGCGTTCTCGATTTTTACCCTCGCCTGCTTCACCAGCTTCGCTTGCTTCGGGGCTGACGAAATCAACTTCTATGATCCGATCGAAAAGGAGCTGGAAGGTTGGACGATCAAAGTCGACCCAGAACTGATGAAGGAAGAAAACGAAGAGGTCGCCACGCAAGCCTTCACTGCGCTAGCCAATCATTTGCAGCGTGTGAAATACATCGTGCCGAAAGATCGCTGCGCGGAACTCCAAAAACTGCCCCTGTGGATTGAGCTGGAAGGTACGCTCGGCAATATGCAGTATCATCCCGATCGAGGCTGGCTCTTGGCCAATAAACATGACCCCAGACTGGCAAAGCACGTGCATATTCCACGTGCCAAAGCGCTCTACGATCCGCATACCTGGGCCAAGCATCCGTACGTGGTGCTGCATGAATTAGCCCACGCCTATCATGACCAGGTCCTCAGTTTCGATCACGCGGACGTCATTGCCACTTACGAAGACGCCAAAGAAAAAAAGCTGTACGAGGAGGTGCTCCTTTTCACAGGTCAGAAGGTGAAACATTACGGCCTGACCAATCACAAAGAATACTTTGCCGAGTCGACGGAAGCCTATTTTGGCGTGAACGATTTTTACCCGTTCGTGCGGGCCGAGCTCAAAGAGCACGACCCCGGCATGTTTACTTTGCTAGAGAAGATCTGGGGACGCGTGAAGTAAAAGTTGCGCACGGAGCACGAAAAGGAGTCGGTTTACGCTCCGAATTTGCTAGCCAGCCCGGGTAGCAGAAGTCGCAGGTTGCTTGGCGGATTGCCGTGCGGTCCTGCTCTGGGGGAACTTTGCGAGCCTGAACTCGCGCTGCCTGAATCCCGCCGATCCCGTAAAATGCGTCTTTGGCGCCAGCACCGCGCCGGTATCCCACTTCCCGAGAATCGAAATGAAAACGACCCGTTCGCACCGCCTTTCTCTCGCTGCCTTGCTTCTGGCGGCCGGCGGCATGTTTGTCGGCTGCTCCCAGGAGACGCCCCCCGCGGCTCCTAAATTTGAAATAGCCGACGGCTCGGGAGAAACGTCTCCGCCAGGAACAACGACCATCCCCGCGCCGCCATCATTGGAAGCCCCGCAGGTCAATCCGCCAGGCACGCCCCCTGCTGTGCCAAATGCGGGTGGAGTCAACGGCCAAGAGACGCCTGCAGCGGTGCCGTCCACCAACGATCCCGATCAGATGATGCGGGAGCTGAAGCTACTCTTGAGGCAACAGCCGAAGGGGAACAATCGGCAGGAAATGCAGCAGTCTTTCATCGAACTGATTGTCGCGCAGGTCGCTCTCGCGGCCGAGATCGTCGACACGAGTAAGAAGGAACCCCAACGACTCGAAGCGATGGAAGTTGCGTTTCAACGGGCCTCCGGCTTGATGGAAATGGGGCATCCGGCAGGCAAAGAATTCTTGATGGAGATGAGCAAGGGGTGGTCGGGGGATGCGATGCCCTCGGTAGCTCAAAATGCTCAAATGGTGATGTTCCAGTTGGCCACCATGGAACTCCTGGAAACAGGGGGAGAAGGAAAGGAAACCTATTTTGCCTTCGTCGACAAACTGCTGAAGGCTTCTCCCGACGACACCACGTTCGAATCGATGCGGCAGGCGTGTCTCGTGCTTTCGCAGACCGGCATGACCGAGATGTCGCGGCAGATGCAAGAACGGCTCGTCGCCACGTTCGGCAAGAAGGAAGATCCTGCGATGCAGGCAGCTTTGAAAGGTCTCGACGATAGCCTATGGCTCACCGAGACAAAGTTCATGCAGGCCCTGCAAGGACTCCTGACCAAAGAAGAAGGCGCGTCGCAAGCGTACACCGAGTTTCTCGCCAAGCTAAGCTTGAAGCAGAACCTGGGGGTCGAAGCGATCACTCATCTCACCCAGGCCTTGTTCATCTTGGAAGGCAAAGACCCCGCCCTGGCCAAAGCGACCGCGGATGCAATGGAAAGTGCCTTCGCCGGTTCTGCCGATCCAAAAATCGTGGACGAAGCCAAGCAATCGGTCTCCGGTTCCCGAACGCGACTCGGCTTGATTGGCCAGCCCTTTGTCGTGGAAGGGAAAACGGTGGCGGGAGAACCCTTTGATTGGTCCGCCTATGCGGGCAAAGTGGTGCTGATTGATTTCTGGGCGACCTGGTGCGTGCCTTGCCTGGAAGAACTCCCCAACATCGAAGAAAACTACGCCACCTATCATGAGCAAGGCTTTGATGTGGTGGGAATCAATTTGGACAAGGATGCGGCCGCGCGCGATGAATGGCTGAAGACCCAGCCTTTGCCATGGACGACAGTCATCTCGGCCAATGAAAGTGAAGTCGGGTTCAAGAATCCGCTAGCGGTGAAGTGCGGCGTGGAAGCGATTCCGTTCGTCGTTCTCGTCGGCAAGGATGGCAACGTCGATTCGATTCACGTTCGCGGGGCAATGCTCGGCGAACGATTGGCCGCGCTGCTTGGTCCCCCCAAGGATGCTCCTGCAGCCATCCCAGACAATCCCGGCCCGACCGATCTGCCGCCAAGTCCCGCTGATCCTGCTGCTAAGCCAGAAACACCCACCGCGCTCGAAGCACCAGTCAATGCACTTCGTTCCAACAGTGCTTGCGCTGGCGAGGAAGAAGAAGAGGCACCGGCTGCCGAGGCTGCTCCGCCGGCGGATGCCCCCCCAGCCAATCCTTACTCGGCAAAGCCCGAACTATCAAACGAGTTGCTCGTCGAGTACCTGCAGAAGATGGAAGATAAGGCGAAGTCGATCCGCCGCCGCGAGGGTTTTGCGGACGCCATCATCGAGGCCTGCGATCGTGTGCTGGCCAAAGAGCCCACCGCTGCGCATGCTCAATATGTGACCGAGACCAAAGGCCTAACGCTGCATCAGCGGGCGGCCGAAGGAAATGCCGACGCGCAGAAGCAGTTGGAAAAGTTCGCTGCCGAATGGAGCAACGACACTCGTCCCCGGATTGCCCGCCTGGTGGAGCTTTTCCGCCGCGAAGAGCAGTCCCTGGCTGCGCTCGAAAAGACTCCCGAAGAAATTCAGCAAGCACTGAAATCACTGCAGGAATACTTTGCGACCGAGAAGTTGGACGTCCAGCATTTGCGACTCGCTTCCAACACGGTGGCCCTCATCAACAAACTGGAAGACAACGCCGTTCGCGAAAAGTACTACCAGGATTTCGGCGGACTGTACGCGAATAGCCGGGACCGCGCGATGGCCCGGTATGGCAAGAAGCTGGCGAAGAGTTCGGCAGGAGGGGGCGAATCCGACTTGGTAGGGAAGACGTTTGAATTCGTTGGCACAAAGGTTGGCGGCGAAGCGTTCGAGATACAGTCCCTCCGCGGTAAGGTAGTGGTCGTCGATTTCTGGGCCACCTGGTGCGGCCCCTGCATTCGGGAGATTCCAAATGTGATTGCCGTGTTCGAAAAGCATCAGGCTGCCGGCTTGGAAATTGTCGGCCTAAGCTTGGACGAAGATGCCGAAGCACTCGCGGCGTTTTTGGAACAGCATGCATTGCCCTGGGACACGATGTCGGGCGAAGCGAACCAAGCCACCGCCGATAAGTATGGCGTTCGCGGCATTCCAACGATGATGCTCCTGGATCGTGAAGGCAAAATCGTCGGCGTGAGTCACTCGATCGGGCAGTTAGAAAAGAAGCTGGAAGAACTATTGGCGGCGAAGTAAGTTCAGCTACTCCGCCAATTCCAACTCTTCCCGATAGTGCAAAATCGTCTCGGCCGGGTTGAGATTCATCACGGCGCGGCCATCGGTCGCCCAGGCATCTCCATCCAGCAGGAACACGGCGGTTGCCGCGCGGGGATTGCCCACATTCGGGTTGTCTTCCATATCTCCCCCTTCGACCGCCGTAAAGCGAATCGTTACGGCGACCAGGGCGCGGAGCCGTCCTGAATTTCGATCGCGGGCAAAGGCCACATCGTCAGCAAACTGCACGTCGGACCAGATTAACCCGCGCGGCTTGCCACTTCTGCTGGAAAGGGAGAAAAAGTTCGCTTCCAGCCATTCGCGGCGGAGATGAAACAGGCGCTTCGCTTTCTCCAGCGACATCGACGTCGCTTGTTGCGACCGTCCCCAAGCCATCGCCCCGACGACAAGCACGGCGATCACCGCGAGACCGCCCCACAACCAGCCGCTCTGCAACAACTCGGACATGACGCATTCCTTTTTCTGCGGCGTTCCATCCTGCCAACCTAGGCCGGTCGCCATCTATTTTGCATTGTAGAAGCTTTCGCCACTCCAAGGCAAATTTGTGGGCTAAAAGTTTGCCGGCCAGGTGCTGGCGTTCTATCCCAGCTTCCACGGTGCCCGATAGGGCCGGCTCACCATCGCTGCTGCGTCCTCATCGCCGACCATCGTTTCCTGCTCGGGATTCCACTGAATCTTCCGCCCCAGTCGAATCGAAATGTTCCCCAGGTGGCAAACGGTCGCCGAGCGATGGCCGATCTCCACGTCGCAAATTGGCTTGGCTCGGGACTTGATGCAAGCTTCCCAGTTCTGGTGATGACCGGGAGAAGTTTCTAGCCGAAGAGCGTCGGAAGGAAGTTCCGTCTTCAAAATGTCGGGCGAGTCGCTCGTCACCGCGCCCCGGCGGACGTGAATTTTCCCCTTCTCGCCGATGAACGTCACGCCGGAAGGAACATCTTTCTGACCTTGGCCCAGTGTCACTACCACGCCATTCGCGTATTTGTAGGTCACGCGGCAGCTTTGCGTCACTTCGTACCACTTCTCGGGATGAAACACGCCCACCCCTTCAATGCTGGTTGGGCCCGATTCATCCATGCCCAGCCCCCACTGCGTGATATCCAAATCGTGCGCGCCAAAATTCGTCATCTGCCCGCCGCTGTAATCCCAGAAAAAGCGGAAGCTGTAATGCACGCGCTTTTCGTTGTAAGGTCGCTGCGGCGCTGGGCCGAGCCACATGTCGTAATTCAATTCGGCCGGCGGATCGCTGTCCGGAACCGGCGGACCTTTGAAGTTCGCGTTGGGAATGCCTACCAACACCTGTTTGATCGTCCCCAACATGCCGTTGCGAACGTACTCGCACGCGATGCGAAATTCCTTGCTGCTCCGCTGCTGCGATCCGGTTTGCACCACGCGCTGATGCTTGCGGGCGGCTTCGACCATTTTCCGCCCTTCGGCAATCGTCAAGGTCAGGGGCTTTTCACAGTAGACATCTTTTCCTGCCTCGCAGGCGTGAATTGTCGGTAGCGCGTGCCAATGATCGGGAGTGCTGATCACCACCGCATCGATGTCTTTGCGATCCAACAGTTCGCGATAGTCACCCACCGCAAGGGGCTTCCGCCCGGCATCTTCGATCCGCTTCGCAGCCCCCGCCAGCCGCTTGGAATCGACATCACACACGGCCGCTGCCTGCTCTTTCACGTACCGACCAAAGTTACCGTTCCCTTGTCCCCCCAGGCCGATGTGCCCGGTGATGATTCGCTCGTTCGCGCCGAACGCACGCTGGGGAATGAAGACAGGAGCAGCGGCGAGAACCGTGCTGGCGGCAGCCAGTTTCAGGATGCGACGACGAGAGAGTTGGGACATGAGCAGCACCTTAGAAGGGAGGAACGAGCCGAGCGGAAGGTTCTAGATTACGCGGCTGCCAACGGAGAAGCAAATAGGGGAGCCAAATTTCAGCACCCGTCGATTCAATTAACTCCGGCGCTGGGAAGAAGAACGGGGGGCAACCTTCAGCCTTACTGCCCCTTACGCAAACGCTCGGCAAAGAAGTTATCCAGTTCCGGAATCGCGGTTATTTTGCCCGCGGTTTTTTCCACGTCGTACTCAACGCGGCGGAATTCAAGCTGATTTTCGTCCAGCAGCACGTAGCAACTCCGTTTATCGCCGTCGCGAGGTTGGCCCACACTGCCAACATTCACCATGGCTTTGCCCGGGGTGGCCAGCGGATACTTGAACTTCAATTCAGGGGGAGAAAGAAATCGCCCATCCTCCGTGAAAACGCCCGGCACATGGGTATGCCCTTGAAAGCAAAACCGGTCGATCAGGCTGAAGAGCCGTTCGAGTTTGCGAGGGTTGTAAACATCTTCAGGAAAGACATATTCGTTCAGCGGATTGCGGGCCGAACCATGCACGAACAAAAACGAATCGATTCGCCGCGTGCGGGGCAACTGGCTTAAAAACTCCCAACGACGCGCAGCCGCTTGCGGATTGCCAGCCGGATTTTCTAGTTGATCGCGTGTCCAAAAGATTGCCCGCTCAGCACCGCTGCTAAAGCCTTCGGGATCGTAGAGTGCCCCCTGGTCGTGATTTCCCAGGATGCACATGTCGAACGAGAGAACGCAGTCCACACATTCGCGTGGGTTCGGCCCATAGCCGACCACATCACCCAAGCAGAAAAAGTTCTCGGCCCCTTGTGCCTGAGCGTCGGCAAGCACCGCTTCGAGCGCTTCGAGATTGCCGTGGATATCGCTTATGACTGCCCGCTTCACCACGACGCGTTCCTTCTATTACCTGCCCGTCAGCAGTCGATCGCCGAGCATGTCTGCCAATTCGGGGATGCTATGAATTTTGCTGCGTGTTCCCTGCACGTCGTATTCGAGACGGCGGTACTGGAGCAGGTCGCCGTCAATAATAAGATAGCAAGCCCGCGGGTCCCCATCGCGAGGCTGGCCCACGGAACCAACATTCACCATCACTTTGCGACCATCGAGACGGTATTGGTAGCCGCAATCTTCCGGCGTGATGAAGTGATAGTCCGATTCAAAAATCCCCGGCAGGTGCGTGTGCCCCTGGAAGCAGTATTTATCGATCCGGCCTAGGAGCGCATCCATTTTTCGCTGGTTATACACATCTTCCGGAAAGACGTATTCGTTGGTGGGCTCACGCGGTGAGCCATGCACGAACAGAAACTCGCCATCGGTATGCGTGCGATGGAGTTCACCGAGGAAGTCCCAGCGTTTGTTCTTCTGCGACGGAGAGCCTGGCCCTTGTTCCAGTTGATCGCGGGTCCAGTAGATCGCGGCGAGAGCAACCGGGTTAAATCCATCCGGATCGAACAGGACCGCCTGATCGTGATTGCCGAGGATGGTGACCTTGGCGTTGCTAATCACTAAATCGAGGCATTCGCACGGATTGGGGCCATATCCAATGATGTCCCCCAGGCAGAATATCTCGTCCACTCCTTGGGCTTTGATATCCGCAAGAACCGCCGTGAGGGCCTCAAGGTTGGCGTGGATGTCGCTGATCAGGGCACGCTTCACGAACGCTGCTTTCCGAAGTTAACGGCTGCGAGAGGAGTGACGCACTGGCAATTTAACAAATCTTGGTTGCTTCCGGGGGCGCGGTCAAGTCGCCCGCCAGGTAATGCTCGCAATCCGGGGTCCTGTTGGGGAATCGGCAAATCGTTTGGTCGGATTGAGTTAAACGACAAGCTTTCGGTTTGGAGGATTCGTATAATCACGGAATGCTGGTTAGGCCGCGCGGACGGATCGTGAGCGGCACAGGCTATTTCATGCCGCGAAAAGGAGCAAGGTCATGCAAAATCGATTCCTCGGGTTCACGATTGTGCTGTTTAGCACGTTAGCAATCACGCCTGTTTGGGGGCAAAGTGCACTCGACAAGCTCGAACAGAAACTACAGGGGGCCTTGAACCCCCCGGCCCAAGCGCCAGGCACGTTGCCGCCGGCCATTGCCACCGATGACACGCTTCCTCCTCCGCCGGAAGCGCCTCCCGGTGCGGCCGAGGCAACGGTTGAACCGGGTTATTTGGGACTTGTCGTCGAAGAAGCTCGAGAAGGCGAGGCAGGTCCGCGTGTTTCAACGGTTCGGCCAGGAAGCCCCGCAGCACTTGCCGGAGCCAAGGTGGGGGACGCAGTCATCTCGATCGATGGCCGAGCTATTCGCACCCTGGACGACATGGACGCAGTCCTGGCCAACGCCGTTGCAGGCCAAACACTGCGCTTGGTCTTGTCCCGTGCAGGTCAACAATTGGCGGTTTCACCGGCACTGGTAGCTCGTGGCGCAGCAAGTCGTACCGTTCCCCCGGCGGCGGCGGTTGAGCTGTCCCCACCCGCGGCTGTCTCCGGCAGAGCAAGCCTGGGGGTTTCCGTAGCCAACATCACGGCCGAAAGTCGGCAACGTTTCAACCTTCCCGTTCCGCGTGGAGCACTAATCACCAGCCTGACCGCTGGATCAGCCGCCGAGCAAGCGGGCTTGCCGCTGGGGGGCGCCATTGTTGCCCTGGATGGCCGAGTTGTTGAAAATGCCGAACAACTAGTCACTATGGTTCGCGAGGCAAAACCCGGACAGGAAGTCGAGTTGACGTACTATCAAGCCGACCGCCTGTTTCGCAAGTCGGTTCGCTTGGCGACCGTTCCCGATGTCGTGGCAGTTCCATTCAACGACGGTTCGCAGCCCGTTCCCGGAGAAATCGTTCAGACACCTGCTCCTCCTACCGCACCCATTCCAGGCCAGGGAATTTTTCAGGGTGGAGGGGATCGCCCGCTGTTGCGAACGCTGGAAAAGGTGATTCAGGGGGTCGGAAATGTGGAAATCAACGGCCAACCTTTGCCATCGATGGTCCTTCGCCCGGCAGCGCCGCAGGAAGTTCCAGGTGCCGTGCCTGCGAATCCAGGGCTCAGCCCCGTGAACCAGGAATTGGCTGAATTACGATCCCAGGTTCGCTTGCTGCAGGAACAAATGGATCGGATGGAGCGGCTGTTGAGGCAGTTCGAAGAGCGTGCTCCCCAGCGGCCGTAGGGAACATTTTGGGCGGTATTTGTGCGTTCGAAAATTTTCCCCATTCCCTGGAGGGGATGATTGCCTATAATGGCCAGAGAGTTTATATTGATTCGAGCGAGATAGTCGCTAATTCCGGATCTATCGCCGAGCACACCGTCGATGACCGTCACTGAAACCATAGAGCGCGCGGAGGTTATTCTGCCGGGTGAACCGGCGGCGAAGGGTCGCGATCCGCGCTGGCAGGCCCTCGTTCGCGTTGGCCGACACATCGATCAAGAGCCAACAGCCGTCTGGGCCTTGGTGGATCGCTGGGGAAATGATTCTCAGGAAGATCTACGCGATGCGATCGCGATTTGCCTCGTCGAACCCTTGCTCGAAGAACACTTCAGCGACTTCTTCCCTCTGATCGGCGAACGTGCCATCACCGATCCATTCTTTGCCGACATGTTCGTTCGCTGCCAACGTTATGGTCAGGCCTGCGAAGGAACGAATGCTCGTCAGTTCGAAGCCTTGCAGCGCCAGCTCAATGAAAAGTTCTTCGACTGAGTTGCGCGACTACGGTTGCGAGCCTGCCGGTTAGCGTTCAAACATCGGTCGCAAGAACGCATACGCTTGCCGCGCTGCTTGCGGAGCCAGATGACTGTGGCGGCTCAGTTCCACATGCACGCCACCTCGATAGCCGCTCCGCGCGAGTGCGCCGATGATGGGTGGGAAATCCATTTCTCCTTCACCAAACATCAAGTGCTCGTGTATGCCAGCGCGCATGTCTTCAACATGCACATTGACGAGACGTGACCCCCAGCGGGCGATGACATCCGCGATCGGCACTTCCCCCTGACAGTACAGATGCCCCACATCCAGCGTGAGCAACAAGTTGGGGGCGTCGATCCATTGCAAGAGACGCTCAAAGCTGAGCATCGTATCGATGAACATGCCGGGCTCGGGTTCAAAACCCAGTTGCACCCCTTGCTCGGTGGCATAGCGCAGCACGACGCGCAAACCATCCGAGAGCCTTTCGAGCGATTCCTCGGCAGAGACAGATTCCTCCCGCTGCACTCCCGACCACAAGGAGACCGCATCGCTTTCCAGCACGGCCGCGGCGTCGATCGCCCGGCAGAGGAAGTCGATGCGACGTTCGCGGGCCGCGGGATCAGAAGTTAGCAGCGTTGGTTCATGTTTCTGCCGCGGATCAAGGAGATATCGGGCGCCCGTTTCGATCACCGATTTCAAGCCAAGTCGTCGCAGTTGATCGCGGAGTTTCGTTAGCTCCGCCGGGAAGCGATCGTCAAATGGATTGAGCCGACCGTGGTCAAGCGTAATGGCAACGCTGCGGTATCCGATTTCTGCGAGGACTTCGAGCGCCTCGAAAGGATCGTGATGGGCGAAGCCATTGGTGTTGTAGCCCAGGAGCATGGCAGGTTCAGGTGGAGTAGACCCAGCGCCCCAGAAACACGGCCGGGATGATCAGGGCGACCACGGCAATGGCGTATCCCAGAGGGGCATAAAGCAGGCACAGCGCTGCATCGAACATGATGAGCGAGAGGATGGCTTCCTTGATCGCCCCCTGCACATAGCGCGGGCTGCCATCGCGAAGAGCAGCGAAAACGCGGCGAAAAACAGCTAATGAAAGGAGTCCCAACAGTGCCCAAAACCAGGGAATCGAACGCTGTGGCTGCACATAGCTGGCAAGTGGACTGGCACCGAACACCACCAGGCCAATAAGCATCACCAGGCTGCCGGCGAGCAAGGTTGCCGAACGACTGTCTTCGGCTTCCTTCAAAGCAAAGATGGTCACCCCCATGATGTAAATTCCCAACCCAGCGGCCGCAATCAGGGAAGTTCCATCAAAACCGAAGAAAAGATGATCGGCGGCCAAGGCATCGGTTTGAATCACCGGGGCCGTAGCACTGGCACCGAGCAACACATTCAAGAATCGACAGAGCCCCATGTTGAGCGGGCCAATCACCAGATGCTTTGTCCAGCGATCGTAGGCCACGATGCTAACAGCCAGAGCTGTCGCCACGGCACCACATTTCCACCACTGGCTAAGTTGGGGCGCAAACAGTCCACTGGCGAGCCAGCCAAAGCAAACTCCCGCAATCAATAGCCCGATGCCTAAACGGTTCGCGGTCGCAAGGCTGATTTGACCAGATGGGATCGGCCTCTCAGGACGTTCACGGCGATCAATGTCTACATCCCACACATCGTTGAGCACCATTCCTGCCAGATAGAGAAACCCAGAACTTGCGAGGAGCGCTACCAGCAGGCCGATGGGTTGCGGGGCACTTAAATGCCGAACCAGGGCAAAGCCCAATGCAACATCCGCCAGCGCGGTAAAGACATTCGGGAATCGCAGAAGGCGGAGGTAGGCAATCACAGGCAACGATCTGGGCTGATGAACGAATACGAACTCGCCTGTAAGTATAGCCCCAATCATTTCCAAAAGAGCTTCTGGGGGGCCTTTGCAGCGGCGCATAAAAAAATCGCCGCGATAACCGAAGTCATCGCGGCGACGTACTTTTCGTTCCGTTGAAGAACTAGCGACCGGGCTGCGAAGGTCGACTAGTAGCGACGTCCGCCGCCACCATATCCGCCACCGCCTCCACCACCACCACCGCCATATCCACC
>JBGSNR010000051.1:0-126781 GCA_041739545.1 Pirellulaceae bacterium | reverse complement strand
TGGCCTCGGTGGCCACTTGGGCCGAAAATGCGACGGTCGCCCCGGCTGGATCACACTGTGGCGCGGCCTGGAAAAACTACTCCTAATCCTCCGCGGCACCGATTTGAAAACCGTAAGATGTGGGTAACGTTGACTCCAGCCTACGAACTGTTGGCCTGCCTCGGAGGATTGCGTGTTGGCGTCAACGAGAGTGGCGAGATGCTGGCGGAGATTCGGAACGACATCGCGTTCGAGTACACGGAGCCTTTTGGCGAGGTCGAAGAATGGGAACGACTACTACGGACGCGCCTCGTTGGTATCGCCGAAACTCACCATCGGGACGGCCTACTCTTACTGGGCGACGATGAGCGATTCTTTAACTTGAGCGGAATGCACGATGCAACGGGATTCAATGGGATCGGCTTCAGGAACGCGGTCGACAATCTGTTTTTCGGCCAATCGATGCCTATGATTCGCCCAGATCAACATTCAGTGTCATGGTATGGAATCGAATACGCAGCGGATGATCCGGGGCTTTACCGTTACAATGACCTAAGCAGATAACCGGCGACGAACAATCGCAGAGTGGGCCAGTTTGCTTCCAAACTGGTTCTACGGTAAGCACTCGCGGGTGGCTGACTTCTAATCCGAATCTCTGTCAGTTGGATCAAAGTTCACGACAGGTGATCGCTTTCACTTCCCAGAGATTGGGAATCAACTCGCACTTGCCACGGTCCTAAACCGGCAGAAATCAGGGCGCGAATGAGAGGCAACGTGGCGGACGGAGGCTTCTCGTACACCCAGGTTGTTGACTGCGTCAACCAACCCGGGCTACCCTGCTAAGGAATTGGCCTCGAACGGTTGGTGAACATTCTCTCTGGTACGCACGCGGCGTGCGTACCCTACTCCACTATCTCGACTAAATCACTGCGAGGCTGTCGTTCCATCACTGGGCTGCGGCAAGTTGGCGGCACACTCGGATTCTGCCGGCCGGGGTTGCAGAATTTTGGCAATCAGTCCCGTCCAGCCTGTTTGGTGCGACGCACCAACGCCGCGGCCGGTATCGCCGTCAAAGTATTCAAAGAACTGCACGTAGTCCCGGAAGTGCGGATCGCTATGCTGCTTGGGATGGCTTTGCATGGCGGGCCGTTTGCCCGTTTCATCACGCAGAAAGAGTCGGGCCAGGCGATTGCCCAGTTCCTGCGCGACCGCTTCAATGGTGATCATGTTTCCTGATCCCGTCGGGCATTCGACTAGGAAGTCATCTCCATAGTAGTGATGAAATTTTTGGAGCGACTCGATCAACAGGTAGTTCACCGGGAACCAGAGCGGTCCCCGCCAATTGCTGTTGCCGCCGAAGAGATTGGAATCCGACTCCGCAGGGGTGTAAGCCACCGAAAGGGAATGGCCGTCGCAGGGCAGGACATAGGGGTGATCGAGGTGATAGCGGGAAAGGGCACGCACGCCATAGTCGGACAAGAACTCTGATTCATCGAGCATTCTCTTGAGCAGCTTTTTCATCCGATGACCGCGCAGTAAGGAAAGCAAACGCCGCTCTCCTTTTCCCGGTTCGTGCCAGCGCGACACCAGGTTGGCAAGATCGGGTCGATAGTTCAAAAACCACTTCATGCGGCGCGTGAAATCGGGCAGGCGGTCCAACATTTCGGGTTCGAGCGTTTCCACAGCGAACAGCGGAATAAGACCGACCATCGACCGCACTTTCAGCGGGATTGCCTGGCCATCCGGCAGTTTGAGTTCATCGTAAAAGAACTCGTCTTCTTTATCCCACAGCCCTTGCCCCGTGTCGCCGATATTGTTCATCGCTTCCGCGATGTGCAGAAAATGCTCAAAAAACTTTGAGGCGATGTCTTCGTAGACCGGATTGTGGAGCGCTAATTCGAGCGCGATCCGCATCAGGTTCAGGCAGTACATCGCCATCCAACTCGTCCCGTCTGCCTGATTCAAGAATCCGCCAGTGGGGAGCGGCCGACTGCGATCAAAAACACCAATGTTATCCAGGCCGAGAAAGCCCCCCTGAAAAATATTTCGCCCTTCGACGTCTTTGCGATTCACCCACCAGGTGAAGTTCAGCATCAGCTTGTGAAAGACTCGCTCCAGGAACGGCAAATCCCCTGCATCGCCTCGCCGTTTGCGGTCGATCTGAAAAACTCGCCACGTCGCCCAAGCGTGGACGGGTGGATTCACGTCGCCAAAATTCCATTCGTACGCCGGCAGTTGCCCGTTGGGATGCATGTACCATTCACGCGTCAGGAGCAGCAGTTGCGACTTGGCGAACTCGACATCGACGATCGCCAGCGGCAAGCAATGAAACGCGAGGTCCCAGGCGGCATACCAGGGATACTCCCATTTGTCGGGCATGGAAATAATGTCCGCATTGTTCAAATGGAGCCAGTCGCTATTGCGGCCGTGACGACGTTCCGGCGGTGGTGCAGGTTCCGCGGGATCTCCGTGGATCCATTGGGGCACGTCGTAGTAGTAGAACTGCTTGCTCCAGATCATGCCGGCGAACGCCTGCCGCTGCACCAGACGGACATCTTCGTTGGAAATGTCGTGCTGGATCGCGTTATAAAATTCGTTCGCTTCGCGCACACGACGGCTAAAAATTTCGTGGAAATCAGCAAACGGATGTTTGTGCTTTTCGTTAGTAAAACGCAAACGGATCTGTTGGCTTTGCCCGGCTGGAACATTCAAGACGTAGTGCGCGGCGCTTTTGGTTCCATGGTGCTCGAAGCTAATGGCTTGCTCGTTGCCGTGCACGACGTATTCATGAAAGCCATCCTTGAACGGCCCCGGCTCGTCGGACTGGGCAAACAAGCGCGGCATGTTTGTTTCGTTCTCGCAAAACAATAGTTCGCACGCTCCTTCGCAATAGATTCGCCGCGTGCCGAGTGAGCGTTGGGAGGCAGCAAGCACACCTTCTGCCTCCTTCACGATCTTGGGTTTGCGATGCCCTGGTCCTTCCCAACTCCAGCGATTGCGAAACCAAAGTTGGGGGAGCACGTGCAACGGAGCGTCTTCTGGTCCGCGATTGTGGACGGTGATTTGCAGCAGGATATCGTCGGTTGTGGCCTTGGCGTACTCGACGAAAACATCGAAGTAGCGATCGTCATCAAAGATGCCAGTATCGAGCAGCTCGAACTCGGGCTGACTTTTGCCACGTCTGCCCCCGGCGACCAACTCATCATAGGGAAAAGCTCGCTGCGGATACTTGTAGAGCATCTTCAAGTAAGAGTGCGTCGGCGTCGCATCCAGATAGTAGTACAGCTCTTTGCAGTCCTCGCCATGATTCCCTTCATTGTTTGTCAGGCCGAACAGCCGTTCTTTGAGAATCGGGTCCTGCCCGTTCCATAAAGCGATGGCCAGGCAGAGTCGGCCGAATTCATCGCAGATGCCGGCAAGCCCGTCTTCACCCCAGCGATAGGCACGACTCCGTGCGTGATCGTGCGGCAGATACCCCCAGGCATCGCCGTTCGCGGAGTAGTCTTCTCGCACCGTCCCCCATTGCCTCTCGGCAAGGTACGGCCCCCAGCCGCGCCAGTTTTCTAAACCTTGATTCGCGGCGGTAAGTCGGCGCTGTTCTTCCGTGAGGGGCAAATCAGTAGTCATGAGCATTCCCGGCGAGTCAGGTCGTGCGGCAACGAATTCCTATTGTGCCCAGAAAACGCCCGGTCGTGGAATGCGAGACTTTTTTATGGGGCCGCGCTGACTTCTGCCGCGAGACGGTCGGAAGGATCCAGCTTGGGTTTGCGACCCGCTCGTGTCCTGTGCAAGAACTCCCCGAAGCTATCGATCAGTGAATAGGTGACAGGTGTAACCAGCAGCGCGAGGACCAGACTAAACATCTGGCCACCGATGATGACTTTCGCCATGCTCGCGCGAGCTCCCGCACCTGGACCTTGGCCCAGGGCGATCGGCACCATGGCTGCAATGAGCATCACCGTGGTCATCAAAATGGGGCGCAGACGGGTATGGTTGGCTTCGAGAATCGCCTCATCACGGGGTTTGCCCGCGCGTCGAAGTTCGTTCGTCTTGTCGATCTGTAGAATGCCGTTCTTCTTCACGATGCCGATCAACATGAACAGGCCGAACATCGCATAAAGATCCATCGGTGTATTGAACAGTAACAGCGAGAGCAGGCCGAACGGGATGGTAACTGGCAGCGCGGCGAGAATGCTGATGGGATGCAACCAGCTTTCGAACTGGGCGGCAAGAATCAAGTACATGAACAGGATGCTCAGCCCCAACGCGATCGCGAAATAATAGGCCGTTTCGCCGAGTGTTTTTGCTTGCCCGCCAAAAGTTACTTCGTACTCGGGCGGAAGATTCAATTCGGTCAGCATCCCTCTCGCTTGTTGAACAGCTTCGTTCAACGAAATCTTATCGGGATGGGCGCGTAGCGTGACGGTTCGCTGGCGGTTGAGACGCTCAATCTGGCTTGGCCCGCGTGATTCCGACATTTTTGCCAGACTGGTCAATTGCACGATACCTGCCCGCGCCGAGGGAATCGTCAGGTTTTCGAGCGTGTCGGGATTGTCCCGAAACGATTTATCTGCTCTTAGCCAGACATCGTATTGCTCGTTCTGCTCCGTATAACGTGAGACGATCTGTCCCCCGACCAGCACATTCAAACTATTGGCAATCGTCTGCACGGGAATGCCCAGGTCACTTGCCCGATCACGATCGATGACCACTTGCACTTCCGGCTTGCGAAGTGACAACGTCGAATCGACATCGACTAAACCTGGAAGTGCGGCGAGCTTGTTCTTCAGCGTCTCTGAATACTCCGCCAATTTTTCCAAGTCTGGCCCTTGAATGCTTAGTTCGAACGTTCGGCTGTCCTGCCCGTCGGCAGCGATCGCGGAAACGTCCGAGACTGCGGTGCGCAGATCGGGATAGTCTTCAAGAATCGTTCGCGCTCGATCCATCACATCAAATTGGCTGTATTTGCGCTCGGAAAGTTCCTTAATTCGAAAATGAATCGAGCCGCGCGTCACATCTCCTTGCCCCTTGGCGGAGTTGGTATTCTCCCCGATGACCGTGAAGTGATGCAGAATCCCAGGAAGCTTGGCTAAACGGGTTTCAATCTCGCGGATAATTTCGCTTGTCCGTTCGAGGCTATAGCCTTCCGGCGTGATGTAAGTAACTTGAAATTCACTTTGGTCATCTCGCGGAACGAGATTCACGCCGAGACGGGAGGCAATCGGCACTGTTGATAACACGACCAGAACGCAGATGCCGATCGTGATGAGTCGATATTTCAGTGCCCAGCGGAGAGCCCATCCGTAGGCAGCATCGGTGAGGCGATAAACGAGGCCCGACTTGGAAGCAGCCTCGCCGCCGTAACTTGGTTCGAGTTTCAAGAACCGCGAGCAAAGCATGGGAGTGAGCGTGAACGACACGAACAGGCTCATCATGATCGCGAAGGCGACGGTCAGCCCGAAACTGCTAAAAAACCTGCCGACCAGCCCGCCCATGAAGGCTACCGGCATGAAGATAACGACCAGCGATAAGCTCGTGGCAAGCACCGCCAGGGCAATTTCATTGGTTCCCTTGCGTGAGGCTTCCATTGCATCAAGCCCCTCTTCCTCCATGTAGCGGAAGATGTTTTCGTGAACCACGACTGCGTCATCTATGACAATTCCGATCGCCAGAATGAGCGCCAGCATCGTGATGTTGTTCAGGGTAAATCCCATGTACATCATGAACAGGAATGTCGGGACGATCGATGTCGGAATCGCCACCGTAGCAATCAAGGTGGTGCGCCAGTCGCGGATGAAGATCAGGATGGTTGCCGAGACGAGGACGGCGGCGAGGAGTAAGTGAAACTTCACTTCTTCCATGGAGTCGCGAATGAAGTGCGATTGGTCCTGGATCGTTTCGATATGAATATCTGGTGGTAAGGACTTGCTGATTCGCTCGAGTCGTTCATGCACGGCATCGGAGATTTCGACGGTGTTCGTCCCGGATTGCTTCTGCACAAAGAGGCTGACAGCGTTTTGGCCATTGAGTCGCGTGAGCCCCCGCGGAATTTCTACGGAATCTTCGGCCCGCCCAATGTCTTTGATCCGAATGGGATAGCCGTTGCGATTCGTGACGATCAGTTCATTGAATTCAGCCGCGGATTGCATTCGGCCCAGTGTCCTGAGGACCAGTTCCCGCGAACCTTGATCGACAATCCCCCCCGGAACTTCCAGGTTCTGCGTGACCAGAGCAACTCGAACATCCTCCACGGACATGCCATACGAGGCGAGTTTGTCCGTATCGACAATCACATTTACTGCCCGGTTACGACCTCCGGACATGAACACGGCCCCGACGCCTGAAACGGTTTGCAGTTGTTCTTGAATTCTACGCCTGGCGATTTCGGTGACTTCTCGTTCGTCCCGCCGGCCTGAGATGCCAATCGTCATGATGGGCGCAGCATCAAGGTCGAACTTGTTGATGAGTGGTGTTTCCATCCCCTCGGGAAGTTGGCGAATGATTGAGGAAACTTTGTCGCGGATCTCCTGCGCGCCGACATCGCCGTTCTTCTCCAGCAAGAATTGCACGATGATCTGGGCCTGGCCTTCGCGCGTGGTGGAACGGATTTCGTCGATCCCCGAAATCGTGTTGAGTGCTTCTTCAATCGGTTCGGTGACCGTTGTTTCCATTTCTGCAGCGCTGGCACCTGGCAGAACTGCGGAAATCGAAACAACAGGGAAGTCAACCTTGGGAAAGAGATCAACGCCCAGTTCAAAATAGGCCACGATCCCCAGCACCACGGGAATGCCGACCAAGACCCAGGTGAATACCGGTCGGCGGATGCAGATTTCAGAGATGTTCATCGGGCTTGTTCCTGCTCTTCCTGAGCAACCGGCAGTTCCTTGTCATTTTTAGGACGCGAGGTGAACCGCAGTGGATCGCCTGGCTTCTGAGTCATCTCAGTGCCTCGGACGACCACCGGCATATCGGCGGAAAGATGCGATTGACCACTCGTGACGACGATCGCGTTACGCGGTAAGGCTGGCTGGGCGATTTCCACCCATTCCTGCGTTTGAACGCCGGGGGTGATCAGAACTTCCCGAGCCTGTCCATTTTCCACGAGAAAAACCTTCGTCACACCGGCGAAATTAACGACGGCCGCCAAGGGAACCGTTGGTGTATCTTCCTGGCGATACGTTTCGATCGTTGCCTTGGCAAAGCTTCCAGGCTTCAACGCGCCGTTCTCGTTGGCAACCTGAATTTCAACCTCGAACGTTCGTGTGGCGCTATCGACCGAAGGATTGATCAAGGTCACTGTTCCGGCGAACGGCTGCGTGTAGGCAGCCGTCTGAACTTGAGCACGCTGGCCAAGCTTAACTTGCGAACTGTAGCGTTCAGGCACTAAGACCCGCAGTTTCAATACGCGATCGATCGTGAGTCGGCAGATCTCCCCCCCGACGCGAACAAAGGTTCCCTCGGCACACGCGCGCTTGGTCATCACGAAGGTAACGCCATCTTCAGATCCGGGAAGTGCACGAGTGGGAGTTGGGACTACAAGATGGGTGTCGTCCAATTGTTGTTTGGCAGTCTCTAACGCCGATTCGCGCATGCGAATCATGGCCAAGCCCGATTTCGCTTGGAGGAGTTGATTCGCAAAGTCGGCTCGCATCATGCGCACTTCGCTAACCACGTTTTCAAGTTCCTCGGCAGAGGCTGCGTTCTTGGCAGCTAGAACTTGTAAGCGTTCCATCCGTCGCGCAGAGTTTTCGAGCTTCGCCTGCGCGAGGACTACCTGTGGAATCTGCTCCAAGTCGAACGACTTATCCGGCGGAGCAAGCAGGCCATACTTGGCGAGTTCCACATGCAGCGCACTATCTGCTTGCTTGACGGCTAGTTCGTAATCCGTGGGATCGATTTCAACGAGTAGTTCATCGGGCTTTAAGCGGTCGGCGACTTCATGGTGAATGCGGACGACCCGTCCTTCGACTTTAGCGCTAATCACCACATCTTCGAAACCAAACAGCGTACCGACCGCTTCAACCGAACGTTGCACGGTTCGAAAGGAAACGGGTTCGACGGTGACAGTAACGGTGTCCGGAGTTTCTCCTGTCGTACTTTGCTCGACCGGTGGCAGCTCGTCCCGATGATCGGTCCCACCATACATGTATTGCCAGAATCCGCCGGCCGCGACGATGACCAACAAAGGCACGACAAGTTGGCCTCCCCACTGGCGGAGACGATTTGCCACAGGCAGACTTGGTTCAGGGGAAGTCATGGTGAGCTTTCTGCTTATCTATTCGCGCTCTCAAAGAGCGTTCTACAGCGATTAAGGTTTATCGAACGATTCGAAGATCGAACAATTCCTGCTGATCTGTTCTAGGGTTAGAGTAAACGGGAGCTATTTGTCCGAATTGCTTGGTAAGCTTTCGCCTCTTCCAGCGCGGGCGATCTTGCGGAACAGAACCAACAAAATTTCCTGCTCATCGACGGTCAAGGCACCGAGCATTGTCCGGTAGAACTGCAATCTGGCCACATCTGCTGCTCGATACATCACTTGTCCTGCTTCCGTCAATTCCAGCCTCACGACTCGGCGGTCTTCCTCACTCCGCTGCCGGGAAATCAGCCCTTTTTGTTCCATTCGGTCGGCGACTGTCGTGACCGAATTGACCGCTAGGGCGAGATGCTCTGCCAAGACTCGCATCATTTGTGGCCCTTTGGCTCCCAAGAACTCGACAAGCCGAAGTTCCTGATGGTTCAGTTCGACGTGGGGGCCGTTTGCGACCGAGCCATTGACCGTCTGAAACTGCTGAATGATGTCTTCGACGATCACGCCAAAATCGTAAGCTCGGTCGTCTAGAGTCATGGAAGTCACCGGGTATCATCGAAAGGTTCGAACATCGAACTATTCGAATAATAGTTAATGCTGGGGTGAAGTCAAGTTCACTTTTCGGGGCCTGACGCTGGGAAGTACCAACCGCAAGCCATCTTCGGGTCCTCGCAAACTCTCTATCTTGAAAGCTGGCCGAATCAGAACCGCTTACTGCGGCAAGGTTTCGCCCTCGCGCTGGCCGAAGTTGGGAACGCCCTGCCGTTCGACGAGCAAACTCGCAACGAAACCTTGGAGAAGCCAAAATGAATGACCAGACGCCGCACCAGGGAAATCAAGGGTGTGATGCCGATCACGATCAGGAGGTTCCCGAGTTCGATCTCCTGAGCCCGCTGCAGATTCGAGGAGTCACGCTTCGCAATCGGATCGTGATGTCCCCCATGTGCCAATACATCGCCAAAGATGGCTTGGCCGACGACTGGCACCTGGTCCATCTCGGCAGTCGTGCATCCGGCGGCGTCGCCCTGGTCATTTTCGAAGCCACGGCTGTCACGGCCGATGGTCGCATCACGCACGGGGACCTGGGAATATGGAGCGATGCACATGTCGAGCCGTTGGCCCGCATCGTACGTTTCGTCCATTCACAAGGTGCGGTGGCAGGCATTCAACTGGCGCACGCGGGGCGGAAAGCGAGTTGCGATCTGCCTTGGAACGGTGGGGATAGTCTAAAGTCTCCCGCAGAAGGTTTCTGGAATGTCGTCGCACCCAGCGCCGTTCCCTTTCACGAGGGCGATCCTCTTCCTATGCCGCTCGATACCGCAGGAATCGACGAGATTGTTCATGCGTTCGAAATGGCCACCCGCCGCGCGCTGGCGGCCGGCTTTAAGGTCATCGAAATTCATGCGGCCCACGGCTATCTGTTGCACGAGTTCCTTTCTCCACTCAGCAATCATCGGACAGATGAATACGGTGGCAGCCTGGAGAATCGGATGCGTTTATTGCTCCGCGTGGCAAAGTCGCTCCGGGAAATCATACCCTCCGACCTCCCGCTCTTCGTGCGCATCTCGGCCACGGATTGGGCGGACGGCGGATGGGATCTCGATCAATCCGTCATCTTGGCCAAGCATCTGAAAGACCTCGGCGTGGACTTAATCGATGTCTCGTCCGGCGCGCTTGTTCCTAAAGCCCGCATTCCAGTGGGCAAAGGATTTCAAGTTCCGCTGGCGCGGAGGATCCGTGAAGAGTCAGGAATCCTCACGGGTGCCGTTGGTTTAATTACTGAAGCGAGCCACGCCAACGAGATTGTCACCGGCGGCGAGGCGGATTTGATCTTCATCGCCCGCGAACTGCTCCGGGAACCATATTGGGCACTCAAAGCCCAACAGGAACTGGGGGAAGAACCAGCTTGGCCCATTTCCTACGGCTATGCGGTGAAGCGGCGGGCGAAATAGGATCATTCGTCGCGGCGCTCCTTTCGCTGCACACCCCAGCTTAACACTTCCGGGGCGAACTGCCCCGTTTTCGCAGCGCAACTTAACTGCTGGCATTCGGTTGGGTCACACGCGTGTAACTTTCGCTTGCGTTTCTCGGGCGATTGCGAAAACTTTGAGATAGGGGCGTTCGTCTCACTCTCAGGGCGGGAATCGCGTCGACTTGCGGCCGTTCGCCTGAGCGGGAATCTTTTCTGGAGGTCGAGTTATGAATCGCATTGCGGCACTGACCACATTTCTGTTCACGCTCCTGATGGCCTCGGCCGTTTGGGCGCAAGGGGTGCTCATCATCATCGATCATCCTCATCCGGTACCGTTGCCCCGTCCGATCCCGCAGCCCTCGCCCCCGGCGATGACCTACAAAATCAAAGAACTGGCGATGCAGGCGCGGGTGAACGATCAGATCGCCCAGGTGCAAGTTTCGCAATCGTTTGTGAATACCGGCAGTCGGCAGATGGAAGTTTCGTTCTGCTTCCCGCTCCCCTACGACGGAGCGATCGACCGGATGACATTCCTCGTCGACGGGAAAGAGTACGACGCCAAACTCCTTCCCGCCAAAGAGGCCCGCAGCATCTACGAAAGCTACGTCCGCAAAAATCAGGATCCGGCGCTCCTCGAATGGGTCGGCCTGGGGATGTTCAAGACCAGCGTCTTTCCGGTCCCTCCTGGTGCCGAGCGCAAAGTCACGCTGAAGTACACGCAGTTGCTGCGGAAGAATCATCAGCTCACCGATTTTGTCTTTCCCCTCTCGACCGCTAAGTACACCAGCCACCCAATCGAAAAGCTGACACTGGAAGCGAGCATCGAAAGCCAGCAAGAGATCAAGGCCGTTTATAGCCCGTCGCATGCGATCAACGTTGAACGTCCCGATGCGAAGCGGGCGATCGTCAAGCTTGAAGCGAAAGACACGATTCCCTCGAACGACTTCCGACTACTCTATGACACGGCCGATGGCAAACTGGGGGCGAGCGTGCTGAGCTATCGTCCTGATAAAGACGAGGACGGGTTTTTCCTGCTCCTCGCTAGTCCAGAAGTGAAATCCGACAAGGCAGATCGCCCAGCCAAGACGGTGGTTTTTGTCGTCGATCGCTCCGGCAGCATGAGCGGCAAGAAGTTCGAGCAAGCCCGCGAAGCCGCTAAGTTTGTGCTGAACAATCTTCGCGAAGGAGATACCTTCAACATCATTGCCTACGACAGCGTCGTCGAGTCTTTCAAGCCCGAGTTGCAAAAGTACGACGAGGCCACTCGCAAAGCTGCGTTGGGATTCATCGAAGGTCTTTATGCAGGGGGGAGCACCAATATCGACGGCGCACTATCCACCGCCATGGGAATGATTGCCGACAATACTGGTCCGAACTACGTGCTCTTTCTCACCGACGGCATTCCAACCGCCGGTGAAACGAACGAATCAAAACTCTGCGCCAGCATCAAGTCGAAGAACAGCTACCGCTCGCGCGTGATTGCGTTTGGTGTCGGCTACGACCTGAATAGTCGGCTGCTCGATCGACTATGCCGCGATAACCATGGTCAGAGCGAGTATGTCCGCCCTGACGACAACATCGAAGCCAGCGTAAGCCGGCTCTATTCCAAGATGAGCTCCCCGGTGATGACGAATGTGGCCATCAAGGTGGATGTCGAAGGGAGCAAGAATTCGCCAACGAATCGCGTCTATCCCAAGGACGCCTATGATCTCTTCTCGGGTGAGCAACTGGTGCAGGTAGGACGTTACAAGAAGCATGGCTCCGCCAAGATCGTGATTAGCGGCAAGATTGGCGATGAAGAAAAGAAGTACGACTTCCCGGCCACGCTGGTGGAAAAATCGAAGGATCAGAGTTACGCTTTCATCGAGAAACTATGGGCGATGCGGCGGATCGGCGAGATTCTGGAAGAGGTCGACCTCGCTGGTCCGAACGACGAACTCATCAAGGAGCTTGTCGCGCTTTCCACCAAGCATGGCATCCTCACCCCTTACACTTCCTATCTCGCCGATGATCAGGCCAGCGCGAAGCAACTGGCGGACTCCAGCTTCCAACTCGAAAGCACCCGCCGAGGATTGCAGAATCTGGAAAAAGCAGAAGGAACAGCCGGTGTTTCTCAGCGGGCGGGCAAGAACATGTATAAGTACGCAGAGAGTGCCCCGTCAGCACCCGCGGCCGGTTTTGGTGGTGGAGCCCAGGCCCAAGCAGCTGCCGACGGCCGACTGGCAACGAACTCATTCCGCGACATCGAGTCGGACCGGGTCGTAACGCGTGAATCGGTCCAGAACGCTGGCGGTCAAGCGCTCTACAAGCGGGGCAGAACCTGGATCGCCGAAAACGCCAAGGACGTCGACATCGAAACGGACGCGAAGGTCAAGAAGATCAAGCAATTCAGCGATGAGTACTTCAAACTCGTCGAAGCGAACTCTGCGGACGAGAATACGATCCTCGCCCGTCAGCAACCGGGCGAAGCGCTCGTCGTTCGGTTGCGCGGAGACGTTTACTGCATCGAGTAAACGTCGCTGTTGGTAAATCAATCAGGAACAGCCCCGGCCCCATTCGAGCCGGGGCTGTTCTATTTTTCTTGGCTCAGTTTTCCTGCAGGTCGGCGGTTCTTTCCGGGTTTGCTCTGGTAAGCGTCTCCCAGGTCAGCCCGCATCTGGTCCGCCAATTTCGAAAGTTGCTGCACGATGTCTGGATGATCGGCCGCGACATTCTTCGTTTCAGCGAGATCGTCAGCGAGGTTGTAAAGTTCAAGCTCGGCCACCTTCGCTTGGGCGTACTTCACCGGAATGCCTCCCGTGCCGCCGGGCTTGCCACTCAAGGTACGGTACTGGTGCGGAAAATGAAGCTTCCAGGTTCCGCTGCGAACCGCTTCCAGGCCAAAGCCCCAGTAGTAGTACAGCGCTTCATGGGGCGATTTGGCGTCCGCCTCGCCGAACAGAATCGGCGCGATATCCTTGCCGTCAATGATCCGGTCGCTGGGCATCGAGCCCCCGGCGAGTTTGGCAAAAGTGGGAGCGACATCCAAAGTGCTGCACAGTTCGCCCGTGACTTGTCCGGCTGGAATCTTTCCCGGCCAACGGGCCACGCACGGCACACGATGTCCGCCGTCCCAAGTCGTTCCCTTCCCTTCGCGCAGCGGCAATGCCGAGCCCGCATGATCGCCGTACGAGAGCCACGGGCCGTTGTCGGAAGTAAATAAGACGATCGTTCGTTCGTCGTTTCCCGTTCGCTTGAGCACGTCAAGAATCTGGCCGACCGACCAATCGATCTCCGCGAGCACGTCACCGAACAGGCCACGCTCGGTCTTGCCGGCGAACTTGTCGGAAACGAACAGCGGCACATGCGGCATGTTATGCGGAACATAAACGAAGAACGGCTCGTCTCGATGTTCTTCGATGAACTTTACCGCATGCTCGGCATACCACGTCGTCAGTTTCGTTTGATCGGGATTGAGCTCAATGGTCTTTTCGCCGTCGATCAGGGGCAGATCGGGGAAGGCTTTTGTTTCCGGATGTTTGGGCCACATGTCGTTCGAATACGGCAGACCAAAGTAACGATCAAATCCGTTACGCGTCGGCAGGAACTGCGGATGATGCCCCAAATGCCACTTGCCAAAAATAGCCGTCGCGTAACCTTGCGTTTTGAGAATCTCCGGCAGCAAAACTTCGTCCGCGTGGATGCCCGATTTGTCGGCCGGACCAAGCGCACCAAGAATGCCCACTCGTTGCGGATAACAGCCCGTGAGCAAGGCCGCTCGCGAAGCACTACAAACGGCCGCTGCCGAATGAAAGTCGGTGAACTTGATTCCTTCTCGGGCGAGGCGATCCAGATGAGGTGTTTCGTAACCTTTCGCGCCATAACAACCCAGGTCGCCATACGCGAGATCGTCGGCAAAAATTAGGACGACATTGGGGCGAGGCGGGGCGGCTAGTCCGACCTTGGCCAGGCACGCGAATAGAACACAGGCGCTGAATGGAGCCAGGAAGATTGAACTTAATCGCATGAATCTTTGCTCTTCTAAAAAGAGTTCCGTGATGAAACAATTCGAAATAGCTTTGTACCATTTCTGCCCAGCATCTTGCCAACCTTCACGAGAGGTCAATGATCTCCACTTCGAATTCACAAAACGGTTCAGGGGATGTCGTGGAGGGCCCCCTAGTTTTTGCGAAAGCGAAAGAGTCACCAGCCGAATGCTAAGCCCTGTGGTTCGCCATTCGATCACGATCATTTTGCAACACCAGTTGTTTGCGTTGTTGTCCAAGTTTTCGCCAAAATGCCCTGGTTTTTTGAGGTTATCCTGATTTATGCAACAAACACCCCGTGTTTATTTCCGTTTTTGTTGCAAAACTCGGTTTTCCTCGGGAATGACGAAGTCGTTGTGCAACAAAGTGCCATTTTTTGCGCCGAATGGCGCCACTTTGTTGTCGAAGGGTTTGCACTTCCTCAGATCGACCCGCCGCAGATCAAATTTTCAAAGAGCAGTTGCCAGACCGGACCAGCCGTGCGCTGCGCTGGAGCAATCAGCCAATGCGATCTTCTGGAATCATTGATGACTTGTCAATCCTTTTTCAGAACTCTGACTTTATCCCTGCTCTCCGCGCCGTCGCCGATCGCACGGAACCACTCCACTCCCAGCACTCGCCGAGACGGCTCAAAACTTCCCTTCAAGCATGGCACCTACTAAGTGGGTGGTTTTGGAAACCGGTTTACACACCTTTTGAATTGCGTAAGTCTTAATTCTTTATTGACTTAGTTGCGAAAGTTCAGAACTGGCTGTTAACGACTCCTGTGGGGGGTAAAGTAGGGATTTGAACAGGGTGCAAGCGGCTTGGAAACGAGTGCGATCGACGACGTTTGGCCAGGCAAGACTCGCCCGATCCCGTTTCCCGGAGCATTGCACTTATTGCGCCATTTATCGCCAGTGATTGATGATTTATCAAGTATCGCTTGCGATATTTGTGCGATTTGGCACAGACGCAAAAGAGGCAGCCCAGATGTCTATTGGGCTTGCCGCCCGTACCGCCGCAACGACATCCCGCACGGCCGCGTGCCGAACTGCCTCAGCCCCGGCGAGGCATCACAAACGAGCCCAGGGCGAAACGAGCGGCCGCCGCGAGTGCAGCCCTGGGTAAATTAACGCGTGAATCACGAAAGCCCTGAAGTGGCGAAACAACCGGGCGAGTGGCCAACGCGACTGGGCGAATCGGGGGAAGCCAGCCGATGCTGATGAAAATGGACCACGGGCTTCAACAGATGGAGCACTCGTCCTCAATTCGCTGTGTTATGCTCACCCGGCCGTGACCTATATGACTATATTTCGCCAACCAATACTCTACCACGTACCATATAGTACTCATCCTCAAGCAACCATAATTTGACAGCCTCGTAATCATTGTCGTGATGCACCGTCGCATATTTCTCCGCAGGATCCAGAACCAGTATCCGCGACAGATCGTTCGCATCAGGCGTTACGACAAGAAGGTATGGTGCTGAGTCATCGATCCAGACTTCATACCATTCGCCAAACATAACACTCACCCTCCCTTTGCCGGTGTAGTCCAGTAGATCATGCACGAAGCTGAAGCGGGTATGCAATTCGTTAGACCGAAGCCGTGCGTGACATGAATCCGCGCTCCATTTTTACTTGGCGGCCGTAGTCGTTCAAAACGAATTCTTCCTCGTTTCCATGGAACCCATGGAATCGCAAGTTTTCGTCTTGCGCAGCTCAGCGGATCAAGTCGATATGCAGCCGGGCATGCTGTACGGATCGCTACCGAAGATAAGTAGCTTCGATCGTCGGCACCTCTTCAGCCTTCGTCGCGATCTCAAACGCGCCCAGTTCGCTGGTGCCAGAAGTCTGTTGCAAGTCGACTTCGCCCGGAACTGCTTCGTCCGCTGTGCGATTTCCCAACCGCCCGGTGATGTGCCCCACGATCGCGCCGCCAACTTGCAACACGGGTAAGGGGCCGCTGTCTAAAGCTCCGCCCACTTCGGAGCCATAATTGGGATGCAGAATTCGCCGGGCTTCTGCCAGTTCGTCGCGCGTGCCGCAATGTTCGACGTAGGCCAAAGCTTCGTTCGTGGCAATGGTTTCGTGCCACAAGGAAACGACCGGCAGTTCATTGACGGCCGCATAGGTGCCCGGATAGCTGCGATGGTGGATGTCCTTCGCGTAGGCTGCTTTTTCAATCGCCAGCGAGGGAAGATCGGAGTAGACGTACAGACTGTTCGTATACGGGTTGTACCGATCTCCCCCCAGAATTCGGCCGGGCAGAATCGTGTAGTGGACCAGGCTGAGCGTTCCGAGCGTGTACCGCCAACCGGCGCCGACGTTCTTATTCTCTGTGAGTCGTCGCCACTCTTCGCCGGGCGCGTATTGATTCACGCGGACATAGACGTCATCGAGTTCGTTCTCATTGAGATAGCTGGCGACGGCGTCGATCGTTTCGGGCGAAACATCGTGATTGTTCGCGCGATGATCCCAAAGCAGAATCTGCGACGGCACACCACAGACCCAACCGACACCATCAATGAACCGGTGCGGCCGCCCCTGGGCAATTTCGATCGACGGGGAAACAGACTCCGCCGAGGCAACCTCACTGGCATTCTTCCAGCCTCGTCCCGCCTGATAAGGGCCAGAGGCGCAACCGGTGGTGAAGAACACGGCCAGGGCTAGCAGGATGAAAGTCGACCGCAGGGGACAGGCAACCATTCTCAACCTCCGTTTTCCGCGGCAGGAGTAGAGCGCCCACGATGCGCTCAGGAGGTTATCGAACGTCGTGCCTGGCAAGCCGCAGATTTTCTGCGAGCTAGCATGCCATTGCAGACTGGGGCCTGTTTGGATTCCAACTTAGTTGGGTTTCTTGCTCAGTTCTGCCGTCGGTCGTGAATGCAGATAGGCGAACAGATCGGCGATTTCGTCGAGCGTCAGCTTATCAACAAGTCCCCCCGGCATCGCGGAAACGGTGCTAGGAGCCATTTCTTCGATCTCTTCCTCCTGGAGGGAAACCTTGTTTCCCTGCTGCGTTAAGACGACCGTTTCCCCCGCACCTCCTTTAGTGACCAAGCCCACCAAAGAGCGGCCATCGGTCGTAAGAATCTTCTTCGCCTGATACTGCGAGGAGATCACATGCGAGGGGTACATGATCGATTCCAGAATTTCCCGTTTTGTGAAACGCCGGCTCAACATGGTTAGATCGGGCCCCATGCTTTCCCCCACGTCGCCGTAGCGATGACAACGAGCGCACTGGGCCTGATTGAAGACCTGAGCCCCGGCCACGACATCGCCATGTGCACCATCTTGCGTGGTGAGGTACTTCAGGAGGTCGTCAAACTTGTAGACCGAGTTTTCAGCCGGAATGGGCAAGGTAGCTTCCGGCATATCCGGGAAGTTCTCGCGGAACCAACCTTGCCAGGCGATCCATTGATCCGAGAGCGGGATGTCGGCCTTGGCCGGTTCTTCGCTCGTCCAGTAACGAAGGAGTGCCGAGGCTTTGTCCCCTCCTTTGTCTCCTAGGCGTTGACCGAGCAGAATCAAGTTGCGGTAATGTTCGCCATCGTTAGGAGCTTGTTCCACGGTGAGCAAGCGATCGATCACTGCTACGGCCGCTCCCCCTTCGAGGATCGGCAAGCTGCGAACGAGGTAGGGCCAGTTTTCGCCGGCAGGCTGAAAGGACAATCCCATGGCGATGGCAGCACGACGGAACGGATCTCGTTCCCAAGCCTTGCGCAAATGAGCCATCGACTCCGCATCTCCTGCGCGAGCGAGGATGGCCGAGATGCCAACTTGCAGACGCTGCACCACTTCGTCGTCCCGTTCCGACAATTTGTCGTCCGCCGAACGCAGGGCTGCCAAAATGTCTTCATCGACCGTTTCAGGAAGCAGATAAAGGGCTGCCAAAGCTGCATTCGGCAGCTCATCTGCTTGCAGCAGCACTTCGCGAACCGTTTGGGGATCCATCGTGGCTGCAAAGTCTTTGGTGACATTCAAGATGTACCGCGGATACGCACCGCCACCTCGCCGTGTTTGAGCCTCTTCATAGAAACGCAACAACGTAAGCCGCGATTCGGGGGTCCAGCCATCCTTGATAAATCGCAGATGCAACGCGACATGCAAACGATCGATTTCGGGAGCATCCGACCCCAAGAAGGTGAGATAACTCTTTAAGCCACCGCTGGCTTGCAGGAAGGAGAGCAGACGGATCAGTTCGCGGTTCATCTGCGAATCGCTGGCAGGAAACTCTTCGACCAACTGTTGCCGCAGCCCCGGGACATCGTGGGGAGCTAGTTTGCCCTGAATCAACGCAACTTCCATCGTTCGCAATAAACCGATGAAGTCGCGATCGCTGACGAAACCGCGAATCACGACACTGATGCTTTGCAGCAGTTCCAGGCTGTTATCACGCGAGGGCTCGACAGCCATCAAGGCCAATCCGCCATGCGTGAGGATGCGCTGGTCACGCGATTTGAGCACTTTGTCTTTCCACTGGTCGACGGGCTGACGTTCTAACAGTCGGCGGGCGACGAGGACTTCGAAGCGATCGTCCGATTTCAGGAGTGGCAGCAGCGATTCGAAGGTGACGGCATCTTCGGTGCGAAGCAGTGCTTCGCACGCTTTGCGGCGCACACCGCGATCGCTGTCTTCCAGCAAGGCGATGAGCCGTTCACGGGCTTCGGGTGCGGTACTGCTACCGAGCAATTCGGCTGCCTTCACCCGAATCAACTCATTACCGTCCTTCGACAACGCATCGAGTTGCTCAAATGCCGGAGGGGGGCCAAACAGTTGCAGCACATCCATCGCTTGAATTCGGTACGAAACCGGATTGGCCGAACTGCGGGCCACACCGATCAAAGAGGTTTCCCAGTTATCGCCGAGCTTCGCGCGGAGGGTGGCAATATTCTGTCGACTCCAACTGGCTTGCAGTTGAGGTTGACGAATCACGGCACTCAGCGGCGGCCCCAGATTCTTGACGGCTGCTGGAACTTCTCCCTTCCAGACCACGCGATACAAGCCGCCGGCAGTGCCGCGCCCGCCGGTGGTGAAATACAAGTGCCCTTCGGGGCTCACATCCAGGTCGGTCACGTTCAAGGGGTTCCCTTGCAGGAAGATTTCACTACTCGCGCGGTACGAGGCCCCTTCTTTTTCTAGCTTCACTAGCATGATGCGCCCCTCGGCCCAATCGGCGGTGAAGAGCCCACCCCGGAAGTATTCGGGATAGGCGAAATGGTTGTAGCTAACGATGCCCGCAGGGGAACCACGTCCTGTTTCGAGCGTGGAAGGCAAGGTATCGGCGAAGTAGGTTGGCCAATTGCCCCAGCCGCTGCGCCAGCCGTATTCTCCACCCGGCAGGATGTGCATCAGCCGCGTGGGACGATACCAGGTGGTGCCGATATCTGATTCCATATCGCTATCGTGCGCGAAGAGTTCACCATCGCGGGTGAACGTCAGATCGTACGAATTGCGAATGCCGCCAGCGACCGCTTGAATCACTTCCCCTTCAGTATCGGTGCGGATGACGGTTCCGCCGGGCGCTTTCACGCCGACCGCATGTCCGCCTGGATCTTCATACTTGGGCTGCAGCAGTTCGCCATCGTAATAGTTGCGATAGGGACTGGAAGGATCGAACGGTCGGGTCGCTTTCGCATGATTGCCGACCATAACATACAGCAGGCCATCAGGGCCCAGGACAATTCCGTGGGGGCCATGCTCCGCGTTTTCGCAATCGAACTTGACTAGCGTGCGAACGGTTTCCAGCGAGCCATCCCGGTCTTTGTCCGTCAAGCGATACAGGCCGATACCGTCCGGACCTTCGGCCGTGACAAAGACCTCGCCGTTCAGCGCTAGGATCCCCTGGCAGTTCTTCACTTTGTCGCAATAGGTGCGGACCTTGTCATGAATTTTGTCGTTGTTGCTATCGTAGATCAACAACAACTGCCCACCTTCTTGTCCGGCCAAGATTTGACCAAACTCGTTGAAGGTCATTGAAATCAGCGAGCCGAGATCTTCGCCATCGAGAATCAATTCAACCTGAAATTCACTGTTGAGCAGAAACCGTTCTTCATTGTCTTGGGAATTGGTGGTTGACGCCTCTGCGTCGACCATGCCGTCCGGATTCGTTCCATTGCTACCGACCGAAGCGACCACTGGCGCAGGCGATGTCGCGTTATTCTCTCGGGTGACGGGGGCAGGACCTGGCTTGCGTCCCGAACCTGTCTCGTTTATCACGACCGCTTCTTTTTCGGGGACGGTGGGGGCTTCGCGACGATCCCAGGGGGCAGTTTCGCCAAGTTTGCCGAAGGACTGGGCGTTGTCCCAGAGGCGGTCGTTGTAAAGGACGGTGTTCCAGAAGGGGAGCACATCCTTCGCTGCTTTCCAGCTTTGATCGGTCGAGAACGAAACCCAGTTCGACCCCGTTTCCTTCACCAAAACCCGAGCCACTAACGCTGAAGTTTTGCCCGCATTGTTGGCCACGCGCACGGCCACCACGTTGTTTCCTTTGGTCAACGCCTTGCTGACATCGTAGGTGTAGAGCTTCCGCCCCATATCCTCGGAGGCCAACTTTCGGCCGTTGACGTATAGCTCGAAGGCGTCGTCGGCATTGATGGAGATTTGTGCTTGTTCCGGCGCTCGCAGGGTGAACACTTTGCGAAAGTGGCACGGCGTCCCTGTGGGAACCTCGTATTGCGTGTAATCGGCGCTGCCGATCCATTCCGCTTCTGCAGCCGTAGCAGAAGCTGTGACGCAACTAGCGCACAGCAGCAGGCCAACGGCGATGAACCATTGGAGAGGACCAATCGTTCGGAAGACCCTTGAAACGGCAAATGCCGCAGGTTCATTTCGAAGAAGTCGATTCGATGGCACGCGGTCGTTCATACTGGCTCCCATCCCCACACAGTCCCCAGCCAAAAGCAGTCCCAAGGTTTCCGATCCTTCGACGACTGCCTCGGCGCGCAAGGGGCACGCGCGGGAAGAGTAGCAGTGGAGCTAATGAGCTGGCAACATCGGTTTCTTAAAAAAAGAGGGGTCGGGGGTCAGAGGTCGGGGAGGAAGTGCTAGCAGGGGGAAGAAAGGGCGGAAAGAGAAACGCGGCAGCCGCTTTGTCATTTGTCATTTGTCATTTGTCATTTGTCATTTGTCATTCGTTATTCGTCATTCGTCATTCGTCATTCGGACATCGGCCATCGGGCTTCAGGCTTCACCAAACTCCCCGAACCTCCGATCCCCCTACTCCTCACCGTTCCCACTGTCTGAGCTTTTGCAGCAACCGTTGCGCATCCGCTTTCCGCTTCTCATACAGTCCGAACAGAGCGAGGAGCAAAATTCCCATTCCGATGCCAAAGGCCCACCAGGGCCAAACGTGCTCGATGGCCCGGGCCGCATGCCAGACCATGCTGATGAGCGATAGCACAACAAATGTTGTTCCGAGATAAAGGAACGCGCGAATGCGCAACACCACCCCCGCCGCAACTCCTGCCAGAGAGAGCAAGGCCAGCACGATCGGCGGCCATAAACTCTCGCCGATGCCTCGCAAGAACATCTCACTGCTTGAACTTAAATAAATGACCAACAGCGCGCCATAGCGAATCGCGGCCGTCGCTTCACTTCCCATGCGATGGCGCTGCAGATGCGCCGCCACCAAGACTGAAAGTGCTGGCGGAATCAGCCAGAACTGCGGATGAACAATAAATCCCAATCCTTCATTCCGAGCCAACAGCGCCCACAGCGCACCATTCCCCGCTGCTGCCGCAGCAACCCCTGCCGCGAACGATTGCCGCGTGTAGGCAAGTGACACATACACCAAGCCAACCAAAAACAGCACGGACGAGTATTCTGTCTGCGAGGCCACGAACCAAAACCCGATGGCCGGGATCACCGGCAAAAACATGCTGGTGTTGAGGAGCGGTTCGTGCAGGACACGCAGTTTCAGTCGGCGGAACATTTCTCCCAAACCGACGCCGACAAATGCCAGCACGATAATGATAAAGGGCCAGTAAGGGCGCAGCGTAGAATCGAAGAAATAGGGCCGCGTGAGATACAGGTGAGCGAAGAGCATCACCGCAACCGCTTCGGCCGCGTAGACGTAGAACATCCGCTGATCCTCACTAAGTTGCCAAGGATCGGCAGCGGGCGTGAGCGCGATAGTCACCAGAGCGGCAATCAAACCAACTAACACAACGGCCACAATGGTGATCTGCGGCACGCTGATCGGCACACCGACTCCCGGCGTGAAGAGCGAGAACTCCAGAATCAAAACCGCCACGAGCGCTGCCACCGCTGCCACGCCGGTCCCCGCACCCGCGCGGCGGAAAACAACGGACCAATCGCCACTCCGCCAAAACCATTTCGGCACTGCCAGGCTATACAGAAAAGTCACCACGCCCAAAGCTAACAAGAGGCGAATCGAACGGAGCAGCCAGAAGTCTGCCGAATGACGTGGATCGAGGTCTGCCCAGCCAAACAAAATGACGGCAATCGCCAGAAGCAGCAGCGTGCTGTACTGCATCGTGGCCCGTCGAGGGGGCTGAGTCAGGCAGGCAACTCCCAGCGCGGCGATCGCAGGCGGAAACGCGGCCGCTAGCCGTAGCTCGCGCTGTTGCAGGACAAGCACCAGCACGATACTCCACGCCGTGGCGAGCCCCGCCAAGGCCAGATTGCCAATCGGCAGCCAGCGATTCGCGCGCGACAATCCTCCCACAGGATCTGAAACGCCCAGTTGTTGACCAATCGCAGACCACCATACCCCCATTTGCCAGGTGCGGCTTGCCAGCAATACGAAGGTTGCAATTCCCAGGCAGTGACTGGCGGCGCGTATTGCTGGACGCGACCAGGCTTGATCGAACGGCGCGTACCACAAGCTGACTTCAACCAGCCAAAGCATCAGGAGCAAACCGCAGACGTACGCGCCGGGGATAGCACTCCGCGAGGTACGATCCAAAGTCAAAGCCGCAAACAGCAACAGCGTTGCCAGAACCTCCACGATCGGCAGCCAGTGGGGCCAATCCACGATGTCGCCCAATCTTGCCGGGTACGGAAGCCAGGCAAACGCCAATAGCGGAAGGATGCGCAGCAAGTTCACGGCAAACGCGTTCCACATCGTCACGCGGTGTACCGGCACGAATCGCCAGCCTGGATCGAACATCTGATCGCGTCGACGTTGCAAAATCACCTCTGCCAACAGCCAGGCCACAGAAGCACCGATCAGTCCCCAGACCATTGCCGTAATCAGGTTCGCACCAGGCCTACTCGACTGCCACCAGGTCCATTCCAGAAGTCCCACCACAAACATTCCCGATGAAGCAAACGCCAGCCATTGGCGGCGACGATGCACGCCAATCGCGGCCAAGCCCAACGCGATCCCCAGGAGCGAGCAACCCAGTTGCCAGGGGAGATAGATACGGGGACTGGTGATGAGGAGCAGACTCGCCAGCAGCAAAACAGCCGTACACCATGGCGACAACGCAGTCGCAAAATGTTGTAGCGCGGTCTCTACAACCGGTGGTTCATTGTCGCTGGGAAGTTGCGGATCGCGCGGTCTTCCCAAGAGCCACAAGCAGGTCACGCCGATGAGCGCTTCGACAATCCATCCCCAGGCCAACGTCTGGTGAGCGGCTTCTGCACTGACTTGATTAAGAACGGTCGCCGCCACGACGATCGTGAGCGACGCCACAAACATGACTGCCAATCGCGCCAGCCAATTCCAGGCATTCGCAATTCGAATCACCGCGACTCCGGCAGTGAGCAGCACGACAGCGTAACTCAGCCAATGCCCCAGTTGCCCGTGGTTCGGCAGCGGTCCCCACCACCAGTTGCCGACCGCAATCACACCGACCGCCCAGGCAAGCAAGGCGCGAGTCAAGAGAATCGTGGTCCACCAGGGAATATCGAGCCAGACCAGTTTGCGACGAGTAAAGAGCAGTGCCTGTCGCAACGGCCGGGCGTCGGTCAACCAGGGGGCCAGCCCGCACCACAGCAGGACATAGCCGCCACTGGCCAGCGCATTCACTTGTAGCACCAGCGCGCCGAGTACCTCGGCCGGTGTCTGCGGATGATGCACGTACCACAACAGCAGTGCTAAATTCACGGCCAACTCATGGACCAGATAACCACCGAAGGCAAAGACTGCGGCCCGCTCGCGCACCGCGAAGGCCAGGAACACAACGACGGCGGCAATCAGCGGCGTGGCATAGTTCAAGCTCATGCCCATCCGCTCGAAGAAGGTGCCGACCAACGGTCCGCCGAGAGGGACTTGGGCGACTCCTTGTGCGACGGCCACGATTGTTAGTCCGAGCAGCGGCAGCATGAGCAACGTTAGTGCCATCGTTCGAAGCGAGAAGACGTGCGGCGGATTGCAGGCTCCGTCTTGGCTTGCTCCAGACCAGGGGAGTAACCGCGACAATGGTTCGCGGGCGACGAAAAACGTGGTGGAGACAAGGCCCATCACAGCGACCAGCCACCGCGCAGCGGACGCAATGGCGACTTCTTCCAGCCAGCCAGTCGCCAGTATGCCGGCAACCGTGGTTCCAAACAAAATCGCGGATGCGCCGGCTTCCAACGAACGATCGGCCGCGACCATCCAGCCGACGGCGAGCGCCGTTATTGCCAGCGCCCCCCAAATCCAGAAGTTCGTCGTGAGATTATTACGTGCTGCTGTGGTCAGGTCGTATTCGGGAGGGAAACCCAGTTCCCGCCCCGCTTCGGGAATCACGTTCAGCATCGCTACCAGAAGCAACAAGCCAACCGCCAGCGGGACGAGGACCCGATCCCAACTTCCCCACCAGGGTCGCAACAGGCGACTAGTGATCGGCAGCGGACTGCTGAACATCCGCAGAGCCCGCCAGGCAATGGCCGCGGCGGCCAAGGCCAGCACTTGCGCCGCACCATGATCGGCGGTTACCAGACTTCGCCAGCCTTCTACTGGAACGCGCCAGGCCAGTGCCACCGAGATTGCTATAGCCAGTTGTGCGGCAACTTGTCCACCGAGCAGCCAACGCTGATCCCGTAACAAGTAAGCAACGCAGAACAAGACGACGGCGACAATCCAGAACCCGCCGACGTGTGAAGGCAACGCTTCCCAGCGCAACCAAAAAAGCCATGGCAAAGAAACGGCCGCTGCGAGCACCGACATCGCCAATGGTGGTTCCACCATCCAGGCCCACGCGACACTGCCACGGAACTTGCGATACGGTTTGTCGTCCCCCCAGAGTTTGGATTTCACTCCCGCCAGAGCCAACGCGATGCATGCGAGCGATTGCAGCAGGTTGGCCAGGATCACGGGTCGATCCGGAAGAAGCTGCCGGTAGTAAAGGAATTCCCGAATCGGCTCGCATTTCCAAAAGGCATGAATGAAAGCGCACCAGAGCATCGCCAGCGCTGCGACGACCGCTCCCCGCCACTTCGTCGCCACGCGGCCATTCAACTTGCGAGCGATCCAGTAAATGGCCGCGGCAATCGCTAAAAATACCGGAGTGGCAAGGCTTGGATCGCCCGTGGCAGCGAGCGCGGGGAGAAAGCCCGTCGAGGCAGCTATGACAAAACTCAGCAGAGCGAGTACCGCTGCAGCTAACATCATCGTGCGGGCCGTCAGTCGTTTTTTGATGAGCAGCATCTGCCAACCGATCACGCCGGCCGCGAGTCCCCATGCGGTAAGCAGAATCGCGCTCCGTCCGGCCCACAGCGTAGAAATTAATCTCCGTCCTACAGGATCGGCGGCTACGTCTTCGGTCGGCCAGCGCCCCTGCAAGCCATGCATCGCAACGAGCAAACCAAAGCCCGCAATGGTCCAGGCCACTCCATACAAAATCGGGAAGCCCGCGCTCCAGGCGATTGCTGCCAAAGCCGCGGCATCGACCAACGCCAAGATCAGCAACAACTCTGGTCTCGGCCAGGCGAGGACAAGCCACACCAGCAACGAAGCGCTGCTGGAGACAGCCACGGCAATCGCTGCTGTCCGCCACACGGCAAGGCTCTGGGCCGTGGTTCGTTGTTGCCAGAACACGCCGCACGCGGTGGTGGCTAAGGCAACGAGCGATAACAACGGAGTGAGGCGAGCAAAAAGTTCGCTGCCGGGACCAACTTGGGTGATTAGCACAACCATTGCGACGAGCCACGCGAACAGTGTAGTTCCAGCAACCAGCAGAACCTCACGAGAATGGGGCAAGCCAAAATGCTTTCGGCGCAGTCCCAGCCAGATCACACTTCCTAGGCCGATCAGACAGGCGAGCGTGGGTAAGCCACCCCAAGCCAGAATCTCTCCGGTGCTGGATGCCGGCGAGAGCAAGCGATCGATCATCACCTGAGCCAGTGAAGCGAGCACAATCGCCACGGTCCACGGCAGGGCGCTGCGTGGTGCCAGTTCGCGTGTCGAGGACCACGTCACCCAAGCTCCCCCGGCAACCCCCATCGCAAGCACGACCCAAAACATTGGCGCAAGGGGTAACTCTTGTCCTGCCGGTCGCTGCGAAAAGACGATGGCGGCCGCGAAGGAGAGTGGCACCAGCAGCAGCGAAATGATCAGCACCACATGGCTGACCGTTTGCAACTTCCATTTGCGGAGCGAATAAAGCCCCGCACCATGGAAGGCGAGCGTGAACGATAGAAATAGAAAAGCCGGAAAGTAGGGAATGCGTTGCAGAGTGCTCTTCAGGCTGATGATGAGCCCGACGGAGCTTATCACAATGAACAGCCCGGCCAGGATTTCCCCCAGCCGAATGTTCTTCTCTTCGAAGAAACTCTGCACGATGTCGGCCAGCGCTCGGCGCGGCACCGGTGGCGGCAATGGTTTCGGCGGTTCCGTCGGCCGATCGAGTGGATGAACGCTTTGCGATGCCGGCTGCTTGCTGGGGGCTGCTGGTGGCTTCCGCAGGTAAGGAGCCACATACAAGCCGGGACTTTCGGCCGGCGCTGGTGGCGCTCCCATGGGAATGGGCTCTTCCACCACCTCGGCAGTGAAGATTTCTCCCCGATCTACGGGTGCTGCCCCGTCTGAGTTGATGTATTGAACTGCCGCCGCATCCGAAATTGGCTCGCGCGCTGGCGCAGCAGCCTGCGTTGCTGCGCTCGCTGGTCCCAATTCGCCCCGTCCGTCGCGCAATATTGCCGCGAACATCTGTTCGTAGAGTTCCTGCGAGATGAGATCCTTACGACGGAGCGAAAGCAAAAATTCGCGCGTCGTTTCGCGATTCGCCGCGCGCATTTCGCGCGGACTAAGGCTTGGAACGGCACCGCAAAGAATGCACCGACCGTTCATCACCGCTGCCGGTGATTTGCACTTCGGGCAAGGAAGCAGCGGTTGGTCACGTTCGCGTTTCTGCGAACCACCTCCGAACACGGTAGCCCCCAGCAGCCACAGGCCATGGCCGATGACCGCAACGACCACCACGCTCAGTAACAGGCAGACCAGGCCGACGAAAAATTCCAATCGAGAGCTCCGCCGAGAATTAACCCATTCGCAGCGTTAAAGCTAGCTGCTGGCAGCGATAGCGGGAAGTCGAAAATTCTCCCTCCACCCCGGTTTCGCCAGCTTCACGCTTCGATCTTCGTCCCCAGAGCCTTCAAGAACGCCCCAATCCACGCGGGATGAGCGGGCCAGGCGGGGGCCGAAATTAGATTGCCATCGACATGACAATTATCGAAGTGTTCGCTGGCGGGAACATAGGTCCCACCGGCCAATTCAACCTCGGCTTGCACGGCGGGATAGGCGGAGCAGCTTCGCCCCTTCAGGATGCCGGCAGCGGACAGAATCTGAGCCCCGTGGCAGACGGCAGCTATCGGCTTTTTGGCCTCGTCGAAATGACGCACCATCGAGAGCACACGCGGATTCATGCGCAAATACTCCGGCGCTCGGCCCCCTGGAATCAATAAGCCATCGTAGGCGGAGGGCTCGACGTCGTCGAATGTGGCGTTCAGGCGAAAATTATGCCCCCGTTTCTCGCTATAGGTCTGCTCCCCTTCGAAATCGTGAATCGCAGTGGCGACCGTTTCGCCAGCCTTTTTTCCGGGGCAGACGGCATCCACCTGATGTCCCACCATGAGGAGCATCTGGAACGGGACCATGACTTCGTAGTCTTCCACGTAGTCACCGACGAGGCACAGGATTTTTTTGGACATAGGGCGGAAGGGGCGAAGGGGCAATGAGCGTGGGGGCAAAGGGAAATGACGAATGACGAAGCCCGAATAACGAACCAAGTCACCAACTGCTTACTTTATCATTTATCATTTGGCATTTGACATTCCGTTCGTCATTCGTCATTCGGAATTCGTCATTTGCGACCGCGATTTGCCCCTTCGCTCTTCTTCCCATCTCCCCTACAATAAGGCCTCGCAAGGACCAATCTCAACGGAGTGCATCATGAAAAATGTCCTGGCTGTCATCCTTGCCGGGGGAAAAGGGACGCGGTTGGAGCCGCTGACCCGTGATCGGGCCAAGCCTGCCGTCCCCTTCGGCGGGCTGTATCGGATCATCGATTTCACCCTTTCGAACTGCCTGAACAGTGAGATTCGCAAGATTCTGGTGCTGACACAGTACAAGGCGATGAGTCTGGACCGGCACGTCAATCTTGGCTGGAAAAGCCTCTTCAATCGCGAACTGGGCGATTTTCTGGATATTGTTCCGCCGCAGCAGCGGATCGACGAGCAGTGGTATCAAGGAACGGCCGATGCGGTCTACCAAAATATTTACGTCCTGGAGAAAGAACGGCCGGAATATGTACTGATTCTCGCCGGCGATCACATTTACAAGATGGACTACGCCTCGATGGTGAAGTTCCATCAAGAAAGCCAGGCGGATGTCACCATCGGGGCGCTGCGCGTCACTCCCGAGGAAGGAAACCAGTTCGGCATCATCCAGGTCGACGAGGAAAATCGGATCATCGGCTTTGAAGAGAAGCCAGCGAACCCGAAGACGATTCCTGGCGATCCCGAACACTGCCTAGGGTCGATGGGGATTTATATCTTCCCCACGCGTCTCCTCTTTGAAGAGCTATGCAAAGACGCCAACAAGCCGGACAGCAAGCACGATTTCGGACGGAACATTATCCCTTCGCTGATTAAGTCGCATCGCGTGTTTGCGTTTCCCTTCCGGGACGAAAACAAAAAGGATGATGCTTACTGGCGCGATGTGGGAACCCTCGACGCCTACTACGAAGCCAGCATGGATCTATGCAGCGTTGACCCATTGCTCAATCTTTACGATGAGCGGTGGTCCATTCGCACCTACCAGGCAAATCTGCCGCCACCAAAGTTTGTGTTCGGCAGTCACGGACACGAAGATCGTTGCGGCCGAGCAGTAGACAGCATTGTTTGCCAGGGAAGCATCGTTTCCGGCGGGCTGGTGGAGCACTCGATTCTTGGTCCGCGTGTGCGCATCAACAGTTACGCTCACGTCAGCGATTCCATCCTCTTCGAAGGAGTGGAGATCGGCCGGCATGCCAAGATTCGCCGCGCGATTATCGATAAAGGGGTCCGGATTCCCGCCGGGGAAGAGATCGGCTACGACCTCAATCGCGATCACGACCGGGGCTTTGTCGTGAGTGACAAAGGCGTGGTAGTGATCGCCAAAGCGGACGGCTTGGACCTCCGCCCTTAGCTGCCGGTTTCCACTTCCTAGTAGCTGCCGACCTGCCGCAAACAACGAACCAACTCACCTTCTCAAATTTTGCTCATGTCTCACCAATCGTCCTTAATCGCCTCCGACATTCTGGAATATCTCTCGCAGCATGAGCGCAAAGAGCTGATGCGATTTATCACCTGCGGCAGCGTGGATGATGGCAAAAGCACGCTGATCGGCCGGCTCTTGTTTGAATCGAAGATGATCTACGAGGATCAGTTGGCTGCGATTCAAAAAGATACCTCCCGTTACGGCACTACCGGCGGCGAGATTGACTTGGCACTGCTGACCGATGGCCTGGAAGACGAACGGCAGCAGGGAATCACCATTGATGTGGCCTATCGCTATTTTTCGACCGACAAGCGGAAGTTCATCATTGCCGATACGCCCGGGCATGAGCAGTACACGCGCAATATGGCGACTGGCGCCTCCACGGCCGATCTGGCAATCATTCTGGTCGACGCCCGTCACGGCGTGCTGGTGCAGACGAAGCGGCACTCGTTTCTGGTCTCGCTGTTGGGGATCAAGCACATTGTGGTCGCGATCAACAAGATGGATATCGTTGATTTCAGCGAGCAGCGCTTCAACGAAATTCGCACCCAATACGAAGAGTTCGCCCGCCGGCTCGACCTGCCGGACGTTCATTTCCTGCCGCTGTCTGCTCTCAAGGGAGACAACGTCGTCACCAACAGCGAGAATATGCCCTGGTATCACGGTCCGCCGTTGATGCATCTTCTGGAAACCGTCTACATCGGCTCAGATCGGAATCTGGAAGACTTCCGCTTTCCAGTGCAGATCGTCAATCGCCCCAACCTCGATTTCCGCGGCTTCGCGGGGACCATCTCCTCCGGCATCATCCGCAAGGGGGACGAGATCATGGCCCTCCCTTCACGCAAGACCAGTCGCGTGAAGTCGATTGTCACTTACGACGGTGAACTCGACGAAGCGTTCGCACCGCAGTCAATCACATTGACCCTCGAAGATGAAATCGATATTAGCCGCGGCGATATGATCGTCCGCCCCGGGAATACGCCCCGGGTCGACAATCGTTTCGAGGCGATGCTGGTCTGGATGACGGAAGAGCCGCTCGTGCCTGGGAAGTCGTACTTATTCAAGCAAACGACGAAGATGGCACCAGGCAGCATTGTGGCCATGCGTTATCAAGTGGACGTAAACACGCTCAATCGCAAAGACGGAACGCCACTAAAACTCAATGAGATTGGACGCTGCTCAATTACTCTGAATCAGCCGATTGCCTTCGATAGCTACAAACGGAATCGATCGACGGGCGCCTTCATCGTGATTGATCGCATCACCAACAGCACAGTCGCTGCCGGGATGATTTTGGATCGCGCGGTAGGGGATGGCCGGGTTGACCACTGGGATGATGCACCCGCGGAAGGGCTGCACGATAGTGGCAGCCAGGTTTCAGCCGAAGAACGACAACTGCGCTACGGACAGAAGCCGGTCACTGTGCTGCTGACCGGTCTGACGGGGGCTGGCAAGACAACCTTGTCCGCTGCGCTCGAGCGACGGTTGTTTGATCTGGGGCGGTCGGTGGTCGCCCTGGATGGTCAACACATGCGGATGGGAATCAGCCGCGATTTGGGCTTCACGGCCGACGAGCGAAGCGAAAATCTTCGCCGCAGTGCGGAAGTGGCGAAGCTTTTCAACGACGCCGGGCTGATCGTGCTGGCAGCATTCGTGGCGCCCGACGAAGAGGTGCGCCAGAAAGCAGCCGAACGCATCGGCCGCGAACGATTTTTGGTCGTGCATCTCTCCGCCCCACTGGAAGTCTGTCGTAAACGGGACACCGATGGCCATTACAAGCTGGCGGATACAGGCGAGATCGCCAATTTTCCCGGCGTGACAGCAACTTACGAACCGCCGGTTCAGCCCGACCTGGTTCTGCCGACCCACGAATGGGATGTCGACCGCTGTGCGGAAGAAGTGATGAAACTTCTCGAAGCGCGCGGCGTATTCATTTGATGCAAGGCCGGCTTGCGGGTGCATGTCGGGGTTTGCGGTTCTAGGCGGCTTGGCGGCAGTTGAGTGCGGGGGGCGGGCTTGAGCGAGCCGGGGGCTGGGGGAACGGCGGGGTGAGCATAACACAGCGAATCGAGGACGACCGTACCATCCTTTGAGGTCAGTGGTCCATTTTCATCTGCGTCGACCGGCTTCCCCCGCTCCGCGCAGTCGGGCGGGTGGCATTGCCTACAGATTCGCCCTGAAAGGGCGACGGAGTGTAGCCACGGGTGAAGTGGCGGACGGGCGAAGCCGGTCGACGCGGAACCCGTGGACCGCAGATTTCACGGTTCCCCAACGCCCCGCAGGGGCGGCGGAAGTGGATCCCTCTGCCCCTCTGGGGCAAATTGGTTGGAACGTAACTCGTTCCACGGGTTTCGCTGCGCTCCACCCGTGGCTACATCCCTTTGCCCCTGCGGGGCAGAAAGCGGAGTAGTGTAGGGTGCGTCAAGCGGTCAAAAAGTTTTAACAAGTCCTTCGACATTCTCCGCGCTGACGCACCATTCTGCAATGACGTCTAATCAGGTGCGTCGGCGCGGCGAAGATGTCGGCAGGATGAATAATCCATTACCGCTTGACACACACACACACACACACCCTACGGAACTTGAGCGTGTGGTTAGGGACCGATAGCCGCGCCAGCCGAGCGTTAAAGCGGCTGACAATGCCACCAGACCAAGGAACCAGAACGGCATCATCCAACGCAGCATGGCTCCTGGGTTCGTGAGCAGTTTTCCACCGTTCTCTAAACGAATGACGTTCTGAGCGCCGAGCGCTGTTTCCTCGCCGACGAGCGAAATGAGCAACAGCATGAGGTCTTCCGACCACCAAAGCGTCGCAGCGCCGGCAAGAAGCAGAACCAGAGATTGAAACAACTCTACGATCCCGAGAATCGTCGTTTTCACGGCAATTAACTCAAACCCCTAACGTAAATCGGCTCAGTTGCCGGCCGCCCGCGGGAGGGGGCTACCAACCGACAACTTGATTATCGTTCGCGGGCGCTGCCGGTCAACTGCAGCCGCTGGTTAGGCGACACTTCCGATGACACGAAGACTCAAGGCTTGGTCGTAGACTTCGCTACTCACATCACTGCACTCACTTGCCCATGGTGAGATGTCCGCCCCGCATGCGGGCACATAGTCGTTGAAGCTACCCATGCCGCCATAAACTCTCATGATCGACGCCGACAGTGAGTTTAGATCAGCTTGCACAAAGCCGGACGACTTTAAACGTCTTGCTTCGGTGAGGAAAGACTCAAATACCGGTCGCCATGAACAGTCAGGGTCATGTTCAAGAAGTGCGACGAGGCGACTAAGGCTGGCGACAAGAAAGTCGAGTTGTTGTGCACGATCGGACATGTCGCCTAACAAGAAGTATACAGAAAAAACTCTGCAGAACAGGAGTTGGTCTGCTGGCTCTATTCTGCATAACGGACGCGCGGTGTCAAATTTTCCGTGTAAATCTGGGAAGCTCAAGAATTACGCAGATTGGCAAGCATGTGTTATGCAGAAACGGCGAATGGTCAGTCGAAACATCGGCGGTAGATTCAGCATCATACCCGGCCGATGAGAGTCTGCCCTACTCAATAAATGCCTTCCATACTTAATAACCTCATTTGTTAATCTACATATACTATTGACAAGTAATCAATGAATGAAGACGATGCGTGTTGCTGCCAACTCCGGCGGTGCGCGCTGCGTATCGCGAACTTGACGGCTGCTCTTTGAAAATTCAATCTGCCGGGTGTCGATCTGCGGGAGTGCCAACCATGATGATTCTTTTTGCAACACATTTGGCGCAAATCGTGAGAAAAACGGTACTTTGTTGCAAAAAGAAGCTCAATTACCGAGGAAAACCGATTTTTGCAACAAAAAGGGGAGAAATAACCGGGTTCTTGTTGCAAAAATCAAGCAGTTTGCCAAAAAACCCCGGCAAATTCGCACCATTCTTCGGCAACAAACTTCGACAACAGCGGTGCAAAATTAGCGCGTTCCGGGGCCACTGCAACCCGAATTGCCGCGAGTAAGCGACCGGGCAAGTTGCCCCGAGCGGCGGACGCTGAAGTCGCGGAGCAAGTTGCTGGCAAATGCTGGCGCTGCTCCCGCGGCTCGCTAGCGGTCCTGGTCGCCATTGATGGATTGCTGCCAGGTCGATAGACTTCGCCCCGATTTCGAGCGCTTCGCTTTCCGCACTAAAGCGAAACGTGTTCATTCTCGGGGTAGGGGTTCGCATGGCAAAAGCACCGACCGGACAACCTGCGGAAACGACCGCCGGCCCTCTGGCCGCTGGTTCCACGCGTGCCGATTCACTCGCTCTGGTCCACGGCTTGAATGCCGCCCGCGCGATTGCCACGATTCTGGTGCTGATCGCGCATGCGGGTATTCCGTACATGTCGATTCCGCTCCGGACGACGGTCTGGCTGGTTCACGATGGCTCCTATCACGGCTCGATTGATGTCTTGCTGTGCTTCGTGAACGCGATGGCGATGCCGCTGTTTTTTCTGATGGCGGGAATGTCAGCAGGAACAGCACTGGGTCAGGGATCGCCGATCGACTTCCTTCGCCGGCGTCTCCACCGCCTCGGTCTACCCTTGCTGATTGGCACGTTCACTCTGATTCCGGCCTGTTACGTCCTGTGGGGCTTGGGGCTGCTCTTCAGCGAGCGGGCGCCGATGGGGCAGCTTTATCGCTTCTCCTTTCCTTCGCACATGCAATCCAGCCGCATCGGGCTGTTTCATCTGTGGTTTCTGGAATACCTGTTGCTCCTCAGTCTGCTGCTGTGCTTGATCGTCATCGGTTTACGCTGGCTGCAAAAGCGTTGGCCTGATCAACTATCCGCGATCGGTGCGGCAGTATTGAACTCGATTAAGCAACCCTGGACCCTGGCTGCCGCGACCGCTATCGTTTTGATGATCGATCTGGATGGCGCTTATCGCTTGCACAATTCGCTGATTCCAGACCTCATGCGCTGTGCGCACTACTTTGTATTCTTTGTCGCCGGCGCATTGCTCGCGCGACTGCCAAACCCGACGGCTGTTTTGCGACGCTATGCCGGCTGGAATCTGGGTCTGGCAGCGTGCTTGTTCGCCGCACTTGTGCCCTGGTTCCTCAGCCATGTTGCCGAACCGCTGGCCGGGAACTCGCGGCTCGTACTGGCACTCGGTCAAAGCCTATTCGTCTGGCTCGCGCTGTTCGGAGGTTTAGGCACCTGCATCCGCTATGGCAGTCGTCATCCTCTGGTGCGTTACCTCAGCGAAGCTTCGTTCTGGATCTACCTCATTCATGTGCCCGTGGTTGCTTTGCTCCAGTTGTTGCTCTGGCAAGTCCCTGGAAATGTGTGGCTCAAGTTCGCTGCTGCCACGACTGGAACTTTGGCACTGTCCCTTTTGAGTTACGAATATTGCGTTCGCTACAGCTATTTAGGGGAGCTGCTCAATGGCGGGCGGAAGCGACTGCCAAATGTGGCTGCCTGGCGCAAGGAGTATGGCTGGGTTGCAACGAGTGCGACCGCGATTTTGTCCGCCGCCCTATTCCTCTGGACTCAGCGGGACGGCATTTTCGGCCCCCACTTTGAAACGGTTGTCCCCGGTGAAGTTTACCGCAGTCATCGACTTTCTGCGGACAAGTTAGACGAAACCCTCCGTCAACACGACATTCGAACGGTGATCAATCTGACCACGGCGCGGAACCGAGATCGTTGGCTGATGGAGCAACGCCAAATTGCCGAACAGCACGGCGTCTCCGTCCTGACGATTGGTTTCGAAGAGCATTTGATTCCCAGTTCGTACAAGCTCCGCGAGTTAGCGATTGCCCTGCGTGACGCCCCCAAGCCGGTGCTGCTGCAAGGGCTTCGAACACCCACGCTAGGGGGATTGGGAAGCGCGGTCGCCATTTTGCTCGATGAGGAAGGAAGTTGTGCTGCCGCGCGTGAGCAATTTAGCTGGCAGCATTTTCAAGTTGAAGGTTACGAGCATTGCCTGGCTGCCGCCCCGGTACGTGATTACGAAGCCTGGCTCGCCGCAACATCCATCGAACACTCGCCGCGCAAGTTCTTGTACTGGGCACTCCGCGTGCATCGCTCGCCCGAACAAATGGGGCGCGAAGGGGATCAAGCAACCGAGTTGCAAGCCAAACTCGGCGCGCCCAGATTTACAGAGCGGTATCGGTAAGTGGCCCCAGCGGACCACTCTCGGCACGCTTTCGTTAATTGAAACGCTTCCCACCAACTAATCCAAAAAGTCCCCGTCTGCTAAGCGTTCCGGAACATACGTGTCGGTGACGTAGCTGATGTCTTTGCTAATGAGAGCTTCGACTTCCAACTTGTAGCCGTTCCGCAGCATCATCTCAATTTCCTTCTGCCAATCCTTCTTCTTCTCGAACCACGGGTAGCTGGCAATCTGCTTGGCACGTTTGATGTCCTGATCGGTCAAGGACAGCTTCACCGATTCGGATAACTGGCAGCGATCAAAGTCCTTGCTGCGCAAGCCAATGTACTTCGCCGCCGGAATGCCCATGCGTTTGCTCTCGAAAGCTAGATTGATCGAGCCTTGCTTGAGCACGCTATAGATGTAGTAGCCCCAGGGGTCGTTATCGAGCAGGCAGTAAACGGGTAGTTTGTATTCCGTGTGGAGCCGATGCAAGAGTCGCCGCACTCCGCGCGGTGGTTGCCCGCCGCCGTGACTGATCAGGCACTTATGCTTGGCCCAAAACTTATCTTCCTGGAAACGGCGGAAGACCGTGTCCTTTTCCACGTGCAGAATAAATTTTGCGTCGCATTTCTTGATCTGCACCACTTCCGGCTCCACGATCGACGGAATGCTATAGCCCACCGATCCCATCCGTGTGCAATCAATTTCGTCTCCATTGTCGATCAGCGTCAGCGGTCCGGCGAGGTTCCCTTTATTGCTGGCGTACAAATGCATCTCTTCGCGAAGAGAGTCGATCGTCACTTCAACGTCTTCGATGATCGAATCCGACTCGGACTGTTCGTCGAACTTCTTCTCGTCGGTTCCCTGGACCTTGCCTAGCAACATATAGAACAAACCTCGCAGGCTGGTCGTCTTCCCCGCGTCGATCAGTTGCTTGCAACCTTTGCCGACCAGCAGCATCTGCATGTAGCTTTTCGCTTGCGACAAGTTGAATAGCTCGCGCTTGTTTTTCATGCTTCCCATTTCGAGCACGCCGCGCGTCCGATTGAACTTTACGTTCGACAGGGACCGCGACGGAATATCGATATGAGGCGCGCGGCTTCGCTCGGCAAACTCGATCACCCCATCGGCGAGTTCGATCAAAGCTTTGAGCGTCTTCTTGTCCTTCTCCGAAGGGGCGGCTTTCGGAGTGGACTTCTCGGCAGATTTGGCGGCCTTCTTAGCCATGCGACGGGGCATCCTTTCGAGGTGGCGGGAACGCCCCGGGTCAAGGGCGGAAATCTGGCTCAAATCTAAACGATTGTCGCCAACTGGCCAATCGGGCGGCGCGCCGCTAGGCAGGCGAATTGACTGCTATCCCAAGAATTCCGCCTCTCGTGCGAATTACCGCAGGAGGGAAATGATGCACCACTCGATTTGGAATCTGAAAAACATCGGCTTTGCCGCGCTTGTGCTGGCAGGGCTCATCGTTTTGGCGATCGAATGGCAAAAGGTTCTCTTTGCCTTGGTGCTGGCCCTGGTCGTGGGCACAACGCTCGCCATCGTTCTCTGCGTCCCCACCTTTCTGGTCAGTTTGTGCTGGGAACAATCCTTCGGCAAAGCTTGGAAACGGACGTGCGTTGTTGCCTTCTACTGCCTCGCTTGCGGAGCAAAACTTCTGGATCACGCGATCTAGGGCGTAGACCATTCCGGCCTGCTCAAGCCGGGTACGTTGTTTTATTGCCCCGCGCTTGTAGCTAGAATTCAGGCTCGCAACTTCGTTCTCTCCACCAGGAACCAATCGATGCTCCGTCGCTACTTTCGCTACTCGTCCCTGGCTGCAGGCTGTTTGCTTGTCGCCTGCGGTGCGCCGCTGTTCGCCCAGGAATCTCCTGTCAAATTCGAACGCCAGCGGATCGACGGCGCTTTCCGCAGCGAAGGTGCTGCGGTTGGTGACTTCAATAAGGATGGCCACAAGGATATCGCGGCCGGCTATGTGTGGTTCGAAGGACCTACCTTCGAGAAGATGCATTGCATCGTCGAGAAGGCCGAGGAGGTTAATCCCAAGGGCTACAGCCATTCGTTCTGCACCTGGGCGGACGACCTGAACGGCGACGGCTGGGACGACATTATCGTGACCGACTTTCCTGGCACGCCGACGTGGTGGTTCGAGAATCCGAAGTCGAGCGAAGTTCAGTTGTGGAAGAAACACACGCTGACGCCGGTGACCAACAACGAAAGCCCAAACTATGTCGACATTGATGGGGACGGACAGCGCGAATTGATTTGCGGTGTAGCGCCCAGCACGGGTGAATCGGATGGACCCAATCGGCAGATGGCGATCATTAAGCGAGACAAAGATCCTTACGCTCCGTGGGTTATCACCCCGATCAGCAAGAAGGCTCCCCCCGGCACGCAGAAGTATTCGCACGGGCTAGGAGTTGGGGATGTGAATTCGGACGGCAAAAACGATATTCTGTGTGCCGAAGGTTGGTGGGAAAATCCTGGCAAGCCGGCAGACGAATGGGAATTTCACCCGGCCCCCTTTGGCGGCCAGGCATCAAACATCATTGTCTTCGATATCGACGGCGATAAAGACAACGATGTGGTCACCAGCAGCCCGCATGGCTTTGGCCTGTGGTGGCACGAGAACCTCGGTGACGGCAAATGGGCGAAGCACGAAATCGACATGAGCTTTTCGCAAATTCACGCAATCTGCCTGTCCGACATGAATGGGGACGACCTCCCCGACCTGGTCTGCGGCAAGCGTTGGTGGGCTCACGCCGCCGGCGATCCAGGGGTGAACGATCCAGCCGTTTTCAAGTGGTTCCAACTACAACGGAACGATGGCAAGGCCAGCTTTATTGCCCATCAATTCGATCACGACAGCGGCCACGGCACGCAGTTCGAGATTGCCGACATCAACGGCGACGGCAAGCCGGATGTAATCGCGAGCAGTAAGAAGGGAACTCACTTGTTTAAGCAGTTGAGCCCGTAAACGGCTAGAATCCTACTCATACTCTTTATCTTGCTCCCTCTCTCTGTTCTGGCAGAGTAAGAGCAAGATGAAGATTAGGCAGATGAGTAGGAGTAGCAGCACGATTAAGAGAATGGCAGCGAATCGCAGTTAATTCGCCACGCCAACTGCGGTCATTTTTTGGGGGGACTTTCTCCCCCACCATTGCCGATGTCCGCCTCTATTGGCATGATGGCAGCATTCCACTAGCCGTTTCGTAACCAATGTTGAAAGTTGAGAATCCGTTGACCGAGACCACTTTAATTCGCGTGGGGCATAGTCCCGATCCGGACGATGCCTTTATGTTTTATGCTCTCGCGAAGGACTGTATTCCGACTGGAAAATACCGCTTTACCCACGAGCTCGTCGATATTGAGACGCTCAACCGCCGCGCGTTTGCCGGGGAACTGGAACTGACGGCACTGAGCTTGCATGCTTACGCGTATTTGTCGGATCAGTACATTCTGTGTACTTGCGGCGCGAGCATGGGGGATAATTACGGGCCGATGGTCGTTACGCGCGAGCCGATGACGGTCGATGTGCTCCGCAAGAAGAGCATCGCGGTGCCGGGGACTCTGACGACTGCCTTTCTTTCGCTCAGCATGTATTTGGGGGGAGAATTCAACTACGTCGTGGTGCCGTTCGACCAGGTCTTGGATGTTGTCGAGCAAGGCTACTTCGGAAGCGCCGCCGTTGATGCGGGGCTGGTGATTCACGAAGGGCAACTCACTTACGAGTCGCAGAATCTGCAACTGCATGTCGATCTGGGCAAATGGTGGATGAAAGAAACGGGACTGCCGTTGCCCCTCGGCGCGAATGGCATTCGCAAGAATCTGGGCGAGCAGACCGTTCGCGAAGTGAATGCAATTTTGAAGGAAAGCATTCGCTATGGATTGGAACATCGCGGCCCTGCTTTGGACTACGCGGAAAGTTATGGCCGGGGGCTCGATCGCGCGAAAGCGGATGAGTTCGTGGGCATGTACGTGAATGATTGGACACTCGATTTTGGTCCGCGCGGACGCGAAGCCGTCGCACTGCTTCTGAAGAAGGGCTTTGAAGCGGGGGTCGTGCCGAAGTTGGTCGTGCCAGAGTTTGTGGAATAATTGTTGGCAGAGCTATGTTCCTGTTCCGCGAGCAATGGCTGCGACGAACACTTGGGGAACTCCGGCTTGTTGGAGAGCCTTGGCGGCAGCGATCATGGTGCTGCCGGTGGTGATCACATCATCCACCAGCAGGACGCGACTCTCGCTCATCACGTAACGGCGTGAAACACCAAAGGCGTTCCGCATATTACGACGCCGGGCTCCGCGTGTCAGAGTTCCTTGTTTTTTCGTCCAGCGGCGAGTGACGAGAACGTCGTGCAGACACGGCTTCCCCAGAATTGCGGCACAGCCTGTCGCAATCGCATCGGCCGCGTGATAGCCGCGCATCAAGCGCGCGAGCCAGTGCATCGAGATGGGGAGTACCACATCAATCTCCTCGTGCACATTTGCCTCTCGCAGTTTCTGTCCGAGCCACTTGCCGGCGGAGAGCGCTAGCGATTCTCCACCCGGATGCTTCATCTGCAAAACCATCTCCCGCAGCGGGCCATCGTACTTATGCATGGCAAAGGTGCGAGAGAAAGGCAACTTCTGATTGGCACACTGCGCACAATCGGGCCGCTCCGGTCCGGCCGTCGGCAAGGCACAGCGCGGACATAATCGGACTTCCGGCGCCAGGGCCGACGTTCGACAGGTTGTGCAGAGGAAGATGTTGTCGTCCGGCAAATCATCGGTCGCGAAACAGGCGAGGCAGCACGGCGGAAAAATGAGATCGCCAAGGAGTCGCTGGCCGGAGGAAAAGCAGGTTGTGATTGACCAGAAGGGCATACTACAGCACGTGATTGGAAGCTCGACACTCCCTCTTCGACCTTGGAATTGACCTTGACCCGCCTTGCCGAACACCCCTATCTTACCGCCGCAACTCTGCCTCGCGACAGTCTTTTGCTCGTAACCCATTTATGACCATTCTCGATCGCTATGTCGCCTGGCTCTACTTCAAGCTGCTGCTGATTGCGTTCTGCAGTTTGACCGGCTTGTTCATCGTCGTCGATGCCTTCAACAATCTCGACGAATTCATTACCTACAGCAAACAGCTCGGTAGTCCGGCCGCGTTATTGGCCTCCTATTATGGCGCACGTTCGATGTGGTTCTTCGACCGCATGAGTGGCGTGCTCGGCATGATCGCCGCTATGTTTGCGCTCACCATGATGCAGCGCTCGAACGAGATCACCGCCCTGATGGCAGCGGGCATCAGCAAAAGCCGAATCATTCGTCCGCTGATGGTGGCGGCAATCTTTGTGGCCTCGATTGGCGCGGTGAATCGCGAATGGGGACTGCCTCAAGTGCGCGACAAGCTGACACGCAACGCCCAAGATTGGATGGGAGACGTAAAAAAAGAGTGCCATCCCAAGTACGATCCGCAAACAGAAATTCTGATCACCGGCCAGCACACGTTTGCCAAGGACATGCAGATCGAAGGGCCGCAGTTCCGGCTTCCGCCGGAAATGATTGCCTGGGGGAAGCTGATCAATGCTGAACGCGCTTTCTATCAACCGGCAAACGACGAACACCCTAATGGGTATCGGATGATCGGCGTGCGCCAACCGGAGCAACTGGCGGACTTGAAGAATCTAAAGCTGGAAGAACGCACGATTCTCTTCGGTCCCCGAGAAGCACCGTGGCTCAAGCCTGACGAGTGCTTTGTGGCGAGCGAAGTGACCTTTGAGCAACTCTATGTCGGCAATGGCTGGCGACAGTATTTGTCGACCTGGGAATTGCTCAGCGGGCTCCATCGTCGGACGCTGGAAAACGGAGCGGACGTGCGGGTGACGTTGCACAGTCGGCTCATTCAGCCGTTGCTGGATGTGGTCCTGATTTTCTTGGGCATTCCACTCGTAATTGCCCGAGAGAATCGTAATATCTTTCTGGCAGCCGGACAGTGCCTGGCAGTGACGTTCGGCTTTTTTGTGATCACGTTGGCATCACAATCTTTGGGAGCCAACTATTGGCTGAATCCAGTGACGGCCGCCTGGTTGCCGCTGATGATCTTCGCCCCGATGGCCTATGTGATGGCCCGGCCTTTGTGGGATTAGCCCACGTAGCGAACTGCCGAACGCGTACGTTACGATAGCAGGCATTCAGGTGGCGGATGATAATCGCTGCCGCTCTTCCTCTCTCGTGACGGCGAATGGTTATGCACCGCTTTCTGCTGGGCGTTGTTCTGTTGTGTGGATTTCAAGTAGTCGTGTCCGCGGAAGAGTTTCCGCCGATCGAACGGTTGCTACCGCCGCAGGGCATTGAAATTCCGGCAGAGGTGCAAGAGAGGTTGACGCAGGCGACCGATGCCCTGCGGGGTCGCCTGGCAGCCGTGAAGAAAACGCAGGCCCGCGGTCTGCCGAATACGCTGTGGGCAGATGTCGAAGTTTATTTGAAAGCGGTTGACTACGCGGTAAAACATCGCGAGTTCTACGGCCCGAAGGATTTTGAGAAAGCGGACCGAGCGCTCAAGTCAGCCGAGACTCGGCTAGGGGAACTTGAGAGCAGAAAGTCCCCGTGGACCTCTGCCACCGGTCTGGTGGTGCGTGGCTTTCCCAGTCGTATCGACGGCAGCGTGCAGCCCTATGGGCTGGTCATTCCGGAGAATCTGAGTCTCGCATCCGATGCTCCTCGTGTGCCTCTCTACATTTTCCTGCACGGTCGTGGCGACAAAGCGACGGACTTGCACTTCATTGAGGATCGCGAAAAGAAAGCCGGTGAGGTTCAGCCTGCAGGCGCGATTGTGTTGCATCCGTTTGGCCGGCAATGCGTGGGATATAAGTCGGCCGGTGAAATCGACGTGCTCGAAGCGGTTGAGCATGTGAAGCAAAACTATCCGATTGATTCCAATCGCATCGTGCTGATGGGCTTCTCGATGGGAGGTGCCGGTGCGTGGCACTTGGGGGCACATTATGCACCGCACTGGCGCGTCGTGGCACCCGGTGCAGGTTTTGCGGAAACGGCGAGGTACACGAATACGAAGCCGGAAACCGTGCCTGACTACGAACGTCTATTGTGGGGTTGTTACGACGTTCCGGCTTATGTCCGCAACTTGTTCAACCTCCGCACGATTGCGTACAGCGGCGAACTCGATAAGCAGATTCAAGCCGCCCGCGTGATGGAAGAAGCTTTTGCGGTCGAAGGACAGAAGCTCGATCATCGCATCGGGCCGAACGTGCCTCATAAGTACGAACCGGAGACGCTCAAGCAGTTGCTCAAAGACATCGCGGCGGAGATTGAAAAGCCAAGATCAGCCGAAACTGAATATTGGCAGTCACGAACGTTGCGCTATAACCGGATGCCCATTGGCCGCTTAGTTATTCAAGGGCTAGAGGAACATTGGCAGGACTCGCGCGTCACAACCTCGATGAAGGGCAAGGTGGTCGAGACCAAGAACGTTCGCTGTTTTCAAATCCATCCACCCTATCCCAGCGGCAATGCTATTCAGGTTGACGGGCAGACCATCAAGTTTCAATCCGATGAAGACTTGCCGAGGACAGTAACCAAAATCGATGGAAAATGGCAGGTGAGTCATCCATCCGAGCAAGGCCTGTGGAAATTGCCCAAACTCCAGGGCCCGATTGACGATGCTTTTCTCGACTCCTTTCTGATTGTTCTACCGACCGGCAAGCCAAGTCATCCAGACGCTCAGGCAGTCCGATGGACTGCCGCCGAAGCACAGCACTTTCAAGATCGCTGGCGGGCGTTGATGCGCGGTGAAGCCCGCGTGAAGAAGGATGTTGATGTCACGGCCGAAGATATCATGCAACACAACTTAATTCTTTGGGGAGATGTCGACACCAACGCCATCCTCAAAAAATTCGCCGATCGCTTGCCCGTGAAATACTCGGCCGAGGAATTTGAACTGGGCGGGCAGAAATACTCGCGTCAGACGCATGTGCCGGTTCTGATCTACCCCAATCCTGAAATGCCGAACAAATACATCGTCCTCAATAGTGGGCTGACATTCCGCGAAGCACACGACAAGACGAATTCACAGCAGAATCCCAAACTGCCAGACTGGGCGGTGCTCGACATCACTTCGCCACCGACGGCTTCTGCCGCGGGCAAGGTGGTAGCTGCCGATTTCTTCGATGAGCAATGGCGTGTGAAGCAGAAGTAGCCTGGCACTCAAAAAGGCCACTACCGCTCAATCACTCGCACGCTGGTTCCATCGGTTAATTGATTCTCCGGGGCAAGAATGACTGATTCGTCTGCCACAAGTCCCTGGGTGACTTCCACCGCTTCGTCATTCATCAATCCAACTTCGATCGGCTGGAGTCGCGCCGCACCGCCACGGATCGCAAAGACCTGCCAGCCACCATCCGCACCACGGAAAACTGCCGAACGAGGAACAATCAGAGCATTTGATTTTTGGGCAGTGAAAATCCGCACTCGCACTCGATAGTCGACCCCAAGGTTGCGTTCGCGGAGGTCACTTAGCACGCCGTCTGCGAACTTTACGATGACTTTCACCCGCTGCTGTTCCACGCCGAGCGAACTGAGCTTGGTAAAGCCAGCCGGGTAGATCCGACTGACTTCGCCGGGAACGCCTGCTCCTTCTCCTGCGCCGACGGCAGGCCCATAGATTTCCACCTTCTGTCCTGGCTGGACCTGTACGACTTCCTGGCTCAAAACATCGGCTTCGACTTCCAGCTGCGACAGGTCGCCAATCTTTAGTAGCAAAGCACCGGCGGTCAGATATTGTTCGTTGCTTTCTTCCCGTTCCAGAACCACACCATCAATGGGACTTTTCATTTGCCCCCGTTCGTTCTTCGTTTGCACTCCCCTCAGCCGGGCTTCAGCCTCGGATTTTTGCTTCACGAGCACGTTCCGCGTCAGCCCTTTGCGGCTGATATAGTCGATGACCATCTGTGGCATGAGCCCCGTCGCTGCGTCGATGGCTTTGATGGATGCGGCCGTAAGCACATCTTGCTGGTAATCGACCTCGGCCGTGACATGCTGCACTTCCGCCTGTTCGAGCTCTTGTTTGGATTGCGCCCCTCTGCCGCTCTCGTACAACGCTCGGGTACGCGCTTCAACCGTTTCGGCAAAATCGAGTTTCTTCTTCCCGGAAATTTTCCGGGCTTCCGCAGCCGCGACGGTGGAAAGCATGGCTTCCACAAACTTCAAAGCCTGTCGGCGGGCTCCGTCTTCGACAGAGATGTCGTCGTTCTCCACGATCGATGCCTCGAGGCGTTCAACCGCCGCCTGCGCCTCGGCCAATTCCGTGGCCAGATCGATGGGATCGATTTGGGCAACGAGTTGTCCGCTGGAAACTGCTTCCCCTTCACGCACGGTGATGGGCAAAATCCGCCCGGCGTAGGGCATAGTGATTTCATGTACTTCGGGGAGGCGAGTTTTCCCTTGCTCGTCGATGAACTCGTGAATTTCCCCGGTGCGGACTTTCGCCCCTTGCACGGTGAGGGAAGGGCCGCAACCACCGCAGAACACAGCCACGCCAGTAACAAGGAAAATGGCAGACAATCGCATTGCAGTATTCTCGAAGAACAAGCTTGAACTTATTCCCCAATTATAGCTGCGGCGGGGCGGGAGGTTGAGCCAGAAACGGCCCCCGAATTACGCCAATGCGAGTCGTCGCAGGCAAAAGCCGAGGATTTCATGAAGCGACGGAACCATTATGAAGCTGCTGCCGCCCCCCAGAGAATTCCAAATCCAGATGCGATATGGGCGAGAAACAGCCTGCCAGACATGCGGCGTGACGTCGGATGGGAAATCGAGTTCCGGGTCCGAAACGGAAACAGAAGGGAAGTAGACTTCGCCTGTCATGTGATCAAGTCCGCAGCAGCCTTCGTAGTTGTAAGTGGCGTGACACTCCAGATAACTTTCCGCATCGCTAGCCAGAAGATCTAGCGGATGATTCACCAAGGCCGCAAATTCGCTAAAGCCGATGCGTTGAGGAGTGCCCGCGACATCAACGGCGGCAGCTTCTTCAGCAGTATCAGTTCCGTCTTCTTGGTTGAACGCGAACGCGGACATGCCTGTCATGGGATTGCCGATCCCCGTCGCGGAGACGCCGTACAACAGGGCAAAGGCCGCATGGTGGTCGACGAACCCGCTCGGCGTTTCCTCAAGAGCGAGTTCCGCCAGATTTTTTCGCAGGGCAAGTAGTTCGCTCTTCGTAACCGACTGCAAAGGCTGCACTTCATCCAGAGGATTCAACGCTCCTCCGGCAGAAACGCTGGCTACCATGGAAAGGGCCTGGCGATGGTCGACAAAGGGCGCGCGACGGCGGAGGTAGTCCAGTGCTGACGGTTGCGCGATTTGTACGATGCGTGGCATCGGTCGCGGCGCGAGCGCAGCTTGCTTGAGTTTTCGAGCAGGTTGTGTTCCCGATCCAATGAGCTGCAGCGCCGCCACCAGGACGACGGACAACAAGATCAGGGATGTGGTGGTTCTTTCGTTCAACTTGCGACTCCCTTGAGCTGCAACGAGCAAAGCTGGCGAGGTTCATCGGGAGATATCGGAAACACCCTTTGCGAAGCATGAACCAATCAGGCCGACCTTGCCGAACAGCGAAGATTCCCGTGCGGAGAAGAAAGCCTTCTCCGCCTTTGCCATTCGTGCGGGATACTCGGCTCGCAGGCGGGACTTCAGCAAGAAAATACGGAAAATCGCCGCTGACACGTCACTTTGTACGGATGAGCCGCTGCCGTTGCGAAGGTTGCCCATCTTGTAATCTGCTGGGCCTTTGGTAGTCTCGGACGGCATTGCACGGGGGGCGAATCGACTCTCGCCCTGGAAAACCGGCCGCGGCTTCTCGCAGGCGGTTCGCATTCAACATCCTTTTCAGGGAGATTTCGTCATGTCGATGTTTATTGGTGAGGGGCTCGTAGGCGATGGAAATGAGATCGCGCACATTGACCTTTTGATCGGCAGCAAAGATGGCCCCGTAGGGAACGCATTTGCGAACGCCTTGGCCCGGCAGAGTGAAGGTCATACGAACCTCCTCGCCGTCCTCACGCCGAACCTGGCCGTGAAGCCAGCGACGGTAATGGTGACGAAGGTAACGATCAAAGGGATGCGCCAGGCAGCCCAGATGTTCGGCCCAGCGCAAGAAGCGGTTGCCAAAGCCGTTGCGGACTCGGTCGCGGCTGGCATCATTCCTAAGGATCAGTGCGAATCGCTGGTCATCGTCTGCGGCGTGTTCATTCACCCTGCCGCTGCCGACAATAAGAAGATCTACGACTACAACTACGAAGCCACCAAGTTGGCTATCAAGTCCGCGATGGCTGGCAAGCCGAGCGCTGACGAAATGCTCGCTGGCAAGGATTCGGCCGCGCATCCTTTCCGCGGTTTCTAAGTTAATTAGCTTGATCGTCCAACGGAGTGGCACTGCTGGCTTGTCTAGCAGTGCCACTGCTATTTCACGCCAGAGTTTCGGCCGATGACCAAACGCAAAATCCTGGTTCAGCTCGATCCGGATCCACACGCAAGTCTGTTTGATGCGGTCGTTGCAATTGATGCCGGTACCGAACAGCTGCTGCAGTATGCTTCGGTGCAGGTTTCCCAGGTCCGCGATTTGGTGCATGGCGCAATTTTCACGCGCGGCGGAGCCGACTTAGCTTCCACGGCAATCTTCATTGGTGGATCCAATGTGGAAGCTGGCGAACAGCTTCTGGCTGCCGTGAAGAAGTCCTTTTACGGCCCTTCACTACGAGTTTCCGTAATGCTTGATGCAAATGGAGCCAACACGACGGCTGCTGCCGCAGTAATCGCAGCGGGAAGGCATGTAACGCTCAAGGGATCTACGGTCGCGGTGCTTGGTGGCACAGGCCCGGTGGGACTGCGCGTAGCTCGATTGGCAGCCCGGCAAGGTGCCACGGTACGGATTGCTTCGCGACAATTGAATCGGGCACAGTCCGCTGCGGCGAGTATCTGTCAGCAGGTTCCCGAAGCCCTCATCGCCGGCTTTGGCATCGAAGACGAATCCCAACGGGCAGCATTTCTGCAAGATGCTGATGTGTTATTCGCGGCCGGGGCAGCGGGGGCAGAGATGCTTTCGCAGGAAGAACGCTATCGTTTGACCTCGCTGCGGGTGGCAATCGACCTGAATGCGGTTCCGCCGGTGGGTTTGCCTGGCATCGACCCGGGGGACAAAGCCAAGGAACGTAATGAGATGATCTGCTACGGGGCGATTGGCGTTGGGGGCACGAAAATGAAGATTCACCGGGCTGCCGTCGCGCGGCTGTTCCAAGCAAATGACTTAATCCTCGATGCCGAAGAAATCTACGCGATTGGTCAGTACTTGGAGCAGGGAAACGGCTAGACATCCTGCCGCGCTCGTGCCATTCTGAATGCGGGTCTTCTGCTTCGCCTGCGAGTCATTTCATGGCACTGCTTTATGTTTCAACCCGTTTCCACCCCTCGGCCACGCTGTTTGGGGGAGCGTTCGTCTGGGCATTGCTCTCTGGTTGCTCCTCGCAACCCCCATTGCCCGAACGAGCTGCGGATAGCCCGGCGGCAGTCGTTCCGCCCGTTTCGACTGGTGTAGTACCTGTCACGCTTATCGAACCAATCGAGCCTGCAAGATTACAGTCACTCGACTCAACCCCCGCGGCCGCGACGCCGATTTTCCCCGTCGTGAAGCCCTCTAAAGAGTGGAGCGAGCAAGAGCTTGCTGCCGACGCACTGGGGCGAATTGGTCCCGTTGCGGTTCCGGCATTACGAGAAGCTTTAGCCAATAAAGAGCCCGATGTCCGCCTGCAAGCCACGGAAGTTTTGGCCCGTATGGGACCTGACGCAAAAGAAGCCGTGCCGGACCTGATTCGATTGCTGGATGATCCGGACGATCGCGTGCGGCGTGCGGCAACTCGCACTCTGGGGCGGATCGGTCCCGATGCATCCCCAGCGGTCCCAGGCTTAATGCGATCGCTGCTGACCCCCGATTCGTAGTCTGCAGTGTTGGGCTGGCGCCTTCTTTTCGCAATCGCCACCGATATGCAGTAAACTAGTCGGCTTGAGCATTCCCGCGTTGGTGAATGCCTTTTGTTCATTCGTTGCTCGGCACGTTCGCCGACCCAACGGTTCTCTCTCCAGGAAGAAACTTATGTCACGCCGCTTGTTTGCCTGCTTCGCCCTTACCGCGCTCATTGCCATCCCGTTGATGAGTTATGCTGCCGATGAGGCCAAGGAAGAATCGAAGAAAGATGAAGAAGGCTTTGTTAGCCTCTTCAATGGCAAGGATTTTACGGGCTGGAAGATCAACGAAAACGAAAAGGCCTGGTCGATTGAAGATGGCGCCATCAAAGCCAACGGCAATCGCAGCCACTTGTTTTATGTCGGCGACGATAAGCCATTTAAGAACTTCGAACTACGCCTGCAGGTGATGACCAAGCCGAGCGCCAATGGCGGCGTGTACTTCCACACGAAGTACCAGGAATCGGGGTGGCCCAAGTATGGCTTTGAAGCTCAAGTCAACCAGACTCAAAGCGACCCGATCAAGACCGGCAGCCTTTATCAGGTGAAGAACAACACAGAAGCCCCGGCCAAGGACAACGAATGGTTTGACTACACGATCCGCGTCGAAGGAAAGCGGGTCACTACTTCAGTGAATGGCAAGACGATCGTGGATTACACCGAACCGGAAGGGAAAGAAGCCGGCAAAGACTTCACCCGCGTTCTCGACCAAGGGACATTTGCCTTCCAGGCGCACGACCCAGGCAGCACAGTGCTTATCAAGAATATTCGCGTTAAGCGGCTCGACTAACTAGTCGGTTGGCCGCACAAGTTGTAGATCAATGAGAAGGGTACGGCTTGGATTGACTTCCAGCCGTCGCTTTTTTGTAGCCTTAGGCCAGCCCTTTTTTCACTGCCCAGACAGCTGCTTCAGTGCGATCGCTGGCTTCGAGCTTGCGCAGGATGTTCTGCACGTGCTCTTTGACCGTCTCGACACTGATCGTCAGCGACTTGCCGATTTCGCGATTGCTGAGCCCCATGGCAATATGCCGCAGCACTTGCACTTCGCGATTCGTCAAAGGCATGTCAGGGTCGACGTTGTGGCGGCGGCGACCAAGCGTCTCGCGAACACGCGTCATCAATGGGCTATCTGAAATCTCACCGCGCGAGGCTTTTTGAATCGCCCCGATCAGTTCTGCCTTCGAGGCTGACTTCAACACGTAACCGACCGCTCCTAAAGCCACAGCGCGAGCTACGTACGTTGGATTGTCGTGCGAGGTAAACATGACCACACGCAGTTGCGGATTCTTTTCCATGATCCGCTCTAAAGCTTCCAGGCCATCCATTTCTGGCATGCGCACATCAAGCAATAAAACATCCGGCTTTAATTTGCCGACCTGATCAACGACCTGCTGGCCGCTAGCCGCCTCGCCGACTACCTGAATACTCGAATCTTTAACCATGCTTGCGACGCCGGCTCGAATCACGTCATGATCATCGGCCACCATTATTTTAACTGGCATTCTTTTCCTTCTTACCTGAGGAGACCTGCGATGAGAATCGACAACCACTCGAAAGTGCTATGACAGCCATATGTTCCCTGCTGTCTCCTAGCGTGGTTTTATTTCCCACTAAACCATAATCCTAGGGGATATCTCGAACGTTTACAAGGTTTTGATGAGACTTTTCGTGGACTGCAGAACACCGCAAGTCATTGATATGAAGCGAATTACATGAACTGCGAGCGCGCGAAGTGTGCGATATGACGCACTGTCGTCACAGACTAGTGGTTATCGGGGGGGCGAAATCATCTATTAGGGTGGTGACATAGGCTGACACTGACGGTTGTCATGGGATTGTCGACTTTCCGCCACAGGTCGCCAACAAAATGTTGACCTAGCGGAACTGTGACGTACATAAATTTCGACGGTGCGTGGTGCCTTTGCTCCCGGCCGAATCGCCTCTTATTTGTGTACAAGCCCATGAAACGTGCGAAACTGCTTCTGGTTGATGACGACCGTCACATTCTCGACGCGATGGGAAGCTGGCTTCAAAGCCAGGGATACGAACTGGATCGCGCCGCTACCCAAGCCGATGCGGTGGGCCGAATCAATCAGCATCAATACGACCTCGTCTTGGCGGATATTCGCCTCGGGGACGGGGACGGCTTCGAAGTCTTGGCGCATGCCCGCAAAGTCCGGCCGCAGACCGCTGTCGTCCTCATGACCGGCTACGGCACGGTCGAGACAGGAATCGAAGCCCTCCGGGCCGGTGCCTTTGACCTGCTGACTAAACCGCTCATCGACGAAGAACTGGAAATGGCCATCGACCGCGCTCTCTCACAGCGCAAGGTCATCCAAGAAAACGAAAACCTAAAGGCCCAACTCGATCTCCGCTTCGGGCTCGAAAACATCGTCGGGCACGATCACCGCATGCAGAAGATTTTTGACGTCATCGATCGCGTTGCCGATACCCGGGCCACGATCATGGTCACTGGCGAAAGTGGGACCGGTAAATCACTGATCGCCCGCGCGATTCATCGCCGCAGTTCACGCCGCGATCAACCATTCGTAGAAATCGCCTGCGGGGCGCTCCCGGAAACGTTGCTCGAAAGCGAACTCTTCGGACACGTCGCCGGTTCGTTCACGGGAGCAACCAGCGAAAAGATTGGCAAGTTTCTGCAAGCCAATAAAGGCACCATTTTTCTGGATGAAATTGGAACAGCCTCGCCAGGGCTGCAAGTGAAACTACTCCGCGTCCTGCAAGAATTACAGTTCGAAGCCGTCGGCGGAACGAAGACGCATAGCGTAGATACGCGTTGCATTCTGGCTACGAACGAGAATCTTAGCGACGCAGTCGCAGCGGGCCGTTTTCGACAAGACTTGTTCTATCGTGTGAATGTGATCAATATCGAGCTTCCGCCACTTCGCGAACGGATCAGCGACATTCCACTCTTGGCTGACTACTTCCTACAGCAGACCTGTGAAGAAACTGGACGCCACAACATTGTGTTTACGGACGAAGCGATGCAGGCACTGCAACGTCACAACTGGCCCGGGAATGTTCGCGAGTTGCAGAATGTGGTCGAACGGGCGGTCTTGCTGGGGCGCGGCTCCGAGATTGTGCCGGATGATCTGCCGGGAAATTTGCTCAGCGGGCATGTTAGTGCGTATTCGGCCACACCCGAAGCGCCAGGCAAAAGATTGAAAAGTGCCCTCGAATCACCCGAACGGGCCATCATCCTCGGCATGCTGGAATCGAACCATTGGAATCGCAACAAGACGGCTGAAGCCCTGGGGATCAACCGGACCACGCTTTACAAAAAGATGAAGCGCTTAGGTTTGGATAAGGTCATGCCGGCCGGGCATTAGTGGAGTCAGGCCTGTCGGCGGCGGCAGGATTCCTGTGCATCGCCGACCGGCACTCTGCCTGGCCTCCAATTGTGACCTATTTTTTTCTAAGGGGACCGCGCCGCCGATGCTGCGCGCCTGCTTTGCCGTTGATTGATCACACTCCTGGCGATGAACTCTTTAACACCACCCGCGTCAAATCTCCCAACCACGAGCCACACTTGCCTCGCAGCGCGAGTGCGGAGTTGCTTGCTCAATGGAACCAGCGTGTTGGCGAATGCCTGCTTTGGTCCCGTGCAGGAACACGCGTTTGGAATCCTGATGTATCACCGGATCGCCGATCGCGTGCCCGGACATCCTCCGCCAACCTGGAACGTCACCCCTGCCCGCTTTGCCTGGCAATTGCGAGGTCTGCTTAGCCGCGGCTTCGATGCGTGGCCCTTGAAAAAGGTTGTTGACTATCACCGCTGCGGCCGGATGATTCCCCGTAATGTTTTCGTCATCACTTTCGACGATGGATACGCCAACTTTCTGCATCAGGTGTTACCCGTCCTGCAGCGGTATCGCTTGCCCGCCACGTTGTTTCTGGCAACCGCCCATTTGGATAGCCAAGAGCCGTTTCCGTTCGATGACTGGACCTCTGCCCGGCACGCCGATGTGCCGCGCGAAAGTTGGGAGCCATTGTCGACAAAGCAGTGTCACTTGCTTTTGGAAAGTGGTCTCGTTGAACTGGGTGCGCATACGCATACGCACCAGGATTTTCGAGGTCGACCAGAGGCGTTCAGAGCTGATTTGATCCAGTGCGTGGCAGAATTGCGAAACCGCTTCAACATCGAATCGCCCACGTTTGCGTTTCCGTTCGGCAGCCCTAAGCTCGGGTTTGCCAGCGAAGGATTGGTCGCCAATACGTATCCGGCAGGTGTGACGTGTGCCCTGACCACCGAGAGCAAGGTCGTTCTCCCCACGGATGATCCATTTCATTGGGGACGTTTCACGGCCGCGAACGGTGACACGCCGGCTACACTCGCCGCCAGGCTGAATGGATGGAATAATCTGCTTCGTCAATGTGCTGGCAACGTTTCCGCACTGGTTCGGCGCGCTCGTGGCCGGTGGGGGAAGTAATGACTACTTCTCGACCGATGACAAGAATTGCAACTCGAGTCCGTTCCGCACTGCGAGCTTTAGTAAAAAGCAAATCAGCCCGTACGAGCGTGTATGCCCTAATCGACCAGGCGCTGGCCAGTGGAACGAGTTTCGCCACGACAATCGCCGTTGGCCGGTTCTGCGGCAAGGAAGCGCTCGGCGTCTATGTGCTGGCGAACACGATTTTGCTGTTCAGCAAAGGCATTCAAGATCAATTGGTCGCCGCTCCGTATATGATCTATTGCGGGCGCAAAAAGAACACGCCTGAGGCAACATCTTACGCTGGCAGTGTACTCACCCACGAAGCAATCATCTGCGCGGTTGCTTCGTTGCTGCTGGCTGGCGGGTGGCTCTGGGGGCGACTGCCGGCAGACGTCGCCTCTGTCGTCTGGCTCTTAATCTTTGTCCTTCCGCTGTACTTGATGCGGGAATTTGTGCGATCCTTCTCGTTCGCCCATTTGCGACATCTGTCAGCACTGCGATTAGACTCCGTGGTCGCGGTGCTGCACCTGACGGGACTCGGCGTAATGGCCTGGCTAGGAATGCTGAACGGTTCGATGGCCGTGGCGGGAATTGGTATTGCCTGCGGCATTGCCACCTTACTGTGGTTTGTTTCGAAGTCCCAAACGTTTGAAGTTCAAGCGGCGGCAGTGAGGAACGATTGGTGGAAAAACTGGGCTTTCGGTCGCTGGGCTTTGGCGAGCCAACTGCTTTCCTGCTCCATGCTTTATTTGTTGCCCTGGATTTTGGCCTTTACGCATGGGCGGGAAGAGACCGGAATCCTCGGCGCGAGCAACACGATTACTGGTTTTGCCAACTTGTTTGTGATCGGCCTGAGCAACTACTTCGCGCCGCGCGCCGCCCATGCCTACGCGAGTGGCGGCCAGACAGAAATGCTTCGGTCGTTGAAACTGGGGGCAGGCACGTTCCTGTTGACGATCGGGCCATTGACGCTGCTATTTTGTCTCTGCGGCGAGTGGGTGCAAACGCTTATTTTCGGTTCCGATTTCGCCGGCAGCGGTTTGATCGTGAGCTTGCTCATGACCTCGCTGTTCGTGAATTGCTTCGGCATGACAGCCGGGAATGGCCTCTGGGCCATGGAGCGCCCACAAGCTAATTTTGCCGCGGATCTCTGTTCATTGCTCACCACGATTGCCGTAACGATTGCGCTCGTTCCGCACTTCAGTTCTTTGGGGGCGGCCTGGGCGACCTTAGCAGGCTCTTTGGCAGGAACACTCGTTCGTGCCTGGACTTTGCGACTGGCACTACTCGAAGATTCCGCGGCATCCGTGGGAGGTGCCACATGAACGCCCAGGCAGCACCAGGCATAACGGCGGAATCGAATCAGACTGTCGAGCAATCGGCACCTGCATGGATATTCTATGCGACCTTACTCCTGCTGTTGACCGTCTCCGTCATTTGTGAACAAAACTTTCGCATTTCGACTCAGTTTGCCTATACGCAAACGCTTGATGAGATGACCGCCACGGCTGAAGGTGGAAACGCTTTGCGGCGCGTGATGTTCCTGGCGCTCGGCAGCGGTGGATTGGCATTGTTCATGCTCTCGCTACGTCAAAAGTGGTCGATTGATGTCCCACTTTTGCTGGTCCTGTTGCTCGTGCCGGCCTGGTGCCTGTTAAGCATTCTTTGGACGATCGATTTTGGCATCTGTGCTCGGAGGCTCATCGTGCTCTTGTGCTGTGTGGCTGGCGCGATCGGCATTGGCCGTAGATTCTCCCTCAGTGAAATCTGCCAACTCGGGTTCTGGCTCACACTCATAACCGCACTATCCGGCATCGCTGCGGAAGTCGCCTGCGGTACATTTCGACCCTGGTCGGGAGAGTATCGCTTTAGCGGAACCATTCATCCCAACACGCAAGGAATGTATCTTGCGTTGTTGGTCCTGTCGGCCTTCACCCTCGCACGTTCGCAGCCCAGTCGTCGCTGGTTCTATGTGGCCTGTTGCGGGCTGGCACTTGTGCTTCTGATCCTGACGAAATCGCGCACCGCAACTGCCGCAGTGATGGTGGCCCTCGCTAGTTTGTGGCTGATGCAAACGAATTGGCGTTGGCAATTGATCTTCGGTAGCGGAGGAGCATGGTGTGCGGGTGTCTGCTTGTTAGTTGCTCTCTCCAGTGGCGTGAATGTTGAGGAAGAACTGAAATCGGCGCTCCTCCTGGGTCGTGAAGAGCAAGCGGAATCCTTTACCGGTCGCGGCGAAATCTGGCCAGTGGTGACAACGTTCATTCAACGCAGTCCACTCCTGGGTTACGGCTATGAATCTTTCTGGACTCCGAAACACATTGCCTACGTCAGTGATGCTGTGGAATGGCCGGTGCGTGAAGCCCACTGCGGCTATCTGGAAACCATGCTCCATCTGGGGGCGATTGGACTGCTGCTCGTGCTGCTGGTGGTCGCACTCGCTTGGCTCCGATCGTCGCTGAACTACGCCCACACGCATGATCCCAATTTCGCCTTTGTCGGCAGTTTGCTCCTCTTCGCGTTGCTCGATTCAACCATGGAATCGGGCATGGTCACGCCGCAGTCGGTTGTCTTTGTCACAGGTGCCGCCTTGTTTCATGTTGCGCTTTGTCAGGGAAGCGTTCGCTCACCCTCGCTGAATGCGACGGAAAGCATGAGTCGCCGACCAATATTTGATTCCCAGCCACTCACAATTCCCGCTAGAAATTGAGCCATCTATGTCCGGCCGCACTACCCTCACCGAACCTTGGTCGAACCATCGCCAGCAGCATGCTGCGCCCGATGTGAGCATCGTGGTCTGTACCTACAATCGGGCCGATATGCTGGCCGACGCACTCGCCAGCTTGTGCCGATTGCAGACCGAGGATCGCTTTCGTTGTGAAATCGTGGTGGTCGACAATGCGTCCACGGACGACACGGCCGAAGTGGTCGCGCAGCTTGAAGCGGCCTGCCCCTTCCCGTTGCGTTACGTGCGTGAAACCAAACAAGGAATCGTCCCCGCTCGAAATCGCGGCGTGGCAGAAGCAACGGGCAAATGGATGGCCTTTTTTGATGACGATCAACTTGCTGATCCGCGGTGGCTGTTGGCGTTGTGGGACCTGGCACACGTCAAAGGGGCGCAATGTCTGGGTGGTCCTGTCGAACTACATCTGCCGGCTGGCTGCAAGCGGCAACTGCTCCCCACCGTGCGGATGCTCCTTGGCGAATCCAATTGGTCCAGCACGCCCGAGCCCTACGACGAGAAGTTTTGTCCCGGTACAGGCAACATGCTGGTGGAACGGCAGTGGGTCGTTCGGGTCGGCGGATTCGACGACGCCGTTGGTTCCCGTGGCGAAGATACCGATCTCTATCTGAGGCTCCGCCAGGCGGACTGCAAGGCCTGGTACGTTCCGGCCGCGGTAGTGAAACACGTGATGACGGCCGAACGTCTCTCGGATGCATACATCCTGCGGCTGGCCCACTGGATGGGAGGCTCGGTCGCTCAGAAAGAGCAACGTGTTTATGGTTCAGCCCTATTCGCAGTGCGCTATCTGGCCAAGCTCGCCCGGCTTGCGTTGGTTCAACTTCCAGCTTTGACTCTGGCACGCTTAAGCAAAGAACCAGAGCGAATCCTCGAAACTCGTTGTCAGGTTGCCATTGCACGGGCGTACGCCGTGCGTGGCTGGCAACTATTGGGCTGCTGCTGTGGCTCGCGGAAAGGTCAATAGATCTATGGCTGACTCAATCTGTTATCAAGTTCGATTGCTTCGTCCGCAGCAACTTACGACTGCTGATTGGCAGCGATGGGATGCGCTGCAAACGGCGGACGCAACACTGGCGAGTCCCTACTTTCGCCCAGAATTTACCAAGGCCGTCGCGCGTGTGCGTCGCGATGTTGAAGTGGCGGTGATTGAAAACGGCGGGGAAGTTGCCGGCTTCTTTCCCTTTCAACGAGATCGTTTGAATCTAGGTCGGCCGGTCGGCGGGAAGCTCTCGGACTATCACGGGCTGATTGCCGATCGCGAAACATCTGCCTCGATCGATGCTGCCTGGCTGATGCGGCAGTGCCAACTATCAGGCTGGGATTTTGACCATCTACCAGCAACGCAGAGCTGCTTTGTTCCGTTTGCACGCTCCGAGGGATATTCGCGACAGATGGATTTGTCTGCCGGCTTCGACGCCTATGTTAATGAGCGCCGCGCCGCCGGCACCGATGCGGTGAAAAGAGCGTTTCAGCAAGAGCGTAGGTTCTCACGCGACTTTGGACCACTCCGATTCGAAGCCCATACAACCGATCACCGGGTATTTCAGCAACTGGTGGAATGGAAGTCGGCCCAGTACTTGCGGACTGGCTTGGCAGACGTCTTTGCCTTTCCTTGGGTGCTCGACCTACTGCGCGAACTACAACTCCACTCTTCGCCAGAGTTGTCGTTGGAGCTGTCGGCCCTGTGGTGCAACGATGAACTGGCGGCCGCCATGCTCTCGCTCCGTTCCCGCAATGTGATTCATTCCTGGTTCCCTGCTTACAACCTCAAGTTCCAGGATTTTGCTCCTGGAATCCAGCTTTACCTGCAGCTCGCGCGTCAATGTTCTGAGCGAGGTTTCACAAGCATCGACTTTGGCACGGGGGACGAGCGCTACAAAAGGTCGCTGGGAAATGTCATGACACGTACCTTAGTCGGCAGTATCGAACAACCTTCACTGGGCATCTGGCTGCGACGCGGCTGGAGGTCGACTCGCGACCTGCTCCAGGGCAGCGGCTTGAAAAATGTAGCAACCGTTCCGATGAAACTGTTGCAGCCTGTGCGGGAGTGGCTGGCTTATCGCTAGAGCTTGAACAAAACCTTTCCGAGGGGCGAATATTCCCTCAGTAAATTGGTAGGACTGACCCATGACGTGGACAAATCTGGTGCTCGTTTCATTCGCAGCGGCGGGACCACTCTTGCTCGCCGGACCCGTGTTGTTGTTCATGCTGGAAATCACGCTCGCGGTGATCTTCCGCCGGCAGAACACTCGGCCGCTTGTGAAATCCCCTCCGAAGACGGCGATTTTGATTCCCGCTCACAACGAGGGAGCGGGAATCGCTGCCATGCTGAGTGCTTTGAAAGCCACGTTGCGCGGCAAGGAACGTATCCTTGTCGTCGCAGATAACTGTACCGATCAAACTGCAGACGTCGCTCGCGAGGCAGGAGCCGAAGTCTTGGAGCGAACCGATGCGGATCGGCGCGGAAAGGGTTTTGCTTTGGCGCACGGCATTGAGCACTTGAAGCGTCGGCCCCCCGAAGTTCTCGTTATTCTCGATGCCGATTGCGAAGTATCCGATGATGCCGTGGCGCGCCTGGCACATGAAGCGCAGTGCACTAACCGTCCTGTGCAGGGACTGTATTTGTGCTACGCGCCCGATACGAATGATGCTCGTTCCGCAATCTCGGCCATGGCCTTTCAATTCAAGAACTTCATTCGCCCGCTTGGCATGTCGTTTCTAGGGGGGCCCAGTTACCTCACGGGCTCTGGGATGGCTATTCCCTGGAAACTGGTGCAAGAGGTTCCATGGGCGAGCGGCAATGTTGTTGAAGACATGCAACTGGGGCTGGACTATGCCGCAGCCGGATTTCCGCCGGTCTTTTTTGATGGAGCAAAAATAGCCAGTCCGTTGCCGGTCGACTCAGCAGCAGCCGGGAAGCAGCGAACTCGTTGGGAGCATGGTCATTTGAAGACCCTGCTGCAACAAGTGCCCGAATTAACCGCGCAAGGGTTACGCGAGCGGCGACCGGCGTTGTTGCTGCTGGCACTCGACCTGGCTATTCCGCCACTCGCCTTGTTTGCGTCGCTCGGACTGCTGACTTTGATCGTCAGCATTTCATTCAGTGCGATTTCCGGGGTGTGGTGGCCTGCCTGGATTGCGGTCGCGGAATGTGTCTTGTTTGGGTTGAGCTTTCTGGCGGGATGGTTCGTGTTCTGTCGGGAAGCAGTCCCCTTGCGAATGCTGCTTCAAATTCCAGCCTATATAGGAGGCAAACTGAGCATCTACCTTCGCTTCCTCAAGCAACCTGAGCAACAATGGGTTCGCACGCAAAGGAGTGGCGAATCGGTCTAGAGGTTCGCGCCGATGAATGCTCGGAACCGTGTGAACAAGTCAGTTCTGCAGCTCATTTGAAGCGGTAGAATAATCGCTTCGCTGAAACGATATGCCCGAGTAGGCAGCCATTGAACTGTCTTGTCGTCCCAGGATTTCCGCCCGATGTCCGCTGCAGAAGTTCCCGACCGTGATCCAACTCGCTTGGATCATTTCCTGAAGCGCAGTTCGGTGGCTGAAACCGGCGGGCAGGCCAAACTGATGATTCAGGGGGGCGAAGTGAAAGTGAATGGCATCGTCGATACCCGCCGCCGCCGGAAACTGGTGCCGGGCGATGTGGTAGAAGTTGGCGGCCAGCGATTGGTCGTCGAAGACTGAAATCAGCAGGAATCTTCGGGATTGCCGCACGGTTCGAGGCGAAAACCCAAGTCTTGCAAAAATTAGGGCGATTGGCGAAGCGAGCCGGTGAAGGAACCGGTCTCAGAGCCATGCCATTTCAAGTACATTTTCGCCTCTTCGCCGTTTATAATGCACGCCGCGCTGTTTTTTTCCGCTTCCTCGGCTCCCCTTTCGAGGCATTTTATGCTCCGCTCTTGTCTTCTGGCCGCAGCTTGCTTGCTGCTCGCCACCACCAGCCAGGCCGCCATCACGGCCGAGCAACGGAAGGAAATTGCCGAGGTTGGCTCGCTGGTAGCCAAAGCCGGGAAGGAGTTCGTCGAGAAAAAGTACGAACAAGCGGGCATGAGCATCACCGAAGCCCAGCAGAAAATGGTTACTTTGGCTGAATCTGGAGACAAGCAGGTCCTCGATTCCCTGACTCCGATCTACGGTCGAATCCTCAAGGCTCATGCATTACTGGAGCTCGAAGGGATCACGCTGAATCCGCTCCCCAAACTGGAAGATTTTGCGGTAGCGAAACCAGCCGGCACGGGCACCGTTCCGATGCCTGCCAAACCCACAGGTGTAAGTTTCGTCGGTCAGGTTGCGCCGATCCTCAATAGTCGTTGCGGCCGCTGCCATGTGCAGCAAGCCAAGGGAATGTTCTCCCTTGCCTCGTACGCGGCATTCAATCAAGCCCGGGCAGCGAATGTGATGCTCGAAAAAATCGAAGGGGGGGAGATGCCCCCCAACGGAAAAATACCCGAAGCCGAGATCGCCGTCATTCGCGAATGGTGGAACCAAGGGACCAAGTTTGATGGTGCTGATCCCAGTGTGCCTCTAGCTGATTTGAAGCCGATCGGCACCACACCGACGAGCACCGCCAGCACGCCAGCTACGACCATGCAGGCGACCGGCAAAGAAACGGTCAGCTTTGCCGTGGATGTGGCACCTGTCTTGGCTGAGCATTGTGTCGGCTGTCACGGCACGGAACGACCACGCGAGAACTTCAGCGTGTTCACCTTCGAGCGATTACTCGCCGGCGGTGATGCCGGTGCTGCCGTGACGCCCGGCAAGCCAGGGGAAAGCCTCCTCATTCAGAAGTTAGAAGGTACGGCCGCTGAGGGGCAGCGAATGCCACTCAACAAGCCGGCTCTCGATACGGCAGTGATCGCCAAGATTCGTAAGTGGATTGAAGAAGGGGCCAAGTTCGATGGGCCTGACGTGAAGATGGATGTGGTCCGCGTAGCGGCACTAGCGAAGGCGAACAACAGCACCCATGAACAACTTAGCGCGGATCGTGCCAAGCTGGCGAGCGAACAATGGCGTCTCGCAATGCCCGGCATTGAAGCGAGCCAGGCGGAGACAGCCAACTTCCTCGTTGTAGGCGACTTAGGACCCAACGTCCTGAAAGAAACGGCCGATGCCGCGGAATTGATGGCTCCCAAGGTGGCAGAGATTTTCAAAGCTCCTGTCGGTCAGCCACTTGTTAAAGGGCGGATGACGTTGTTCATCTTCAATCGCCGGTACGACTACAGCGAGTTCGGCAAGATGGTGGAACGCCGGGATGTTCCGCAAGAAACGCGGGGGCACTGGAAGTATGCCGTGGTAGAGGCTTACGGGGCACTTGTCTCGCCGAAGTCGGGTGAATACAAGCTGGAGCCACTGGTGGCGCAGCAATTGGCTGGCACCTACATCTCGTCCCTCGGCAAAATGACCCCGCGTTGGTTCGCCGAAGGCGCGGGACGTGTGGCCGCCACTAAGGTTGATGCCAAAGACCCACGCGTGGCCAGTTGGGATGCCGCGTTGCCGCGAGTCATCGGCACCATGACTGCTTCGGACGGCTTTTTGACAGGTCAGATCGGGGGCGAAGACGCCGATATCGCGGCCTACAGTTTCGTGAAATTTTTAATGGCCGACACCAGGAAGTTCAGCCAGTTGATCGATGGGCTTCGCAAGGGAAACGACTTCACTCAGGTCTTCTCGGTAACTTACGGTGGCAGTCCGAATCAGGTTTGCGATGTCTGGTATCGCAAGGGTGGCAAGAAGTAGATTCGACCCTCGCACCCAAGATTGGGTCGAGAGAAAGCAGGCAACCGCATGGACTTTGAGCGGGCCGTAAAACATCTGCGGGCTGGCGGACTCGTGGCGTTTCCCACCGAGACCGTCTACGGTCTGGGTGGCGATGCCACCAACACCACGGCAGTGCAGCGAATCTTCGAGATGAAGGGGCGTCCTGCCGATCATCCGTTGATTGTCCATCTCGCGGAGCCGAAGCAGCTTACCGATTGGGCAAAGGATATTCCGCCGGCAGCATGTCTCTTAGCGGATGCTTTCTGGCCGGGACCGCTGACTTTAATTCTGCGCGCGGCCGATGGAGTAAATCCAGTCGTCACCGGCGGGCTTTCGACGGTTGCCGTTCGTGTGCCCAGTCATCCCGTCGCCTCCGAGTTACTACACGCTTTTGGAAAAGGAATAGCCGCTCCTTCCGCAAATCGGTTTGGCCGCGTCAGTCCCACCAAGGCCGAACATGTGCGCAGCGAATTTGCCGATACGGATACCAGCGATCTAATGATCCTCGATGGTGGCGTTTGTCAGGTTGGGTTGGAGTCAACCATTGTGGACCTCTCACGCGGTACGCCGTCATTGCTCCGTCCCGGAGGAATCACGCGCGAGATGCTGAACGAAGTGCTCGGACAATCGCCGGCTCCTCCCGACGAGCATTCGCCGAAAGCATCGGGTTCACTTCCCAGCCATTACGCACCACAAGCCGGCGTGCGATTGTTTCGTGCGGACCAACAAACCGAATTGCGGGCCGCACTACAAGAACTCGTGCAACGACGCAAGCGCGTGGCAGTGATCTCGACCGATGGTCGTGGTGTCGAGCCGCCGGCGATCTGGCTGGCTGCTCCCGCCGATGCCCATCTATTCGGTCAAACCTTGTACGCCTTGCTGCGCCAAGGAGACGAACTGGCTGCCGAGTGCATCTTGGTGGTGCCCCCTGAAGAAGCAGGAATCGGTGAAGCCATTTGGGATCGGCTCCGCAAAGCGGCGGCACCGCGAGGGTAACGCACCGCAGCGACTACACGCCGATGTCTTCGTTCCAAAGTTCAGGCCGATCACGAATGAAGGCTTCCATCAGCGCGATGCACTCGGGATCCTGCACGATCGTCAGTTGCACGCCCCGCGAGCGAACATAATCTTCCGGCCCCTGAAAAGTCTTGTTCTCGCCGATGATGATCCGAGGGATCTTATACAACAGCGACGTGCCGCTGCACATATCGCAAGGCGAAAGGGTGGAGTACAACGTTGCTCGCAAATAATCTTTGGCTTTCAAACGCCCCGCCCGTTCGAAGCAATCCATCTCGGCATGCAGAATGGCGCTTCCTTGCTGCACTCGCCGATTGTGACCTCGGCCGACAATTTCGCCATCGATCACTAACACCGATCCGATCGGAATGCCTCCCTCGGCCAATCCTTGTCGGGCTTCTTCCAGTGCGGCTTGCAAAAAGGGATCCATCGTGTTCCTCATACCTTCCATGTTTCATTCAAAAACAACGCCGGACCACCAAAATCGTCAAATCATCGGGAGGAGTCTCCCCAATGTAATGTTGCGCAACAGCCTCTCCAATCAGGCGGGGAATTTCTGCGGTGGGTTGATCCGCCAGTTCCGCGATCAGTTGTTCCAAGCGTTCCAAGCCGAACTGCAATCCACGGTCGTCCATCGCTTCGACGATGCCATCCGTACACAGCACCACCATGTCTCCTGGTTCCAAACATGTGACAGGCCCGGCCGGATAACAGGCTACTTCAAGCACACCGAGCGGCACGCCGGTGGCATCAAGATTCTCGAAAGACTGCTTGCTCGGCGAATAAACGAACGCGGGACCATGTCCTGCATTGGCAAATTCCAGCCGATGTTGCAGCGGGTCGAGCACCGCCAAGACCATTGTCACGAACGCGCCCGGCTGCAGATCGTCATGAATGGCTCGGCCGAGCAACTCCAATAATTGCTGTGGCTGCGTGTGCTCGAGTAGCAACGTTCGCAGCGAAGCTCGCACCGAAGCCATCAGCAAACTTGGTCCCAGTCCGTGACCACTGACATCGGCCACACACAAACCAAACGAAGCGTTCGGCAGCTTGAACAAATCACAGTAGTCGCCCCCAACATGCTGATTGGGCAAGTACCACGAACCTGATTCATAGCCGGCAATCGGGGGGAGCGTTCGGGGCATGAACCGTTCTTGTACCTCGCGGGCCACCATTAACGAGGCCTCCAGTTCTTTCTGCTGCTCGAGTGCGGCAACGAGCGACGCCCGTTCTAAAGCGGCGGCGGCATGCTGGGCAAACGCGACGGCAAACTCCTCGTCATCCGCATCGAACGGGCCCCCATTGTTGTTAAACAAGGCGAGCACGCCGAGCAAGTCTTCTCCCCGCGCGGATTTCAAAGGCATGGCGAGGATGCTGCGGGTCTTCAATTCCGCCAGCACCTCGGGGACAGGATCCCAACGCGGATCGAGACGCGGATCGGGCACGTTCACCATGGTCCGCTCGCGGGCCACATAGCCGGTGATTCCCATTTCGATGCTCCGCCGCGGATAGTCGAGCGAAATATCGGTGGCGGCTGCGGTGATCAATTCGCGGCGTCGCGGATCGAAGCGATAGAGGGTCGCGCGCTCGCAATCGAGCGCTTTGCAGGCCTGGCGAATGATCGTCTCCAGGATCTCCGCTTCCTCGAAACGCGAGGCCAAGAGATGGGTCGTTTCCAACAAGCGGCTCAAGCCTGCGAGCCGACGTTCCGCTTGCCCCGAACTCGATACCTGCGAGGGGGAAGACATGGTAAGTCCACATAGGAAGGGGGAATCGGTCAATCTCAGTTTATGCGAGTTCCCAGAATGGGGAAGGACGGAGTTCTGCAAATTGTTGAAATTCGTAACACGGAACGGACCGCAGAGGAGTTGGTCCCCCGCCGGTATAATGCAGGTTCGTCGTGCGCGAAAATGCGCACGGCAGTGCCAGAAATCTTTCATCTCTTTGTTAGGACGGATAACTTCGTGACTGATTTGCCTGCCGATCCCGGTCTTGATTCGTTGCGAGAAGTCCTGCAGTCGGCACCGGCACTCGTGGGCAAGGAACTTCCCCGGGCGGTTCGACGCTGTCGGTGGCTTGCCGAGGGAACGAGCGAGCAAGTAACCGGGGCCTTGAAACTGCTCGCCGCCCACGGAGCCTGGTCCACTCCCGGCGAAGTTGCCTTTGTGGAAGGTTGCGGCACTTTTTTGCAGCAGCGGGCACGCGAAGGGGGCGATTACCAATCGACCTGGAACGACGATGTGGCCGCGATCTATCGTGCTTTGCCCGCTGGCAAGTCTCCGCCCCACGCACTGTTGGCTTGGCTGGCAGAAGCGACCGAGTTTGCCCCCGCGCGAAAGTTGTTTCTGGAACTGCTCGCAGAACGGCCACCCCTGGAAGATGCTGCCGTCGCTGCGGTCTTCGGCCCCCTGTTTCAACGCCGACAAGCGAGCGCGGTCCAACTGTTTCCGCAGTTGTTCGAACTGCAAAGATATCCTTCCTTGGCGGCTGCCGTTTACGATCTGGCGAATTACTTGTTCAGGTCGGGCTGGACCTCGGCCCATCCGTCGGCAGGCCGGGTCGAGGTTTTGCAGTCCCTCCTGGGAACGCTGACAATGCAATTGGAGAAAATGGTAGAGGTCCGCGGCGAAAATGAATCGGCCGTCGACCTGAGTCAGCAAGTGGGGCAAACGGTGGCACTGGTCGTAGCGTTGTGTGATGCACTGGCCCTGATTGGCGATCCGTCGTCGATCGGCAAATTGAAGCGTGTCCTCGATCTGCCCCATCGCAGGATCTGTACCGAAGCGGCGGCCGCCTTGACTCGGCTCGGCGATGAAGAGGGGAAAAAACGACTGTTGCAAATGGCGGAAGAACCGGTCGCACGTCTGCGAGTTCTGGAGTATTGCAGCGAACTTAACTTGCTCAGCCAGATTGAACCAAAGTTTGCCACGCCCGTAGCCCAGGCCGAGAGCAGCTTGTGTATTTGGCTGGCGGAACCGACCCAGTTTGGTTTGCCGCCGACGGAAATCGAACTGGTCGACCGCCGCGAAATGCGCTGGCCCAGCTACGATCAGCCCCTGGAGTGCTTTCTGTTCCGCTTCACCTACCGCTTCACGGTCGACGAGGCCGATCGCAGTTACAGCAATGTGGGGATTGCCGGGCCACTGCCGTTTGCCTTTGCCGCCGACCTTGCCGATCTTCCCCCCGACGATATCTACGCCGCTTTCGCCGGCTATCAGGCCGAGCATGCCGACATTCTGGAAGTAGAAGTCGATCGGCTCAGCGCTTCGGAAAAACTGGAAACAGAACGGCTGAAACGCCGCTTGCACGATGCGGGTTTTGCCAACATCGAGCCGCAGTTCATGGGTTACTTCTTCAACGAGAAAGCACTTGTCGCCACCTGCACGCGGGAAGGTGTCCCCGGGGCCGCGGTCGCCGATTTCGAAGACCTGTTGTTTTTTCCAGCCCGGAACGGTCCCCGGTCGCTTGGCCCGCGCGAAGCGTACTACATCTACAAAGGGCGTCGGTTGCTGAAGACCTTCAACCGGTCGTAAACCGAAGTTCGCAAATTTCCTTGTCATCGGCGTTGACTCCTGGTGCGATCACTCCGGCAGGCTGGCGGAGCTGGACTGCTAGCAGTCCTGTTTCATCGTTGATCCAAAACTTTCCGGAACGCTGACATGCCCCCCCCGATGGTAGTTATTTGGAAACTGGTTTACACACGTTTTGTTTTTCTTAATTGATTGCATATTAATGACTTAACGACGAAAGTGATTTCCTGGCTGTTAGCGCCTCGTTCAGGGGGTTTGCTAGCACTCTTTTTGCCCTATTACCTCCCCGTCGATGCTCTGCGGCGAGGGCTTCTAGTTGCTCAGAGAACCCCCAGCGATCCGCCCAGACAGAACTCGGCGCAGAGTATCGACCCATTTTCGAAAGGGATTGATGACAGGTCAAGTGTTTAAAAAGCTTTTAACGTTTGCCTAGCCGCCGACGGCGTCGGAAAAGAGGCAACGTGATGGGACGGAGGGCGCCTTCCCAAGAGGCTTTGGAACCGGCCTGATCGCCGGCTTTTGGATTCCACAGAATTGAGCCGTCTAAAAGGTGCAAAATTCTAGTTTCTGCCCCGATTTCCCCCGCTTCGGCTCCTACTTCTTTCATTCCCCCCGGTCGGCAAAGTAAACTGCGATCTTCGGACTAGCGTCCGTTTCTCTCAAAATCCCGTTCCCATTGACCCTCTGCGGAGTCCTCTCATGTCGTTGTCCCGTTCGAACGTTTGGAATCGTCGTCACTTTCTGCAAGCTTCAGCCGGGGCTGCTGCTTCGCTCGCCACTGCTTCGTGGCTCAGCCCGGTACTGGCTGCCGATGAAAAAGCCCCGCTGTTCAAGATTTCCTTGGCTCAATGGTCGTTGCATAAGACCCTGTTCGCCAAGAAGCTCGATAATCTCGATTTCGCCAAAACCACGAAGGAAGATTTCGGGATCGAAGCGGTCGAGTATGTCAACCAGTTCTTCAAAGACAAGGCCAAGGACGAAAAGTACCTCGCCGATCTGAAGCAACGCTCGGCCGACCACGGCGTGACCAACGTGCTGATCATGATCGATGGCGAAGGGAATCTCGGTGACCCGGACAACGACAAGCGGACCAAGGCGATCGAAAACCACTACAAGTGGGTCGAAGCGGCCAAGTTCCTGGGCTGCCACTCGATTCGGGTGAACGCCCATTCCGGCGGCACTTACGAAGAGCAAATCAAGCTGGCGGCCGATGGCTTGCGGCGGCTGAGCGAGTTCGGCGCGAAGCATGACATCAACGTGATCGTCGAAAACCACGGCGGCAATTCGTCGAACGGCGAATGGCTGGCCGCAGTGATGAAGACGGTCGACATGAAGAACTGCGGCACCCTGCCCGATTTTGGCAATTTTCACTCCTACGATCGCTACAAGGGAGTCACCGAAACGATGCCCTTCGCGAAAGGAGTTAGCGCCAAGAGCCATGACTTCGATGAAGCGGGCAACGAAACCAAAACCGATTATGTGAAGATGATGAAGATCGTGCTCGCAGCCGGCTATCACGGCTGGGTGGGGATCGAGTACGAAGGGGGCAAGCTGAGCGAGGCCGACGGCATCAAGGCAACGAAGAAGCTGCTGGAGAAAGTTCGCGAAGAGCTGTCGAAAGCCTAAGCAACGCTCATCTGACGATTACTGACAACGCTAAGGGGCCGGAGTGAACCCATCACTCCGGCCTTTTTCATTTCTGGGGCATCTTCTCGTCCCGAATTCAACGGGAAGCGGCGACTTCTCCCCTGGCACGCTTGCGACCACCATGCCCGCCGCGCAGTCAGCACTAAGTCGCTCCGTCGGAGTGCTACCAGCAAGGAAGCACGCGGAAAGGGTCGGTTTTTGAGGGATTTCATCCCTTTTGCCTGTTGGCATCCCAATTGCAATTAACTGTTCCAGCCGACGATCGCCCTGGTTATGGAGCGGACGGCGAATGAACACATCCCTCATGGAGAAGGAACATCGGACATGGCTACGCAACAAATTTTTCAAGGTCACTGGAATGAAGTCTCGGGCAAGATTCGCAGCAAATGGGGGCAGTTGACGAACGACGATCTGGCCCAGTTCAACGGCAACGTCGATCAACTGGTTGGTTTGATCCAACGCAAGACGGGCGAAGCTAAGGAGCGCGTCGAGCACTTCATCCACGAGCTGGGTGACGGCAGCGAAGGCACTTTCACCAAGGCCACGGAAGCAGCCAAGGAATACACGCAGCAAGCTGCTGCCGTCGTTTCTGAGAAGTCGAAGCAAGCGGCCGATGCAGTTCGCCAGGGTTACGACCAGGCGTCTGAATCCGTAATGCACGGCTACGAGGAAGCAGAAAAGATGGTCAAGGATCGCCCGGTGGAATCGATGCTGGTTGTCTTTGGTACCGGCTTGCTGGTCGGCGTCTGCATTGGGCTCGTTTCGCGCGGGCGCTAATTGCCTGACAGTACTCGGCTGTTGACTTTCGTGCACAGCCCCCCACTTAAGGAGATCGTAATGGTTAAGAAGGAACAAAATCGACTGGCCGACCTGGCGGCCGAACCGCAACACTTGGTGACGGACAATCCGCTGTCGTCGACCCTGATCATCTTCGGTGCCGGTATCGGCCTGGGGCTGATGATGAGCAGTTTGCTCACCGACCCGATTCGTCACATGGTCACTCCCGAAACAAGCACCGAAAAGATGCGCCGGCAACTGATGGAAGCCCTGCAAGGGGTTCTGCCAGAATCATTGATGCGCCGGTAATTCAACTTCCACTTTCAATTGTCTGCACTTACTCACGAGCCTCCCATGCCCACCCGCTCAGCCGATGAAATCATGCGCGAGATGCGACAGATACGTCGTGAGCTGAGGGACGACGTGGCCGGTATCGTTGATCAGGCGCAGACAATTGTGGATCACGCCCACGACTTGACCGACTGGCGCTACTATGTGCGCAATTATCCAGTCACCTGTTTGGGCGTGGCGGTGGCAGCCGGTTATTTGTTGATTCCGACGCGGGTGAAAGTTGTGGATCCCAAAGGGCACGACATCACCGAACGGATGCAGAAGTCAGAGCCGATCCAGTCAGCATCATGGACGAGCACCATTTTGGGGACGGTCGGCGGATTGGCAACGACGTTGCTGCTGCAAGGAGTTTCTTCCTTCGCCCGGCAACAGCTCGAATCGGTCTTGGAAAAAGCCCTCCCCACGAATCATGGCGGGAGTGGCAGTTTTTCCAGCTGGCCGTCGGCGAACGGCAATGGACCGCATACTAACACGTACGAAAGTCAGTCATGAGCACTCCCATTTTGGATCTCAACACAACAGCCCCGGGGGTTTCTCCGGGTGATTATTCGCAAACCCTGGACGATCTGAGCGGCACCGCTGTCGCGGCTAGCGCCCCGGATATGACCGACCAAATCGGCAGCTATGTTCAGGACCATCCGGCCCTTAGTTTTGCAACAGCCTTCGTAGTCGGAGTAACCTGCGCATGGTGGCTCAAACGGGCGTAAGTGGCGGATCGAACGGCGCAACGGTGGTGAACGGTTTTCAACCCACGCCACCGATCGGGCTGTTTCATCGCGTCTCAGAATTCGCGGCAGACATTTTTAACCTGGGAGAGTTGCAAGTTCAGCTCTTCGCGGCCGACGGTCGAGAGACTTTCGAGCGCATCCTGGTCCCTGCCATCCTAATGGCAGCAGGAGCGGTGCTCTTAGTCTTCTCGATTCCGCTGGCCATGGCGACCAGCGTGGTCGCGCTGGTGGAACTGGGCGGCTTAAGCTGGTTGCAAGGCATCGCCCTGGGGCTCGGCATTTGGCTCGCTCTGGGAGGGATCATCACCTTGATCGGCTTGCAATGGTTGCGGCAGCGAGCTCAGTTTTTCGCACGCTCGCTCCGAGAACTAGATGCCAACGCCACGTGGGTTCGCACGGCCTTGCAGCACTTTGCCGGGAAGTCCCCTGCGACCCAGGGAACTACTCGCGTATAGCGCTCCTTAATTCATTTTGTTGTACCAACGTTCAATCGATATCTCTCAGGAGGAACCAATCATGGAATCGTTCAGCTACCCTGCCGGCACCGGCACCGCACGTCGTGAAGCACCGACTTCGAAGAGCACTCAGCACGATGAATTGCAACCCTTTCGCGATATGCTTTGCTACGCGAAAGACTATGCGAAAGAAAACCCGGAAGTCGCCGCTCTGACTTGTTTGGGGGTCGGCTTCATCCTGGGCTGGAAAATGAAGATGTGGTAAGGGGCGGGTCGCTCCGGCCCGTTGTACCCATCCCTGGTGCTTGCATGCACCCTTGGCACGTTGCCCGACAGGCGAAGTCCTTGAGACTTGGCCAGTTGAGCAACGTGCTGTTTTAGTTGAATGTTACTTCGCAAGTGGCACTGCAATCGCCGTCGGCTGTTACACGAAACCACGCACCGCGCAGGCCAGGCTCGGAAGTAATTACGGAAACTTGTTTCGGTTTTAAGGTATAGGAATCCTTAAGGCACCATTCCCCGGTTCCAAGCGGATCGACTTCCAAGCGAAATGTAACGTCCTTATCCGCACCATGACTTAAAAGAAAAGTTGCGACGTTAAAGCCGGACATGAGAAATGGATCGCTCGGCACATTCGCCTTTACAACCGATTCTTTCCAGGGGCCGCCCCTGCCTCGTGGCTTACCGAACATCCAGATGTCATCGATCGCTCCAACCCACAGCGCGGTCTTGCCGTCATCGCTTCGAATGATGTGCTTGTTGGCATCGGGCAAAGTCTTTGCTAATCCGCTGATTACGAATAAACCTCGAAACGAGCAAAAATCGACAATCTGTCGTTTATGAGCAGCGACAGCGCGCACTTTGGCGAACCCACCCGCATTCTCAGCAGGGAGTTCGTAGAAAATTCCACCGGCGTTAAACAGGTCTCGCTCTGTCGCAACTTCTCGGCAAACCCGCTGAGGCCCGAGCGGCGTTTTCCACACAATGGCGTTCATCTTCTCGTCTATAGAGCGTGGCAGTCGCCAACGCTTGCCATTATCGTCGGTAAAGATGAGCGAAGCTGCGTCTTCCGTGATTACTCCTGTGGGAATGGCAGCGTGTTTCTTTTCATACTCCAGCGCCGCTGGATCTACGCTGCGCTTTAGTTTCAAGTCCGCGTCAAGCGTATATAACCCTATATCTTGCGGACCGTCTGCACTTGATTCCTGGGCGACGAAGTGCAACGTGCGTTTATTGTCTCCGCGGGCGCGAAGAATGCCACCGGTCAATTCTTTTTCACTTGGGAGTGCTACACCAGCGATTTCTTCGTCGAGCGTTTTCCGGTTGTCTTGCTGCCAAAAGTCGAACCAAGCTGTTGCTTCCTTCAAGTCAATGTCGCTTTTAACACGCACCCAAGCTGCCTCTGGGGCATTGCTCAAATTGAACAAGAAATAGCGACTGCACTTCATCGTGCGGAACTCTTTCCATTCACCGATACCTTTCTCGTCGATCTCCACGGTAATATTCGCGATCCCTTCGTTGGCAAACCATAAATGCATCGTGCGCATTTCAAATCCACTAAATAAAAACGGATCGCTCGGCACACCTGCTTTGACGTCATCCTGCACCCATACGCCGCCGCGGCCGATGTTCGGGCCGAGTTGATCGAGCAAGTACGGCTCGACGAACCACAAGTTCGATTGCGATTGCGGAGCGGCGATTTCACCCTTCGCTTTGCGTTTGTTCAGAAACTCATTTTTCGCGGTGTCGTCGCAGCCGAAGACGATGCGGTCGTTCCAGCGGCAGAAGTCGCCGATGACCTTCAAATAAGTGCTGCGCGGCCGAATGCCAGCCGAGTTCTTGGCCGAGAACGTTTTGGGAAACTTCCAGAACATGCCATGCATGGTCATCAGCAGCGAGTCTTCGCCGATATCCCGAATGCGAGGCCATTCTGTATTCCAGCCATGCGCACCGTCGTAGCTGTGCGATGCTTTCGGCAAGCGATACGAATGCCACTTCCCCCCATCGAGACACATCAGAATGAGTGAGCGATGATCCCAGCCAATCGACCAGACAACATCGCTTTCCTTCGCTGCTCCGTAGATGCCGCCGGGGCCGGTGACTTCCGTAAATTGATTCCGCCGGACGACGGTCCATTGATCCGCGACACCATCCCATTGTGCCAGCACGCCGCTGGGAACATCGGGCTTCCGCTGCGCTTCGTTTCCATGTTCGCCGTTGTTCGCGTAGATGAGCCGCCCCTGCGACGAATACAATCCTTTGCCGTGATAGCCGGGGAGATCGGAGTGTCGCCCCGCTTTTTGTTGCTCGTCCGCCCACAGTTCTTTCACCGCGAGCGTTTTCACATCGACTTCGTACAGTCCTTCTTCCATCGTTGCGAAGTAGATCTTCCCGGCCGGATCGGTCAGATGCCGCGCATTCCCGGTCGGTCGTCCAAACATCTGGCTGAACGGAATCGCCCGCACGCCGCGTTGCGCATCGATCGCGTACGGACCGATGAACAACTGCTCCGATTCACGATGAATCATTCGATTCGCCGGCGTCCCGCCAATACTTTCCGGCCGAATGATCTGCTTCAGGTCGGATGTGATTTCATAGAGCTTGTCGGATGAACCTTTCGGCGCATGGGGCGCGTAAGTCACCACCCACAACCGATCCGCCCACGGCACTACTGCGCCGGTGCCACATTCCCCTTCATTGTTGAACATGGCGAGGTGGGGATAGATGCCCGAAACCTGAACGGGTTCGGCCGCGAACGTTTGGGCCGCGAAGAGAACTACGCAGCAGAAACGGAATAATGAGGCGAAATGTTTCATAGGGCACGAAAGGGAGAGTTATTAATCCGAAATCGACGCGGTTATTTTACTTCGATTCAAGGGCCATTGGGGGGCGGATGATTTGCCAGCCGTCTACAATGACCATGGAGGAAACATCATGCGAGTGCTCGTTACCGGCGCGACCGGATTTGTTGGTCAGCGTCTTCTGGGAAAACTAGATCGGCCTGTCATTCTGAGCCGCAATGCGAAGAAGGCGAAGCAAACGCTGGCTCGTTTTTCTCCGGATTGTTTTGATTGGAACGCCGAGGAAGAGCCTGCCCCGGCAGAGGCTTTCGCGGGGGTGGATGCTGTAATTCATCTTGCCGGTGAACCAATTGCAGAAGGGCGCTGGGACGCGGCCAAGAAGAAGCGACTGCGCGAAAGTCGCGTCGCTGGCACGCGGCATCTGGTTCAAACGTTAAAGGGCTTGCAGACTCCGCCCAAAGTTTTGGTCTCGGCTTCCGCCGTGGGGATCTACAGCGATCGCGGCGATGAATTGCTCACGGAGGACGCTCCCCCGGCCAAAGATTTTCTCGCAGAAATTTGTGAAGCATGGGAACGAGAATCGCGACCCGCTACGGAGGCTGGCATTCGCGTGGTGAACCCGCGGATCGGCATCGTGCTGGGTCCGAAAGGGGGCGCGCTGGCGAAAATGCTAACGCCGTTTCAGCTCGGCATGGGAAGCGCGATCGGGAGCGGCAAACAATACATGCCCTGGATTCATTTGGATGATCTGGTGGGAATGCTATTATTCTCAGTCGAAAGCGCACAGCTCACGGGAGCCGTCAACGCCGTCGCCCCAAAAGTGGTGACCAATAGCGAGTTCACCAAAACGCTCGGCAAGGTTTTGCACAGGCCCACCTTCATGCCGGCGATTCCGGGATTCATGCTAAACGTGATGTTTGGCGAGTTCGGCCAGGTGTTGCTCCACTCGCAACGGGTTGTGCCGCAAAAGTTGACCGCTGCCAATTACAAGTTCTTGTTCCCAGACATAGAAGGGGCTCTGCAAGATATTTTGCAGACGAAGTAACGGCCGGCGAGTACCGGCTGAACTTCTTTTCCGAAGCGTTCGAGCCGTTCAGCCGTTATTCAGTCCGTGAACGTACGGTTTCAAGGAAGTGCCCCGTCCTTCTGTCTTGCAATCGACAACAGCCAACTGCTCTCCTTCCGTTCACTCTCACTGCACACTTGTGATGTACGAACTAACTCGCCAGCAGTTCATTCCCCGGCCCATCGACGAAGTCTTTTCCTTCTTTGCCGATGCGGGAAATCTGGAGCAAATCACGCCGCCGTGGTTGCACTTCAAAATTCTCACGCCGCAACCGATCGACATCCGAACCGGCACGCTCATCGATTATCGCATCCGGCTGTTCGGCATTCCGATCTACTGGCGGACCCGCATTGAAGAATTCACCACCAACGTGCGATTCGTCGATACTCAAATTCGCGGCCCCTATAAACGTTGGTGGCATGTGCACGAATTTCGAGAAGTGGAAGGCGGGACCGAAATGATCGACCGCGTGGAGTATGCAATGCCGGCAGGACCGCTCGGCAGTGCGATGCATGCAGTGCTGACAAAGCATCAACTCAAACAGATTTTTGACTATCGCTATCAGGTGATCGAGAAAGCATTTCCACCGCTAGAACTGGCCGTGCATCGCTAATAATCCGGTAAGTTTAGTTTCTCAGCATGGCCGCGTTTGCCACCTCTGCTGCTCTCATCATCCCTTGATCACACCCAAAATAAGGGTGTCGTTCCACATTTCTCCAAAACTGCGTTGCAATTCCAAACGCAAAGCTTACGCTGGAAGCACCTCTTCATGATTTGCCTACCCGGCGCTGCCCTTTCTCTTCCACGGCAGCGTAGGAAAAGTTGTTCCTTGGGGGACTGCGATGGAACCCGCCACCCACTCAGCCGGCCGCAACCGCGCTTTTACGCTAGTGGAACTATTGGTCGTCATTGCGATTATTGGCATTCTCGTCGCCTTGCTTTTGCCGGCCGTGCAACAGGCCCGCGAAACTGCTCGCCGGGCGAAGTGTGTGAATAACCTGAAGCAGCAGGCGCTGGCGTTGCATAATTTTCACGATACCTACCGGCGGTTTCCCTCCGCCCATCAGGTCAGCCCGGCCACGTACTGCGGCACCTACAAATGTGTAGAACCCTGGGGTGGGCTCGCACCGAACGGTTGGCCGAAAGAAGGTCCATTTTGGAGTTGGACCATGCGGATCGCCCCGTACGTTGAAATGGGGAATCTCTACGACCAGGTCGATTTGAAGCAATGGCCCTGGTGGTTGACCGATCCCACCGGAAGAGATGTGGTTTCGCACACGACACCTGTCTTTGCTTGCCCGTCCGATTCGCGCGGCGGGTTGCAGTCCGACTATCAAGGACACAAGGTCGCGTTGACTTCTTACCTGGGAGTCACCGGTCGCAATCAGTTCTTGGAAGCCGGCGGGCAAGACGGCATTTTGTACGTCAACTCGGCCGTTGGGATGCAGCACATCACGGATGGCACGAGTAATACTTTGCTCATCGGCGAGCGCCCTCCCTCGAACAATCAGATCTATGGCTGGCAATGGGCAGGTGCCGGTGATGCGCCTCACTTTGGCACTACGGACGTAGTGTTGGGGGTTCATGAGCGAGCCTTGAATCCCTCGGCCGCCGCAGACTTCTTTCGCCCGGGGTCTGTCGTCGATCCCACCGACAAACATCGTTACCACTTTTGGAGCCTGCATCCTGGCGGCGCGAACTGGGCGCTGGCCGATGGAAGCGTGCGGTTCATGATGTACAACGTGACGCAATCGCCGGCGACGGTTTCAACCCTGTCCACGACCGCGCCCCTCAATCCGTTAGAAGCGATGGCCACGCGGGCCGGGGGCGAATCGGTCACGATTCCCTAAAATGCTCGCGGGCGAATATCGAACGATTCCCTATTCAGCACTGCTGGAAGTGAAAATGAAAATGCTGCAACCATTTTGCTGCTGCTTGGCGCTCATTACTCTCGCCTGCGTTCTAGGCTGCGGAACGGCCGAATCGATAGAGCCCGCAGGAGTGCCCGACATTCCTCCCGGCCGAGGAAGCGTTTCGCCGGATGGCATGAGCGATTCCCCCGTGCCGATGAAGTAGAAGAGCCGGTCGGCCTCGTGCGTAGGCGTGGGGACGTCGATCGCCTTGCCAGTATCCTCTGCGACTAGGCGGACCCAACGACACTTCTAACCCAAAGTCCCACTGTTGTTTGACGCAATTCCGGCACTAGCCTCTAATCCAGCATTTTTCTCAAGGGCGTCAACTCAGCTCCCGTGCTAAAATGGCGAAGAAGCACGATATTCAGCAAATCGAAGCCATCGCGAAGGAGTTCGGGATGCCAGACGAGGAGCGTCGAGAGTTTGGCGACTATGTCGAGGACTGCAAGCGGTCAGGAGAGCGCGGTTCCGGCCAAGATGGGGACTTCACCTACGATGAACTTCGTGAGAAGGCTCGCGAGTTCCGAGGATCTTAGTAATGAATGCGAAAGTAATTGATTTCGCACAAAGTCGCGAAATGGCACCCGATGACATGGGTGGGTTGAATGCTCATTTGACTCAACTGATTGGGGAGCCTTTCCAGTTCATGCGCGTATCTTACGGCGACGAGTTGACGATTCACTTCGGAAATCTGCGCCCCGCGCGTTCACCCAAGCTGCCGAATAAATTTTACGGAGAGTATGTTCTTGGGATGCGTGCCTCGCGTTGGTCGATCAAAGGAGGCAAGGTTCCGTTGCTTCTTTCCTCGGGCATGGTCGCCGACGATATTGTTATCCAAGGTGCCCTTCCAATTGCCAAAGAAGAATTGGAAAAGAAACCCTTTGTTGAGCCTCGCAGTCTGGTTTTGACAGTAAGCTCCTTTTTAGCGACTCCGTATCAGGGATTTGGCTTGACCGCGACATTCTCAGACGGAAGCGTTCTCTTTGTACTACCCGTGGGCAACAATGACCCGGCAGAAGTGGATGATCCTTCCTTGCCTGCTATTTCCGATTGGGAACTATTTTCGCCAAAGGGAACGCTTTCAGCGGGACCAGGGCCGGCTTGGTCGTTCAAGGCGGCAATGAGCGGTCCGTGATGATCGTAGTTCGGCAGTTTCGTAGTCCTTAAGTACAAGCGCCAAACAGTTGTCACGAATAGACACCCCCTGAAGTATCGTTGCCACGAAGTAATCTAACTCCACAGCGCACAACTGTGGAAAGGTGTGGTAATGCTCCACGAGTTTGCCTCACTTCAGGGACTGGGACGTTCCGATTAGTCCCAACTGAGCGACGCACTCTGATATTCCGTGACGCGCGTCTCGAAGAAGTTCTTTTCCTTCGAGAGGTCAATCGTTTCGCTCATCCAGGGGAATGGATTCGAACTGCCGTATTGAATGGGCAGGCCGATGCGCTCCAGGCGGCGGTCGGCGATGAACTGCACGTAATCGCGGAAGAGATCAGCGTTCAATCCGAGGATGCCGCGCGGCAAGACGTCGCGGGCGTAGTCGATTTCCAGTTCGACCGCGGCCCGGATGCGATCGATCATCGCCTGCTGAAATTCCGGTGTGTAAAGTTCCGGGTTCTCGTTCCGGATGCCGTTGATCAGATCGATGCCGAAATTCAAATGGATCGTCTCGTCCCGCAGGATGTATTGGAACTGCTCGCCAATGCCGGTCATCAAATTGCGGCGATGAAACGACAGCACCATTACAAAGCCCGTGTAGAAGAAGATTCCTTCCATGATCAAGTAATAGCCGATCAGGTTCTTGAGAAACGCCTGTGCTCCGGCAAACGTCTCGGTCGTGAAATTCTCGGCCAGGATCTCGGCCGTCAGTTCCATCTCGAACTCGTCTTTCGCGGAGATCGCCGGCACCTCGTGATACATGTTGAAAACCTCGCCTTCATTCAGGCCGAGGCTTTCCACGACGTACAGGAACGTGTGCGTATGTACGGCCTCTTCAAACGCCTGCCGCAGTAAGTACTGCCGGCACTCGGCATTGGTGACATGGCGGAAAATCGCGAGGACCAGGTTGTTGCCCACCAGACTTTCGGCAGTCGCAAAGAAGCCAAGATTTCGCAAGATGACGCGGCGTTCGTCGTCGGTCAGCTTGCTCGATTTCCACGTTTCGATGTCCTTGTTCATCGGCACTTCGGTCGGCATCCACTGGTTGGCACAGCCGTTGAGGTAGTGCTCCCACGCCCAGTTGTATTTCAGCGGCATCAGCTGATTCACGTCCACCTGGTGGCAGTTGATGAGCCGCTTCTCGGTGACGTTGACCCGACCGGTGGTGTTCGAAGTGGAGACGGAGTTTTGTTGTAGTTGAGTAGTCATATTGGTTTTTGGTTGGGAAGTTAGTTGGGTAAGCGATCTCGTACGATGGCCATCCGAGGCCGTCGGGGAGTTGCGAATGATACAGGTTGTGGAGTTGCCTCCGTACGATGGGCCTCCGAGCCCGTCGCGGAGTTGGGTTTGTAAATGTTGGCAGACTTGATCAAAACTCAGATCCGCGTGGCGATTCAAATCAAACAACGCACTTCGACGGCCTCGGAGGGCCATCGTACGTCTACTGGCACGCCTCGCAGGTTGGATCATCGAGCCGACACTGCGCAGCGACGGCAGCTTCCGCTTCGACTCCTTCGGTTCGCAGAATTTCCACGTCGCTCGACGCACTCTTGTTCTTCATCCACTTGGGCTGCACGCCAAAGCGATTGACATCGAGCGTCGACTTTTCTACCTGCGTGGCCGCGAGCGTGCGGAGGTAATACGTGGTCTTCAAGCCTTTCTGCCAGGCGAGCAAGTACATGTCGTGCATCTTCCGGCCGCTCGGCTCGGCGAGATACAAGTTCAACGACTGCCCTTGATCGATCCACTTTTGACGCCGCGCCGCACATTCGATCATCCACTTGGGCTCGACTTCAAACGCCGTGAGGAATCGCTGCCGCAGGTCGAGCGGAATCCGGCCAATGTTCTGCAGCGAGCCGTCGTAGTACTTCAGTTCTTGCAGCATCTGCGTGTCCCACAGGCCCAGTTTTTTCAGCTCCAGGACGAGCATTTCGTTAATCTGCGTGAATTCGCCAGACAAGTTGCTCTTCGCGTAAAGATGCTTGTAGGCGGGCTCGATCGATTGCGAAACGCCGATGATCGTGGAGATCGTCGCCGTTGGTGCAATCGCCAACACGTTGCTGTTCCGCATGCCGTGCTGACGAATGGCGTCGCGCACCACTTGCCAATCGAGCGATGTCGAGCGATCGACGGGAATCGCTTCGCCCCGTTCGTCTTCCAGTAGTTGCAGTGTATCAATCGGGAGCAAACCGCGATCCCATTTCGAACCGGGATAACTGCTGTAGGCTCCACGTTCTGCCGCGAGCTTTGCCGAGCCCAGCAACGCGAAGTACGAAACCGCTTCCATGCTGCGATCGGCGAACTCAACCGCGGCATCGCTGGCGTAGCTATGGCCGAGCAAGCACAGGGCGTCTTGAAAGCCCATGATGCCTAGGCCGACCGGGCGATGTCGCCGGTTGGAAGTTTCCGCTTCGGGGGTTGGATAGAAGTTGATGTCGACGACGTTATCGAGCATTCGCACCGCGACTGCAATCGTTTCTTCCAGTTTTGGCAGATCGAGTTGTCCGTCGCGAATGTGGGCGGCGAGATTCACCGAGCCGAGATTGCAGACGGCCGTTTCTTCGGCCGAAGTGTTCAGCAGGATTTCCGTGCAAAGGTTACTGCTATGAACAACGCCGACGTGATCCTGCGGCGAACGAATATTCGATGGGTCCTTGAAGGTGATCCATGGATGTCCCGTTTCGAACAGGCGTGTCAACATCTTGCGCCACAGTTCTAAGGCCGAGACACGACGGAAGACGGCGATTTCTCCTTCGTCGGCAAGTTGCTCGTAGCGCACATACTGCTCTTCAAACTCTCGGCCGAACAGATCGTGCAAGTCGCGTACGTCATCGGGACTGAACAGAGTCCATTCGCCGTTTTGCCGCACCCGCTTCATGAACAGATCGGGAATCCAATTGGCCGTATGCATATCGTGCGTGCGGCGGCGATCGTCCCCAGTGTTCTTCCGCAGGTCGAGAAAATCTTCGATATCGAGGTGCCAAGTTTCGAGGTAGCTGCAGACCGCTCCTTTCCGCTTGCCCCCCTGATTCACCGCCACGGCCGCATCATTGACGACCTTTAAGAACGGAATCACTCCCTGGCTGCGACCATTCGTGCCGTGAATGTGCGCGTTCGTGGCGCGGATGTTGGTCCAGTCGTTTCCCAGTCCGCCAGCCCATTTGCTCAGCCGAGCGTTGTCCGAAACGACCTTGAAGATATGTCCCAAATCATCTTCGACCGTGCTCAGATAGCACGAACTAAGTTGCGGATGCAGCGTGCCGCTGTTGAACAGCGTTGGCGTGGCAGACGTAAAGCGGAATGTCGAAAGGATTTCGTAGAACTCGATCGCCCGTTCTTCGCGATTCTGTTCTTGAATCGCAAGCCCCATCGCGACGCGCATCCAAAAGTACTGCGGCGTTTCGATCCGCCGACCACCAACATGCAGTAGGTAGCGATCGTAAATCGCCTGCAGGCCGAGGTAATGAAACTTTTCGTCGCGCTGCGTCTGCATCGCGACAGCCAGTTTTGCCAGGTCGAAGGTGCGCAATTCAGGCGACAAGCGACCGGCCCGGATACCGTCGATGATGTAGTGCTCGAATTGATCTTGGTGTTTTTGCGGCAGAGACTTGGCGTCGGGCGTCTCGCCCAACACTTCCTGATAGATGACATTGAGCATCAACCGCGAAGCGACGATATCGAAGGCTGGGTCCCGTTCGATGCGCGAACGGGCCGCGAGAATCTGTGCGCGATAGATTTCGTCAATCGAGATGCCATCGAAGACACTGCGGAGCACATCTTCAGCCAGTTCTTCGACCGAAACGACATCTTCGTAGCCCCGAGCGGCTTCGGCGAGTCGTTTGCGAGCGCGGCGCGGATCGAGGGGAATGCGGGTGCCGTCGTTGAGAACGACATGAACCTGCACGGGCGAAGTGGCAGTCACTTCTTCACCGCGAATGGCCCGCATTTTCGCGTGTTCGGAACGATAGATGATGTACCGGCGGGCAACGCGATAATGGCCGCGGGCCATCAGTTCCATCTCGACCAGGTCTTGAATTCGTTCGACATCAATGCCGTGACCTTGGCCGACCAGGGGTGCGATGTCGTCGGCGACGGAGCGGACTACGCCGGCGATGTCGCTGCGAACATCGCTTTCCAACGGTTGACCTTCGGCCAGATTCAGTTCCGCGCGGAAGGCGTTGACGATCGCCTGTTCGATTCGCGGCATTTCGAACGGCACACTCCGGCCATCACGCTTCTTAACCAACCAATCCTGCGGAGGACTGACCATGGCAATAGACTCCTGACCACGTCCGACGACGAGGCATTAAAGTTCAGCGAACCGGCTAAAGAGCAGTTTCGAAGAGGAATTCGCATCGGCAACGTCGACGAGCGACGGTGGCGGCGGTAAGTGCGCGCAGCAGCGAATTCGCATCCCCGGAAACCTTTCCCTAGAAGGTTCGGCAGTGGGCAACGATGAGCCCGCTAGCATCGTGCTAACGAAACCATGCTCCTTCGTTCCATCGCTGGCAGGTCTTCGGACTTGCGGACGTCGCGTGGCAATTTGCCTCGTTTACCTAATAGCCGTTGCTTCCCAGAGGCCGGTGAAAAGAACCGACGATCCAGTGCATTTAACGGTGTTCGTTTCCGCTTACCGCTGCTGGGCAGTGCCGGTTTCTCACCGGCTTCCCTCTTGGTGCTACCACAATTACTTGTGGTCGACCAGCGACGGGCGTCAAGATACAGTATGCGGGCTAGGTGTCAAGCGATGAATTTGAAGATTGCGTTTAGGCCGAGAATGGCCGATCCGCGGCGGCGTTGTTGCTGCGGATTGAATCTCCGACCGATACGTAACTGGCGGGACTCGCCCCATTTTGTTAGACTCAAGGATTCGGTCCAAATCAATCTAACTTCGTTTCGAATCGGCAGAAAATCATGGCTAAGCCCCATCGCAGTCACAAGAAAGCCAATCACGGCAAGCGCCCCGCCAACTCCAAGGCCAAGCGACTGAAGCGGAAGTACGTGCGGACCTAGTCCCGGTTCGTCCTTCGGCACGGTTCCCTCCGCATTCCACTGCGTTTGAGTCAGAGGAGCGTTTGTTTTGGCAGGCAAAGACTTCATCATCGACATGGATGCCATCGACCTGAACAATGTCGTGGCAGACATTCACGAGATTCGTAAAGTCAATCCGCAGCGGTTCGAAATGGAACAGCTCACCGCGGTGGTCTATTACGACCACACGCGACATGCGGCCGTGGGATACAAAGACGTTTCGCACGACGAATTCTGGGTGCGTGGCCACATGCCCGGCATGCCTTTAATGCCTGGCGTGGTAATGCTGGAAGCAGTTGCGCAGCTGTGCAGTTTCGTGACGCAGCGTTACGACTTGCTCGGCGCGGAAATGATCGGCTTTGGCGGTCTGGAAGACGTGCGCTTTCGCGATCCTGTCCTCCCTGGTGATCGCCTGTGGCTGCAATGCGAAATGGGGAAAGTTCGCCGCGGCCGGATGATCGTCTCGAAGTTCCAAGGGATCGTGCGTGGCAACATTGCCGTGGATGGCAGTTTGAAGGGGATTCCCATTCCCATCGATGCCCTGAAGAGCATGTATAAGAAAGACTGACGCTTCTGCTGCGTTAGTTGTCACAGCCATGCCGCGCCGCCCACCTCGCAAAGTCGATCCGTCCCTCGATCTGAGCCGGAATTTTCGCCACGCCGAAGAGCTTCCCCCGACGTTTGATCCCCAAGCGCTCTACGGGCGCGATGGTGAATGGGAAGTCGAGATGGGAAGCGGCAAAGGGCTGTTTCTCTCCACCGCCGCGAAACTAAATCCTGCCCGAGATTTCCTCGGCATCGAGATCGCACACAAGTTCGCGCTGGCTGCCGCAGCACGCCTGGCCAAAGCCGGATTGACCAACGCGATGCTCGTTTCCGGCGATGGCCTGAAGCTGTTTCATGAATGGATTCCAGACAACCGCCTGTCGGCCGTGCATGTGTATTTCCCCGATCCGTGGTGGAAGTTGCGGCATCGCAAGCGTCGCGTCTTGAACGAGGCTTTCCTCAAGGATGTGGAACGCACACTAATCCCCGGGTGCCTGCTCCATTTTTGGACCGATGTGGAAGAATACTTTCAATCCACGCTGGAACTGATTCCGCGGGCGTGCAATCTGGAAGGTCCTCTGCCGGTGCCGGAAAAACCGGCAGAACATGATCTGGACTACCGCACCCATTTTGAGCGGCGGATGCGACTGCACGACAAACCGATTTATCGGGCGGAATTCAGGAAGAAACTCTAGGTCGCGGTCAGAATGCTTGCCCCGTGGGGCTTCGCGTGCGAGAATTAAGCTTCCCCAAGTAACGGGCCGCGACCTCCCGCCTGCGGCCAGTTTTGCCCCTTTTCCCCGACCGCGAATTGCCTGTCATGCAGCAGTTTTTCGTTGGCTTGGTACGTGTCGGCTTGCTCCACGCGGCCGGCTTGTGCATTTCTTCCTCGCTCGCTTTCGCAGCCGAGAAACCACTCGATTTCAACCGCGAAGTAAAGCCGATCCTCTCGAACAAGTGCTTCTTCTGCCACGGACCCGACGAGGCCGAGCGTAAAGGGGGAACGGATGGTTTGCGGCTCGATACGGCAGAGGGGGCGACGGCCGACCTGGGAGGGCACGCGGCCATCGTGCCCGGCAATCCTTCCAAAAGCGAACTCTTCGCCCGGATCACTACCGACGATGCCGATCTCGCGATGCCACCACGAGAGACGGGTAAGCAACTGACGGCGGAAGAGATCGCCATTCTGAAAAAATGGATCGAGCAGGGCGCCAAGTACTCGCAACATTGGTCCTATGTTCCGCCGCAACGTCCGGCCGTCCCCGCCGTGAAGAACAACGCCTGGCCAAAGAACGATGTCGATCGTTTTCTGCTGGCCCGACTGGAACAAGAGAGCCTCGCTCCCAGTGCGGAAGCCGATAAGTATGCCCTGATTCGCCGCGTCACGCTTGACCTAACGGGCTTGCCGCCCACCTTGGAAGAAGTCGATGCTTTCCTCAACGACAAGACCGAGCAAGCGTATGAAAAACTAATCGACCGCTTGCTCGCGAAGCCCGCGTTTGGAGAACATTTTGCTCGCGATTGGCTGGACCTCGCCCGCTATGCCGACTCCGCCGGCTATGCCGACGATCCGCCGCGCAACATCTGGTTGTTTCGCGACTACGTGATTCGTTCGATCAACGCGAACAAGCCGTTCGATCAATTCACGATTGAACAAATCGCCGGGGACTTGCTCCCTGATCCGACCGACGAGCAAATCATTGCGACCGCCTTCCACCGCAATACGCTCACCAATAACGAAGGGGGCACGAACGACGAAGAGTTCCGCAACGTCGCCGTCGTCGATCGCGTGAATACGACCTTCGCCGTGTGGATGGGCACGACGATCGCCTGTGCGCAGTGCCACACGCACAAGTACGATCCGATCACGCAAGAAGAATTCTTTCGCGTCTTCGCGATCTTCAACAATTCGGAAGATGCCGATCGGCGAGATGAATCCCCGCTGTTCACGCAACTCACCACCGAGCAGCGCGAGCAGCAGAAGCACTTGCAGCAAGACCTGGCCTGGCTGGAAGAACAACTGAAAAAGCCAACGCCCGAATTGGAAGAGGCACAGCAGGTTTGGGAAGCGAAATTCCCACGGCAACTGGCTTGGCAAACACTTCGGCCGGAAAAGTTCGAATCGACCGCTGGGTTGCAGGGGAAAGTCGCTGACGATGGGACGGTGTTGATAAATGAGACCGCGGCCGACGATCGCTACACCCTCGAAATCCCCGTCAAGGACCAAGGAAGTTTACGTGCCTTACGTCTTTCCACGCTCCCCAGCGAAATGCTGCCCGGGAAAGGGGCCGGTCATGGCGGCGGCAACTTTGTGGTGACAAATATCTTGGCCGAAATCGTTCCCGCCAATTCCCCGGCTGCCAGTCAGGGCCGGTACATCCGCGTGGAATTGCCTGGCAACGGGAAGATACTGTCGCTGGCCGAAGTTGAAGTCTTCCGTGGCACCGAGAATATCGCGCGGCAAGGCAAGGCCACGCAAAGCAGCACCGACTACGAAGGTGCCGCGGGGCGGGCCATCGATGGCAATTCCAACGGCAACTACTTTGAATCGAATTCCGTCACCCATTCTGCCGTTTCGGACAATCCCTGGTGGGAAGTCGATCTGCAGTCGGAGCAGCCGATTGAGCGGATCGTTCTGTGGAATCGCTCGGACGGCGAGGTCGGCAAGCGACTCGCTGATTTCCGCGTCAGCGTGCTCAATGAAAAACGAGAAACCGTGTGGCAGCAAGACATCGCACAGCCACCATCACCATCGACTCCCCTTTCGCCTAGTGGCCGACGCTCCATCACCTTTACGAAAGCACTCGCTGACTACGAACAAAACGGCTTCTCGGCCGCGACGGTGATTGATGCGGACGATGCGAAGAAGCCCAAAGGTAAAAAAGAGCGTGGCTGGGCAGTAGGAGGAAAGACGAACGAACGTCATGAATTGACCCTGATCGCAGCGGAGAGCGTACCGCTTCCTGCCGGCAGTAAAATAGTCGTTAGCATCGAGCAAGGCTCCAAGCATCCGAACCATACGCTGGGGCATTTCCAGCTTTCTGCGACTGCCGATGTTGCGGTCGAAGAATACGTGAAGACTCCGGCCAATGTGTTGGCCGCACTGCAGGTCGAAGCTGCCGCCCGCACTGGGGAGCAGAAGCAGACGATCACGCAATACTTTCTCAGCTTCACCCCGGCCTTGGAGCAAACACGCAAGGAATTGGCTGCTGCGCAAAAGAAGCTCACAGAGTTCAAGCCCGAGAGCGTACCGGTAATGCGTGAACTGCCGAAGGCCAAGCAGCGCGTGACCAAGTTGCAGCATCGCGGCAACTTTTTGGACTTGGGGCAGGAAGTTTCTCCGGGAATTCCCGAGGCATTTGGTACGTTCCCGGCAGAAGTTATGCCGGATCGCTTAGCCCTCGCAAAATGGCTGCTCGATGAACGCAATCCGCTGACTGCGCGGGTGGTGGCGAACCGTTTTTGGGAGCAGATTTTCGGCATCGGCATCGTCTCGACGAGCGAAGAGTTCGGCAACCAAGGAGATTTGCCGTTTCATCCGGAATTGCTCGATTGGCTGGCGACCGAATTGGTGCGGCTGAAATGGGACACAAAAGCGTTCCTCAAAATGCTCGTCATGACGGCCGCCTATCGTCAGGCTTCCAACGTCACCCTCGCCTTAAACGAACGCGATCCAGACAACCGCTTGCTGGCTCGCGGTCCGCGCTTCCGCCTCTCGGCCGAAATGGTTCGCGATCAGGCGCTCGCTGTCGGCGGATTGCTCAGCAACAAAATGTACGGCCCACCAGTGAAGCCGCCGCAACCTGCGATTGGCTTGAGTGCCGCGTTCGGCGGTGGCATCGATTGGCAAACGAGCAGCGGCGAAGACAAATATCGTCGCGGCCTGTACACGACCTGGCGGCGGTCGAATCCGTATCCTTCGATGGCGACTTTTGATGCCCCCAACCGCGAGGTTTGCACACTGCGACGATCGCGGACCAATACACCGCTGCAAGCGCTCGTCACGCTGAACGATCCGGTTTATCTCGAAGCAGCTCAGGCGCTCGCGCGACGCATGGCAAAAGAGGGAGGCATGTCTCCCTCGGAACGCGCCACCTACGGCTTTCGTCTGGTGCTGACTCGCCCGCCGCATGAGGCCGAAGCAGCGCGACTCGTCGCCTTGTTCGAACAAGCCAGGCAGCGTTTTGAGAAGGAACCGGACAAAGCAATGAAACTGGCCACGGAACCGCTGGGAGCCTTGCCCGCAGGAATGAACGCCACGGAACTCGCGGCCTGGACGCTGGTCGGTAACGTGCTGTTGAACCTGGATGAGACGGTAATGAAGCGGTAGTTGCCTAAGTGACCCTAAAACTAGATCAACCATGCAAAATCCAAATAGCTCAGCTCACAAGCTCCAAAACCTCACCCGTCGCCATTTCCTGCAAGCGGGGCAACTCAGCCTGGGCGCGATCGCGCTGTCATCGCTGGCAGGCAACGCGATTCCCAATGCTACCAACGCGAGCGATCTGAAGATCGATCCCGTTCAGCCTCTGATCGTTCGTCCGCCGCAGTTCCCGGCCAAGGCCAAGCGCGTGATCTATTTGCATCTAACCGGTTCGCCGCCGCACTTGGATCTTTACGATTACAAGCCGGAATTGGTGAAGCGCACCGGCCAGGATTGCCCGGATGAATTTCTGAAAGGGAAGCGGTTCGCATTCACGTCAGGCGTGCCCAAGCTTCTCGGCACGCCGCGCACGTTCAAACAGCATGGCCAGAACGGCTTGTGGCTTTCGGATGCGTTGCCGAATCTGCACACCGTGGCGGACGAAATGTGCGTCATCAAGTCGATGTACACCGAGCAGTTCAATCACGCTCCGGCAGAACTGCTGCTCTACACTGGTTCGCCGCGATCGGGACGTCCATCGCTCGGTTCGTGGGTGACGTACGGCCTGGGGAGCGAGAATGAAAATCTCCCTGGCTTTGTGGTGCTGATCTCCAGCGGCGTGCAGCCCAACGGCGGCAAGAACTCGTTCGGCAGCGGCTTCCTGCCGTCGGTCTTCCAAGGGGTGCAATGTCGTTCGAAGGGTGACCCGGTTTTGTATGCATCCGATCCGGCCGGCATTGATCGCGAACTTCGCCGCGATAGTCTCGATGCTCTGAAGGATCTCAATGAACTGCAGGCAGCCGAGCTTGGTCATCCTGAAACGCAAACGCGGATCGCCCAGTACGAACTTGCCTATCGCATGCAGGTTTCAGTTCCGGAAGTGATGGATATCAAACAGGAGACGAAGGAAACGCTCGATGCTTACGGGGCCGAGCCGGGGAATACCAGCTTTGCGAACAACTGCTTGCTCGCGCGGCGACTGTGCGAACAGGGAGTTCGCTACGTGCAACTCTTCGACTGGGGCTGGGATTTCCACGGCACTGGTCCCGGGGAAGATATTCGAGATGGACTGACCAACAAGTGCAAAACGATGGACAAGCCGATCGCGGCTTTGATCAAGGACCTTAAGCAGCGCGGCTTACTCGACGAAACACTGATCGTGTGCAGCGGCGAGTTCGGCCGCACGCCGTTCCGCGAAGGACGCACCGCCGGCGGACAGGTGCTGGGCCGGGATCACTATCCCGATTGCTACAGCCTGTGGCTGGCCGGCGGAGGAGTGAAGGGCGGGTTTTCGCACGGGGCGTCCGATGAACTAGGGTTTTCGGTCGCAGAAAATCCGGTCCATATTCACGATTTGCAGGCTACCTTGCTGCACTTGCTCGGCTTCGACCACACGAAACTCACCTATCGTTTTCAGGGTCGGGATTACCGTTTAACCGATGTACACGGTAAAGTCGTTAAGGAAATCCTGACGTAGAGTTGCGGTCGCCAGAAAGTAGCAGGCACACTCCGTGTGCCGTCCGCAGCACTACCTTGTGGTTGGTTTTCAGCATCGGTTTCAACGCGATCTCTCCCGGAGATGCCTCGCATGATTCGTGGTTTCCATCTGTGGCTCACCTCGCTGCTCGTCGTTTACCTGACGGCCGTCAATCACGCACCACTTACTGCGGACGACGAAAAGCCGGCGGTGCGGGAAGACGTGACGCCGAACGAGCCGAAGAAAGAAGAAAACAAAACGGACGAAGAGAAGAAAGACGAAAGCAAATCGGAAGAGCCCAAAAAAGAGGAACCGAAAAAAGAAGAGCCGAAGCCGGACGAATCCAAAAAGGACCAGCCGAAGAAGAGCGGCCCCAAGTACCGCGCCGGAGACATGCGTCGTCCGCGTCCGACCACGGTCGTGCCGCCGGTTGCCAGCACGGAAGAAAAAATCGGTCTGCCTCCTTCCGATGCAATCGTCCTCTTTGACGGCCGCGATTTTTCGCAGTGGCAGGCGGATCGGAAACCCAAGGAAGGAGAATCGGACGAGCCGAAGTGGAAAATCGAGGACGGCTATTTCGAAATTGAGCCTGGCAGTGGCGGCATTCACACGCGGCGAAAATTCGGCAGTTGCCAGATTCATTTTGAATGGCGCTCGCCCGCGGAAGTGAAGGGGAATGGACAAGGGCGCGGCAACAGCGGCTTTTTCATCAACGGCCATCCCGAAGTGCAAATCCTCGACTCGTTCAACAACGACACTTACCCCGACGGCCAGGCGGCCGGCATCTACGGCCACTATCCACCGCTGGTGAATGCCTCACGCGGGCCTGGCGAATGGCAAACCTACGACATCATCTACATGGCCCCGCAACTAAGCGAAAAAAAGAAGGTCGAAAAGCCCGCAACCTACACCGTGCTGCACAACGGTGTGTTGGTCCACCATGCTACCGAAGTCCCAGGGAACCAGGTGGAATGCACCTTCAGCCTGCAGGATCACGGCAACCGCGTCCGCTTCCGCAACTTCTGGGTCAGGCCGCTGCGGGGATATGACGAACACCCGCCGGGTCCGGAGTTAGGCAAGTAATAAACAGACGATCGTCATTCAGGTTTGCGGGATCAGGCTACTTGCCCGGACTGAATAAACAGGCATCCGATCGTCGGCTGGACATGCGGTATGATGGGGTTAGTGGCGCAGTCCAGCCCAGAGGGGTTGCTTCGTCCCGACGTTCGCCCGCCAGTCGTGCGCTTTGCGCAGGATTTGTCCTCTTCTGAAAGGAAGCATCATGGCCCGGCTCGAAACGGCGGTTAGCCTGTCGGCACAGAACCATAGTTCGCCGCTCGGCAGGAACAAAGGAGTCTCGATCGGCCAGTACCTGCTGCAACGCTTGCAGGATTACGGCATCGGGCATGTCTTCGGAATTCCCGGCGACTACATCTTGAACTTCTACTCGATGCTGGAAAAAAGTCCCATCGAAGCGATTGGCTGCACCCGAGAAGATTGCGCGGGTTTTGCGGCCGATGCCTACGCCCGAATCAATGGCATGGGGCGGTTTGCGTGACCTACTGCGTTGGCGGGCTGTCGATCTGCAATTCCATCGCGGGGGCGTACGCCGAAAAGTCACCGGTGGTGGTAATCACGGGCTCTCCCGGCCTGGAAGAACGGGTAAACAATCCGCTTTTGCATCACAAAGTCCGCGATTTCCGGACGCAGATTGAGGTCTTTGAAAAACTGTGCGTGGCCGTGACCGAGTTAACCGACCCGGTGGTTGCTTATCGTGAGATTGATCGCGTACTGGCGACGGTCGCCCGATACAAGCGACCCGGCTACATCGAAATTCCGCGCGACATGGTGGAAGTGATTCCGCACATCTCGCATGCGTGGCATGAACCGGAAGAACTCCACGACGAACATGCGATGGCGGAAGCGGCCGAGGAAGCGCTCGCCTGGCTGGCGCGGGCGAAGCGGCCTGTGATTCTGGCCGGCGTGGAGATGCATCGCTTCGGCCTGCAGGACAAAGTGCTCGCACTCGCGGAGAAGTTGCAGTGCCCAATCGCGGCGACGCTGCTGGGGAAAAGCGTCGTGCCGGAAACGCACCCGCAGTACATCGGCCTGTACGAAGGTTCGATGGGGCACGCGCGAATCACTGACTACGTGGAAGAGAGCGACTGCGTGCTGGTGCTGGGTGCGTTTATGACGGACCTCAACCTGGGCATCTTTACCGCCAAACTCGATCCGGCGAAGTGCGTGTATTTGACCAGCGAACAACTGCGCATTCGCCACCATCATTATCACGGCGTGTCGCTGGCGTCGTTTCTGGAAGCGCTCCTCGCCAAGGTTCCGCAGGCAGAAATCCGGCCGATTCCCGCGGAATTGCGGCGGTCGCCGTTGAAGTACGATCCGCAGCCTGATGAGCCGATCACTTCACAAAAGATTATCGCTCGGCTCGACAAGCAAATGGATGCCGACACCATCGTGATCGCGGATGTGGGGGATTCTCTCTTCGCTGCCACGGAGTTGACGACGCATCAGCGGACGGAGTTCATCGCGTCCGCCTATTACACGTCGATGGGTTTTTCGGTCCCAGCCGCGCTCGGTGCCCAGATCGCCCGCCCGCAAAGCCGGGTGGTCGTGATCGTCGGGGATGGTGCGTTTCAGATGACCGGCATGGAACTCTCCACGCTGATCCGGCACAAATTTTCGCCGATCATCATCGTGCTCGATAATCACGGCTACGGAACCGAACGCTTCCTGCATGCCGGGCACTGGGAATACAACGAAATCCATCCGTGGAAGTATCACTTGCTCCCCGCCGTGCTCGGCGGCGGCAAAGGATATGAAGTCCGCACCGAACGCGAGTTTGATGCGGCTCTAACCGCTGCCTGGCAAGACCGCAGCGGACCCAGCCTGCTGCAAGTGCATCTGCCGGAGAATGATTCCAGCGATGCGTTGAAACGATTGGCGGAACGTTTGAAGACGAGGGTGTAGATCTCGTTACTTCGCTTTTTCCTCGTGTGCGTGGTCCGGACTTTCCACCGTAATCGCCATCACCACCGGCGAAGTGATATCGTTCCCCTTCACTAATTCCACTTCCTGAATCACTTCCTCGCGCTTCGGCTGGATCGAGAGATACCGCACTTGCTGACCGCGAACCGCGAAGGCGAATTGCGAACCGGGGACATCGACACGGCGGATGTAGTCGGCAAAATGTTCGCCGTTGAGGAGCGGATGATCCTCCGTTTTTCCGTCGGCATAGTGCAGACGCACGATCAGGCTGGTTGTTCCCTTATCGGAGGCAGGAAAGCCCCAGCCGCTAATCCCGCCCAAAATGTGAATCGCCTTTGCTGGTGAATTGCACGGCAGCTTCACGCTCTTGGGCATCTTGGGCGGGATGTTCCCAGCCGAACCAAATAGCATCACCGCATTGGGCATGCGCTCCCCTTGGGGATCGACCAGTTGGAACGGAACGCCGGCAAACGTTTTCGGGCTCCAATCGCGAAACACCAATCGCTCGACTTCGGCCTCTTCGGAATTGAACATTCCCTTCGTCGTAACAACTGTGGCCACCTTCGCCAGCGGCAGCGAGAAGTACTTGCCGCGCTGCGTGAGGAATTCAAGCAGGTTTTTGATGTCGTCGGGCGGGACTTGTTTTTCAAAGCCTTCGGGCATCAGAGATTTGGTCGAGGCCTTGATTTGCTCGACCGCTTCGCGTTCGATGGTGTGCTTCTTCCCTTCCGCATCGAACAGTTCGAGGGTGGTCCGCGTTTCGGCAGCGAGTAGGCCATTGATGACTTGTCCTTCGTCGGTCAGCACGGTGTAGACGCGGAAGTTGCCCTCCACGCTGCGGCTGGGATCAATGATGTGGACCAACAACTCATGCTTGGGATGCACGGCCATGCCGGTGAGGTCAGGACCGATGCGGTTTCCTTCCCCACTGTGGATGTGGCACTTGCTGCACTGCTTCTTGAAGACCTCTTTGCCGAGGGTCGCATCCCCCTTCATGTGCGTCAGAGGCAATAGTTCGTCAAGCACTTTTTGCCGATCCGCATTGGGTAACGCACCGCCGCGAGCGAGCATTTCCGAGGCCTGTCTGGCAAGTTTCCTGTCGGGATGATTGGCAAGAGCCTGCTTTTGGTCGAGTGCCAGATCGTTTAGCGAGACGCTGCCCTGCTCGAGCGCTGCGATCAACTTGGCAGACCATTCCCCACGAGAAAGCAGAACCTGCAACGCAGTTTGACGCATGGCGGGGGTGAAACCGGGAACGCGCGAGACGAGCATCTCGCCGACCGCTTCCGCTTCACTGCGACCGACGGCTTCCAAAATGCCGGTAGCCAATTCGGGCGGAGTGCGTGGGTTCAACAACTCCAACAGCTTTTCTGCGGGACTGGCATCATTGCGACGGAAATCAATCAATTGCCGCGCGGCAGCCCGCCGCTGTGCGACGCTAACCGAATCATCACCGACTTTCGCCAGCAACGATTCGACAATCTTGGTAGCGTACTGGTCCAAAGATTTGCTCCCCCAGCGGTTGGCAATGGTGAGCAAGTACGTCTGCGCACCGGCGGGGCTGGTTTCGAGCAGTTTCATAAGCGCTGTCTCGTCGGCAGCTTGCAAGTTGCCGGCCTTGTTTGCCGGCCAATACTTCGCCGCTCCTTCAAGCGCTGCCAAGATCAACTCGGGGGACTTCCCATCAAGTGCGCTCAGGAACGATCCGATTTGCTCGACCGGGGCTTGAGTTGCCCAGTTTCCCGCCACGAGAGTGACGAGCTGCTGTTGCGCAGGAGTCTTGAGTTCATTGGAGGCCCGCAGGAACTCCAAGCCTTGCCGGGCAGCAGCGATCGTTGCAGCTTCGGTGAGCCAGCGATCGTTGGCGTTTTCGGCTTTCGCCAAAGTCGCAGAAATGGCTCGGGCGGCGTCCACCGAGGGCCTGCTGTCTGCCAAGGCCAACAGCGCGGCCAGGCGGACTTGCAGATCGCGATCTTCCAGCAGTCCGGCAGACAAAATCGCGGCAGTCGTCGCCTCGCTGGGAGGAAGAACTTGCAATGCATTCCGCCGGACACCTGCCGAGGGGCTTTGCAAGGCGGCCGTCGCAGAAGCGATTGTTTCCGAATTCTTGCCGTCTAGTGCACCGAGCCCCCGCAAGGTTTGCAGGGCGTGGATCGCGCCGACGTTCAATCCGATCGCATCAACTTCCTGATTCTTTAAGAGGTCGAGAAGGGCCGGCACGACATCGGTGTTTCCCCGCTCGATCAACAAACGCTGGGCGTGCCGACGCCAGGTGAAGTTGTCTCCCTTCAGTGCGGCAACCAGTTGCTCCGGAGTCGCTTCGGCCAGCGACGGTTGCGTCGATGGTTTTCCTGCGGAGTGAACCACGCGATACACGCGCCCGTGCTTCTTATCGCGCAGTTCCGATTCGTAAGCATTTCCCTTGCCGGTCTTGAAGCCGACCGGAGTGGGATTGTGTTGGATGACAAAGTTGTACCAATCGAGCACCCAGACATTTCCATCAGGACCAACCTCGGCCATGATCGGGGCAGACCACTCGTCATTGCTGGCGATCAGATTGAAGGGACTGGTCGACTTGTATCCTGCCCCATCCCGTTGCAGAACAAAGGTTCCAACCAGCTTGCCAGTCGGCTCGCAAACAAAAGCGGTGTTGTTCCAGTATTCGGCCGGGTAGGTTCGGGCCGTGTACAAAGCATGGCCGCAACCGGCGGTATACCCGCCGTGCTGATCGACTTGCCGCACCTTGTCCGAGAGGGCTTTGAAGAGATAGGTATCGGCGATGCGCGGCGCGACGTCCGCCGACATGCCGCGTACCTGTTCGTAGTAACGATTGGGAATCGGCAGAAAAACGCTGGGGTTGCGATTCGCCGTGGAGCCGAAGACCAACCCCTCTTCACTCAGACCAAAGCCCCAAGTGTTGTTATCGGTCGACCGGAGAAACTCCAGGTCTGTGACTTCAGTCTTCTCCCCATCTCCCGCGACTTGGAAGCGGAAGAAACCTTGGCGGAACGACTGCACCTCTTTGCCGTTTGTGAGGACCGGTCGAGAATTGTTGTAGCCCTGCATCCCGCAATACCAGCCATCCAGGCCGTACTGAAAATTGCTCACGCCGCCGTGCGTATCGTTGAGGGACCAGCCGGTGATCAGCGTCTTCCGCAGGTCGGCGGTTCCATCGCCGTTCGTATCTTTCAGGTAGATCGTTTCGGTGCCGTCCTGAACGATCAAGCCATTTCGGTAAAAGGCAATTGAAGTTGGAATGCTGAGCTTGGTCGCAAAAACCTTGACTTCGTCCGCCCGACCGTCGCCATCCTGATCGGTGCAATACACGATCTGGTCACGACCTTTGCCGGGAGGCTGCAGTTCGTTGGGATAATCAAACGTGAGGCACAACCACAGGCGACCATGCTCGTCCCACGACATCGCGATCGGCTTGCCAGCCAGCTTATTTTCGTCGATGAACAGTTTGGGCTCGAAACCGACCGGGGTCACAAAATGCTTGATCGATTCTTCAGCCGGCAGCGGCTTTTGCATCATGGTGAGTGCCGCGTTTTGCTTCCCCCACTGGGCACCGGCCGGGTAATTCGGAATGTTGGCTCCCACATCGATATATTCGAACGGCTTCACATCGGTGCGCAGCTTCGTCAGTTCGGGAATTGGAAATTTATCGCGATCGATGAAGGCTGGAACCACGCTGGGGTCTTCGCCGATCGCCCACCTCATCCCTCGCTCGACCAAATTATGAAACCCTGGATTCTTCCAGGTTCGTTCATCATGTCCCCAGGCGGTATAAAACACACGCCCCTTGCCTTGCGTTCGGACCCAAGTCCAGGGCTCGCGCCCTTCTTTGTCGACGCGGAATTCCAGGATGGTGCGATCTTTGTCGTTGTGCTTGCTGTGTACATAGGTTTCATCCCAGCTTTCGAAACCATCAAAGCCCTTCATGAGCGGATGATCCGCTGCGGCGATCGTGGTGCGAAACACTCCTGTTCCGTGCCGCAGAAATTGCCCGCCGACCAGGTCGATGTACTTCTGCGAGTTCTGAAAGCAGAACGACGCGCAGTGCAGCGGAATTAAGCCACGACCGCTTTCGACATACTGCAACAGTGCTTGTTCCTGCTCGGGAGAAATTCTGGCAATGTTCGCAAAGATGGCGAGGCCCGCGTAAGGCTTGAGCCCCTCAGCAGAAATATCTTCCATCTTTTCGGTGTAGGTCAACTCGATGCCGCGTTCGGCCAGAGCGGGCTGAAGTTCTTTGAACAAATCGGCCGGACGATGATGGCCACGATCCCCCAGAAACAGAATCTTGATCGGCTCAGCAGCCGCAATGGGCCCCGTCAACAGTAGAGCGAGAAGTACGAAAACAGAACTGCTCAACCGCAGGTTCGTGGCGATTTTCATGGCGAAACATTCTGAGAGAGGGAGCTAGAATCCCGGCAAGATTAGGAACGGTGCCGAGAACTAGAAAATCCAATACCGCTAAAATTGTACTAAACGGATCCGACACAAGCGAGAATCCTGGCGTTGAGAATCACTCGACTCGCACGCCAGTTACGGCATCGCTCAGCCTGCGAATGCCAATGATTCGACGCACGGCTATCGTTCCACGCCCACTAAGTCCGCCACGCCCTATTCACCGCGGAACGGCAGCGCGTTTGGCGGGCGACCGCCGAATGGCTGGCGAGACGTTGCTCCCGGTCCCGTGGCAGCGGCTTCCGCTGACTCGCCCAGGAGCGTTGAATCGAGAATGTGCCGATTGATTTCGTCGGCGTCGCGGGCTTCGTTCATCATGTGCCAGTTGCCACGATCATCGAAAACGAGCAGTTCTCCGGGTGCCACCAGCGAAGTTCCGCTGGCAGGGGACTGGGCCGCGATGATTTCACCACCGGCGATATCGGCCACGACCGAAGCTTCTGTCAGCGCGAAATCGGTCAGCTTGCGAATCGAGCCTTCGGCAGGATGGATCACCTGCGTTTCTCCCTGAAAATTCACCGCCGCCCCGCGTTCAACTTCAACAACGACGGGCACATCGACGGAATGCTTCTTGTCCCAGGTGACGGCGACCATCTTGCCCACGGCATCTTTTGCGACGGCGGGCGGGCGATCCGCACGCACCGGCGAGGTTTTGGGCGGTTGCACAGCGGAGGCGTAATAGTGCTCCAGATCCGGCAAAGTGATGGGAGGACTTGCCTCGCTCCAATCACTTTCGATCCAGTAGAGCCGGCGGACAATCTTGTTGGGATCCCTCGCTGCGTTGAGTGCTTCCTTGTTGAGAACCTCTTTTAGCCGCAGTTTCACCGGGTCTTCTAGTGAAGCAATGGCCGGTTCACGGGCGGGATCCTTGGGATGATTCGGATCCTCTAAAATAACCTTGATGCGATAGCGATAGACCCGGCCGGGCATGACGGTCACATCCGTAAACCGAATCAACTTGTATTGGCGGACCTGCTGCTCGATCTGCTCCATCGTGCCAGAAGTCCCCCCCATAGCCGGCATGTAGCCGGAACGCTCGCCGCCGGGTTGCCCCGCCTGACCGACCGTGGGTTGCTTGTGTTGGAAGGTGGAACTCTGCCGCATCTGAGTTGAGCCCTGGATGGGGTTCATCGGGACGACCCCTTCAGGCGCATCGATCGGATTGCCAAAGGCATCGTACTGCTGAACCTGTCCCTGACCCGCCATCGCTTCGGCCATTGCTTGTTCAGCCGAGAAAACGGGAATGTCGGGGTGAATCAGCGCGGAAGTGAGGTCGCGCATCATAAACGGCGGTGCCGGATGAGTCAGTTCGATGTCGAGATACTCGGAATCAAGAATCTCGGACGGGAAGCCATGCCAGCGAAACGTTTCGTACTGTGCCATCGTCGCTGTGTAAGCACGATTGTTGTAGACGGGGACTTCCCATTTCAACGTGGCGGGATCGGCATCAGGATCAGCGGTGACATCCGCCCGCTGCACCATGTAAGTAAGGTAATGGGGCAGATCACGATCAGGCTGAAAGTCGGCTGCGTCTTCCAAGCAGCGGCGATACTCGTCGAATTCCTTCTGCCACGGAACCACAGCTTGCACGACAACAGCGCGCCCGGTTTCCCAGTCGCAACCAGCGCCAGCAACATAGCCCCGATCCCGTTCAAACATGCGAGCCCCGGTGGCTGCATTGGCGGTTGGACCAGTTGGACTCTCCGAGGACCGGTAGTCCCCCTCGTAATCGTCGTAGCCCGCTTTGCCTCTGTTCTTGGCCTGTTTTTGCATATCCTTGCGAGCCTTTTCCAGGTCTTGTTTGCGCTTCCTTTCATTTTCCATATACTCCCGTTCCCGCTCTCGTGCGCTCTTTCTGACGGTTTCGCCACCTGAAAGTGCTCCCGGCGGGGCAACCTCGCCGTAGCCGCCATAGGGATTACCGCTCATATCTCCCACGGAAACTGTATCCGATAGAGGATCGGTCGAGCGCGCATTCGTCATGCCACCCGCCAGTTCACCCGCACCTACTCCTTTGGGCCTGAGGGCTAGCGGCCCGTGCAACGCTGTAACGGTCAACTTTGTCGGCGGAAAAGCCTGCGGATCTTGTCGTGGTTTGATGCGAGGAAATTCCTGCACGAGCAGATCGACCGGGGGCCGATAGACATTGCCGGAAATCGGTCGCGTAACGGCCGCAGCCTTCTGTCGCACGTCGGCCTCGACCTTGCGATCATCGGCAAGCACATCCCAGTTCTCGACAGCTGTGATTTTCCGCTGCGTGTTCTGCGTGAGCGTATCCAACTTTTGCGGCGAGTCGAAGTCTGACTTCATCCGCTCCAGTTGCGTTCCTTGCCAGACAAACAGTCCGAGCAGTACGACTACAGTTCCCAAAACAATTTTCTCCACATGCTGAAAGAAAAATTCCTGCAGCGTGGCTTTATCGAATTTCAACTTGGGAATTTTCATTGTTCCGTCCTTCTATTCGAACTGCCCCAAACCATCCTCGCCAAACCAATAGTCATCTATCTTACGAACCAGGATCTAACACCGTGGGCGCCGCTGTCGTTTCATTTACTGGTGCCACAACCGCTGGCGCCGGCCCGGCACCCGGCAAGAGTTTCAACGCTGCTGGGTCGATATTCAACATGCCAGTGTTTACAGGGTTGAAGATGTAGACGATCCCAAAGACTTCCACGGTGATCTCGTGAGGGTCGACATCAGGCAACAGCGACCCAGAAACGCCCCCCGACATCCGCCCAGATTCCCCGCCAAAACCGGAAGAAGCAGTCGGCATACGCAGGGGCATTTCTCCCGCCAATCCGCCCGGACGAATTCCAGGCATCGGAGAGGCTCCGTAACCGCCGCCACTACCAGCCAGAGTTGCTGCCGGCGCGCGATTAATGCGAACCTGACGCACTTCCAAAGGTAACGGAGAGTTGCCGCACGCGGCGAGCAGGATACTCATTTTGCGTTGATCGATTCGTAAGCGGAGTCGGACAGGCATCCGTTTGGCGACAGCCAGGACCACATCCTCGGGCGAGGCAGGTGTGGGAGCTAAAGCCCCGCGGAGGCGAATCGCATCGAGCGGCATGTAGTTTTGATCGACATATCGCCCTGCGGCTGGATCGACTTTAGCTAGCGGATCAAGCGGGCCACTACTACCTTCGCCTGCCATCGGAGCGGCACCTGGGAGCGCACCGGGCATCGCCCCTGCACCGCCTTCCGAATAGCCTCCGCTCGCCATCGGACCGCCCGCAGCAGCGTTGGCGGCTAAGGCGGGGTCTGGAATGGGAGTTACTTCACCACCGACGCCCCCGGCGGAACGACCCACGTGAATCCCTTCAATCGCATGGATGGAAGTCTGATAACGGGCATCCACATTTCCATTCACTTCCTTGATAATTCCGACCAGCGAATCGAGCACCCACAACGTCTCTTGCGCATAAAGCACGTCGAGCGTGGACGGGATCGGGCTCCCTGCTTGAATGAAGGCGAAATGCGCCTGCATGATCTCCGCTTGATTGGTAGGAGACCAATCAACGAGTGGCAAAGGTGCTTCGGGGATAAATCCCGCACTGCGCGGATCGCCACCACGCGTAGGCAGTGGAGTGGAGCTAAATCCCCCCGATGGATCGCCGCTCGCTCCCGTCAGAGTCCAATCGGCCCCAATCTTTTCCGCCAGCTTGGGAATTTCAAGCCGAATGAAGTCGCGATACTGCTGGCGATAGCGAACCGTAATTTCCTGAGCCGGCGGCGTAGGAAACGGAATCAATTCAATCGGTCGCAGGTCCTTGACCGCGCGATCAAATGTCTTGCCTAGAGAAGTAGGCCAGACAAGCACCGCTTTCTGCCGAGCATAAACAGTATCCCACCCTTGCCCCACATCAATCGCGTAGAGCTTCAGAATTTCGTCCATCTTTTCCGCAGTGGTGGCATTAGGATGCCCCACCTTTTCGCCCGCGGCCTTCACCGATGTCGCTGCCGAATTAATGGCCGATTGATAGCTCTTGGCCTGAGTTTGGATGTCCCCCGTGGTGTAATACCACAGCCCCAACACCAGCAAGGCTACGCCGGCACAGGAGAGCCAGAAGCCATACTTCTGAATGAATTTCAATGCTTCGCGTAATTGATCCATGATTTGATTCCGGCAACGTTAGCGTGCCGCTCCTCCTGTGGGAGTTACAGGAAGCGGACCAACTGGCAAGGGACCAGTGGGAGGAGCTACTCCACCGTTTTGGGCGGCCTCGGCTGCAGCTTTCGCGGCGGCGGCCCGAGCTTCTAACCGCTCTGTCAAGCGTTTTTCTTGCCAGCAAAACTGAACGGAGAAGGTGTACTTGGGAGCGTTAAAGAATTCTGGTTCGAGCTTTTGCGGCTTGGCTGGCAAGGCCGCACCGCCAGGCATAGGACCACCTAGCAATCCAGCGCCGGCCTCTACACTGTTCGTGGGGGGCTCGTAATTTGGATTGCGAATTTTATTATCGGGCAGATAAGTTTCGGACGCCAAAATGGGATATCCGATCCCCAGTTCCTTCATCGTGAACACATCTTGCGGCGGACCTCCTGCTTCGCCGACCGGTGCCATATCGGGAGGGAGTGGCAGTTCCACGTCTCCTTGCTCCAACATCCGCATCAACGTGGCACGAACGTGCTGAGGACCGTAATAGGTTCCGTCGCGGAAGTAGTGATAACCGTGCAACTCAATCACCCAGCCTGGGCCAGTAGGCCCTTCGTCAACTGGGGCCGTTCCGTCCGCTCCTGGTAGAGCATCAGTGCCAGGCACTGCTCCATCGGGCATGGTTCCCGCTGGCATCGGACCGGCAGGTGCCGCACCGGGGGGAACAACCTCTCCTGGTGCGACCGCAGCAGGATCAGCAGCGGGCGGAACTTCGGCAGAAGCCTCAACATCGCTGTCGGCACCTAACTCTTCGCTCTTCAATACCTTCAAGAAGTCTTCGTGCCGTTGCCTGACCCCGGCGTGGTACCACATCTTCAAGTCGGGGAAGAACTGCGTCTCCAGCGACTCCATGTGCAACTCCATTCGCTTGGTAAATGGTAGTTGCTCAGGAGTTGGGGTCGAATTGCGATCTTTCAGTTCGGGCGTCTTCGGCAAAGCACTGTTGACCGCGTACATAACCTCCAGCCAGAGCAGTTTGCGATCGGACGCACCGGCAATTTCCTTGGCAATATTTTGAAGCTTCGTCAGTTGCCCCACTTTTTCCGTATCGGTTGTATAGAACGTCTTGCTCTGCTGATCGGTGCTCTTGGCCTTGGTGATCGCAGTGTCCCAATCCGTGTTACCTTCCATCCGCTTAGGGTGCACCTCGTTCAAAACGGTGAAGTGCGAGATAAAGTTGATCGCACAGGCGAGCATCACTCCCCCCACGGCCGCGACCGCCCAGGGTTTCTTAGCCCGAATCACTCGTTCCTTAATCAATTCCCTCGGCAGGAGGTTGGTCGAGAGATTCGCTTTACCCAGCCCTTGAATACATAGGCCGTAGCAGACCGAGAAGGAGAGGATGTTCTCCTTGAACGATGGTGCCGAGACGACTGCCGAGCCGTTTAGCTTGTTAAAGGATGAAATATCGACGGCATCCAGCCCCAAGTGCTTAATGACGTACTGCTGCAAGCCGGGAAGCTTGACGGTGTTTCCCAACATCACCAATTGCTGAATATCAGCTTTGCGGTCCAAACTCCGGAAGAAGCTGACCGACCGCTGCACTTCGGTGACGATATCCGCAAAGACGGACCGCATCGCAGTGAAGATCGCCTTGGGATCATCTGCTTGCTGTGGAGTCCGTTTGAGATGCTCAGCTTTCGCAAAGGTGAGCTTCAATTCCTTCGAGAGCTGCTTGGTGAAGTGATTTCCGCCCAAAGGAATGTTTCGCTGCCACAAGCGATAGCCGTTGGTTACAACCAGATCGGTTGTGTCGGTACCCATGGACATCACCACATAAGCCGGCGGGGGCTTATCGGGATCGTATTCCTCACCGTCTTTAATCTGCTTGGCAAGGTCGTAAGCGATGTAGTTGTAGACGGCAATCGGTGCCAACTGAATGAAATCGACTTCGATCCCTGCGTCGCGGTACGGCTGCAAAGCCTTGTAGACTTGCTCCCGCTTCATCGCGAACAGGCCGATTTCCGAATCCATCACGAACCCATCGGTTTCGCGATAGCCGGCCATTAGTTGAAAGTCCCAAATCACATCGTCCAAGGCGAAGGGGATTTGCTGCTTCGCTTCGTATTTGACAATGTCGGGAATCTTGGAGCGGTCGACCGGCGGCGGCTTGAAGTACTTAGCCAAACCCGATTCGCCGGAAACGGCAATCGCGACTTTGTCCCCCCGCACGTTGTTGCGCGACAGGAACTGGGTCAGCGCTTCCCGGATCAGGGTCGAAACTTCGGCGTCGGGTTGCGACAAGAGTTTCGGGTACTCAATAAAGTCGAACGCATCCGCGACAATGGAGTCTCCTTCCACGCGACAGCGTAACGCTTTGAGCGCAGCGCGACCGATTTCCAGTCCCCACACGGCTTGACTAGTTGCCATCGATTTTGAAACCTCAACAAGCTCAGCCAACGACAGGTTCACTGCCGTGGCGAATGTAAGCCCCTCGAACCGCAAAACGCAGACAAGGCATGCAGCCTGGGAAAAGTGCCAGCAAGCGATCGAACGGGTTCTCTGTTCCCGTACTTCATGCTACCGACTGGCCGATAAAAGTGTCAAATTTTTTCGCCCCTAATTCTCGCATTCCGCGGAGTTTCACATTCCGCCTTCCCCTGCCAGCCCACTTCTCCCGCAAGTCGGAATAATACTGCACGGAAATGACGAAGAGAACTAGCGGAGCAAGCCCTTTCAGGTGGTTCACGCCGAATCATGCTGGAAATGCCGCGAAAATTTGACACCACTGCTGGCTCCATTTACACTCAGGGACTGGGCGTTACCTCAACTTTTCCGCATACGTCCACAGCAAAACTCCGGGCTTAGGAGGCCCCCTATGGCTACGTCGCGCGAAGCGCAAGGCTGGCAAATCTCGGTTATCATTTTTGCCCTCCTAACGGTGATTTTGGCAATTACAACCTACGTCTTCTATTCGCAGTCGGAGACAGCGGTAAAGGACATGAAAGCGGCCCAGGAAACGGCCAAAACGGCGCAGCAGAACGAAAAAAAGCTGTTTTATCGGATGACTGCGTACAAGTACGTGCTGGGGGCGGGTGGAATCACGATGGGCGAAGTGGATGCGGCCCGTCAGTCCGCTGGTCAAGAAGATGAAGAAGTCAAAGGGCTGCTCGACAAGTTCGCCAAGGACATGCAAATGTTCGGCTCTGAAGTCGGTGCCGAAGGAGCCAAGAATTACGTAACGCTCCCCGAATATCTGCTGGCCGTTATCACCAAGCAGAACGAAAAAGTCGTCGATACCAATGCTCGCGAGAAGAAGTTGCTCGATGAGAAGGACTCTTTCCAAGCCAACGAAAAGAAGTTGACCGAAACGGCCGTTTCCGTGCAGACCGTGGCACAGAATGACTTGGCCTCGGAAAAAGTAAAATTCGACGAAGCCCGCACCGCGGTGACGACCAAGATGACCTCGCTCGAAACGCAACTGGCTGGCAAAGACAAGACTATCAAGGACATCACCGAAAAAGCGGTCAAGGAACGGGAACTTTTGGAAAAGCAGGTGCTGCAGTACCAGCAACTTTCGGATGGGCTGCGAACTCAGGTGAGCAGCTTCCGCGAGGCCAGCCAATTTGAAATTCCCGACGGCGTGGTGACTTGGGTCAATCAACAGCAGCGGATCGCCTGGATCAACCTCGGCACGGCCGATGGCTTGAACCGGCAAACCACGTTCAGCGTTTACAACTACGATCAGGCAGGCGTTTCCTCGGCTAAACCGAAGGGTCGCATCGAAGTTATCAAAGTAACCGGCCCGCACAGCGCCGAATGCCGCATCCTGGACGATCAAGTTGCTAACCCGATCATGCCGAAAGATCTAATCCATTCTCCAGCCTGGTCCCCTGGTCAGGAAATTCACTTCGCCTTGGTCGGCTTCATGGACATTGACGAAGACGGGCAAAGCGATCGCGAAACGATCAAGCGTATCCTGTCGCTCAACGGCGCTATCGTGGATGCCGAACTCGAAGACGATGGCACTGCCACGGGCAAGCTTTCGATCAATACCCGCTATTTGATTCAGGGTGATAAGCCGAACGAAAAGACCGGGGCGAAAGTGTTGGCAGAGTACAACAACATGCTCACGGAAGTCCAACGCTACAACGTGGAAGTGATCTCCGTACAAGAATTCCTGGCCATGATGGGCTGGAAGCCGGAAGAGAAGAAGATCGACTACCGTGGCGCCAAAGACTTGACCGGTTTCCGACAACGTCAGCCAGCCGCGCCTGGCGCTCCTGTGGGACCGGCAGCCGGTGGAACAACCAACCCCGCTCCGCTGACTCCCGCACCTCCGGCAGCAGGTCTGGCTCCCATGGCCGATCCTGCTCCTGCCGCCGACCCGTTTGATCCGTTTAAGTAAATGCGGCTCGTTCTGCCTTTCGTGCAGTAGGTACTTTTGGGAAGTACCTACCCGCCAACCATCGGCACCGACGCAAAGACAGGCCGAGTTGGCACCGGATGATATTTGGGGTTTGGCGGCATCGGTGGCGCCGGAACGGGGGCGATAACTTCCCGCGCATTAGCAACTTGCTGTCGTGTTGGACGATGTCCGGCAGCGCCTCCCCTGAATACAAGGGCACTCTTGCAGCCAGCGAAACATTCGCCGGCACAGGCATCACACGGGCATGCTTGAGCCCCGCAGCGATCCAAGTTGCACGAGTGGCATGGCATGGCGCGGCAACCTGTGACGACGAGCGCGGTCAGGCAGAGGAGCAGAGCGCAGAGTTGGAAGGGCCGCAGCGTCATTGCAGGTTTGCCACTAGAAACGGGGACATGAACCCAAACGGGGACGGAGAGGACGCTTTTACCTCTTCATCGGTGCCAGCAGACGCAGACTTGATGTAATCGGTAGAATCGGCATGAAGTTCGATCCCACTTCATGACGGCAATGCCAGCATCTGATTCTCTTGAGCTTTCCCCTCCAGCGCTCGTCGCCCGTTTCGGCCGGCGGTCGGTGCTTGCGAAACTAGCGCTCCAGCAACTGGCAGCGGAAGGGACTCCACTCCCTTCGATTGAACTTCCCTCTTCCGAGCCTCAACTCGCGAGAATCGAGCGTTCACCTGCATTTCAACGCTGGCAGCGTGAACTAGAGCTTTCACAAGTCTCCGCGCAGAAACTGATCGCAGCGACGCAGGTCTATACACTGCTCGTCATTCAGTGGCTCGGCGAAGTGCTGATTGACCACTTGAAGTGTCAATCAGCTTCAGGCGACGACTCCCCGTTTGTCCCCACCTCGATTGCCAGGTTCGCAGCCGATCCTCCGGCTGCTTTTGCGTCGTGTGCTCAGGATTGTCGCTCAGCGATGGCGGCGTTCTCGATCTCCCCCAGTTCACTCGGGAAAGATTACTTCAAAACCTTCTACCAGCAACTCTTGCCGCGCGAAGTACGTCATGCGTTGGGCGAATACTACACGCCCGATTGGCTCGCGGAATACTTGATGCAACTAGTTGGTGAGCGGGCGAAAGACGGTCGTATCATCGACCCCGCCTGCGGCTCAGGAACTTTCTTACTGCACGCGCTGCGTAAGCAACGGCAAACGCTATCCGTTTGCCAAGAGGATCGTGCGACACAACTTTCCAGGCTCTTGCACTCCGTTGTCGGAATTGACGTTCATCCTCTGGCCGTTGCCGCGGCCAGGCTCAACTACGCGCTGGCTATTGTCGATCTGCTGCATCCTGGTGCTCCCTTGCCGGAACTGCCCGTCTATCAAGCCGACTCGATTCTGCTGGAGAAGAGTCTCGCGGAAAAACTGGGGCGGTTCGAACTTGTGATTGGCAATCCTCCCTGGGTTGGCTGGGAAACACTGCCGGCGGAATATCGGGTCAAAACTCGCGATCTCTGGTTAACGCACGGGCTTTTTCCTCATCGTGGGATGTCGGCCATTCTCGGGTCCGGAAAGAAAGACCTCTCGATGCTCTTGAGCTATGTCGCTTCGGACCAGCTTTTGAAGGAGGGGGGGTGGCTGGCATTTATCACCACGCAGGCGGTGTTCAAGACTTCTGCCGGAGCCGGCTTCCGCCGTTTTCAATTGGGCCCCGATGAAACGCCGCTTGGCGTCACGCATGTGGAGGATCTGACGGAGGTTCAACCTTTTCCCGGCGCCACCAATCGCACCGTTCTCTTCTTGTGGCAAAAGGGAAAAATCACCCGGTATCCCCTGCCGTACTTCGTTTGGCAGCCCGTCTCCGGTGGCAGTCCTCGTTTGCCCGAAGCAGCCCCGCTCGACGAGGTGCTGAAGCTCGTCACACGACAAGTATGTGCGGCCGAGCCTGCCGCGCCGAATCAGCCCACTTCCACCTGGCTTACGCTCCCGGCCGCGGATTGCGACGAACTTCGCAAGCTTGTCGGCCCCTCCCCGTACCGGGCTCATGAGGGAGCCAATACCGGCGGTGCAAATGCCGTGTACTGGCTGAAGAAAACATCCACGGACACGGCAAGCAATTTTGTACAAGTCCAGAACATCGTGGCCGGCGCGAAACGGGCTGTTTCCGAAGTGAGTGCAGAACTCGAACCCGACTTGCTTTATCCTTTGCTCCGCGGAAGTGATGTGCGCCGCTGGCGGGCGGAGCCCACTGCCTGGCTGCTGCTGGCCCAAGATCCGATCCAACGAAGTGGCATCGGCGAAGTCGAATTGCAGAAGACACTGCCACGAACGTATGCCTACCTGAAACAGTTCGAAACGATGCTGCGTGGGCGGGCTGCGTACAAGCGTTACTTCGAACGACGCCGGGCCAATTCAATGGTGGCCGCACCTTTTTATTCGATGTTCGATGTCGGCTCCTACACGCTCGCCCCCTGCAAGGTAGTTTGGCATCGCATGCTCACTCCGGTGCAAGCTGCGGTCGTTGATAGTCTTGCGGAACGCCCGATCATTCCCCAGGAAACGCTCGCTTTTATTCCCTGCTCGACCGCAACCGAGGCCCATTATTTGTGTGGCCTACTGAATTCTGCGATCTTCAACCGGGCGGCCGCTGCCTATTCCCAAGCCGGAGGAAAGAGCTTTGCTTCTCCCCACCTGCTGACACATCTTCATTTGCCGCAGTTCGACGAAAAGAATGCCCATCAATGCCAATTGGCGCAAGAAGCCCAACGACTGGCTGCGAATGCGGCCGCGTCTTTGGATCGCCGAAGTTCACTCCCCGCCCAAACTGAACTCGATCAACTGGCGAAAGAGGTGTGGCTAAGCGCCGAAATTTGAATCGGATTTCGGTACCGCTGAACCCACGATCGATTCATTCAAGAGGAGGACATCCTGGTCGGGCAGGAACGCCAACTGCGCCTGCGGATGGAAGTCGTCCGACGATTGCTCCGCTGCAGATAAGAGCCCAGTGAGTTCCGCTGCCAGACCCGGCGAACGCCGCAGTACCTCTTCGATTTCCCGCCACTGAGGATGATCGCTGCTGGCCTCAATGGTTCCGCTGATTCCGACGGACAATGTCACGGGCGTTGCCAGATCGATCCCCGCGGCCTGCAGTTGCTCACGGATTGCGTCGGCGATCGGCTGCAGTTTGGCAGACCAATCGGCGGTTGTGGCGGATGCTGCCGGCGCTTGGTCTGCCGATTCGCCAGGAGCGTTCAGGAAGGACAGAAATGAACCATCTTTCGTGGCGGCGGTGACCAACGCCGCTGCGCCGCTGACCAGACCACCCACCATTGCCAACGGAGAGAGCGGATACATGCAAAACTCCATCGACTCGAACAGCGGCACCGTCTAGCACTTGGAACGCTCGCTTCATCGGCATTTTGAGACTACTTCTGTAGCACGTTTTTGCCAGAATCCTCTGCCAAGTAACTGCAACTGTCCGTTTAACACCCGTTGCGGAAGAAGAGGCGAACTTTGCCGATTATTCTGTCGATAGAGGGAAATGATGTCGCGTGCTGCCAAATTGGGATGCATGCTGGCACGCACCACGCACGCAGGATGCAGGCGAATGAATGGTCTGGGGAGTGAGCTCGCGCCGGAATTTCTGGCCGCCTGTCAGGCGGGAGCGGCGGAAGCCTGCGAAGCGCTCAACCGTTGCCTGGCGCTGGAAGCTGCCTTGACGGTCGGAGAGCCGCTGGCACTGCAAGCGAATGAACTCCCCCCCAACTATCGCGGCCCAGGATTGGCTTTGGTATTTACCGTGCAGGGCGAAGCCGCGGTTCTCTTCCTGAGCGAAGCGTCCGGATTTTTGCCTGATTGGTATGCCGCGCAGGATGCGACGAGTGTCAGCAAATTGGCGACGCTCGCTCAAGAACTGGGAATGTTGCTGTTCCCCGAAACACATTGCCCAGAGGATTTTGCCGCGGGCAAAGTCCAGGCAATCGAACGTTCACTGGTCCTCAGCGGCGCGAACGATCTGTGCGGCATTCCTTTGGAAATCAAGTCCGCACAGACATCTTCCGAAGCACTCCTGGTTTGGCCGATTCCGCAGCCGCAGGCGATCTTGTCTGCGAATCAAGACGCGGAGCGAGGTGCGAATCAGACAAACGGGGCGCGCGGCGCGAACGCAACGCACCCCAGTTCGACTCAGTCTTTTGCGGGACGGGATCTGGATGAAGCGCTCCCCGCGATGCCGCCGTACATTCGCAGCCTGCTGCGGATCAAGGTGAAGCTTTCTGTGGTGCTGTCGGCCACCAGACAGCCCGTGCAACGAATTTTGGACCTGGCCCCGGGTTCTATCATTCAGTTTGAAAAATCGTGCGACGAGCCTTTGGAATTGCGCGTCGGCGATACGTGCGTCGCTGTGGGGGAAGCGGTGAAGAGTGGCGATAAGTATGGGCTGCGTTTGACCTCAATGGTGATGCCTGAGGAACGCTTCGTGGCACTGGGAAAAACGCCGCGCAAGGCCAGTTGAGCCTGTAAACGCCGTGTGCGTTCCTGTGCACGGTTCCGGATATTCTGTCCGCAGCAACTGCGCGGGCAAAGTCTGCTTGAGCATCGCCTGCTTCGGGGTTCAAGATTCTTTTGGCGGCAAAGCACGCCAGACGATTGTGACCTATGTTTGAGTTGAAGGCATGATGCCGCTCTCAGCTCCTCAGAATGTCTCTATTCGTTGCAACCACAACAGGCACTATTCGTGTGCCTGAGGTTGGTCTGGTCGTTGAGGAACCCATGATTCAGCGCATGCGTCGGCGGAAAAATCAACGTGGGGCGGCCGTCGTAGAATTGGCCGTTTGCCTGCCAGTGATCTTCCTTTTGTTGATGGCCTCGCTGGAACTTTGCACCAAGATCTACCTCCAAGAATCGTTGCTAACCGCAGCGTATGAAGCGGCAAACGTCGCTGCTCGCGGCGGCGAAACAACTGCCACTGCTACGGCCCGAGCATCAGCCATCCTATCGTCTCGAAATGTTGCCGGATTTGCCATCACCATTTCGCCGAGCCCTGAGTCTTGCAGCAAGGGAACAACGATGGTCATTACCGTCACGGCCCCATCGAGCAGCAACAGTGTCGTGCCGGTTCAAAAATTTAATACGGGAACGTTACAAGCCCAGGTTAGGGCCGTGAAAGAAGATATCTAGTTCGCAACCCGCTGCAGCGGCGCCATCCAGCAACGCTACTCGGCAAATCGAAATCCAAGTGCCGCGTGTTCCAACGATTCGGATTGGGGAGTTCCATCATGTTGCAAAGCTCACGAAATGATCGACCTATAACAACACGACGACCGCGATATACCCGCCGCAAAGGGGCAATCATTTACCTGGTTGCGTTCTTGATTCTGGCACTCATGGCCTGCGTTGCGTTTTCGATTGACGTTGCCTACATGCAGCTGACCAGGACGCAACTGCGGGTATCGACCGATCTTTCGGCGCGTGCTGCGGCGGAAGCTCTCCAGCGTACCGGCGATCAGACCACGGCCCGTACGGCAGCCAAGAATATCGCGCTGGCAAATAAGGTGGCTGGTACGGGGCTGGTGTTAAACGATAGTGATATCGTCTTTGGCAAGGTTACCAAAGGCTCCAATGGCATCGCCAATTTCGCGCCAGGGAGCACGCCTTTGAATGCCGCCCGGATTGTTGGGGATCGGACCACGGGCTCGACGAACGGCGACGTGAAGCTGTTCTTCGGAAAATTATTCAACAACACTTCGTTCTCCCCTTCGATGTCGGCTACCGTATCGACGCCAGGCTTTCTCAAACGCGATATTGCTGTCGTCATTGACCGCTCGGGATCAATGACCGAATCCGCGGGGGGAGGTCAGACCAAATGGCAAGCTACTAAGACCGCGATGTCTTACCTCATCAGTGCGTTGGGCCAGACGGAAGATGTTGAAATGATGTCACTTAGTAGTTACGCGACCAGTGCCTCGGTGAATCGGACTTTGAGGACGAACTATGCCAATATTACCAAGTCCCTGAACGGCCTGTCCGCAGATGGCTACACAAACATTACGGATGGCATTACCAAAGGTATCAGTACATTCAGCACTTCACGGGCGAATACAGATCCCGAGGTGGAAAAGCTAATGGTGCTGATGACGGATGGCTTGCACAACCAAGGAACGGGACCAACGAGCAAGATCAACGCGCTGAACAGTGCGAACATTCGCGTGATCGCCATCACCTTCGGTTCGGGTGCGGATCAAAACACGATGAAAACGATTGCCGAATCGTGCAACGGCAAACACTATCATGCGCCCGATGGTGCCAAACTGATCGAAATTTTCACTCAGATCGGTCTGGGGCTGGATGGTTTACAGTATGCCGAATAGCGTGCGACGATCTTCGTCGCCGGTAAAGCGATTAGAACCGACTCCCGTCCTCGATTGAATTCCATCTTGTCCAAAAGTACACCATGACTCCTCGCCGCAAAATTCGCCGTTCGTTTCGTAAAGGAGCCCACGTTGTGGAGTTCGCGGTTGCCGCTCCCATCCTGTTCTTCTTCGTGATGGGTTCGTTCGAGATGGCCCGCATGCATATGGTGCGGCATACCATCGATAACGCAGTCTACGAAGGGACGCGACGTGGCTTGGTAATGGGATCAACGGCGAATGACGTAACGACCAAGGTGAACTCGATCCTGATGGCTGGCGGCGTCCGCAATCCGACCACGACGAGTGCCATCACCGCCGACTATGTGACGGTCACCACCACCGTGAGCATGAATAACAACTCGTGGGTGACGCCGTTCTTTTTCAAGGATAAGAATATGACGGCGAGCCTGACTCTGAATCGGCGATAGCCGAATTTTTGATGACTCGTGGTCGCAATAAAAAAGGGGCGTCCTAACCAGGACGCCCCTTTTGATTTCCATGAAATCTCGTAACGACTACTGGCTCATATCGCTGCTCAGGCCGCCGGCAGCGGGAACGTAGCAGAGCCGAGCGTAATCAGCCACCATGCGGTGCGAACTGAACCGCCACGCCATCGTGCTGATGGAGTGCATCATCCGCTTGATCCATTGACGAGGCAGATCGTCGACGTCTCGGTCGTAGTACATCGGCACGACTTCATCTTCCAAAACCTGAATCAATGATTCGCCATCGCGCTTGTCCGTGACCTTGTCGTCCACATGGCTCCGGCCATTGCCAATCGCAAAACCATTGATGCCGTTGTAAGCTTCCGCCCACCAGCCATCGAGAATCGACAAATTCAGCCCGCCGTTGAGAATCACTTTCTGGCCGCTCGTCCCCGAAGCTTCCAGCGGACGACGAGGATTATTCAGCCACACGTCGACCCCTTGGATCATGTGCCGGGTGACATTCATGTCGTAATCTTCGATGTACACGAATTTCTTCGTGAAACGCGGATCCTTGCGCAGGTTGGCAATTTCCTGAATGAATTGCTTGCCGGGCATATCCTTGGGATGGGCCTTCCCTGCGAACACGAACTGAACGGGGCGTTCCTTGTTATTGACCAGGGCGTCGATGCGATCGACATCCTGCATAAACAGGGTGGCCCGCTTGTAGGTGGCAAAGCGGCGACCAAAGCCAATCGTGAGGACGCTGGGATCAAGCACATTGCGAGCGGCTTCGACGGCATCATCACTTTCGCCGCGACGACGACATTGTCGACTGACGCGGCGGCGAACAAAGGCGATGAGTAAGTTCTTCAGCGCGTTGTGTGTTTCCCACAATTCGCCTGGATCGACATTGTGAATGTACTGCCAAACTTCGGCCTCACCCATCCGGTAAATCCAACCAGCGGGGAAGTGGCGATCGTACAGCTGCATCATCTGTTGAGCGAGCCACGTTGGGATATGCACCCCGTTCGTGATATGCCCGATCGGAATTTCTTCTTCCACGCGCCACGGCCATAAGGGAGCCCACATGCGGCGGGAAACGTGACCGTGCAACTGGCTCACCGCGTTGGCGCGGCGCGACAGCTTTAGGCCGATCACCGTCATGCAAAACGGCTCGCCATGGTTCTGCGGCTCAACGCGACCAATCCCCATCAATTGGTCATAGCTGATTCCCAACTGCTCACGCAGCGGACCAAGATGCTCTTCGACCAGTTCACCAGGAAAGCGATCGTGGCCGGCGGGAACTGGCGTGTGAGTGGTGAAGATCGTCTGGCGGGCAACATCGCGGAGGGCATCGTCGAAACTCATGCCATCGTCGTGCATCCGCTCACGAATCACTTCCAGCGGACCAAACGCGGAGTGCCCTTCGTTTAAGTGATACATGCCGGGACGAATACCAAGTGCCTTCAGCGCTTTCACGCCGCCGACACCGAGCACTAATTCCTGGCGAATACGAACCCGTTCGTCACCGCCGTAGAGTCGACTTGTCAACTCTCGATCTTCGGGTTTATTCCCGTCGACATCGCAATCGAGCAAGTACAACTTCACCCGGCCAACTTGCATCATCCAGACTTTGGCGTACAGCGCACCGCCGCGCGTTTCGACGCAAACCGTAATTGGTTTGCCCTCCGGCGACAGGGCCGGCGTCATCGGCAGATTTTCGACTTTGGTATCGATGTACTCTTCGTGCTGGTAGCCGTTTTCATCAAGCTGCTGGCGGAAGTAGCCCTGATTGTAAAACAGTCCGACGGCGACAAAGGATAAACCTAGGCCGCTGGCGCTTTTCACGTGATCGCCGGAGAGCACCCCGAGACCGCCCGAGTAAATTGGAATCGATTCGTGCAGACCGAACTCAGCCGAGAAGTAAGCCACCGGTTGAGCGCCGAGCACGCCTGCATTGGTGGCGGCCCAGGTTTGCGTCATCGCCATGTACTCTTTGAGCCGGCGATGGGCGTAGTTGATGCGGCTGAACATCACCATTTCCGCTGCTCGCGAAGCCAAGCGTTCGGGGGTGAACTCCTTGAGCAAAGCAATCGGATTATGGTCGAGCTGACGCCACCGAATGGGGTCCAGATCCCGAAAGAGGTTGCTCACCTCAGGATGCCAGGTCCACCATAGGTTGTGGGCCAAAGCCATGCACTTTTCGTACAGCGCTTCGCCAGAGAGCTCTCCGGCACGTTGTACTTGGGATTCAGATCGAGCGACCGTCGATTCAAGCTGGTTCATCACAGTTCCTTCCAAGAAGAAAAACCCGCCTGTTGGTTTATCGACGGGGATTATAGCCGAACAAAACAAGGGAGAGGAAGCATTGCGGAAATCTGCCCCCTTGTTTTTTCTCTGTGAAGATTCAATCGACACAAAATTGGCCACGCTCGCTAGGAAACTTCCTCCCCCTTCGGGAGTCATAAAGGTGGCGAGTTGTCCCTAGCTACGCCGTGCCAATGGAATAGCGTTCCGATTAGGAGGACTAGGAAAGCTACCCGATAGCAAAAAAAAACTTTTTCAAATTGCGGGACGCTGCATAAAAATAGAGCAATCGGGGCAAAGGGCTTTCGTTTACTGCCGGGTGCGTAGTCGCGGCCGCTAGCTGAACGTAAGTCTTGATTTGGCGGTGGTTTGACAATCGCTGAAATCGGGTTCAAGATGACGAAAATGGCCGAGCGTGCGTATCGGGCCCGAAACTTAGGGGTTGAATCTGGAACTTTCCTCAGAGGCGAGGCGTCGAAAGTGGTGAACGTGGACGACGCCGACATCATCGCCGAAGTCCGCAGCGGCAATTCCGCAGCATTCAGCCAGCTAGTCCTGAAATATCAGGACCGACTGCTGAACGCCGTGGTCTATATTTCCGGCTCGCGGGACGACGCAGAAGACGTAGTGCAGGACGCGTTCGTGCAAGCGTATGTGAAGCTGAATTCCTTCGGAGGTAACAGCGCGTTTTACACCTGGCTGTATCGCATTGCGATCAACGCAGCCATCAGTCGCCGGCGGAAGCGAAAGGGAGAAGCCTCCCTGGATGCCTGCCAGGACGAACAAGGTGTACAGCCGGTGGATCATCTGGAAGGGGCCGAACAGCGGGTCTTGCGAGAAGAACGGGCAGGTCAGGTGCAGTCGGCCTTAGCGGCTCTCAGTACAGAACACCGAATGATTTTGGTGCTGCGAGAGATGGAAGACTGCGACTATGACCAAATCGCCGAAATTCTCGATGTTCCCGTGGGAACGGTTCGCAGCCGGCTTCATCGGGCACGCTTGCAAATGCGGGAGCAATTAGAAATCGTTTTCCGGGAACATGCCTCCGACTGACTGGAAGTTGGTCGTGGCGGTTCTCCAGCCAGATTAGTGTTATGAATCCCAAGTTTGCCGACGACCGAATCAGTGCCTACCTCGATGGTAAACTCGAGGCTGCAGAAGCAGCCGAGATCCGTCAGGAGCTCTCTCGCAATCACGAATTACGCTGCCTCGTGGACGAACTTCGTCAAGCGCGGGGCGAATTGCAAGCTTTGCCGCGAATGCGTACCGCGGGGGGATTTGCAGATCGCGTAATGGCTCGCATTGCCGACGTGCAGCACGATCAATTGGCGGCAGGACGTGACTCAAAAGCGGATATAACGCCGCGCAGGGACAACCACTCTCCGGTCACGGTCAAGCAACGGCAACTCGGCGTGTTGCAGGCGTTTGCCATGGGAGTGACAGCGGCCTCCGTGCTGGCCCTTGCCGGCTGGGCGTTTTTCCTCCGAGGCAGTGACGGAACCGGACCAGCAGTCGTGCAGAGTCCGATCGACGTTCCTTCTGCTCACGCCAACAACGATAACCAACCCGCCGAACTCGGCGATCGAAAATTAACGCTCGCTCAATTCGCAGAAACATTGCAATCCAAGAACAGCCAGGGGCAGGTGTATTTGATGCGAGTAACGGTCAGCAACAATGTGTTGCTGCAAGGGAAGCTCGACGAACAACTCGTTCGTCATGGGCTCACCGTGCATGGAAGTTTGAACAATCGGCCTGCGATGCGATCCGCCACGGCAGCGATTGAGAAGATTGAACCCATTACCCTGGCGACAACTCGTCTGCCGGTGGATGAAGTCTACGTCCTGGATGGCACGGCCGAACAACTGGCGGCCGCTTTGCCGGTCTGGACCGAGCAACCCAGCGATGTGGCCCATGCTTCCGATGAAGTGCTGGCGGTCGATCCACGTGAGAAAATCGGGAGTCCGATGCCCGAACTAGATCACGTTGCTGTTCGCATCGGCCGGAAACAGTTGTATCGCGAAATGGGAATCGACGTCGCTCAAGGGGAGAGCAACGCTACGCCCGAAGGCACTTCGGAAGTTTTGGTCGTGCTGCGAGTGAAGTAGTCGGGCGAGCTAGAACTAAATTCAAACGACCGGCGGCGGAGCGAATCTTCATTCACTCCGCCGCTGTTGTTTCTTGAGTCCCTTTCGGACGAAAGTGAACAGCGCGTGACGTGCTAGAATGACCGCCGGTTTAACGCCCCATTCAGCGCACGCATCACAACCCTGGTTCCCGCTCGGAGAATTTCATGTCTGAAGTCACAATTAAGGTTCGCGACAATGGCCCGCTCCTCATTACGGGTCCCGTGACCATCATCGACGCCGACGGGAACGTGTTCCCCGTCAACCCTGCCAAGCCGAATGTTGCCCTGTGTCGCTGTGGACAGACAAAAAATCGTCCGTTCTGCGATGGGACTCACAACTCTTGCGGCTGGGCTGCCGTCGAACGTGTCCCGGCACCGCAACCACCGACAAGCTAGTCGCATCGATCACTTCTGCAGCGAGAACTCTCATGCCCGACGCTTTGCCTTCTGGCGACGAACTTTTCGCCACGTTTTTTGCGCCCTGGTATCCGGAAGGATCCCAGTATTGGGAAGGGCATCCGCAAACGCGGCCGGACATCATGGGGAGCGAAGTCTTTCTCGGCAAAAGCGGAGATGAGATCAGTTCGCTTGATGCCGAAGGGAAAGCCACAGTCCAGGAACTGTTGCAACAGATGCTTGCTGCGGCAGAAAGCGACTTATTGGCGGACCTGGGGCTGTCGTTGCCCGTGACGCTGGAAAGCGTGCATGCTGCCGATCACCATTTTGATCCCCCTTTCATCGCGGAGATCATCGCCCAGTCCGATCCGCAAAGTTTTGACAATGCCTATGTCGTCTACTGCTGTGAGTTCGGAATGCTGCTCGCGGCGGCACTCAGGAATGAATGCCCGGAACTCGAATGGATGTATGCCTGGCCCTATTGGGAGTCGGCGCTGTTCCATCCCCCAACCGGTAAATTCGTTTTTGTTTTCCACTGGGCGATCAAGAAGTTGAGCGAATCCGGGGTCGCTGACGGTTATGCCGAAAAGATCGTTGCTTGTCGGCAAATTCTTCGCGGCGAAGTCGCGGGATAAGCGCCTGGCTTGTTCTGAATGGCGACACGTTCTCCCCAATAGATTCGCTGCGGTTTGAACGCCGGTTTCGCCTTCGGCGGGGGAGTTTCGCACGATCCGTGGCGCAGCCTTGGCAGGGGTGGGAGCGGCGTCTAGGTTAGCTCCTTCGCTTCATCGCAACTTCATTTGCCTTCCGCATGGACCCCAGCCTCATGGAAGAAACTTCGACCGCGCCTGCCCCGTTGGAAACTGTCTCCCTGGCGGCCTCGGAACCGTTTGTCGGCCGTTGGAATCGCCTCGTTAGCACAACGAACTGGGAAAAGGGACGCATTATCTGCCAATGGCGCGAAGCCCTGGAAGCCGATGGGTCCCCCGTGACTGCCTATTCCGATGAAACCTGGGCCCGGCTCGTGGGTGGCGTGACTGGCCAGCATATCGGCCGACTGCGGCGCGTCTATCAGCGGTTCGGCAGCACCTACGAGCAATACCGCGGACTCTTCTGGAGTCATTTCTTCGCGGCCAGCGACTGGAACGATGGTGAGATGTGGCTGGAGGGAGCGGTGCAAAGCCATTGGTCGGTTTCGCAAATGCGCAATCAGCGGTGGGAGACGCTCGGCAAGGTCGCGGCCGATAAGCCGCGCGAAGAAGACGAAATCACCAGTGAGAAGGACGAGGATCTGGAAGCCTCGACGACGCGTGAATCGATCGCTCCGCAGATCGAAGGGAGCTATGACGCCGTGCAAGGTCCGCGGCACGATGGTCCCGATTTTGGCGATGAAGATGCAGCGGGGGGAACTGCGCGGCAATCGTTCTCTGACGACGAAGAAGCCGCCGCGGCCAGTCGAAATCCTGTCGAACTGATTCAGCCCTTTGCCGACCTGCCCGATTTGCCGGCGGATCTGGGGGATGCGGTTGACCTCTTAAAGCTCGCACTCTTGCATCACAAAACGGCCGGCTGGAATGAGATTTCCCAGCAGGATGCAGTCAAGGTGATCGAGGCTCTGCGAGCGATGATCCTGGCACCTTCCGACCAAGACGACGCAGCACCGTTTTAACATCCAGCCCGGCGGCCTTGGTAAACTAGGAGCACGTATTTTCACACGCGGCCGGTCCGCGGGCTTGATCCCTCCGTTTTGTCTGTGGCATGCCTGAGCTTCTGGTCGAACACGTTACCAAGGATTTTCCCACCCCGAACGAACCACTGGCGGTGCTGCGAGAAGCATCGCTGTCGCTCACAGCTGGCGAAAACGTAGCCATCCTCGGCCCCAGCGGTTCCGGCAAAAGCACGCTGCTGCACATCATTGGAACGCTCGACCAACCAACCTCCGGCACTGTTACGCTGGCAGGTGTGAATCCTTGGGAGCTTAAACCTGAAGAGTTGGCCGCTTTTCGCAATCGGCACATCGGCTTCATTTTTCAAGACCATCATCTGCTCCCGCAATTGAACGTGCTGGAAAATGTATTGATTCCGGCGCTCGCGACTGGCACCCCCACCAAGGAACTCGAAGCGCGTGCCCGTTCCTTGCTGGATCGTGTTGGCCTGGGACAGCGGCTGACTCATCGGCCGGCTGAACTCTCCGGCGGCGAACGCCAACGGGCAGGGGTCGCGCGGGCGCTCGTGATGCAACCCACCGTGTTGCTTGCCGATGAACCGACCGGCAATTTGGATCGCACCAGCGCGACGGCGGTTGCAGAACTACTGCTCAAATTGCAGCAGGAAGAGCAAACGATGCTGGTCCTCGTCACGCATAGCCGGGAACTTGCCGAGAAGATGCAACGTCGTTTCGAGATTGACGACGGAGTCCTCAAGCCAGCTTGAGAAAGGACTGCCGCATGACCTTCATTCAACTGCTCTTTACGAATCTCGTTTTCTATCGCCGCACGAATCTGGCCGTGGTGCTGGGGGTCGCGGCTGCCACAGCGGTACTCACCGGCGCGCTAATTGTTGGTGATTCGGTCCGATTTAGCCTGCGAAAACTGGCGCTCGATCGCTTGGGGCGGATTGACGAATTACTCGTCTCAGATCATTTCTTTCGTGAGGAACTCGCGGCGGAGCTCCGCGCGAACGCTGAAATTGGTAACGCCTGGTGGCGGATCGAGCCGGCCTTGCTGTTTCCGGCAGCAACGATCGAGCATCGTCACGAAGCAGCAACCGCAGGAAGTTCGCAAGTGCGACGTGCATCCAGTGTGCTCGCGCTCGGCATTCGGGATTCCTTCTGGGACTTGAGTGATCCTAAGGTGCGACCCGGAAAGAACCTCGCCCGGGATGAGATTGTCTTAAACGAACCTCTCGCCAACGAATTGGGGGTCAAGGTCGGCGATGTCGTCACCCTCCGATTTAGCAAGCTCGCGCAAGTTCCTGCCGATAGCCCCTTGGGTCGCAAAACGGGGCGGGTGCAGTCCCTGCCCGAAATGAAAGTCGTCGCCATTCTGCCCGCAAAGAGTCTGGGGCAATTCAGTCTGCATCCGCAACAAGGGACCAGCCACGTTGCCTTCGTTCCGCTGCCTGACATGCAGGATGCGCTGGAGCAAAACGGCAAAGTCAACGCAATGTTTGCCGCGGGGCACGATCAAGACTCCCCTCCCGGTGATCTGCTTCTGAAGACGTCCCTGGCACCGCAACTGGTTGACTACGGTCTGAAGGTGGAGCATGTCCGGAACGTCTTCAGCGAAGCTCAACCGCCTGATGTGGTGTTCGACTACTGGCAGCTCACTTCGGATCGCATGATGCTCGCGCCGGAAGTGGAGCAGGCCGCATTGGAAGCTTGGAAAGACAGACAACCGCAGCGCATCTACACCTACCTCGCCAACACGATTGCAGTCATTCCAGCCATCAAGGTTGAAGACGGCATTCTGAAGAAGAACGAAGGTATTCCTTATTCGACCGTTGCCGCGGTGGAGCAATTGCCGGTTGCGTTATCAGATAGTGAGAACGAAACGAACCAACTCAAGCCCGGCGAGATTGCGCTCACCTCTTGGGCGGCCGACGATCTGCAAGCCAAAATCGGTGATCGCGTGCGGCTCGATTTCTTCGAACCGGAATCAACGCACGGGACCGAAGTGCAGACGTCGGCGGAATTCACCCTGGCTGCGATTGTTCCGCTGACTGCACCGACCCAGCCTTACACGCGTCGTCAGCCAGCCGTGTTTGCTGATCGGCCCACCCCGGCGAACGATCCGGATTTCACGCCGCAAGTGGCAGGGATCACCGATCAAGCTTCGATTGCTGATTGGGATGCGCCGTTTCCCTTCGATCAAAGCCGGATCCGAACGCAAGACGATGAGTTCTGGGAGTATTATCGCACCACCCCCAAGGCCTACATTTCTTTCGCGGACGGAGAACGGTTGTGGGGAAGCCGTTTTGGTCAGACTACATCGATCCGCGTTCCTGCGGCGGAAGGTGAACGGGGGGAACAACTTGGTCCCTTATTGCTCAACGCGCTGCGCCCGCGCAAGAGTGCGCTCGGCTTTGATTTTCAACCGGTCAAGCAACAGGCAATTAAAGCCTCGAGCGGCACTACCCCCTTCGACTTCCTCTTTTTGTGCTTGAGCATGTTTGTAATCGGGGCCGCGCTATTACTCGTTTGGCTTTTATTCCGATTGGGAGTCGAACAACGGGTGGCCGAGCAAGGCTTGTTGCGAGCCTTAGGCTGGTCGCTGCCACGGACCACTCGCCTGCATACCGGCGAAGGAATGGTCTTGGCCATGATCGGTGCGGTGTTAGGTGCCGCCCTAGGTGTTGCCTACGCATGGATCATGATTACCGGTCTGCGAACCTGGTGGGTCGGTGCAGTGACTTCTCCATTTCTGGAACTGCGCATCACATCTTTCAGTCTGATTGTGGGGAGTATTCTGGGACTACTTACGGCGGCTTTCACCGTTTGGCTGGGCATGCGAAGTATGCGGCAAATGGCCATTCGGGATTTACTCGCGGGTAAGATCTCAACGGCACGGCCATCGGCCATCAGTGCCCAACAGTCCTGGTGGCGATACCTTCCGCCAGCACTTCTCGTACTCGCTTTGGGTTTGCTGATCGGCGGATTCTTTTTGAAGGGAGAATCGCAAGGCGGTGCGGCACTAGTCAGCGGCGGAGCACTTCTCGCCGCCATCATGCTAAAGTTGCGCGACCGGCTGGCGGGCTCGGGAGCCATTAGCGCGCCGCAGCCCCTGAAATCATTGGGAGAGCTCGCCATTCGCAATGCCGGACGCAATCCAACGCGCAGCATGGCGACGATGTCCCTGATGGGAGCCGCAGTCTTCATGATCGTCGCGGTGAGTGCTTTTCGACTCACTCCCACCGATGCCGGAACCGGTGGCTTCCCTTACCTGGCAGAAAGTGCCGAGCCGATCGTGCCTGATCTGAATACCATTGCCGGGCGTGTGACCTTGTTAGGGGACGGTGCCGAGCAGCTTGGCAAAACAGAAATTTTTCCCTTCCGACTGCAGCCGGGGGATGATGCCAGTTGTCGCAATCTTTATCAGGCTCAGCAGCCGCGCGTGCTGGGAGTCACCCGGGAATTCGTCGACCATTTCGATCACGCTCCGCAGTTCGCCTTTCGCTGGGCAGGATCGGCAGCGAGCAACGCGACGGAAAAACAGAATCCGTGGCACGTGTTACATCCGGAAGATGCTCCTGCGCGAATGCCAAACGACGCCATTCCGGTCGTCATCGACAAGAACACGGCCATGTATAGCCTGAAGCTCTACTTCGGCATCGGCGAGGAGTTTACCGTCGATTACGACCGCGGCCCGATACGGTTTCGCGTGGTGGGACTACTAGCGGAAAGCGTGCTGCAAGGCAATTTGCTCGTGAGCGAAGCCGATTTCAAACAACTTTTCCCTGACCAAAGCGGCTATCGTTTCTTCCTCATCCGCCCGGACAATGAAGCGGTTGTGGATTTGCTGGAAGATCGCCTGGGGGACGAAGGTTTTGATGTGGTCGACGCCCGCCAGCGATTGATCGATTTGTTCGCTGTGCAGAACACTTACATCAGCACCTTTCAAACGCTGGGCGGGCTTGGTTTATTGCTCGGCACCTTTGGGCTGGCGGCAGTACAGTTGCGCAACGTGCTGGAACGTCGTGGCGAACTGGCTTTGTTGCGCAGCGTTGGTTTTGGGCAACAGCGTTTGTTATCGCTGGTTCTGGAAGAGAATGCTTTCCTGCTGGCAGGGGGAATTCTCACCGGCGTATTCGCTGCCACCTTCGCTCTGTTGCCGCAGTTACTGACCGGTGGTGCTACACCGCCGTGGCTCGATTTGGCAACCACGATTGGCCTGGTGACCTTCGTGGGTGGCGTTGTCAGTTGGTGGGCCGCACGAACGATTCAAAAGGCGCCGGTGATCGCTGCGTTACGAGGAGAATAAGCTTGACCACGCCAGCCGTTCTCGCGATTGCCGCCCATCCGGACGACATTGAATTTCTAATGTCCGGCACTCTCATGCGTTTGGCCGAAGCGGGCTACGCGCTGCACTATTGGAACCTCGCAGACGGATGTTGCGGTTCGACCATTACCGATCGCGCAACGACGGCCGAGATTCGGCGTGCCGAAGCGCAGCAAGCCGCAGCGAGCATCGGTGCGACTTTCCACGAAAGCATCTGCCACGACCTGGAAATTTTTTACGATCGAGAAACGCTGGCCAAAGTTGCCTTCGTCATCCGCGACGTTCAGCCACGGATCATCCTCACGCATCCTCCCGTCGATTACATGGAGGACCACACCAACACTTGCCGGTTGGCAGTGACGGCAGCCTTCACCCGCGGCATGCCAAATTTTTCTGTCGACCCGCCGCGACCAATCAGCGGGCAGAAAGTAACCATCTATCACGCGCAGCCCTATCCCAATCGTGATCCCCTCGGACAAGTGGTGCGCCCGACCCTTGCCGTGGATGTTGCGGAGTTGAATCCTCGCAAGCGGCAGATGTTGGCCTGCCATGCCAGCCAGAAACAATGGCTCGACGAAAGCCAGGGGGTTGATTCCTATCTCGATGCGATGGAACGAATGTCGGCCGAGGTCGGCGCGATGACGGGCTGCTTTACGCATGCCGAAGGTTTTCGTCGTCACCTCCATATGGGATTTTGCGAAGCGTCCGACGATCCGCTCGCGGAAGCCGTCGCACCGCATGTGAAACATTTGCCCCCTGCCTGAAGAAATTCTATTTTCTGGGCGCAATCTGCGAAGAATGGCCGCAGTTTCTGGAGCGCCCCTCAATTGATCTTGCAGCCAATCCGCGGTCCAGATAAACAATGCAACGGTCGCCTGCGCGCTCGTTAGCACATCTGGTGCTTGAGCTGCCCGGAGAACGGCCAGGTCCGCTGCGGAGGTTGCTATGACTGGATACTTGGGTTGGATTCTGATTTGGCTCAGTTTGGCGCAAATCGAAGCCCCGATGGAGTTGCAGATCGACGGCGCGGAAATTCGTATGGCCGCGGCGCCAAAATCGAAAGCGAACAGCACCACCGATCAACCCGTCATCGCTGCCCAGTTCATCGCACCGAACGAAACGCCCGGTGCGAATACCAACCAGAACACAGGCAGCAAGCCCGCTGCACCGGAGGCCGTTACGACCGATGCGGAGCGGATCGCGCGGCTGCAGCGATCGGTGGTCACCGATGAAGCTCGTCTGCGAGAACTAAAGCGATCTTTACTTGATCCCGATAGCGAGTTCTCGCGCGCCGAAAAGACGTTCAAGGAACTTGATGGTGCCCTCGACCAAACCAAACGAAAACTTCAAGAGGCGCAGAACGCTGGTCGTGCGGAAGTGGCAGCCAATTTAGAGCAATCGCTTACGCAGCAACTGGAACCTTGGAACGCTGCCAAGGTCGCTTTCGAACTAGCGCTCGAAGAACGCCGCACCCGGCAGGCCAGTATCACCACGCTTGAATCCAAAATTCAGCGCGATCGCGAAGCGGCTGAGAAGCTACTTGCGCCCGTTGCACCGACCGCTGCTCCAGTCGCGGCACCGGCCAGTCCGGCCGCGACCGATTCGAGCATCACTCCGTTGACTGCGCCTGCTGCACCGAACATTGCAGGTTCCACTCCAGCAAGCGAAGCACCTGCAACTCCGGCAGCAGGGTCCGCCGTTGCTCTGCCACCTGCGCAACCTGCGCTCGAAGCAGCGCCGGTCCCCGCGGCATTGCCCGCCACACCGCTGACCGCGTCACCAATGCAGAACGCGATGATGCCGGGCTTGCCCGATGCGGTGTCAAGCTCCAACGCAAAATCCGCGCAGCAAGTTCGCGCCGATACCGAACTTCTGGCAGCGACGGCCAAGGCAGAACAACTGGTAGCGGCTGCCGATGTGGCCGAGAAAGAAGCAGGCAGTGTCACCGAGCGGCTCGATCTTCTCAAAGAGGATATCGCACAGCAGCGCAAACTGCGCGCTATGGCGATCAAGAAGCTCGATGCGGCCGTGGAACAAACCGAGCGCTTGACCAAAAGCTTGGAAGACAATCCCCAGGGGGGAGAGAAGTGGGACGAAATCTGGTCGCAACTCACTCAGGCCCAACAAACGGCGGCGGCATCACGGGTGGAGTCTCGCAACTTGGCCGATCGGCTCGATGAATTGCAGTCGGAACAAAGTACACTCCAGCAGGAGGAAATGTCCAAGCTGCGCGAGGCAGCCAAGATTCGCAGCGAGGCGGAAGCAGCAAAGATGGCGGTCGACGAACTGAGCAATCCCTTCTCCGTTCGCAATATCACGATCTGGCTGGAGACCAAAGGGCTGATCGCGCTGATGGCCCTGCTCACCATGATTTCGGTCATGCGAATGGGGAAGTATGTTGAGCCGCGTCTCAAGCAGATCATCATCAGTACCAGCCCGCGCGGCACTCGCGAAGAGCGGGAAAACCGGGCGTCGACGCTGGTCGGCGTGTTGCTGAACGTCGTGCGCATCGTGGTGGTGATTGTGTGCGTAATTACGATTCTGGAGCAGTTTAGCGTCCCCGTGGGGCCGTTACTCGGCGGTGCTGCCGTGGTTGGTTTGGCGGTCGCCTTTGGTGCCCAAAGCCTGATCAAAGACTATTTCACGGGCTTCATGGTATTGCTCGAACAGCAATACATGATTAACGACGTTGTCCAAATCGGCGACATCAAAGGCCAGGTGGAGCGGATTACCATGCGCATGACGGTGCTCCGCGATCTCGAGGGAAAAGTTCACTTCATCCCGCATGGTCAGATCACCACGGTCACGAACATGACCCATGGCTGGTCACGAGCGCTGATCGATATAGGAGTTTCTTACAACGAAGATATCGATCAAGTGATCGGAGTGCTTGTCCAACTCGGGCAGGAGCTCCGGAACGATCCAAAATATGGCGAGATGATTCTCGACAATCCAGAAATGCTGGGGGTCGAATCGTTAGGAGACTCTTCCGTCATCGTGCGGATGATGGTCAAAACGCGACCGCTGCGCCAGTGGGAACTCAAACGCGAATGGCTCAAGCGCGTGAAGCGACGCTTTGACGAACTCGGAATCGAAATTCCGTTTCCGCATCAAACGCTGTATCTGCGCACGACCGGCGATGAATCGCTGCTGCCATTGTATGGACAGAATGACCGCGTCTCGCGGGCGAGCTAGAAAGACATCCGACCTGAACGAGCAGGGATGCGTGCGGTTGGCCAACGGCTTTAGAGTACTCCTGGTGGGGAAATTCCTGCCTGCGCTGAAATCGGCAAACAGTAGGGAAAACCACGGAGTCACCGAGACCACAGAGAGGTCAGATAGAATCAGACGTTTCCGGCACTCGTCGAAATCTCTTTAGGGCCGGATGCTCGCTGCGTAAAAATTGCTGAGTCAATTCGCGCGTGAGAGTCGCAATTAGCCTGTTATAATTAACGTACTTGATCACCAGTATTGGATGACGATATCGTCACTCTCGGTAAAAAAATAACGGTAGTTTGGCAACACCTTATGGCAAATCGTTGGGGCATTCCGGCAGAGGTGGAGGCACGTCTTCGGCGCGACTTCCAAACTTGCGCATACTGTGGTCGAAGAATGAAGGCATATCGCGGCGTGTTGGGTTGCCCCGGAGATAAAGCGACGATTGAACATCTGAACCGCCATGGCCCGTTCTATTGGCGAGACGGCCTTCAGGAGAAACATCTGGTAATTGTCTGCTCTCGATGTAACGCAAGTCGCGGACGCCTGCGCCTCGCCGATTGGTTTGAGTCGCCCTACTGCGTCGACATGAAGATCATGGTGAGTACCGTCGCCGCCCGTGTCAGACAGTACATTCGGTCGTCATCGGCAAAGCGGTAGTCAACTAATCGTCGGTCCGCAGCCCCCTAGGTGATGCACCCCGAGCGTGAATTTAGTCGTGAGTTGATTCTTCACATGAGGGAAGATAACGCGAGAGGGACCGGGTCTAAGCCAAGTAGGTCACTCACGGAGCCTAAACGGGAAAGCGATTCGTTGAACCGTTCTCGTGCGTGAGACAAAACGGTTACACTGCGTTACGGTATACCAACTTGCATTAGCTCCAAGCATGGAACCCGCCCCTCGTCACGCACGGCAACATCGAAACAGCTTCAATCGCGTTTCGGCTTCGTGCGTGACCTTATAGTTATTCTCGTTACTACCCGGCCTCAGCAGACTGGTCCCAGTGGCGCTTCGCTGCCCTGACGCAGGACCAGGCTGCGGTTAGAGGCCGGGCGCAAGATTTTTGGTGCCGAGCATTCGCAGACACTGGCCG
>JBGSNR010000050.1:0-26436 GCA_041739545.1 Pirellulaceae bacterium | reverse complement strand
GTAGACATCTGAGCTACCTCATCAAGTCTACTTGGCGGAATTTGTGGCGAGGAACTTCACGATCGGCGATTGTTTGCGGTGCAGTTGGGCCACGTATTTGGCATCGTCGTAGAGTTGCCGCGTTTGCCAGCAGCGAAAGATGATTCGCTGCCATTTGAATGCTAACGAGCGCACGGCCGCATGGAAGCCCATGCCGCGGGCCCTGAGCATCTGGCAGTACGCGTGGGCCCAGTCGCAACACGACAAGGAACAACGAGCCTGCTCGTGAAAGGTTTGCCGCAAGAAGGTGGGACAGGCTCGACGCTTCTTCACCAGACATGTCTTGCCACTTTGCAACTGCACCGGTGCGATCCCGCTCAACTGTTGCAGATCGGCGGCCGACACATACCGCTCGCGCTGCGAACCCAGCGCCGCTATCAAGCGTGGGGTAAGCGCGTCTCCGGCGCCGGGAAAGGAACGAAACAGCTCCGCATCGGGATGCTGCGCGGTCAGTTCCTGAAGTTGCTCGTCGTACTCCTCGATCGTGCGATTGAATTGCTGCAACTGGGTCGCCAGGTGGAGCACGGCCAGCCGATTGGCGCGTAACACCGCTTCATCGGTGACCAGCACTGGAACTTGTCGAATCGCCACGACCCGCGGATCTGTCGCCGCTGAGGCCGGTGGATCGTCGGCCACGCGGTGCAGCTTGTTCAACCACTGGACCAACAGCTTGGGAGCCGCTCGCTGGAGTTCGCGTTGCGAAGGGAATTTGACGAGCAGTTCCAAGAACCGCTTGCCATGCGAGTACGTTCCCAGAAACTTGAGCGCGAGTGGATAGGCCTCTTTGAGGGCCTGCAGCAGGCGATTTCCCGCGGCCGTACGTTGATCCACCCAACTCCGCCGCGCTTCTCCCAGCAGGCGCAGCGACCGCGTGATAGGATCATCGGGAAGCCACGGACGTAGCTGCGTGTAATGCTCGCGCAGGAACCGGGCCAGCAGTTCGGCATCCCCCGGATCATTCTTGCCGCCGCTCGGCCGGAAGGCAGCGCGATACGACGCCAACTGCTTGGGGTTCAACGGAAAGAGTACCAGAAAATCGTACTTCAAGAGGGCGTACACCAACGGTCCGCGGGAAGCTTCCAGACAGACGGCGATGGGCTGTCCGGGAAATCTGGCGCGCAGCTCAGCGGCCCACTCGTCGAGCGCTCCGGCCTCTTGCTGCACATCGCTCCGTTCCAGCTGCTCACCTGTCAGCAGGCAGACGGCATGTTTTTGATCGGCCCAATCGATCCCCACGTACGCTCCATAACTGGTAGTCATCTCCCACACTCCTTTCTGATGGTGGTGGAAACCAGACGCGTGCTTTGACCGAGCGAAAGCCTTATAGTGGAGACATCGTGGTCGCCATCTGAGTGATTCGTCAGGTGGTCAAAGCGCAGCGCCTCGTGCGAAACTCTACGACAATCGTTTGCGCGATTGGTCACGCTATTCGTCACGAGGCGCAGCGTCTTTAACTTCAGGATAGGACGGTCGGAGGGTGGCGGGCAAATCGCTTGCCGGCCAGTGTCTGCGAATGCTCGGCACCAAAAATCTTGCGCCCGGCCTCTAACCGCAGCCTGGTCCTGCGTCAGGGCAGCGAAGCGCCACTGGGACCAGTCTGCTGAGGCCGGGTAGTAACGAGAATAACTATAAGGTCATGCACGACACTGAAACGGGACTGAAACTGTTTTGATTTTGTCGTGCATGACAAGAGGCGGGTTCAATCTTGAGAGCCTCTGCAATTTAGTACACGGTGACGCAGCATCGCGGTTCTTTATTCTCCGCGCTGACGCACCATTCCGCAATGATGTCTAATCAGGTGCGTCGGCGCGGAGAAGATGTTGGCAGGATGGAAAATCCGCTACCGCTTGACAAACCCTACCAACCTGGGCCGCTTTGCGTTGTGCACGCGGCGGGATCGATTAGGGCATTTTTCAGATAGAATGCACAATGCGACGGGCTCGGAGGCCCATCGTACGGAGACCTCCACTTCGCAACGCGTGAACCACACTTAGGAAGTGTTGCGGCAGCAGGCACTTCCGGACTCACAGGTTTTCCTCACCAACCCATGCATAAATCGCAACTGGCAGATATTGTCTATCTCGTTGCCATGGGCGTCTGGTTGCTCTGGGTAGTCTTACGTCCCTATTGGAGTGGAACTTCTTATGTAGTAGGAGGTTCCACAATTAGTCCCCAGACCCTCACGCGCACTGGCACCTTTGGACTGACGCCAGAGAACGTCCCAAACTCGTCGATCGCACCGCTACGGAATCCACCCCGGCCAACCAGCACACTTATTTCGGCAACCGTTCGTTGGCCCTGGGAGATTCCGTCGCAACCTTATCATGTGGAAATAAGTTTGTCCCGTGTGAGTCTGAGGTGGGGAGGCGGAAGCGTGTTGCTGGGCATGGCATTCGCGATCGTCATGTTTTTGATCCCTGCCCGCCAGGTGAGCCTGGTACGAATCGTGGCGAACACACTGACGGCCTCGCTCTTCATGGCCTCTGTCGCGATCTTTGGAATCGCGTTTATGTCCCGGGGATATGGTCCGCCGAATGAAGCGATTGTCGTCATCATTGTCGCGGCCACCGCCATTGGTTGCGTACTGGGACTGATTGTGTTTCTGATCCGGTGGTGTTATGCCAAAGCAGCGCCGGTCAAGTCTGGCAATTGATTTCGCTTGCTCGCCTGTCGATCGGCTGGGTTGCTTAGGCGCGGACGTCCATCGGAAAGCGACTGTCTTTATTTCTTTTCGCAACGTGCACCCCACTTTGGAAGGTATGCCAAAGCAGGCTCTATCGGAGGGCAACTTTGCATCTGGAATACCTGTTCAGGCAAGACTAGACTCGGGGTTCACGGTTGCGCCCGTTCCTCCCATCACGCACGAAAGAGGTTCGTAATGCAAAGTTTGTTAGTGCGACTGGAACAGGCCCGCTCATGCCGCGGCTTTACCTTGGTCGAGTTGCTGGTGGTCATCGCCATTATTGGGATTCTCGTCGCATTGCTGTTGCCAGCAGTACAGTCCGCGCGGGAGTCGGCGCGCCGCGCGCAGTGCGTCAACAATCTCAAGCAGATTGGCCTGGCGATGCACATGTACCACGATTCCCTAAAATCACTGCCGTGGGGCTCGGACTACAATCTCTTGAATCGCTCCACCTGGGCGAAACTGGTACTGCCGTTCCTGGAGCGACAAGCTCATTTCGACGCTTTCAATCACAATTTGCCCCTTTCTAACCCGGCCAATACGGCAGCATGCGTGCTGGCGGTGCCCACCTACATCTGCCCGAGCGACCCCAAGGGTCGAGACCCAGTTTTAGAGAGGCGAGGAGATTCACCGGACCGGAACGGGGCCACTGTGAACCCGAGTCGGTCGGTGATGTTGAGCTATCCGGCGTGCATGGGGCCGACCCATCCCGATGCCTGCCCCTTTTGCCCAAATTCGACTCCCAGCGACACCAACTGGTGCTGCCAGGGGAACAATTTCGGCACACTCGCTGGGAATGGCTACCCCAGGGACTCGACGGTCGGGATGTTTGGACGCTCAACCAAGGCCATGACCTTCGCTTCGGTCACGGATGGGCTCAGCAATACGGTCATGGGAGGAGAGACCATTCCCGTGCACTACATCTGGAACGGTGCCTTCGTGCCTAATTTCCCCGTGGCCGGTATGACCATTCCGCTGAATAAGAAAGAAAGCGACAACGGTGTACACGGCAATTGGTGGCGCTGCAGCGGCTTCAAGAGTTATCACACGGGGGGCGCCAACATGCTGCTGGGGGATGCCTCAGTTCAGTACTTCAATCAGAACATCGATCACATGATCTTCGCCGCCCTAGGTACTCGGGCAGGGGGTGAAACGGTGCTCCCTCCAAACTAGATCGTCGCTCGCATTCAAAAGTTCTTAAAAGTCGCCCACCTTTGATTCCGCACACCCCACTTCTTCATCCACAAGACTATGAACTGGATAGCTAGTTGCACGCGAGTTGCCTGTTGTTTGATGATTGTACTCTTGATGGGTTGTGGCTCGTCGAATCAAATTCCCCTCATACCAGTGAAGGGAAAAATCACGTTCGGCGGTCAGCAGCCGCCGGCCAACGTTTCGATCACTTTTGCTGCGCTGGAAACGGAGGATGAATTGCCGAGAATTCCCGGCCAGGCAGTGATTGCTGCTGATGGCTCTTACTATGTAAGAACAGAGCAGGCAGGGAACGGCTTGATTCCAGGGCGCTATGTGGCGAACGTGGAATGCTGGAAAGAAGAACCTACGATGGACAAACCAGGCGTAAGCCATGTTCCCCTTGGGTTCCGCCCCGCGAAGGAGTTGGTGGTGGATTCGAGTAGTAGCGCGATCGTGTACGACATCGAGGTTCCCAGCGAACGCTGAACCCTGTTTCCAAAATCACTCACTGCAATCCATTATTCACAAATTTCGACGGGCTCGGAGGCCCATCGTACAGAGAGACAGCACATTTCAACGGGCTCGCTCGGTGGCCCGGCGTACGAAGATTATGTCCCTTGCCATCACCCCCGTCGAACCAACTTCACCACGCAGCGAAGTGCCGCGCTGGGAGGTGTGGCGTCGACTGCGGCGAAGTTTGTCTGCCTGGTGCGGAGCGGCGCTCACGGGGATGTTTTTGCTGCTGGCGATCGCCGGCGAAAGTGTGGCGCCGTTTTCCTCCAAGCAAACTTTTGATGAGGTGGCTCAAAAGCCGTCGGCCAAGCACTGGCTCGGCACCGACAACCTGCAGAAGGATGTTTTCTCGCGCGTGATTGCCGGAGCGCGGCTGTCGCTGTTGGCCGGCGGGCTGTCGATCTTTCTGGCAATGTTGTTGGGCGTACCGCTCGGCGCGATTGCCGGCTATTTCGGCGGGCGAACGGACATGCTTTTGATGCGCGGCATCGACGTGATGCTCGCCTTTCCTAGCGTGCTGATCGCGCTGGTGATGGCGGCCGCGTTTCGACCGGGGTGGATCACGGTCATCGCGGCCGTGGGCTTGATCAACGTGCCGGCCTTCGCGCGGCAGGTGCGGGCGACAGTTCTCACGGTGCGGAATCTGGAATATGTGACCGCCAGCCGCGCCTTTGGAGCGACATCGTGGCGGGTGCTGCAAACGGAGATTCTCCCCTCGCTCGTCAGCCCGGTGATTGTGTTGGCCAGCCTGGGACTGGGAACGGCGATCCTGGAAGTGGCGGGGCTTTCGTTCCTGGGGGTGGGAGGCGATCCGACCGAGCCGGAATGGGGAAGCATGTTGGCCGAGGCGAAGAATTATTGGAACAAGAACTATGCGTTTGCCGTGGGGCCCGGGGCAGCGATTTCCTTGGCCGTGCTGGGATTTAATCTGCTCGGCGATGGGCTGAGAGATGCGCTGGATCCGCGGACGAAGTAGGACTCTTTGTTCACTCGACCAGTGGTGAAATTGAAAGCTTTTCTCCGCCGTTAACGTCCTGCTATACTGCTTGAATGACCACTGTCAGCCTCCAAGATTTGCAACAGAACCCGGGAACGCTACTCGACCGTGTCGCTGCCGGTGAGTCGCTCGTAGTCATGCGCGACGGGCTTCCCGTGGCAGAACTGCGACCATGGTTGATGCCGACGACCTCACCGCGGCCGTTTGGCTTGGCCGCTGGCACGTTTACCCTGCCGGATAATTTTGACACGGCACTTCCGGAAGAAGTCTTGCGGAGCTTTGAAGGGCAATGAAGCTACTGCCCATCACTCCAACCACTTCACCGCCGACTTGACTTGCACCTGTGCTTTTACCGCTGACTTCGGAATGAGGGTTGGCCAGTAGGCGAACACCGGGCGGACGATGGGGCGACCGGCAGCGTAACCGGCTAATCCTGCTGGGCCACTGGTGATGAGCGGAGCGAACTCGCGGGTGAAGCGTTCCACTGCGGCGCGGCTGGGGTCGTGGGCTGTGACGCGGAGCATCACTTCGGGAGGCTGATAACTTTTCTCTGCGGTCGCCGGCGATTGGGGCATCCCCTCCCCTGCCCCGAGCAATTCAACGTGAAAACGAGCCAATGAGTAACCGGCGGCAGCGGTTCGCGCGCGGATGATCTCCGCACACTTCCTGGCTTTATCGAGACAGTCCTCCCCCGCGACGAGCAATTCGCCGCTGGCAAAATAACCATCTCGATAAGCGAGGGATACCTTGTACTGATCGCCGGGGGGTCTGCCATTCGCTCCAACGACTTGAACACGATCAGCACCAGCTTCTGTGACCGTCACGCCGGTGAAATCGAGATCGATGTCGGGAGTTTTGTAGTCGGCCGGGTCGCCGATTTCGTATAGAAGCTGTTCGGTGATCGTGCGGCAATTGACGACCCCTCCCGTTCCAGGCGGCTTAGTGAGGACCAATTCGCCGGCCGCCGTCAGTTCGGCAATCGGATAGCCGATGTTGTCGAAGTCGATATTCTGCCAGGAGGTTGCGTAGCCGCCAGTCGCTTGCGCGCCGCATTCCAGCAGATGCCCGGCCACGCTTGCGATGGCCAGCTTGGGCCAATCGTTCCATTGCCAGCCGAACTCATGCATAGCGGGGCCGACGGTTAAAGAAGCATCTGCAACCCTGCCGGTGAGGACCATTCTTGCGCCATCCGCCAGGGCTGCTGCAATGGGCTGCGCGCCGAGATATGCATTGGCAGCAACAACTTCGTGCAGCGCTAACGGCAGGGGATCGTTCGTTTCGAAGTGGCGAAACTCGCAACCCGCTGCGAAAAGCTCCGAAAGTCGCGGCAAAAGATCATCCCCGGTGACGACACCGATGGAAAACTCGTTCAATCCCGCCGCCACCAAAATCTTCGCCGCTGCTTTCGCACACGCGGGTGGATTCATCCCCCCTCCGTTCGTGACGATCTTCAATTGCTCCTGGCGGACCAACTCATCCTGAATATCTTCCAGGATCAGCAACAGATCGTTCGCAAAGCCGGCGGCCGGATCTTTCTCACGCTGCCGGGCGAGAATCGACATCGTCAACTCGGCCAGATACTCCAGCGTGAGGTAATCGAGCGTTGCCCCCGTCACCAACTGTCGCGGCGCACCGAGCCAATCTCCCAGAAAACCAGCGCCGTTCGCGATGCGGAGTGGCTGCACCATCATTGGCCTCGTGCCGGGGGCTGCACTTTGCCTTTGGTGTTCAGGCATTCATCGGGCAGATGAAGTTCGGAAATCAATCTTCCGTGCACGATCGTCTCTTCCACGATGCGCGGCACATCGGCGAGCGTGACCTTGCCGTACCAGATCGACTGCGGATAGATCACGAGGCAGGGGCCGAATTCGCACTGATCGAGACAGCCGGCACCGTTCGCCCGAATTTGTCCTTTCAGGCCGCGGCGTTCGAGTTCCTTTTTGAAAGCCGCTTTCAGTTCTTCTTTTCCTGCAGCGTCACAACAGCCGCGCGGATGCCCCGGCTCGCGACGATTACCACACAGAAAAACATGATGCGTGAAGGCAGGCATGAGCAGTTCCGCGAATGAAGCGAAAGTTAACGATGTTCAGTTCATCATATCGTTCGGCGGCGACGTCGTTGCTTGCCTGGGGGTCGACCACCACTTCAACAGGTAGGCCAGCACCACGGGCACGGCAATCGCCAAGGCAAGCATCAGGGGCAAGCCAGCGACTTGATCGGCGGCCGTCCCCAGCACCGAATAAGCAAACGCCAGCACCAAATTACTCAAGAGCACCGGGGGCAAAAACTTTCGCCAAGGCAGTTGATGAATCCCCATCCACAGGACGGTTGCTTCTGCCACCACCGGCACGCCACGGCCGATGGCGAGAATCGCGGGGCCAAAACGTTCCCGCAAATCGCTCGCCCGCTGCAAATCTTCCGAGCGCGAAAACCAGCGAGCAAAGGCGGGCCCAAATTGCCGGGCCAGCGCGAACCCGCCAACAGCGCCGAGGGTCATTCCCAGCCACGAGGCCGCGGTGCCGCCCAGAATTCCTAACTGCGGACCCGCCAAAGTGCTAACCACGCTGGAAGGGACCGGCAGAAAAATATCGGTTGAGAGTAAGCCGACCACCGCGACTGCAATCCAGATCGGTGCGGGGGGATGTTCTTCCCACGGCTTGAGCCACGCTTCGATCGCGGAGCCGAACAGCACGAACGGCACGATCGGCACCGCCAGAATGACGACCATCGGCAACATCGGACGGATCAACGACCACATAAACGGTGCAGCGAGAGAAAAACTTGACCAGGCGTGCAGCGGACGCCACGCCCAGGAAGCGAGCCTACTACTATAATAGGCCGTTCGCTCGCGGGTGATTCCTTCCCTTACAAACATGAAACCCTTGGCCGACAATTCGACCGCGACCGCTGCCCCACCTTCGGCCGCTGTTCCTACGCCATTACCGCCGGCCGGACCTGTTGAATTGCCGGTTGTCACGCCGCTGAATTACGAGAAATTTCTCGATTGCGTCCATTGTGGACTGTGTACCGCGTCATGCCCGACGTATGTCATCAATGGAAACGAAAATGACAGTCCACGGGGACGCATTTATTTGATGCGGGCGGTGACGGACGGTCGGCAGGAACTTTCCCCCACCATCCGCCGGCACTTAGAGCTTTGTCTCGATTGCCGCGCTTGCGAAACCGCTTGCCCATCGGGGGTGCAGTATGGGCAATTAATCGAGCCCTTCCGCTTGCAGATGGAGCAAGGTAGCCTGGCCGATTCCGGGCAAAGTAAATCGCACGATTGGTTCCATCGCCTCGTTTTGTTCGGCATTTTTCCGTTTCCGGAGCGAATTCGGCAGCTTCTACCTCCGGCCCGCTGGGCACAGCGAATGGGACTCGATTGGCTGTTCCTCAAAAGTGGCTTGTGGCGATTGCTTCCCGCTCGTTGGGGCAGACTTGCGACTTTGCTGCCGCCGCTGGAACGCCCGCAGCAACCATTGCCGAATTTTCTCCCCGCCACGGGGCGCCGCCGGGCACGAGTAGCACTCTTTACGGGCTGCGTAGCCGATGCCCTGTTTCGGAGCGTGCACTGGGCGACGGCGCGCGTCCTGCAGGCCAATGGCTGCGATGTGATTGTGCCACGAGGTCAGGTTTGTTGCGGTGCCATTCACTTCCATGGAGGCGCGGGCGAACCGGCCCGGCAATTGGCCAATCAAAACCTCAAGGCCTTCGATGTCGAGGGACTCGATGCTATCCTGGTCAATGTTGCCGGCTGTGGCGCCATGCTCAAGGATTACGGCCACCACTGGCCTGATGCTCAACAGGAAGATCGAGAACGCTTTGCCGCCAAGGTGAAAGACGTGAACGAATTCCTGGCCGACCTGGGGCCTATTGCGCCGCGAGGGGAATTACGGATAACAGCCACCTATCACGATGCCTGTCATCTGGTGCATGCCCAGAAAGTTCGGGACCAGCCGCGGAAACTGCTGCGTGGCATTCCGGGGCTGAACCTGGTCGAGCTTCCCGAATCAGAACTCTGCTGCGGAGCGGCGGGAACTTATAATCTGACCGAACCAGAAATGGCGGATCAATTGGCCAAGCGCAAACTCGATAACATCCGCAGCACGAAAGCGCGGGTGGTAATCACAGCCAACGCGGGTTGCCTGTTGCAGATCATGCGTGAAGCGCGACTCCAGGGAGAACCGTTACGAGTGGTTCATCCGATGGAGATTCTCGATGCCAGCTACCGCGGCGAACCTTGGAAATAGTCGAAAGCTGACCGAAAGTTTGCTCCCCAAGCCAGGGGCGGTTAGGCTTGGGGTTAGCGGGCGTATCGCGGTGGCCTCCTCTTCTTCTCCTCACCTGTTCGAAGGTCTGTATGCCAACTCACATGTTTGGGTGCGCAGCTTTTCTCGCTGGGCTCAGTTTGATGCATGCCTTGCAAGCTGCAAATGGTCCGGCCAAGCCCACCCACATCTTGCATCCGGTGATACTGGAAGTTGCTGCTAGTCGGCCCGACGGCAATGCTTGGGATTCCGGAATCGGAGCCTTCACACGTCCTGATCCGCAAGTCACTCTACTACGAGACGATGCGCGAGCCCAGCAAGCCGCTGCCGAATTGGTGACGCAAGCGATGGAACGCAGAATGAAAGAGTTAGGACGCCCCATCGATCCTAGAGCTCGAGAATTTCTCGCCCGCAACTCGATTCAGAGCCTGCGCTGCGGGGCCGCGGTGACAGCGATGCAGGATCAAGCGGTGAACGACGCGCGCAGTAAGTTTGCTGCGGATACGACCGTGGCCAGCGATACGGTCCTCGCCAAGATTGTCGATGGGGGATTGCCGGTCGCCAGCGGTGACAAGGTATCGATCTACGTCAACGATATCGACCTGGCTGCCCATGATTCCATGGGGGAAACCGAGTTAGAAATTACCAAGGAATTGATCGCGAAAGGGGAATTTGAGCTGAAGTTTAAGTCGGTCGAATCGCTCCGTTTCAAGCTTCTGCCGATCAAATAACCCTGAGTTTTTCGCGTGTCGAGTGAACGAAAAAAGCATCCATATTGCACCACACTATGGCCAAGACTAAACTTTGAGCGATCCTTCTTTTCTACTAGCAAGTATTTCTATGTTCCCTGCTTCCGCACCCAGGTTGGCCGTTTGTCTTGGAGCGCTGCTCCTGGGTGGCACTCTTTTTTCAGGGTGTAATTCATCCTCTGGAAAGTATGTCCCTGTCACCGGCAAATTCACAGTGAAAGGGCAACCTTACGATCCGGCGACGCAAGAAGACGTGATGTTGATCATGTATCCCACCAGCGGGAGCAGTGAGACGACGTACGTGGCCGTGAACGAACCCGATGGATCGTTCACCGTGCCAGGCGTGGAACAACAGGGAGTACCGCCGGGGAAATACAAGATTTCCTTGGAGCGAACGAGCGATAATCGCAAGCAACCTGTGGTGGTGGCGCCCGCCCTCAAAGGACGTCAGTCCACCCTGGAGAAAGAAATTTTGCCCGGCAATGGCGACTTAGGAACGATTGAACTCACGCAGGCTCCCTAAGCGGATGGTCGTCGGGCAATTGAACGCAGCACGAGCCGGATGGTTGGCGGCAACTCAACGGAAGTCAAGCGGATTCCGTCGGGTGATTGGTTTGTCCTTTTCGGATGGTTTCGCTTCTCTTCTTACAGCTGGGCTTTCGTATGCTCCCCAAATCTCGCGCGTTTACCTTAGTGGAATTGCTTGTCGTCATCGCCATCATTGGCATCCTGGTCGCACTTCTGCTGCCGGCTGTGCAGTCGGCGAGGGAATCGGCCCGCCGGACCCAATGCACGAATAATCTCAAACAGATCGCCCTTGCCAGCCACAACCACCACGATACGAATGGCCGATTGCCCGAAGCGGTGCAGATGAGCTACTTCACCGCGCCCCAGGCGAAATTAGGAACAGGGCAGGATTTCAATCAACAGTTCGGCCCCAACTGGGCGGTGCTGATACTCCCTTTCATTGAAGGTGGGAATGCGTTTTCGAATTTTGAGGTTGATGAATATCGCAAGTCCGGGGCTCAAACCTGGCGTGGCATTCGCAATCAAAAGTTTGCCTTTTATCGCTGCCCTTCCGATGGCCGGCCGCGCGATCCGTTTTCGAATGCCGGCGGTGACTGGGCCCGGGGCAACTATGCGGCCAATGCGGGACCATCCTGGTGGTACCTCACGCCGAAGGGAGCGATTCCAACCAGCGGTTACGAATCCGATCCCGGCTTGGGGCTGGCAGGCCCGGTGATGAGTGCGAACTATGGTGCCAAGTTCAATGATGTGCTCGATGGTCTGAGCAATACTTTGACCTTCGCAGAAGTTCGGGTCGGCTGGGAAAGACGAGACGTGCGTGGCACGTGGGCCATCGGTTTGCCGGGGGCCAGTGTGATTTGCGCGCACGCGATTGGGGACTGCCGCTTTCCCAACGATGACCTCCCCAAATCAGACGATATCCAGGATTGCAACTTATTCTGGAATGCGACCCTTGGCCCGAAGCATAAACTCGGCTGCTCCCCTGACAATTGGTACAACATGCAGGCCCAGGCTCGCAGCATGCATGTCGGAGGAGTGGTGCAATATGCCCTCGGTGATGGGAGCGTGAAATCCGTCATTCGCAACATCGATCAGGCCATCTGGTTCCGCCTGAACAGCCCCAACGATGGGACGGCATTTGTTAACTAATAGGACGAAGGGACGATTATTGCATCCCCCGTCTCGCCTCTTTACAATCAGCGCGGGAGCGACAGAGCCCTAAGCTGGCAAGCGTCCTTGTGTCGCCTTGCCTCTCTGGGGATACCCCAGGGGAATATGAAAGATTGAGATTTCGTCGCGCGAGCGTCGCTGCGTTGCACGCAGAATGGCTCCCGCCCGACTAGACGCGTTGGGTGCTCTGCCGCTCCCGTTTCTTATGCATTCCGTCCGTCATATCGCGATCTCGCTCGCTTCCGCCTTCGCGGACCAGCCACTGCTAGTTGAGCCGATGGTGCAGGCCGCCGAGAAAGTGCTCGGCCGACGTTGGCGCTGGCTGAAGCCGATGTGCGAACGAATCTCGCGGCACTTCGGCACTGGAGTCCGGCCGCGACGAACTGCGGTGGCGAGATTCATTCTGCAAGATGCCGGCTTCGGACGAGCCGTACAGCGCGGCGATGAAGAATTTGAACTCAATCCGCAGCAACGTCTGGCCGTTCCACAGATGGTCCCTGCGGAAGGGATACCCGAGATCAGTATTCCGGCGATTGCGACGGCCGGTCAACTGGCAGAATGGCTAGAGATCACTCGGGCGGAACTCGATTGGTTCGCGGATCTCAAGGAGTTTGAACGGAAGCGAAGTTCCGCGCGGCTTAGGCATTATGTCTATCGACCGCTCTTCAAACGATTTGGTCGCATTCGTTTGATTGAAGCTCCCAAGACTCGGCTGCGAGAAATTCAACGCCGCATTTTGCACGGCATACTCGACGCTATTCCCGTGCATGACGCGGTCCACGGCTTTCGCACGGGACGTTCGATTCGCAGCTTTGCCGCGCCGCATGTCGGACAAGTGCTCGTGCTTCGGCTCGATTTGGAGGACTTTTTTCCTTCCATCCAGGTGTCGCGCCTGCGAGCGCTGTTTCGCACCATCGGCTATCCAGAAAACGTCGCGGATTTGTTAGCGGGACTTTGTACCAATGCCACGCCGGAAGATGCGTGGAAGAAGATCGAGCCGGATCGACTACAGGATGCACTGCGATTGGCCAAATGGCGCTATCGCTTCGCGCACCTGCCGCAAGGCGCACCGACTTCACCGGCACTCGCCAACCTGGCTGCGTACCGACTTGATTGCCGTTTGGCTGGTTTAGCAACCGCGGCCGGAGCGAACTACACACGATATGCCGACGATTTAGCTTTTTCGGGTGATGAAGCCTTCGCCCGCTCGGCCCATCGCTTTCAATCGCATGTGGCCGCGACAATTTTAGAAGAAGGTTTCACCGTCAACTTCCACAAGACCCGCCGCTTGCGGCAGGGAGTACGGCAGCATCTGGCCGGGATTGTGGTGAACGACCGATTGAACGTGCCACGCGATCAATTCGACTTGCTCAAGGCGACCTTGCACAACTGTGTACGCCTGGGACCAGCGAGCCAGAATCGGGCCGAGCATCCGAATTTTCGCGCTCACCTGGGTGGCAGAATCGCCCATCTGGCCAGCGTTCATCCAGAACGGGGCCAAAGGCTGAAGGCGATGTTCGACGCGATCCAGTGGTAGTTGTCGGCGCTGCGATCAATGCATCCTTGCTGAGAACTCACGTCGCAGACATGATGACGGAATGAATGCCGGCCCGCCTGATTCCCAACCTTCACGACCCGACACTGCCGACCGCTGGTGCGTAATCGGTGCTGGGCCGTGTGGATTGACGGCGGCCAAGAACTTGCTGCAGGCTGGCTTGCCGGTCGAGGTCATCGAGCGCGAAGACGATGTCGGCGGGAACTGGTACCTCGGCCGACCAGCGAGCAGCGTGTTTGCTTCGACCCATCTCATCTCGTCGAAGCGGATGACGGAATACACTGACTTCCCCATGCCGAAGTCGTATCCGCCGTTTCCCAGCCAGGCCCAGGTTTTGGCCTATCTCCGCGACTACGCACGGCACTTCGATCTCTATCGAGCCATCACCTTCAACACCAGTGTCGTTCGCGCTGTGCGAGCATCAAACGGAGGGTGGGAGGTGACGCTCAGTTCCGGCGAAACAAGACGTTATCGCGGTCTGATCATCGCCAACGGGCATCACTGGGACCCGCTCCTGCCCAAGATTCCCGGGACGTTTGCCGGCGAAACATTCCACACGCACTACTACCGTTCGCCCGAACAACTAACGGGCAAGCGGTTGCTCGTCATCGGTGCCGGCAACAGCGGCTGCGATCTAGCGGTTGAAGCAGCGCAGTATGCCCGTTCCGTCGCGATCAGCATGCGCCGTGGCTATCACTTCCTGCCAAAATTTCTGCTCGGCAAACCGATCGACGCCTGCCAGGACTGGCTCCATCGCTGGCGAATGCCGCTGTGGTTACGCCGCCGGGTGAGCAACTGGTATGTAAGCATCGCGCTGGGTCCGCCGGAAAACTATGGCTTGCCCAAGCCCGATCATCAGTTGTTCGAGACCCATCCGATCATCAATTCGCAACTGCTGTACTTCGTGGGGCACGGGCGAATCGCCGTGCGTCCAGCCGTCGAAGAATTCAGGGGAGACGAAGTCCGCTTTGCCGACGGCAAACAAGAGCCGTTCGATGTGGTCGTCTATGCGACCGGTTATCACGTGAGTTTTCCGTTCTGCGACTCCAGCGAAATCCTCGACCAGACCGGTCGGCCGCGATTGTTCTTGAACGTTTTTCCGGCCCATGCTGCCGACCTGTTCGTCATCGGGCTCATTCAGCCCAATAGCGGCATTTGGGGGCTGGCCGATCTGCAGGCCCAGTTATTGGCTCGCTATCTGGTCGCCCGTGAAGCTTCCATTGGGTCCGTGGCCTGGTTCGATCGGCTAAGTAGTGGTGGCCACGAGGATCTTTCGGGGGGGATCCGATACGTGGCCTCCCCCCGTCATGCGCTGGAAATCGAGTACTTTTCGTATCGCCAGCGGTTGCAGAAGCTCATCGCCCGCTTTCCCAAGCAACCTTCCTTTCACAAACTCCGGCCTCAGCCCTAACTCCAGCCAAACTGCGCTATTTACTGGCAATTTCGGCGTTGTCTTGTTCGCCTTGGTCTCGGATAATCCCCCTCCCAGTTTCTTAATCGGAGAGGAATATGCGCGTGAACCGCCCCACAACCGTAGCCTGCCTCCTTTCGGCGTTGGCGGGCGGAGTTCTAACCATGGCCTGGCAACAAAGCCTGCCCGTGTGGCAAGCTCAGGCCCAGGAGCCTTTGTTTGCCCCGCCCGTTCCCCGCGTTGCTGATCTCCCCCGCCAGCAACCTTCCGAGCGACCGGCAATGCGTCCCACGCCGGTGATCCCTTCTTTGCCTCCTGCTACTTCCGCATCGAACCGCCAGGATTTCGTTTCTGGCTCGGAAGCCGCTGTTCCAGGCATGGATGGCTGGGAGGATCTGACTCCTGAAGAACGAGTGAACGTTGCCGTCTACGACAAGTGCAATCGAAGTGTCGTGAACATTTCGACGAAGACCTCCAAGCAAGAGTTGCTTTTTCTGGAGGTTCCGGCCGAGGGCTCGGGCTCCGGATCGGTAATTGATACCAAGGGGCATATCCTGACGAACTATCACGTCATTGAAGGGGCCCAGCAAACGCGAGTGACCCTTTTCAATGGCGAGACTTTCGACGCCACCGTGGTTGGCTTCGATGCTGTGAACGATATCGCGGTCCTCAAGATCAACGCGCCGGCAGAGTTCTTAGTGCCGATGACCCTGGCAAATTCGTCTCAATTGCGAGTCGGTCAGAATGTCTACGCGCTGGGGAATCCGTTTGGATTGGAGCGAACCTTAACCACGGGAATTATCTCTAGTCTGAATCGCTCCTTGCCGTCGCGCAGTGGTCGGACGATGAAGTCGATTATCCAGGTCGATGCGGCTTTGAATCGTGGCAATTCGGGCGGGCCGTTGCTCGATAGCAAGGGGCGACTGATTGGCATGAATACCGCCATCGCCAGTGCGACGGGCGAGAACACGGGAGTTGGGTTTTCGATTCCTAGCGATACGATCAAACGCGTGGTGCCCCAATTGATCGCCGTCGGCCGTGTTGTGCGGCCCGACATTGGCATTACCAAGGTGTATCAGACAGACTCCGGTCTGGTGATCGCGATGATGGTTCCCGGCGGGCCTGCAGAGCGCTCAGGATTGCGGGGTTACAAGATCGTCAGTGAATCGAAGCGACGAGGTCCGTTCGTAGTCGAAGAGAAGCGAGTCGACCGCAGTGCGGCCGATATGATTATTTCGGTCAACGGCGAGAAACTGACCACTGCCGACGAATTCCTGTCTCTGATCGAGCGCAATAAGCCCGGCGATCAAGTGGTCATCGGCATCATTCGCCAGGGGCAGCCGCTGCAAGTTTCTGTCACTCTCGGGGCGGGAGAATAAGGGTTTTTGGCAGAAAAGTGCCACCACTTCCCCCGGCTCAGCCTCCTAACCGATCCAATCGTTACAAACCGGCCGTTTGCGATGAGACTCCGTTCAGCGGTCGATAAATACGGTGTCGACCGCGCAAGAGTTCAATCTGGCGTGCGTTGGATTTGGCATGGCCCCAATTTGGTTTGGCTCGAAATTCATTCCGTTGGAGATGGCCTTACGCGCCAGAAACGGGCGCCGCTGCTGGGCAGATTTACGGAGTTCCTGTGTCACGGTTCCAATCCTTTCCTGTTGCCGAATTGCCTGTCGGGATCAGGTTAGGGTGCGCCGTATACGATGAACACAATACGAAGCTCCTTGCGGCTGGTCTGGCGATCTCCGATCAGCTCGTTCAAGCACTTCATCGGCGCGAAGTCACTTCGGTTCTGGTCAGCACGACCGACATTGGACGGATGCAGGCGTTTCGCCCGCAAGGGCAATCGAAGCATCCGCTTCCTGACCGAGAGATTGACATCGCCCCGACGGAGAACGATTTCAGCCGCGAGATGGACCAGAATCTCAACGCCTGGCTCCGTCCTGCCGCGGATCGCGTCGGCCCTAAGTTCTCCGACCGGGTGAAGAAGATTCTGGACGGCACTTATGATGAAGAATGGGTCGAGCACTTAGCCACCGCGCATGAACTGCAGGTTACGCAACTGGAGCAGGTCGGCCGGAGTGTCGTTCGCGGCGGGAGCGAGCAAGTTCTGGCACTCACGGAAGGTTGTGCGGAGGTGATCGACCGTATCCTCAACGACGTCGATGCGTTCACGTGTCTCGGCGGAAATCCGAACGGAGGCGAATATCCAGGTCGGCACTGCCTGCATACGGCGATGCTGGCGATTTCGATTGGCACCTCGTTCGGCTGCGATCATGAACAGCTTCGCAATCTAACGATCGGTTGCCTGATGCACGATCTGGCGATGCTGGAAGTCGATCAGTACACGCTGAAGAGCCGAAAGGTGCTCGATGCGAACGAGTTCCGCGAGATCACGAAGCATCCTGTTCGAATTTTTGACTTGCTCGAAACCCATCTGGATCATGTGCCTGAAGCCGCGCGCATGGTGGCTTACCAGATGCACGAACGCTTCGACGGCAGTGGCTATCCTCGACAGCGTCAGGGCTGTGAGATCCATTTGCTCGCTCGCATCGCTGCCGTAGCCGACTCGTTCGTCGCACTCGTTGCACCGCGACCGCACCGGAACGGGCTGCTGGCCTACTATGCGGTGGCAAAACTACTTAAAGATGCCTCGGCAGGCAGGTTTGATCCGCAGATCGTGCGGCATTTACTGCAAGCGGTATCGCTGTTCCCTTTGGGATCTTACATCGAGTTGAACGACAACCGCGTCGCACGCGTGCTGCGGACCACTCCAAAGTACGACCGCCCGGTCATCGAAATGTGGGAACGCGGAAGCGTCTCAGCTCACGGGGCAGTGGTGGATCTGAGCCACGAGCCCGACCTCCGCGTCATGCGCCCGTTGCCTGCCCTGAGATAGATTTGCAACCAGGAATTGCTGAACCCATCGTGAATTGCTGTGTCGTGGTAGCATAACCTTGTCGTGCTCCACTAACGAACACCTGCATGTCTTTCTTCGCGGAACTGGAAGCTGAGCTCAACCGGACGATGCAAGCCGATCGGCATCGTTTGCGAAATCGCCTGCGCGGACTGCGTAAACTCGAAGAGGATGGGCAATCCTTTGATCGGCCGCTAGAAGAGTTCCTGAACGATCTGCAGCGGTCAACGGCCAACTATGCCGCACGCAGTCAGGCATTGCCACGCGTTGCTTACGATGAGTCGTTGCCCGTTGTTGCCCGCAAAGACGAGATCTTGCGAACGATTGCCGAGAACCAGGTGGTGGTCGTCTGCGGAGAAACGGGTTCGGGAAAAAGCACCCAGTTGCCAAAAATCTGCCTGGAGCTGGGGCGCGGCGTTTCAGGCACGATCGGCCATACCCAGCCTCGGCGAATTGCTGCCAGGTCGGTTGCAGCGCGCGTCGCTGAGGAACTACACACGGAACTAGGGAGTGTTGTCGGTTTCAAAGTTCGCTTTAACGACAAGACTTCTCCGACCACGCTCGTGAAACTGATGACCGATGGCGTACTTCTCGCCGAATCGCAGCACGACCGCTGGCTCGATCAGTATGACACCATCATCATCGATGAAGCCCACGAGCGATCGCTGAATATCGATTTCCTCCTTGGATACCTGAAAAGACTGCTGCCGCAACGTCCTGACCTGAAGCTGATTATCACTTCCGCCACCATCGACGCCGTGCGCTTCGCCCATCACTTCGGCGAAGGGGCACTCAATGCGGAAGGTGAGTCTCCGAATCCGGCGCCCGTTGTGGAAGTCTCCGGCCGTTCTTATCCCATTGAATTGCGCTATCGGCCGCCGGAGCTTGATGAGTTCACTGGGGAGCCAGACGAAGATCGCGCCATCCTGGCCGCCGTGCAAGAACTGGCAGACGAGGGGCCGGGAGACATGCTAGTCTTCCTCCCGACTGAGCGTGATATTCTGGCCGTGCATCAGCAGCTTCGCGGTTGGGCCAAGGGGCAGTACCGTGCCTCCTCTTGGGAAATTCTGCCCCTGTATGCCCGCCTTTCCGCCGCCGATCAGCAGCGAGTCTTTCAACCCGCCAAAGGACGGCGGATTGTGCTTGCGACCAACGTGGCCGAATCATCCCTCACGGTTCCTGGCATTCGCTACGTGATCGACACCGGCACGGCTCGAATCAGTCGTTATTCGCCGCGCAGCAAAGTGCAACGCTTGCCCGTGGAGGCGATCTCGCAAGCTTCGGCCGATCAAAGGAAGGGACGTTGCGGACGCGTTGGTGCCGGCATTTGTGTTCGGCTTTACGAAGAAGCAGACTTCACAAGTCGCGAGCGATTTACGGCCCCCGAAATTCAGCGGACGAATTTGGCCGCCGTCATTCTGCAGACGCAGGCCTTGGGCTTAGGAGCGATTGAGGACTTTCCGTTTCTCGACCCGCCGCGGGCCGAGGCCATTCGCGATGGCTATCGCACGCTCGAAGAACTGGGGGCGTTTAGCGAAAGGAAAGAACTCACCCCGATCGGCAGGCAACTAGCCCGGTTGCCCGTTGATCCGCGGATCGGCCGCATGCTGCTTGAGGCCCATACCGAACATTGCCTCGCCGATTTGCTCATCATTGCGGCAGCCCTTGAAACGCAAGATCCCCGTGAACGACCCACCGACAAGCAGCAACTGGCAGATCAGGCACATGCGAAGTTCACCGATCCGCAGTCGGATTTCGTCAGTCTCTTGCGACTGTGGGACTTCTATCAAAGATTGAAGCAGACGCTGTCCCGAAATCAATTGCGTAAGGCCTGCCGACAAAATTTTCTGTCGGATGTTCGCATGCATGAGTGGCATGATCTGCATCGTCAACTTTTGGAGGTTGCGACGCAGGCGGGGATGAAGGCGGGCAAACGGCGCTTCATTTCCGCAGGAGATTTTCCCGGCGATAATCTCGTTCCACCCACCGAGTATGCCGCGCTCCATCGGGCGATCCTGGCTGGACTTCTTTCCAATATCGCGATGCGGGCCGACACCGATTATCAGGCGGCGAATAACCAGCGTACCGCCCTGTGGCCCGGATCGGGAATCTTTGCCGAAAAGCCCAAGTGGATCGTGGCGGCTGAACTCTTGGAGACGACCAGACGATATGCGCGGGTGGCCGCGCGCATCGATCCGGATTGGCTCGAACCGCTGGCTGCCCATTTGGTTAATCGTAGCTATAGCGAGCCACACTGGAATGAGCAGGCAGGGGCGGCGATGGCGTTCGAAAAGGTCTCTCTTTTCGGCCTGACCATAGTTCCCAAACGGCGAGTGAAATACGGACACATTGATCCCAAGTTCTCACGCGACTTGCTCATCCGTGAGGGATTAGTGAATGGCACGCTCCGCACGCGCGGGCATTTTCTTCGGGAAAACCAAAAGTTGCTCGATGAAATTGCCAGTCTGGGTGCCAAGACGCGTCGCCGTGATTGGCTAATCGACGAAGATCGGCTCGTTCAGTTTTATCACCGCCGAGTCCCGGCGGATGTTTTTGATACACCTCGCTTCGAAAAATGGAGGCAGCAGGCAGAGCGGACCGATCCACGGGTTCTGTGCATGCAACTGGCCGATGTTCTTCCGGAAGCCAGCGATGTCGAACAAGATGCCTTTCCCGACCAGATTGAAATTGGTCGATCAAAGTGGCGACTCGATTATCACTTCGAGCCCGGTGATGAACGGGACGGCATTACGCTCACGGTGCCTCAGGCAGGCGTGCGGCAGTTATCCGCTGAACGTCTTGGCTGGCTTATACCAGGTCTCCTTGCCGATAAGATCGAGGCCCTGATCCGCGTATTGCCAAAAGCACAACGTCGGCTCCTCATGCCGGTTCCAGAAATGGCACGACGGGCGGCAGACTCGCTCACGTTCGGCTCAGGTGAATTTCTTCCCGCGGTAGCCAATGCTCTATCACAGCTGGCGGGTGAATCAATCACGCCGGATGCCTTCGATACGAGTCGCATCCCTCTGCATTTTCAGATGAATGTCAGAGTGGTCGATCACCGCGGGAAGCCCGTCGCGGAAGGGCGTGATCTGCCGCAATTGTGGACGGAACTGGGGACGCAGGCGGAGGCCGCACCTCTGCCGGATATGCCCAGGCAATGGCATCGCGACAGTGTTACCAAGTGGGATTTTGGAACGCTTCCGAGTGAAATTGAGATCCCCGCGAAGCCGCACCGTATCGTGAAATATGTAGCGATTGTCGACCAAGGCGAAACTGCGGGGCTGCGGCTCGTGGATTCAGCCGAGGAAGCTCAGCGGCGCACGCAAGCGGGCCTGTTGCGCTTACTAGTCTTGCACGAACGGCGGGAATTGAAATCCCAAGTCGATTGGCTGCCTGGCAAAGATCAGCTCGCCCTGTTTGCATCCCCGTGGTGCACAGAACGATCGTTTGACGCGCAAGTATTGGATCGCCTTGCAGGTTTGGCTTGGAAGGGAGCAGGCTACCGGGAAACGCGCAGTGCCGAAGAATTCGAACTCCTGCGGAAGGACGTTCGCCGGGAAATCGCACCGGCTACGGCGGAACTGATCCGAGTTCTGAAACCCATATGCGAGAACTTCCAGCGCGTTCGGACCGCCCTTGATGCGAAGCATCCTGTGAACTGGGCAACTTCTCTCACCGACATCCGGCAGCAGCTCGCAGACTTAACACCGACGGGATTTCTAACGACTACACCGACCGCCTGGTTCGAACATTTGCCCCGTTATCTTCAAGGCATCCATCAGCGTTTGCAAAAGTTGTCCGGAGGTTTGCCGCGCGACCTGACTCAACTCAAGCAGCTTGAGCCGTTCTTAAAGCTCTGGCGAGAACGCTTGGCCGCGAATCAAACGCGTCAGATTGTGGATGCGGAATTGACACAGTATCGCTGGATGCTGGAGGAGTTTCGCATCTCGCTGTTCGCGCAGGAATTGGGTACTTCGCAACCGGTCTCTGCGAAGAGGTTGGAGAAGCAGTGGGAAAAGGTGCAAAAGTAAGCACCGCCGTGTTCGCGTCGGCTTATTCCGCGAGGGATTTGCTTCGATTCTACGCGCAACAAAAAGCCCCACTTGGAAAGCGGGGCTGTGACGTGACACGGTCATGCTAACGACGGGATGAAACTACTCCCAATCTTCATCTTCTTCTTCGTCTTCTTCCTCGTCATCATCCCAATCTTCGTCATCTTCTTCCAAATCATCTTCCTCATCTTCTTCGTCTTCGTCCAGCTCTTCGTCGTCGACTTCTTCCCAATCGTCATCAAAATCTTCGTCGACATCGTCTAGATCTTCTTCGTCCTCGTCATCGTCGAGATCATCTTCCTCATCGTCGTCGAGGTCGTCGTCGTCATCATCCTCGTCTTCATCATCGAAGTCGTCTTCTTCATCTTCCAGACGAGGCTGGGGAAGGATTCCCTGCTGCCACAGCTCTTCGCGCTGCTTCTCTTCCGAAAGCAGGTCTGCCGAAGTTGTTACGGTCACGTCAGTCTCCTTAAGCGTGTGTCGTGCATCAGTATCGGTTGTGTAGCCGGTAATGCTTAAATTGTGAAGAGGGGGGGAGGTGTTTTGAGGGATTTCAGGCGGGAAATTGAAGTCATTTCGACGAGGAAGGTCGTCTAAATTCGCTAAACCAAAAACTTCCAAAAACTTGCGGGTGGTCGCATACAAAAACGGGCGCCCCAGTTCTTCACTTCGCCCCGCAACACGGATCAGATCTCGTTCGAGAAGCAATCGCAGAATCTCGCCCGAATTCACGCCGCGAATGGCTTCGATATCCGCTCGCGGCACAGGTTGACGATAAGCGACAACCGCCAAGGTTTCCAGGGCGGGTGGCGAAAGTCGAACCTCTGGTACTGCCGTCCCCAATCGCCGAACCCAAGGGGCAAACTGCGGACGTGTACGCATCTGAAAGCCTCCTGCGACTTCCTCGACGCGGAAGGCCCTGCCCACTTTATCGTACCAGCGATTCAATTTCTTGATAAGCGTCCGCGCTTCCGTCCCATCAGCCAGCCCTGCAAACTGGCTCGCTTTACGACTATTCATCGGCTCGCGTGAGATCAGCAGAACCGCCTCCAAACGACGGAGCTTAACATCCGCATCGGCATCCTCCCCGGCCAACCCGTATAGAGAAGCGCTGCTAGAGGCCGGAATTGACGCCCGCCAGGCACTGGGCGCGGAAGTCCAAGGGGCCGGAAGTTGAGCCCGGCCGCATTGGCTGTGGAGCGCGTGTAGCACCGAAGGGGGAGAACGATGCATGCGGCGGACGGCGGCTAAAAAAACGTGAAATACTTAAAGTTAAGTCACTGCGACAGTCCCTGCTGCTTGCGCCAGGACTGCACCGCAGAAAGAACCGATTCGGCAGCAACCGCGGCATCGGGAGCCGTGGCCTCGAAAGGAAATGTTACCTGCTGATCCTGCCCGTCGGCCATCAGGCAGCAGAAGCGAAATTTTTGCCCCTGATCGAGAGTTTCAAGCAGGATGTACTCCGCTCCCCAAGTGGCAAGCTGGTCCTTGATATCTCGCACTCGAGCCAGACTGTCCGCAGGACGGGAAAGTGGCTGATTGAGCGGTGCGATGGCAGGTAGCAATGGTGGGGCAGAGATTTGCGATGCAGCGTTGTCGCGTTCCGGTTCAGCCTCGTGACCAATCTTCCGTTCACTGCGATCTTCCTGGAAACTGAGCGAACGTATGTCCTGCTGGCGTTCTCCGCCACCTGCCACGTCATCCTGAAAGTCCAAGCGGGCAATGGCTTGATCCTGCTCTGCATGATCATCGTCACCGCTGGTCGTTTCGTCAGACTGCATCTTCAATTCCGGCATCTGAGGCACCACTTGCTTGGCGTCGCCATAGAGCCAGTCGTTGATGGCTGTGTTTACTTTGGGCAATGCCAAGGCCGGCAACGCGATTACCACGACGATCGCGATCAAAGCCCGCCACCAATTACTTCCGTTCGTCATTGCACGTTCCTTTCCCATCCTGAGCCCTCTTCAGCCGGCGAACTATACCTGAATCGCACGGGGGGACAAAGGCCAAGGTCGTGCTAGCGAATCGCACCACATTCGGCCTGCTGGTGGTTTAAACTAAAGCTGTGCAGTTGAGCACTTCCTCTCGCGGCAAGAATCATGATTACATTGGGCCTGGTTGGGGGCGTGGCTAGCGGAAAGTCGGCAGCGGCTCGACTGCTGGCCGAGCATGTGCCCGGCACCATTCGCATCGATGGGGATCGCCTGGGGCATCAGACGCTGGAAATTCCAGCCGTTAAAACAGCATTAGTTGGTCGTTGGGGCGAAAGCATCTTGAATGCTGCTGGCGAGATCAATCGCTCGGCAGTTGCCAAAATCGTCTTTGACACTCGTCATCCCGACGAACTTCATTTTCTGGAGTCCAAAACGCATCCGCACATCCGCAAAGAAATTCGCGAGCAGATGAATGCCGCATCAGCAGCAGAGGTTCCTTTGGTCATCATTGATGCAGCGTTGCTGCTGGAGACAGGCTGGGGGGACTTCTGTGACATGATTATCTTCGTCGACACTCCCGCAGAGGTGCGACAAGCGCGGGCTCTTGCGACGCGATATTGGGACGCTGAGGAGTTCAAGCGGCGGGAAGCGGCACAGTGGAGCGTGGAAAAGAAGCGTGCGGCTGCCAATATCATCCTTAACAATTCAGGCAGCGAAACCGAACTCGCGCAAGCTTGCATAAAACTCTGGGATAAGGTCAAGGATTTGTGATGAAACCAGCTAAACCTCTGAAATTTATCCTGGCGGCGATGGTCCTTATCTGGCGCGCATTAACGGCCCCGTGCGTCGCCAGTGCCGCCGAGCCGCAGCCCCTTTGTCGCATTGAAGTCGTCGAGGAAAAAACGGGCTGGCCCGTACCGCTGCTGGAACTTTCGACGACCAATCATCTTCGCTTCGTCACGGACAACGCCGGAGTGATTGCCTTTGACGCAACTGAATTGATGGGGAAAGAAGTTTGGCTCAATGTCCGCGGTCACGGCTATGGTGTCCCAGCAGACGGCTTTGGCAGTCGCGGTCGAAGAATTAAGCCGGAACCCGGCAAAACGATTCGTATCGAAGTTCAGCGAAGCAACATTGCCCGGCGACTAGGCCGAATAACAGGCGCGGGGATTTTCGCGGAAAGTCAGCGCTTTGGCGAGCATCAAGACTGGAAGGAATCAGGCCTGGTGGGACAAGACAGCGTGCAGAACGTGGTGCACAACGGACGGCTGTTTTGGTCTTGGGGGGATACAAGTTTGACGAGATATCCTCTGGGCATTTTTCACATGACGGGTGCCACAACAGAAGTGCAGCCACTGGATAAGTTTGAGCCGCCGCTAAAACTTCACCTTGACTATTTCCGCAACGAAAAAGGCGAGATCCGACAGATCGCTGAAATGCCCGGCACCGGCCCGACCTGGCTAGGCGGGTTTGCCAGCGTCCCTGACGATGCTGGCAAAACTAGACTCGTTGCCACTTACACCAAAATTCGCAATTACCTCGAGGCCTACGAGGCTGGCCTGTGTGTGTGGAATGAAGAGAAACTGCAGTTCGAGCGCTTGAAGATTGTGTGGAGTAAATCCACGGAGTCACCTAAGCAGCCTCCCATCCCGCTTGGTCATCCCATCGAAATCGCAGACGAAGCAGGTCAGAAATGGCTGCTGTTTGGTGATCCTTTTCCCAAGCTGAAGTGCCGGGCAACTTTCGCGGACTGGCAAGATCCGCAGAGTTGGCAAGAGCTCAAGCCACAAGACAAGGTCCAGGCGGCCGATGGTTCACGCGAGGTAAAGCCGCACACGGGTTCCATCGCTTGGAATAAATTTCGCAAGCGATGGGTGACGGTCTTTATGGAGGCGTTTGGCAAACCCTCTCCGTTTGGCGAACTATGGTATGCCGAGGCCGATGAACCAACGGGACCGTGGGGGCCGGCAGTCAAAGTGCTCACGCACGACAACTACACGTTCTACAATCCGCGGCTCCATCCCGAGTTCACACCGGCCGATTCGCCGATTATGCTCTTCGAAGGAACCTACACCGCGGAATTCGCGGATCATCCCGAGAAAACGCCCCGCTACGATTACAACCAAATCCTCTATCGACTCGATCTAGATGATCCGCAGCTTGAACCTGCCCAGAAGAAATAGTGGGCGGGGTGCATCACTGCCAACCTGATTCTCAAGCTTGCGAAGCTGTTTCGAAAACAATCTCGAAGATTGAGCGCAACCATTATTTTGCAGAGCTATCTTCTTCTTCATCGTCTTCTTCATCGTCTTCTTCATCGTCTTCTTCATCGTCTTCTTCATCGTCTTCTTCATCGTCTTCTTCATCGTCTTCTTCATCGTCTTCTTCATCGTCTTCTTCATCGTCTTCTTCATCGTCTT
>JBGSNR010000031.1:0-9544 GCA_041739545.1 Pirellulaceae bacterium | reverse complement strand
GAGTTTCCAGAAGTTCGAGTTGGCGAATCAGCAGTTTTTGGCAATCCTCGGGTAGTTCCAGGCTGCCTCCCTCGAAATACTCCACCGTGCCAGGCTGAAGTCGCACGGAACCCCGAAACGAACCGGAGAACTCGGGGAGCTTCGCCAGTAGGTTGTGCAGGTACAGGATATTATTCAACCGGCTCGCTCTTACTGGGACCAGGATCGTCCAGAGCCAGCCGTCCGGGAGCATGCAGGCCGACAGCTGACCGTCGGCGGCAGGGATGACATGCAACGGGTACTCTGCTTCGAACTTCTTCTGCAGCGCCTGCCCCCAGACCCGCCCGCCACCCAAGCTCAGGTGCCGGCCGAGCGCTGCAGGTTGGTCGGCACGACCGAAACAATGCAGTTCTGTGCCCAGGAAGAACGGGTGCAGTTCAAACATCTGCTTGTCGACCTTCAGGTCGACGCCGTTCCCTTTTTGATCCCGATATTCGACCGACCAGCCGTCCTTGGTTTTTTGAAAGCTGTCAGACACCAGGTCGCCGAAGAGCAGTCGACTCGGCAGATCCGCCACCTGCTGCACGTGAGTCAACGGCTCGATCCCCGCTCGGAAGGGTCGATTGACCTCTGGGAACAGGATGCTGCCCGGGAAGCGATCGGCAAGTACTTGGAAATCAACATCCATCGTCAAGTCTCCGCGGAGGAAGGGCAAAGTGCCACCGACAGTCAGCGTTTAAGGTGCGAGTTTGGTCCTGATTGCTGTACCGATGACAAGCAGGCAAAGTACTAAACGCTTTTCCGAGCCGAGAACGAAAAGAAAAATGACGATTTTTCGTTTTTTCTTTTCTTCGGGAACAATTGCCGTCTATTTGGCTGCCCAGAACCGTGCCCGGCAGAGATCAGCACGCCACTCTCCGCCCTGCGTAGGATCTTGGATTTAGCTGACTTGCCTGCCGGTGATGAAGGCAAGACCGCCGGGCAAACGCCCCAGTCCGCGCGAGCTCCGCCAGCGACGTCCACTGAGAGCGGTGACGCCGCCTTTCCTTTAAATGGCTACGTGTACATTCGTCACGTTGGACGTGGTTTGTCCCACTCGGTTGGTATCTTTGCTTCAGCCGGTTCGGCGCAATCGTCCGTCGCGCACGCCGATGGCGCTTTGCTAGGTAAGCTCGGAGCGGAACGCGGGAAGCAGAAATTAAAACATGCATGCTTCGTCAGCAATTACTGGAAGATGATCGATCGGATTTGGGTGCATTACGACAATTTCGGAACTGCTTCGGTCTGCTACTGCGGGCACGGGAAGCGATTGGGATCGCTGATTCAATCTCGTTGAGTAAATTTGCCCAACTTGTTCCGCTGATTGCAAGTGAGCATGCCAACCCCTATAAGTAGTAGCCATGAGGTAGGGAAAATTCGCGGATAGACTGCAGTTCAACTAGTTCTGTTTCCAACTTCGGGTGGAGTAGGCGGCGTTGTTGGCTTAGACGATGCCAATCTCACTAAAGACCGCCAAGCCCGTTTAAGACGAAGAGGGTTACACAGAGGTACCAGGCACAAATTAACGATTGGGAGTGCAATTATCCCAACTATTTTTCATCGCAGCTTTTGTCGAAGTGGCCGATTTCTAGGTGGATAATCGCCATGCTATTTCCGCAGACGTCGTCTTGGGTTACAAGTCCCAAGTTCGCGCATTGTTTAGAACATTGGACGAGAAATGAAGACGTATTCCGTACAAGCTGAAATTTCGGGCCCCACCGCGATGTGGACTCGTCCCGATACCGGAGATGCCCCGGTCAGCTACCCAGCGCCGTCGTTCGCAGCGGTCAAAGGCATCTTCGAGTCCGTCGTCTGGATTAAATCTGCTGAAGTCGTGCCCACGCGCGTTGAGATCTGTGCTCCGCTTGTCTTCCACGCGTACTCGACTAACTACGGCGGGCCGTTGCGAAAGAGTGACAGTCGGAAAACGGGCAGCAGTTACCAACTGTTGGCCACGGTTTTGATCAACGTCTGCTATCGAGTCTACGGCGTGGTTGCAGTCGATGAGACTGCGGACCGACGACTGTCTGATGCGGCCAAGCTCCAACAGTCAATTGCGAGAAACGGAGCACATGCTTACCAAGAGATGTTTGAGCGACGTTTGCGGAACGGGCAATGCCATACGATTCCGTTCTTGGGTTGGAAGGAATTCGTTCCCGATTACGTGGGGCCGATCCGTGAAGAGACGCGTGTTTGCACGGACGTCAGCACCGTGATCCCAAGCATGTTGTGGCAGGTGTTCCCGAACGGAAAGTTCGGCACTTGGCAGCCGACGTTTCGACAAAACGTGAAAATTGAGAAAGGCGTGCTCGACTATGCTCAATGAACTTCACGAACTCGCCCAAAGCTTGAAGGCCGTCGATGTCGTGATGGCGTCGTGGCACATGCACTTCAAGACGTGCCCAAAAGGGTCGGCGACGTTTTTTCTCCTGCTCGATTCTCTGGGTCAGGTTGTGGACCTAGAACCAGTGACAGATCGCGAACGGCTCGCGTTGATTCGGAAGTGGGAAGTCGCGGCCGGCACGTCGTTTCCTGCGTTTAACGTGCTGCCTCTTTACGAGCCAACGGGAAAGAACCCCAAAAAGATTGCGGAGCGAGCCGTCGAACTGCGCAAGGCCATCACATCGAAATCACCACCGACATCCGACGAGATCAAACACAGTCTGGATTCACTAATAGGCACTTCAACCTCATTATGGGTGAAGAAAGAACAGGCTCGAATCACGAAGTGTCTAACGACGCTGGCCAATGAAGTCGGCCGAGCATTAGGTGAGCCATCCGAAGACTTCCGTGCGATTTCTGAACTGATTGTGCGGGCTGGAAAGCTGACTGCGGAAAGCCTTCAGGCTCAGCTTGCCTCAGCGCTCGCCGACAAGATCATCGGTCAGCCCAACTTGGCTGCGAATTGGTTCGACGCACTCTTCTTTCATAGCGGCAAAGATCCAAAGAGGTGGTCGTTGATTGCGGAACTCGCGGATCGATCCGCGTTCCCCTACCCGGCAAATCATGAACGTGTCCAAGTTTGGATGAACTCGCGATTTCAGGCCGTATACGAACCGTTCGAGCAAACGACGTCGGATAGCCAGAACGAGCAGGCCGACGCCTTTGCCAAGCGGGCAATTCGACTCGACGAGAGCTTTCCGTCTGTTCGGCTGCCTAGGCTGGGCGATGTTAAGCTACGAGCGATGTCGAGCGAATCACCGTGTCAGCGGCGGTATGGCTTTGCGGATTCTCAGTCGTGCCGCGTTGGTCAGGTGAGCCGTCAGGACATGAAGAACGCCCTCGAATGGATTGGGCATCCAGACCGCCGTGAGAAAACATGGTGCGATGTGTCGTCGTTGAGCGGCGTCAATGGAGTGTTGTTTGCTTATCCGTCACAGAAGCCCGAAGTTGCACCGGAACTGGCGGGACTAATCGTTGGCCTGGAAGCCGACAGTGATCCTGACGGAGCAAAGTTCGAGCAGTGTGCGCGGCGTGTCACAGCCAGTCTGACGGAGTTGGTTCGTAAGCAACCACACGATTCGCCCACCACGGAAGTTCGAGTATTCGTGCTGACCAAGCCAGATGGATTCCGGACTAAGGTGCTAAGCAGCGGTCGGTACTCGGTCGAGCGGTTACTGACGAGTGCGAACGAATGGATGGCATGCGGCAGAAATGTGCCATCGCTTTTGATTCGACAGTTCGGTGCGAATAAAGGTGACAAGCCGATCTGGTCTGAGCCGTTCATCCCGTACCCGGCCGAAGTCGTGAGTTGTCTGAACACCGCGTGGGAACGAGCGGGAACTCATGCCGAGCAGGTTCCGGGGTTTGGAATAGGTGACGGCTTGGGCCTGTTGCTTGAAGACGGAATTGTGTTGAAGGCCATCGCGACGCGAGCCATTCGGACGCTCATCACGAACTCGTTGAGCCTTGTGTTGGCGTTGGGTCAGGCGCATCGACAGGGCCTTGTTCACGATGCCAAGTCTGCTCGAAAGCTCATTCAGCAACAGGCAAAGTTTCTTCCCAGCATCTTTGGTTTGCTTTTGGCCAAACTCGGCCGCTTGAAGGGAGACTATATGAAAGGTCCACCATTTCTGGTCGGTCGTCTGTTGAGTCTGGCCGACCAACTGCACCTCCAATACTGCCAAGGAGTTCGCAAGGGACAGGTGCCGCCACAACTCGTCGGCAACGCTCTGATGTCCGCGGCACTGGAACAGCCGACAAAGGCCGTTGCCATGCTGTCGCAACGAATCCTGCCGTACCAAGCGTGGGCACGGACGGTCCAGGGAGGCGATGATGTTCGGCTAGCGAAGTATTTTCTAGGCGAACTTGGCCGCGTGTCCGCAGAGCTGAAAGACATCGAATTGCCACACTCCTGCGGCGATGCCGAGAAAGCCGAGATGTTGCTGGGCTATCTCGCGCGATCCGAGAAAGACAAAGACTCAGAACCCAAGTCACCCGCTTCTGAAGGAGCTACCGTATGAATGCGTCACCAACCGACACAATCGTCCGAGCAACCGGTTTGCTCATCATCGAAGTCATCAACTCAAACCCGAACGGCGACCCGGATCGTGAGAGCGATCCGCGGCCGCGTCCTGACGGCAAGGGCGAAATTTCACCCGTATCATTCAAACGCAAAGTCCGCGACTTGATTGAGAATCAAGACGGCGACGTTTGGAAAGAGACCAGCAAGGGGATGAATCTTGCCCCGGAGCGATTCGCGATCCTTGAGTCTCGCGGTCGCGACCGAAAGGTGATCAATGCAGAACTGGAAAACGGCACCTTTCGTGACAAGTATTGGGATGGCCGCATTTTCGGAAACACATTTCTTGAAGAGGGTGGGTCCGACAAGATCAAGACCGGTGTGGTGCAGTTTGGTTTGGGATTATCGGTCGCCCCCATCGACATCAGCCGCCACACCAACACGAGCAAATCCGGAGTTCAAGAAGGCAAGGATCGGGGAATGGCTCCAATGGGTTATCGGTTCGTTCCGCATGGCGTGTACTGGATGCCGTTCTTCGTGAACCCCAGCGCAGCGCAGAAGTCGGGCTGCACCAAGCAAGATATCGACGTGCTCCTCAAAGTGATTCCATTCGCGTATCCACACACTCGGTCGCACTCGCGGCCAATGGTTGAGGTCCGTCACGCATGGTACATCGAGCATAGGAGCGTCTTGGGTTCATGCTCTGACTTCGCGTTGATCGCGGCGCTCACGCCAAAGAAGCAGCACGACGCCGACCAACCATCGAAGTCATGGGATGATTACGACGTCCCCACAGCGTTGCCGGACGAACTGAGGGAAAAGGTTAGCTCTGTGCGTGACCTCATGGACTTGGCATGAACTATTTGGCTCACAGCGCGAGGCGAGATCGTGGTATCCCGGTGCAGGATTACCGGGACCATATTGAGAACGTCGTTGGCAATGCGATGGGCAACGCTAATCGTGCTGCTGAGTTCTCGGCGAAGTACGGCGACTTGTTACGAGCAGCCGTCAGACTGGCGGCGGAATTCCACGATCTAGGGAAGCTCGACGCGATCAACCAGGAAGTGCTTCGCTCCAATCGTGGCAAGATGCTGAATCATGTCGATGCTGGCGTGGCACATCTGCTTGACGGCTCGCCGAACTCGGTTCGCACCACAGCGGCGCTGGTCGTGTTTGCACATCACATTGGTTTGCCGACCGTCGCCGAAGAGGGAACCAAAGGCGCGGGAAATATCTTACGAGATACTGAACCAATTTCCGACGGGACTCCGCTCCGAGAGCTGACCAATCGGCTTTTGAGCGAGTACCGGCGGCGGCACCAGTCATGCGTAGCGAACCTTCCGGCGGCCACACAACTCGATTTTAGATTGGCTGCGCCGTCGACACTTTTGCGATTGGCGTTATCGTGTCTTGTTGATGCAGATCATTCCGATACTGCTCGGCACTATCGGGATCCGGTTGTCGATCATACGCCGGCATTGTTGGTCCCTGAGCGGCGTTTGAAGTTGCTCGACGAACATGTTGCGGAACTTAGTCGTTACCGAAACGACAAACGGACTCAATTGCGAACGGACGTCTACCGCCAGTGCCGCGGGGCCGGTTGTTCGCCTGGCTTGTTGTCGTGTGACAGTCCCGTTGGTTCGGGCAAGACGACGGCCATCATGGCTCATCTCTTGAAAGCCGCAGTGGCCAAGAGGTTGCGACGTGTCTTCGTCGTTTTGCCGTTCACGAACATCATCGACCAGTCAGTCGCCGTGTACCGCAAGGCGTTGGTTCACACCGACGAGGCCGCCGATGACATCGTCGTTGCGCATCATCACAGGGCCGAGTTCGATGATCCCGTTACCCGGCAATACTCGTTCCTGTGGCATGCCCCTATTGTAGTGACGACGGCTGTGCAGTTTTTCGAGACGTTAGCGGCGCGCTGCCCAGCCTCGGTTCGCAAGCTCCATCAAGTGGCTGGCTCTGCGATCTTCATCGATGAAGCTCATACGGCTTTACCCGCTCATCTTTGGCCGCAAGCTTGGAAGTGGTTGCGAGAACTCGAGCGCGAATGGAGTTGCCATATCGTGCTCGGCTCAGGTTCACTGCATCGCTTTTGGGAACTGCCAGACTTCGTCGATCCACCAGCCACACTGCCACCACTTGTACCTGATGCCGTACGTGACAGCTCAGTCGATCATGAGCATCGTCGGGTGAAATTCCGGAGCCGGTCCGAGACGCTGGACTTAGAGGGACTAGCGAAGTTCGTGAAGAAGACTGAAGGTCCACGACTGCTGATCGTCAATACCGTGCAATCCGCCGCCGCCATCGCGCGGCACATGTCGAAGGAGTTTGGTGGCAACCACGTCCAACATCTTTCGACAGCCCTGATACCTAGTGACCGCCAGGCAACGTTGGATTTGGTCAAGCTGCGGCTACGGCAACCCAACGATCGGGATTGGACGCTAGTCGCCACATCGTGTGTTGAAGCGGGCGTTGACCTGTCATTCCGCACCGGCATTCGCGAACGGTGCGGACTGACAAGCCTGTTGCAGACATCCGGTCGGGTAAATCGCTCCAACGAGTACGAGCAGGCTGACGTGTGGGACATTCAACTCCGGCACGACCACTTACTCCGGCCCCATCCGGCGTTTGAAGCGTCCTCGCGAGTCTTGGGTGAACTGTTCGTTGAAGACAAAGTCTCGGTAGACTTCTGCACAGAGGCTCTGCGTCGTGAAATCACACAAGAAGGGATGCCGAAGAAGAAGATACAGATTGACATCGCCGAGCGAAATGCAGACTTTCCGACAGTCGAGAAACTCTTCCGAGTCATCGAAAGTGATACCGTGACCGCCGTAGTCGATAGGGGGTTGATCGCGCGGTTGGAAGCTTACGAAAAGATCACACGCGCTGAGTTGCAATCTGCTTCCGTCCAAATCTGGCACAGCAAAGAACAGGAATTCGGGCTTGAGCGACTTGAAAGAGTACGAGGCTACGACGACCTGCGAAAGTGGATACTGCCGTACGACCGATTCTTGGGCTACATGGCTGGTGTACTACCGTTAGTCGATGGGGGATATGCTGGATTCGTTGTTTGAGTTAGGAGCTTGTATCATGGAACTCGACCAAGACTATCCACCACTCTCCGCCCTGAATGACTACCTCTTCTGTCCTCGTCGATGTGCCCTGCATCGGCTGGAGGGGGTCTGGATTGAGAATATGCATACGACAGGGGGATCGCTTGATCATCGTCGCGTCCACCAGGCACGGGATGCGGAGGAGGGGGGGAGTCGTACTGTGCGCGGCCTGCGATTGGTTAGTCACAGTTTGCGAGTCGTCGGCGTGGCGGACATGGTTGAGTTTCATCGCGCCGACGAAGAATCGCCTGAAACTCCGTACCTCGTTGAGTACAAACGAGGGAAGCGACGCAGATGGGACAACAATGAGGTGCAGCTCTGTGCCCAAGCGATATGTTTAGAGGAGATGCTTGGCGTTACGATCCCACGTGGGGCGATCTACCATGTGAAGTCAAAACGGCGCTGCGAAGTTGAATTTGATTCCATATTACGTGAGCAAACCGCAAAGACCGCAACCCGGTTGCATGAGCTGTTGGCAACCTCCACTACGCCCCCGCCCATATTGCACCGGAAGTGCGTTCAGTGTTCGCTTCATGATATTTGCTTGCCCGAACTGATTGCGGCCCCGAAATCCTACGAGCGAGCGGCGGCTACGCTGTTTCAAATCCACGAGGATTAGCGCATTTCTCAGGAGTTGTCTGATGGAAGTGCTGCTGAACACCCTTTACGTCGTCACCCGCGGTTCGGTGCTCCGCCGGGATCATTTGACGGTCGAAGTTCTCGTCGAGCGTAAGAAGAGGCTGGCGATACCGATTCATCAACTAGAGTCGATTGCCGTTTTCGGCGGCGTCCATGTGACACCCTCACTAATGGCACTTTGTGCTGAACAGGGCGTCGCCGTCAACTACCTCACCGACTCAGGTCGTCTCCGAGCGCGGGTCGATGCCCCGTTTTCCGGCAATGTCCTGCTTCGCCGGGAACAGTTCCGCAGAGCCGACGATCCAGTCGCCATCTGCCGCATCGCTTCCTCAATCGTTGCTGGTAAGGTCCATAACTGTAGAAACCTTCTCTTGCGGGCCTCGCGAGAAAGCAACGTCTCGGCCGATCAGAACCAGTTGCAGTCTGCCGCATCGCTGATGGCCGAGACGATCCTTAAGCTTCCTCTGACGGCCGATGTGCAAGCTGTCCGCGGCCATGAAGGAGATGCGGCTCGTAGTTATTTCGAGGTATTCTCGACGATGGTCCGACAAGAACGTGCCGTTTTCTCACCGCGGGGACGCTCCCGCCGTCCACCTTTAGATCCGATGAACTCGTTGCTTTCGTTCCTGTACGGGCTTCTGCTCCAAGATTGCGTTGCCGCCGCTACCGCTGCGGGGCTAGATCCCAATGTCGGCTTTCTACACGTCGATCGACCCGGGCGACCGGGTTTGGCACTCGACTTGATGGAAGAATTTCGCCCACTCCTTGCTGATCGGCTTGCATTAACCCTCGTCAATCGCCAACAAGTTAAACCAGACGGTTTCATAATTAGGGATGGCGGTGCAGTGGAAATGCGCGATGGAACTCGCCGCTTGATATTGGCTGAGTACCAGAAGCGCAAACGCGAGGAAGTGACTCACCCGCATCTGGAACAAAAGGCTACACTCGGTCGCATTCCATTCTTACAGGCTCGCATATTTGCGAGGCATATTCGCGGTGACCTAAACGATTATGTGCCATTCATTCCTAAGTGATTCCGCAACATTCCCCTTCAGCTCATCATGAAACTTTTGATCGTTTACGATGTTTCTACCATCGACAAGGCCGGAGCAAAACGCCTGAGGCAAGTTGCACAGTGTTGCAAAGATTACGGACAACGGGTACATGTGCTCCTCACGTATTCCCTGCGCACTTTACGGTTGGAAGTGGTTGAGGAATGGTCCTCCGGGTAATGTCGAGATAGCCTCGCTCAACGAGAGTGTGGCGTACGGCTCGACGATGACAAACAGCTCTTGGTATATCGGTC
>JBGSNR010000003.1:0-18982 GCA_041739545.1 Pirellulaceae bacterium | reverse complement strand
CTTCACCGTGGATGAGAATTCTGCGGCAGGGACGGTGGTGGGGACGATTCTGGGTTCCGATCCGGATGCCGGTCAGACGCTGACCTTTGGGCTGACGGGTAATGGAACAGGAGTTGGCTTGTTCAACGTGGCGAGCAACGGCCAGATTACCGTGGCGACGGGGGCCGTGCTCGACTTCGAGACGACTCCGAGCTACACGTTGGAAGTGGTCGCGATGGATAATGGCCTGGGGACTCTGAACAGCACCCCGACCCTGATCACGATCAACCTGAACGACGTGGTGGAGGTGGGGCAGAACAACATTCCGGTGATTCTGCCACAGACGTTCACGATGAATGCGAAGTCGCTGAACGGAGCGGTGGCGGGAACGGTAGTGGCCAGCGATGCGGATGCCGGTCAGACGCTGAGCTACGCGTTTGTGGTGAACGGGGAAGCCCGTCAAACCAGTGCGAACGGAGCGTTCTACATCGATCCAACCACGGGCGAGATCAAGGTCGCGGACGCCAAGAAGCTGGCGGTGATCGACAAGACCACGAAGGATGTAGACATGGCCTTGCTGGTTCGGGTGACCGATGACGACACGTCGCCGGCTTCTGCGGAGGCAACGGTGACGGTGACGTTGGACGGTAACACGCCAGTGGTTCGCACGGCACCGGTGATTGGGGATACGGCCTTTGCGATCTTCGAGAACAACAAGGCTCTGGCGAAGGTGGGGGCGGTGGTTCCAAAGGCCTCGTACGCGGGTCAGAAGTTCAAATTTGCGTTGAGCGGTGCGGATGCAGCACCCTTTGCCATCGACGGCAAGGGGGGGATTACGGTGACCAACGCCGGTGCCTTGAACTATGAAGCGAAGAGCACTTATACCTTCCAGGTGAAGGTGGAAGACCTGGCGGATGCCAACGTCTTTAAGACCATCGATGTGACGGTCAAGGTCCGCAACGTGAACGAACCGACCGTTTGGACCCTGACGCCTGGGGCCACGGTGACCGGGGGAGATGGTGGAACGTTTACCAAGGGGATTACCACGATCGCGATCAACGAGGACAGGCTCGGCAATACGTTCGGCGACTTGGTCGGGACGCTCGGTTTCACCGACCCAGACGCCGGGACCACGCTGTCGCACAGCCTGGTCGGGGGGACGTTCGATGGCACGGTTTGGACCGATGCCACGGGAGCGTTTAACTACAATCCGACCACGGGTGAAATCAGTGTGGCTCAGTCCTCGAAGTTGAGCTACGAGCTGGCCAAGTCCTTCAAGTTGGTGTTTGCGGCGAAGGATACTGCGATCGCTGGCGAGCCGAAGTCGGTGCCGCTGACCACCAAGCGGACGGTGATCGTCGCGCTGAATGATCTGAACGAAAACCCGGTGATACTGAGCGGGAGCAAGATCGTGCACCCGGGGAACAACAAGGCCAACGCAGTCATTGGCACGGTGGTGGCAAAGGACCCGGATAAGACCAAGCAAACATTGACCTACTCGATTGTCTCAAACCCCAGCGGTATCTTCACGATCGATGCCAAGGGAGCGATCAAGGTCGCAACGGCCGAAGCCCTGGACTTTTCGAACGTTAGCAGCTACACCCTGCGGGTACGCGTGTCGGATGGCCCACTTGCCGGTGCCGGGAAGACGGAGCAGATGATCACCGTTCAGCAAGGCACGACCGCCCTGCCAGCTCCGTCCCTGACCTTCTCGGAAGGACTCGATGCCAAGGGTGCGGGGTCGGTTGCGATCCCTGAGCACACCGCGACCAACGCCACCCAAAATGGACTGGTGGTCGGCACGCTGACGGGGACCAACGTCGCAAGCTGGACCCTCTCAGGCGGAACTTATGACTCGAACTACGACGTGTGGATCGACAAGTTGGGCGCCTTCTCGTTCGACCCTGCGACTGGCGAGATCAAGGTGATTAATGCCGAGAAGCTGAACCGTGAGAAGGTGAAGGCGGTCAAGCTAGGCTTTGTGGCCAGCAACGACGCCATCAAGCCGGTCTCGGCCAAGGCCACAATCACGGTCAACATCACCGACGTGAACGAAGCTCCGGTCTTTACCGCACCGGCGAGCCAGCAGTTCTATGTCGCCGAGAACAACAAGGCGGGAGGGAAAGTCGGGGCGGTGAAAGCCGTCGATCCGGACAAGACGAAGGACGTTCTCGCCTACTCGATTGTGAGTGTGAACGGCGTGGCTGGCACGGGTCCGTTCGCCATCGATGGGGCCAAGGGGGCGATCACCGTCCCTGTGGCAGGAGCCCTGAACTACGAAGCCGAAGATACCTATGAGCTGCTGGTGCGGGTCAACGACGGCAACGGTAACGTGACCGATCAGCTGATGACGGTCAACGTGTTGAATGTGAATGAACTGGCCGCCTTCACCTTGCTGGACACCAACGACGATGCGGTGACCTCCCTCACCTTCAACCTGTCCAGCGTGGAAGTTGGGGATGCGGTGGGACGGGTGGTCGTGTCTGATCCAGACGCTGGGAAGATGGGCCAGGTGAACTTCGTTCCGCTGGCCAGTCCGTACTACATCGACGATGCGGGCTACATCCGGATCGCGGACAAGACCAAGCTCAAGTCAGGCAGCCTGGCCTTCGCGGTGACCGATAGCTCCGGCAAGCCCCTCACCTCGAAGTCGCTGAAGTACGCCATCACGGTTAACGCGTAAGTCAATCGCGGTAAGACCACCAAGATCAAGCGGGCGTGGGGACCACCAACGGTCCCCCGCCAGGGCAAGGACGCTCAGGGGAAAGGTTGAAAGTCCAGATTTCATGTGTCAATGGTTCACTATTTCGGTGAATCCAATCCGTTTCAAGGTTTTTTGAGGAGTTTTGTGATGAAGAATGTTTTGCGCAAGTTGTGGAATGATGACAATGGTTTTGTGGTCACCGTCGAACTGATCCTCGTCGCCACCATCCTGGTGATCGGGTTGGTGACCGGCTTCGCGATGCTGAGGGACGCCGTGTTGGCTGAACTCTCCGACACCGCCATGGCATTCGGCTCGATCGATCAGTCGTGGACGATGGGTGGTGCGTTGTACGACCCCGTAGCATCGACCGCTGGCTCGGAGTTCGTTGACCTTGCAGATGGCAGCGACGTTCTCGGCGACCCAGTTGATGCGATCTCCGGCGCTGGCATTGCTGGCATCACCATCACCCCTTCCACTATTGGTGACGTCTCGGCTTTCGTTGCCGAAGGTTCGTAGTCGTCTGCTGCTTTCAAACTGGCAGCCATGGAGACCTCGGGGCGGACAACTTCCCACCCCGAGGTCTTTCCATTGGAATCAATGTTAGAATCGCATGAAGTCAATTTGACACGCAGCGTCTTTGAACGACAATGATGGGTTGAATGGACATAGGCAGGAGGCCTCATTTTATCGGAGGGTTCGACGCTTGAGGCAAGTTTCGCCGGGATTCGTGCTGACTGCTTTTTTTGCAGTCCTAATTGGTTTGGGAGTGGCATTCGTCGTGAAACGAAGCCTCGAAACTAAGCCTGAGCCTGTCGTTGACAAACCGAAGCCCCCCCCGATGCAGATTGTCATACTGGCGAGCTCGGACTTACCTGCGGATCGGATACTGCGAAACGGCGATGTTGTTAGTTTCCCCTTGACTCGCGAAGAATTTGCAAAGCGTAAGTGGCCGGTAATGTTCGGCGATGCCCGGCAATTGATAGGGCGAACACTCAAGACGCCCCTTAAGCGCGGCCAGCCCTTCGCCCTCGACTGCGTTTATCCCGAGGGAACAGGTCCCGATCTCGCGGAAAAGATTCCGCCCGGCTTAAGGGCCGTGACACTTAATGAAATGACCGAAGGGGCGATTCCTACTGGCGCGTTGCCAGGCTCACTCGTGGACATCTATTTCCGCACGACCCCCAACGAAGACACCAAACCAAAAATCCCGGAAGTGACACGATTGCTCGTCGAACGGGCTCAGATTCTCGCGATCGAAGCTCCGCCGGGATCGGTACCAACGGCAGCGGACAAAAAGAAAGCGTATCCAGATACGGTCACGCTGGCAGTGACCCCTGAACAGGCAATGCAGCTGCGCGTGGTACAAGGACGGGGAGAGTTGTCTTTGGCGCTGCGTCAGCCGGAAGATGCGAGCACTTTGGCCAATGGTGGTGATTTGACGCTCGAGGAACTTCTGAACCTTCCCCCCGAAGTCGAACCAGTTCCTCCCCCGAAACCGCCCGAACCGTTCGTGGCGGAAATCTATCGCAAGGGTCGCCGGCAGACCATGAAGTTTGCGGTAGACGGCGGAGTGATTCAGGACTCCGGCGTGCCGGATATTGACCCGGCTCCGAATTCGAATCCACCCGCGAGCGGAAATCCAGCCGATCATCCTCCGGCGTTGACTCCCGCGGCGAGGCGCTCGCAAGCACCGGTCGCTCCGACCGAGGTCGAAGATTTCGATCCTGCTGCCGACGACGCAGACGGGACGGATGAAGAGGCAGCGCTGCAAGCACCGGGCAAGCCAATTAATAAAGCCGGCCCGCCGCCACCCCGCACCCGGCCTGCCCGTGTTTCGCGGCAAGGTGTCCGCCAGCAGACGACAATCGGGGTGGCCTGATGATTGCGAATGTGGTGCGGTCCGAAGAAGAGCAGTGGGCTCCCTTCTTAATACCTCTGCAAGCTGAGTTGGTGCAGTCACTGGAATGGAAATCACTCGAAGGAGCCGACCCCCAGGTCTTGGCCGACGAGCTGCGACCCTTTGCGGCGGACCTTTGTCGGCGGCGGGCAAAACAGCTTTCTGCAACCGCTCAAGCAGCACTGACGGAAGCGGTCCTCGCCGAAATCATCGGCCTGGGCCCGCTGGAGCCGTTGCTTGCCGATCACGACATCAGCGATATATTGGTAAACAATGCCAAGCAAGTCTTTGTGGAACGTCGCGGACGACTGCAACGAGTTGATGTGCAGTTTCAAGACGACGCCCACGTGATCCGCATCATTCAACGGATTGCGGCACGGGTTGGCAGGCGCGTGGATGAGACCAGCCCGATGGTCGATGCCCGCTTGCCGGATGGTTCCCGCGTGCATGCGATCGTGCCCCCGCTCGCTTTGCGTGGCCCCACTCTTTCGATTCGCCGCTTTGGCGCCCGGCCGCTGACCACGGATGATTTGCTGAGCAACCATTCGATGCTCCCCGAGATGGTGGCGTTTTTGAATGCCGCCATTCAAGCGCGGATTAGCTTTTTGATTTCCGGCGGAACCGGTTCGGGCAAAACGACCATGCTCAACGCCCTGTCCGCCTTCATTCCGACCGAAGAACGGTTAGTGACGATCGAGGACGCGGCCGAACTGCAATTGAAGCACGACCATATTGTGTCGCTCGAAACGCGTCCCGCGAATTCGGAAGGTTCCGGTTCGGTGACGACTCGCGACCTGGTTCGTAACAGCTTACGAATGCGCCCCGATCGAATCATCGTCGGTGAAGTGCGCGGGCCGGAAGCGATTGATATGTTGCAGGCAATGAACACGGGGCACGAAGGCTCCCTGACGACGATTCACGCGAACGATGTGGGGGACGCACTATCGCGGCTGGAAGTCATGGTCGGGATGAGCGGCTACGATTTTCCCGTGCAAGTGATGCGGCAGTACATCCTGGCGGGGATCAAGCTAATTGTGCATCTATCGCGACTGAAGGGGGGCGTGCGCCGCGTGCTCCGCATTTCAGAAATTGTGGGACTGCAACAAAACGAATTTCAACTGGAAGAAATTTTTGGCTTTGAGCAGCAAGGAGTGGACGAGGCCGGCTTTGCGTATGGCGAATTCTACGCGACGGGTTACGTTCCCAAATGCATGCAGCGAATCCAAGCGTCTGGGATCGCACTGTCGCCAGAGACATTTGCGAAGCGGCGGATCAAAGTAGCGGTTGAGCAGTAAGACTGAAGTTGCTTTTGGAATGGTGTCGACGTGACTGAGGCAGATTTGATGGCGGTGGCGGGAGGAGTGACGGCCACCGTCGTCACCTTAGCCCTGCTCTGGCTGTTGCTGCGAATGACTTCTCGGGGGGCGTCAACGACTTCAGGGCGGTACATCGGTGGGGTGATTGAAACATCGGCGGAGTCGAGTTGGACCCCGGGATTGGACCGCAGCTTCAATCGCCTGATTGAGGAGAGCGGGTTGCCCCTGGGGGCAACGGCGGGGATGCTGCTGATTCTGGCTCTGTCGCTCGCCGTCGCGGGGGGCATTTATGTCGCGTTCGAGAACGTTTTGTGGGCGGGAGCAGCAATTCCGCTGGTGATTTGCTTGCTGATCTTGCTGTTCATGGGACTGCAAGCGCGGCAAGCCAAACTGGTGCAAGATGCCTTGCCGCGCGTCGTTGAGATGCTGGCCCGTTCGGTGCGCGCCGGCGAAAGCCTGGAACAGGCGTTATTTTCGGTAGCACAAAGTACGCCGGGACCGTTGGGGGTTAGTTTTCGGCGGGCAGCCCAACAGATCGACTTGGGTTTGCCGATTGGGACTGCGCTGGCCCAGTTGCAGCAGCGACATCGGTCGTTGGATGTGCGGATGGTGGTTGGCGCGCTGGTCGTGCATCGCCAGACCGGTGGTGATTTGCCATCGACTTTGGAACGTCTGGCCATGGTCACGCGCGAGCGACTCACCTATCGCCGCCAATTGCAAGCGGCAACGGCAGCGGCGCGGGCGGCCGCTTTGTGCGTGGGGCTGATCACGCCGTTCATCTTCCTATACTTTCTTAATCAGGAGCGGTATGCGGAGCGGATGTTGAACGATCCGAGCGGACAGTTCTTCATTATCCTGGCTGCGGGCTTAGAAGTTGTAGGAATCGGCTGGCTCCTCCTCTTGTCTAGAAGCGAGGTTTAACGTGGGAGCCATCGCACTGGATAACGCGCAACTACTCAATCTGCTTCCTTGGCTGGCAGGGAGTGTGGTCGGCGGGATGTTTCTGTTGTTGGCTGCGGTGGCGACTCGGCCCGCAAATGCCGAAGCAGCCGAAGAACTGGCGAACGACGACCAGCAAATGTTTGGCAGTTGGACTTCGGTGTTGGCCTACGTGCTGCCGGATGTGCTCCCTTACAAAGCCCGGCGAGATTTGCTCCGCAGTGGCTATTATCGTCCGGCCGCGTACGACAACTACTTGGCGCTGCGAAATTTCCTGGTCATGGGTGTTTTGCTGACCGGCGGGTGCTGGCTGGTCGCGGTCGCAGAAAACGAAACGCTGACGCTGCAGTTGCTCGGGGGAACCTTGATCGCGGCCGTGTTCGCTTATTCACTTCCGCGACTGTACTTGAGCTGGTTTGGCGAGCGGCGTTCGGCGCGGGTGCTGCTTGGTTTGCCGGACGCACTCGATGTGATTGTGATGGGGATTGCCGGTGGCTTGCCGTTGCAGCAAGCGCTGGATCGGGCGAGTGGCGAATTGCATGATGCCCATCCGGATCTTTCCGACGAACTAAAAATCATTCGTCGTCAGGCAGCCGTGGGAAGCCTAGGGCAAGCCTTCGTTCGCTTTGGGGAACGAATGGACCAGGAAGAGATCACGACGCTCGCGGCGATGATCCGGCACGCGGAACAAACTGGAGCGAACGTGGGGAGCTTGCTTTTGCAGCATGCTGACAATGTGCGTCAGACCCGGATGCGACTCGCCCAGGAACGGAGCAATCGGCTTTCGATTCAGATGCTTTTTCCGCTGGTGCTTTGCTTGGGGCCCGCGGCTTTCATCATGCTGCTCACGCCGCCACTCATGGATTTGCAGCGATTTCGGGACGAAGAAAGCCAGGAGGGGGGGATTCTGGCCCAGCCCAAGGCGATCAACGGCGCTGCACGCAGCCCAGCAGGGCGTAGCAACGCTCCGGTAGCCCCACCGCGGTAGCAAGCCAGCTAGGAGCGAGTGGCTGAGTTGGGCTCGCTTTCGCAATTCTTAACATTGTTTTGAATTATTGAACTTGAGCGTTCGCTTTCGAACTGCTAAAAGTCCGCCCTCTCATCACAGCGTCTGCCACCGGGCAGCCGTTGTGCGGGTCATCCGAGTCGGTTGGGGCAGTGAGGCTAGTTTTTTATGATTTTGAGCCGCAGGGAACGAAAAAGCCAAGCGCTGGCCCTGAGCTGCACAGTTCTGTGCACGTTGTTCGCCTGGCTGCCACAAGCAGCGGCCCAGCCCCGCAACGCTGGCGACTTGCCCCCTTCCCCGGCTGCCTCGGCTCACGAACGAAGCCTGGTTTCCGAGGTGGTTGAGCCTGATTTGATGCTCGAATTGCAACCGACCCGCTCGAAGATTATTCGGACCCGATTTCCGGTGGCGCGCACGTCGATTGTGGATTCGACGATTGCCGAGGTGACGCAATTCGGGCCGAACGAATTAGAAATTTCTGGCATCAAAGAAGGGTCGACCGATTTGACTTTTTGGTTCGCTCCCACAGCGCCAGATTTGCCTGCGCCCGTGCTGCGTTATCGCGTGCGAGTGGGGCGAGACTCGGCCGTCGAAGAACGCAGGCAGCGGGAGTATGGCGATTTAGAGGACATGCTCAATGAGATGTTTCCTAACAGCTCGATTGAGCTCGTCGTCGTCGCCGACAAGTTAATCGTCAAGGGCCAGGCTCGCGATAGTGAGGAAGTGGCCAACATTATGTCCCTGCTCCGCAAGCAGGCGCTGGCTCAGACTGGCCAAGGAAACTTAGCGAACTTGCAACAAGGAGTAGCGGCCGAGCCCTATCCTGGCAGCGGCCCATTGCCGACTTCGCGTTTGATTAGCCTGCTCCGCGTCCCCGGTGAGCAACAAGTCTTACTAAAAGTTCGCGTCGCGGAACTGAGCCGGAGCGCCTTACGAGAGGTTGGGCTGGACTTTTCAATCGACAAAGAAAACCTGGTCTTCTCCAGCATGCTGGGCAATGCCGGGAACATTATGGCGCTGCTCGACAACGGGGATGTCACCCTGTTGCTGAAAGCGATTTCGTCCAACTCGCATTCAAAGGTTCTGGCGGAACCCAATCTTGTTACGCTCAGCGGACGGACGGCAAGCTTTATTGCTGGTGGTCAATTCGCAGTTCCCACGATTGTTGGAGTATCTGGAGCCCAAGGTGTTTCGACCGAATTTCAAGGCTTTGGAACGCAGTTGCAATTCACACCGACCGTGATCGACAAGGATCGAATTCGTTTACGGGTGGTGCCGACTCTCAGTTCGATCAACAACGCCAATACTGTCAACGGCATCCCGGGCTTGAATACACGATCGGTCTTTACGACGGTGGATATGCGGGAAGGGCAGTGGCTGGCAATCGCTGGGCTGTTGCAAGATGAACAGACGGGCACGAAAGCACGCATTCCTGGAATCGGCGATTTGCCACTGGGAAACATTTTCTTCGGCAACAGCAGCGTGCAGCGGAATGAAACCGAACTATTGATCTTGGTCAGCCCACAGTTGGTTCATCCCTTGGGGCCGGGCGATGCGCCACAGCTACTGCCGGGCATGGAAGTGAAAGAACCCACCGATGCCGCGTTCTTTCTGGCAGGCAAGATCGAGGGCCCGACCGACGTCGATCACCGCAGTACCGTGTGGCCTGCCCAGCAGACAGAACTTCACCGAGCGATCAAAGCCAACAAACAAGAATCTCGTTACCAACAAACCCAAAAGTATTACCTCGCCAACCCGCATGGATTTTCGGAATAGGCGCAGCGCGGAAGCACTGCGAGCGATGGGCGACAAGGAGGTCGACTGCGTGCTCAATCTGATTCATATTCGGTCACGGCGCACAGCGCTGACGCTGCTGACGGCAATCACTGTTTCCAGCGGATGTAGTTCAAGTTCTTTGAATCCGGCCCGCTTCTTTTACTCGGGGACGCCACAGATCGCACCCCTGGGTGCGATTTCGGATGGCATCTGGGCGAATCAAGAAACGGATGCCGAGGCGTCGAAGTTCGTCGTTTACGAGCATGAATTCAAGCTCCGCTCAGTGCGTCTAAACGATGCCGGCGAAGATCATGTCAAGCAAATTGCGGCCCAATTGCAGGAAGGGGCTTCGTTTCCCGTCGTCATCGAACGAAGCATGAATGACAAGTCGCGCGGCGAATATCAATATCCGGTCGGTCCGAATCCAGAACTCGACAATCAACGTCGGCAGGTCGTTATCGCAGCCCTGCGTTTGATGGGAATTGACGATGCCGAGCAACGGGTGGTGGTGGCACCCGCATTCGCGCAGGCTGCGACCGCACAGGAGGCAGAAACCGGCTACCTCCGCGGACTTCAGCCCGGTCGGAGTAGCGGGAATTTTGGAGGCGGATTTGGTGGATTTGGCGCCGGTGGCGGAAGTGGTGCAGGATCTTAGTGTGTTTAGGCAACTATCCCAGAAACGCTCCAAGATCATGGCTCCATTTCCAAGTGCCCTCCGAATTTCGCTTATGCTCTTCGCGAGCTGGATTTGCTGCGGGTGCTCGTCGGTTCCAATGGCGGGGCGTTCTCTCGAAAGCTTGGTCAGCAAGCCACTCGAAGGACGTTTGGCCGCAGCCCGACTCCTGGAGCGACGCAAAGAGTATGAAAAAGCAGAGGCTGCCTACGATGCAATTCTTCGCGAGGAACCTGAATGCGCGATTGCCTGGCATCGGCAAGGAGTCGTCCATGCCAAGCGCGGTAAATTAGCCGAAGCCGAGAAAAACTTTGACCGAGCTCTAATGCTAGGTCCATTTACTGCGGAACTTGCGAACGACCGCGGGTACATACTTTTCTTGCAGGATCGCCTGAGTGAAGCCGAGATTGAGTTTCGCAAAGCCGTCGAACATACTCCGGACTTCAAACCAGCTTGGACGAACCTAGGGCTGGTCCTTGGTCAGAGCGGACAGTTCGAAGAAGCCTTCAAAGCCTGCCAGCAATCGGCTGCCTCACCTGCCGAGGCTCATTGCAGTTTGGCGTACATCTATGCTCAATGCTTTGAGTTAGAGAAGGCTCAGGCTGAGTACCAACAGGCATTGACACTGGATCCCGAACTTCAACTGGCGGCCGAAGGACTATTGCAGGTCTCGGCCATGCTCCCCGGCAGCCAGCCTCGCACGATTGTTTCGACCTCAGCGAGTACCAGGTCGCAATCCCAAGAGGATATCTCGGCGGACGCTCTAACAGGTCAACCTGTCGAACCACCTGTGCTCCGCATCGCTTCGCCCGGTTCGCAACAGGAAAGCATGCGGGCCCAAGAGAACTTCGCTTCCCCCGAGCAGGCGTTTCGGAATGCCGACCAGGACAACTTGATCCAAATTGGGCCGAACTACTCACCGCCACGTTAGTCCTCTAATCGCTTGTCGGGCATAACAGAGGGAAGTACGTCATCATTCGCCCAACGCGGCGCATGAGAGGCGCAGAACGGGTGCAATCTCCCCAATGGCCCGTGCTTGACACCGTTCGAGCGATGTTCAATTGGGCCAGTAACATTGAACGCGGCAACCTATTACCCGAAGGATTTCGCAATCCGTCAGATAAAGCAGCCCGCATGCAACGGAGTACGGCGAATTATCCTTTCGGAGAACCGAATGTTACGATGTCGATGCCCGTGGTGTTTATTTCCCGGTGCGACGCCTTTCAGTTACCACGGTTTGCAACTCTGATCCTCTGTGGACTGCGGGTTTGTTATTTCGAGAGCAACTTGATGGCCAATGGCTTAAGATCAATTGCCTGCCTGAACTCGATTACCTAGCCAAAGGTCAACGGGACCAACGATTTCCTTTGGTTCCCGAGTTGGCTGCGATTTTGAGCCGCTGTCGCGGCAATTGTCGCGGATTGCTCTTCACCAGACGAACGGTCGAGACTACTCGCCATGCTCGTCACTTGCAGGGACCAGCACTGCCGGACTGGCAGGCGAGTTTCAGTGCCTTTGCCGTGCTGCGGGCCCCCCTCCGCTGTAAAACGATAAGCAATTCGTGATCAGCTAGTGCGTGCAGCGGGAGGGCTAAATTACGATTTGATCGAGAACGAGTTTCTTCAATTGCCCGAGATTGGATTGGCCAGGGGCTGCAACTTGAAAGACTTCCGCCACTTTGTTTTCCACCTGCCTGGAGAGCGCTGGCGTGCCGGAATTCTATCGCCGTTACTTTATGGGGCAATCGCCAGGGAAATCAGCGATCGTCACCGACACTCACCTGAATGAACTGGAACGATAATTCGCCAAGGGCGTTCAGCACGGACTGGCACCACTGGTAGCAGCAATTGCCGCGCGGGATTTTCAGTTGAACGAACTTGTTCCTCCGTCCTAGCCTCGGCCACCCAGCTTCCGCCAGGGGCCGAGAGCTGGTCGGAATCACAATTTGAAACAACAGCGAGTAACTATGCAAACGTCTTTGCGGACCCAATCTTCCTTGGGCACGCCCAGATCACGCCAAACCGAGCGAGTAACTTCCTGCCGAGCGGCCCGCGACACGGCTTCCGTTCGGATCTTCTCTTCGGCCAATAGTCGTTTGGTGACTTCTTGTTCCAGTAACTTTCTCGATCAACAATGGCGGTCAATGCTCGCTAAAACAACGCCGCTGTAGGAATAGCAGACTGTTGATCTCCCGGCAGTAAGTTGGCGAAGAGTTGCGTGGAGCACTGAAACGAGCGGAATATCGCGCTCGTTGCGGGTCTTCACCTGCCAGCCGGCGTAGGGAGGAAGGTGGCGTTGACGAAGGGCAACGTTAGACATTGCGCAGCACATTTCCAGGATAAATTTAATCCCAGCATCTCGTAGAGGACGCCGCTTAGCTTTTTGATGTCCATTGGGAGCTACCTTTCGTTGCCGTAGAAAGCGGACGAACTCCGCTGCTTGCGGCGGGCGAAAGTCCGACACTCGCTTTACAAAGCAGGTGGACTCGACGAATTCAACCAGATGCTGCGTTGCTGCGCGGTAAGGCCGCGGGCCCGCGCGACCCCCAGGGGAAAGAAGGAAAGAAGGGTGGGAAGACGGTGGTCAAATGACAAAGATCCAAAAAGGAGACGGAAGCATGGGTAGCCGAAAAGGACAGGTACCGACGGTGCAGCGGTTTTCCCGCTGTTTCGACTGGTACAGCGAGCGGCGTCAGGAGGCGTGCTGCGGATTTAGTAACAAACCGGCACTTGACCATCGACGATTTACGGCAGTGGCAATAACACTTCAGGTTTGCCAGTTTTGAGCAGTTGTACACGCACGCCCCCCAACGCTCCGACGAGACCGGGTCTTGTCATTGTTCCTGCGCTCGCAGATGTTACCTTCGCCGCCAACTCTCCCTGTGCCGGGCGTCCATTCCTTGCTGCTTGATGACAACCGCTGGCGAAAGATTCTGCGCGATTGGATTCTGCGGGCCGCATCATGCTAAAACAAACAGGAAGTTGCTCAGCGTTCTTGCAAAAAAACAATCGATGCCGAGTCATCTGGATGCACTTGGTTGATGCTAACGGCAGCGGTAACCGGGCCGCCGCCAAGAACGTATCATTCCAAAACCCACATGATCGGCTCCGGTTCACCGCTTTGTTCGGCACTATTTCTTCTTGATTCCTGCGATCCGGATCTTCCCGTCTCTGTAGCCCACCGGAACTTTGATTATCGTCTCGATCTCGCCCGTTTTCCGTGTGAATACAACGATGAAATCGATTGGAATCGTGGGAGCAATCTCGGCGTCGATGAGCGAGTTCGGAAGCTCATAGTCTTCCGGCGCTGCGATGACCCTCAGATCAGATATAGATTCGCCTCTCTCCTTCGGTCCGAGAAACGCGAAGAAGATCGCTTCGGCTTCCTCAATCACACCAGGATCATCGACCGCGCTTTGAATCCATTCTTGATCGCCAGCTTTGTATGCCTTCTCGAATTGCCTGAGAAACGTTCCCACCTGAGCGGTCGGTGTGTAAACAGCAGCCCGAGCCGACACGACAATGGATACTGAGCACATGAGTGCGATGGTAGTGACAGTAGCTTTCATGGATTCTCCTGCATAAAGCTGGCGTTCACCGGGCCGCCGGAGAAAAACTCTCCACTGGCAAACCGCGCGATCGGCGGCTTCGTGTGCATCGCTTTGTTCTGTGTCTTTTCTTTCGATACTTATTCGCGATCAAGCATTTCATTGCACCGGCGTATCTTCGCCCGGTGCTGAAATGTGTTTTGAAATATATGCGGGCTCGCCCATTCGCTTGAGTAGGTCAAGCTGTAGTTCAAGCCAAGCCATGTGGCCTTCCTCGTCCATGGCGATGCGCTCGAATAAAGTGCGCGTACCGATATCGCCCCCTTCTCCGGCCTGACGTGCGCACGATGTATAGAACGCGATTGCTTCCTTTTCGTCGGCGAGATCAGACTCGAACATGTTTACAAGCGAATCGGCAGTTATCGGAGTTTTTGCCAGAGTGAGGACTGGTTTGCCTTTGAGAAACATGATGCGTGAGATGTACTCGTCGGAGTGCCCCAATTCTTCCTGCATCTCCTCTCGCATCTTGATCGCAAGACGGTCAATCCCCCAGTCGGTCAAAACGCTTGCGTGAAGTTGGTACTGGTGTGCGGCGGTCAATTCCATCGAAAGTGCGGTCTGAAGATTCTTTAGCGTTTCATCTTTGTTCATTGCGGGTTCCATTTAATTCAGTAGTGCGAGTCGCGAATTTCAGGTCGCGTAAGTTTCGGACAGCACAAGTTGACTGGGCACAGAACTTGTTTATTGGATGTTTCTGCCTGTCACCTGTAGGCCGCCAATGTGCGGCCTAACGCGCAGGCAGTTGATTTTCGTAAGTCGTATCGTAGCTGTTGGTTGTTTCGCTGTCACGCCTTTTCTCGCGTGATAGGCCGCCCCTGCCTAGCGCTCATCCGGCAACCGAGCCAGTCCGTCGGCAGGACTGCGGACACCCCGCCCGTGTCGCGTGTGCTTGTTCCCGGCCGCGGATTCTACATCTGGGGCGGCTATGCCAACCTCGGCAACTATCCGCCCTACCTGAGGAAACGCGAACTGTACTTTTCGCAGGGGATCGTTTGGGACAAGCAGCATCCGGTGCTCACCCGTAAGGACAGGATGGGTAGCCGTGTGGAGCGGGTCAGTTTCGCGTGGGAGCGGGGGAAGGTTGTCAAGGGTTGACAGGCGACCGCCAGGTACTTATAGTCATCACATGGATCAGAACTTTTTCTCTGCGCGGAGCGCGACTTGATGACACAACGCCTAACACTACAGGAACTCGAATCACTGCTCGGTCCCGCTACGCATCGCGGAGAGGGATATCTCATATACAAAGGCGACTGCCTGGAATACCTGCAGCGATTGAAAGACGACTCCATCCCACTTACCGTTACCTCACCGCCGTACAACATCGGGAAGGAATACGAATCGATTAGGGAGATCGACCACTACCTCGATTGGTGCGAGCAGTGGATTCGGCAAGTACATCGAGTTGCACTCAACAACGGCTCTTTTTGGCTTAATCTCGGATATGTGTCCCTTGAATGCAAGGCTAAGGCAATTCCAATCCCCTACCTGCTCTGGGATCGGATTCCGTTCTATTTGGTTCAAGAAATCGTGTGGAACTATGGGGCCGGAGTAGCCGCGAAGCGAAGCTTCTCGCCTCGCAACGAGAAATTCCTCTGGTATGTCAAAAACCCGGATGAATACGTCTTTAACCTCGACGACGTTCGCGACCCAAACGTCAAGTACCCGAACCAAAAGAAAAATGGGAAATTGAAATGCAATCCACTCGGGAAGAATCCATCCGATGTGTGGCAATTCCCGAAGGTTACTTCCGGCAAGGATCGAAGTTCAAAAGAGCGGACGCCGCATCCGGCTCAGTTTCCAATTGCGGTAGTCGAACGGATCGTGAAAGCGTGCAGTAATCCAGGTGACATTATCCTTGACCCGTTTTTAGGTTCTGGCTCATTGATTGAAGCAGCGCTTCAGAATGATCGGCTTGCGATCGGATTCGAACTCAACGCCGAATACGTTGACTTGGCCGCAGCCCGAATTCAACGATTCTTGCGAACGAGAGAGCAACAGATGGCGCAGCGGCCCCTCTTTCATTGACCTGCCTCATAGAGAACGATTAGTTTGCCCTTCTCTGAATCGGGCAGAAGACTCGCTTGCTGTCCGGTGGGCTTGTCCTGACCTTTCCAGTCGGAATGGTCCAGCCACCCCAACCTAATTCGACGGATTCGTGGCCGTTGTGGAGTAGACCTATCCGATGTGAACTTCTCGAAATTTACGGCTATGTAGTATCCGTTCTTGTTCTTCTTGAAGCTGGATGCCTCCTGAGCATAGCTTCGGTTAGCATAGATTTTCTTGGGGTCAGATGAGGTTTTGATCTCCGCAGAAAAGCTGTCGTCGGGGATGTACACAAGATCCTTCTCGTGAGCAGCTTGATCTCCCCGCCATTTTCCCGGATAGAGCGCGGCGAATTCGAGTGGAATGAGCTCGTGCAAATACGACGCCATGATCTGTGGCGTCGGAAAAATGTCGTTACCAATCTGGATCCCGTGACGCCCGATCTTTGACTCGAAGATGCTGTCCCACGCTTCGAGGATCGGCACGACGATCTCCTTGCCGGTGAGCGGATACTCCTTCAGGAGTTCTGCGGTCTTGGCTGCCCATTGAGTTGGTAGAAGGCCCGCGTAGGGAGACACATATGCCACGATCAAGCTCCAATCCCTTTGGTCAAATGGGAAATTGTTATGCCGAGTGCTCGCGCAATGACGGCGATGTTTCTTAGAGCAACGTTCCGCTCGCCGCGTTCGATGCCGCCGATGTACGTCCGATCCAAGCCGCAAATATCCGCAAAGGCCTCTTGAGATAGCCCTTGCTCCTTCCGCAGATCACGGACGCGGCTGCCGAATTGCTGCAGTAGTGCGGCTGAATCGTCCATGTAAGTAGCGTAGCTTATCGATGACGATGCGCCTACGGACGATGAGTATTGCATTGGGGCAGACTTGGAAGGCACGAAGGAGCAGGCAGCCAGAGATTCAGCAGAACTTCCGCTGCCGCCTCCACAGGCGCTGCTGAATATGGCCACGTACAGGGGTTGCGACGTTGGCTGACTCGACTGCGATAATTCATTGCAATTTCCTTTACGAATCGGCCCTGCCGCAGGAAATAAGGGGGTAGACGGGCATGGTGCCCGGCAGTGGGTTTCAACTGAGGAGGAGAGAGCATGAGTACGGGATTGACCTTCGACGAGTACATCGAACTGACGGCCATGCCGCTCGCGGGCGCAGACCCGGTTTTCGTCCAGGCGGTCGAAGAGGAACGGGAGCAGATGTTCCCGATGAAGCTGGTGGTCGCGGCGAACCACCTGCGTTCGCGGGGCTACGACTGCCGGCCGGCGTCGCTCGAATTGCTGATCCGCAACGATATCGTGACGCCGGCTGATCCTGACGCCTGGTCGCAAGCCGATGTCGATGCGGCTGCGGAGCATTTTGAGGACTGCCAAGTCTTTACGCCGTACGCCGCAATGTGCGAAACGCTCGGCTGCCGCTACGCCGACTTCAAGCGTCCGCTACGCGAGGCGGCGGAACGGGAGTCGCGAAAATACGGTCGGCGGGTTCGGGACGACGACCAACTGTTCGTGATGCACCGGTCTCCGCCTCGCGGTGTGACGGGCGACGACGGCAGCTTCGAGATCAAGCCGGCCGTCATCACCTTCACGCTGTGCGACGACATTCGGGAGCGTCTCGAACGCGGCGAGGAGGTTTAAATGAACCAAACCTCCAAGCGTGAGCTTGAACTTACTGGCGATCTGCTCGAGTACGCCCAGGCGACGGCGCTTCTCTTGGCCAAGAAGCGTTGCCCCAAGCACGTTTCTCCCAATGACGTCGCGCAGGAGGCGCTACTCCACTTGATTGCCAGACCCCCGAAGTACGATCCGACCAGGGGTGCTTCGGAAAAAACGCTGTTGTACACGGCGCTGTCCTGTCTTGTCTCGAAGTGCCTTGCTCGCGAACGCAGGCAGGTTGATTGCTTCGAAGCAGTCAGCCAAGAGCCGGAGGATCATCGGAATGAGGAACCAAGGGCAACCTTGACGCTCGATCACATCCTGCGATTCATCGATTGCCCCGAGAGTCGAGCGCTGTGCCGATGCTACGTGGAATGCGATGGCAACAAGAGCATGGTGGCTCGACGACTGAAGATTACGGAAGGAACAGTTCGGTATCGGCTCAATCTGCTTGCCCCCAAGCTGATCGCAGCCGGATTCAAACCCGAAGAATATGGAGGTTTCAGATGACGGTTGCAGCGGAAGAACTTCTGCTCTCGGCCGCCGAGGTCGAGATTCAGGCAACGGGCAAGTCGCCGGCGGTGTCCATCGTCGCCTACACCGGCGGACTGATGGTCGTGCCCGGTTGGGGCCCAGTTGCCATCGAGCTCGGCGGCATCGACGCCTCGGCCGAGCAGGTGAGCATCCTGGCCGATCACAACGCTTCGCTGGCCGGCATCATCGGTCATGGCAAAGCGGTGGTCGCCAACGGCAAGCTGCTGGTGCAAGGCACTATCACGCCCTCGACGGATGCAGCTCGCCAAGTGGTCGATCTGGCCAAGGGCGGGTTCCGCTTCCAAGCGTCGGTCGGTGTCGCCCCGCTCGAGTACGAACGCGTGCGGGCCGGCGAGTTGGTCGAAGTGAATGGTCGGGCAATCAAAGCGCCGGCCAGCGGGTTCACGCTCGTGCGTGCGGGCGTGCTCAAGGAAGTCTCTATCGTCGCGATTGGTGCCGACGCCGGAACGTCGGTCTCGATTGCAGCTACCAGGAACAAGGAGCAGGGCATGTCTACCACGGAAACGACTACCGCTGAACAGATTCGGGCCGAGGCCTTGGCGGAAACCACTCGCATCACCGCGATCCGCAAGGCCTGCGGGAGTCGCTTTGGCGACATCGAGGCGCGAGCCATCAATGACGGTTGGGATGGGCCGCGAACGGAACTCGAGGTGCTGCGGGCATCGCGCCCGACCGGGCCAGCGATTCATACTCGGCATGAACCGGCGACGCGCCAAGTACTCGAAGCCGCGATCCTGGCCCACATGCACTGCGACCACTTGGCTGAGAAGCATCTGGGTGCCGACGCCGCGCAGCAAGCCCGCGACCTGCGGGCGACGAAC
>JBGSNR010000126.1:0-13729 GCA_041739545.1 Pirellulaceae bacterium | reverse complement strand
TGTGCTGCGTGGATACCGCCCTGTTCGTGCCGCACCAGGATATGATTGAGTTGCTCGCTGTAATCGTACAAAGCGTCATAAAGAGGCATGATGGCGCCGCCCGGGTACCCGAAAATAGTATCCACTCCTTCCGCGATAAATGCTTCCAACACCGCTTCTGAGCCGGAGATTTGTTTCACAACAGGTGTTTCCTGTTCTGGAGGCGTAGTTTCTGGAGCAATGGTCGAACTGGCTGACATATCAAGTTAATTTAATTGTAAAACCTTTTAAGTACCAATATCGAATTGGTACTTATGTTCAAACATCCGTTACACAGCCTTCTGCGGCTGTACTGACAGATTTCAAATATTTATACAGCACTCCTTTTGTGGCAGCGGGCGGCGGCGCTTGCCAATGATCGCGGCGTTGCTGAATGACAGCATCACTGACTTTCAAATGAATGGTCCGGTTTACAGCATCCAGTTCAATCACATCCTCGTCGTGGACCAGCGCCAGCAGCCCCCCTTCCGACGCTTCCGGGGTAATATGTCCTACTACAAAACCATGCGTGCCGCCGCTGAACCGGCCATCGGTAATCAGGGCTACATCGCTTCCCAGTCCTGCTCCCATAATCGCACTGGTCGGCGTGAGCATTTCCGGCATGCCAGGCCCTCCCTTGGGCCCTTCGTACCGAATGATGATGACATCCCCCTTTTGAATCTTGCCGTCTTCCAGGCCGTGGAGCATGTCTTCTTCGCTATCAAAGACCCGCGCGGGGCCGACGAACTTCAACCCTTCTTTGCCGGTAATCTTGGCAACGGCGCCGTCGGGACAGAAATTCCCTCGCATGATGCAGATGTGCCCGGTGGCTTTGATCGGCTTATCGAGCGGATAGATCACCCGCTGCCCCTCGGCCAAACCTTTCACCTCGCGCAAGTTCTGCGCGATCGTTTTGCCGGTACAGGTCACGCAATCGCCGTTGAGTAGCCCGTTTTCCCACAGGTACTTCATCACGGCAGGGGTTCCGCCGACATGATGCAGGTCTTCCATCACGTACTTGCCGCTCGGCTTGAGGTCCGCCAGGAATGGGATGCGATTGCTCACGCTTTGGAAGTCGTCGATCGTGAGTGGCACTTCCACCGCGCGAGCCATCGCAATGAGATGCAGCACGGCGTTGGTCGATCCACCCAGCGCCATCGTCACGACCATGGCGTTCTCGAACGCTTCCCGCGTCATGATGTCGCGCGGCTTCAAGTCCTTCTTGAGCAGTTCCAGAATGGTTTCCCCGGCTGCCACACATTCTGCCTGTTTCAGCGGATCTTCTGCGGGAATTGAGGAACTGTAAGGCAGCGACATCCCGAGCGCTTCGATCGCACTGGCCATCGTGTTGGCGGTATACATGCCGCCGCACGCACCGGCACCAGGAATGCTGCAGCGAATGATCTCGGCCCGTTCTTCTTCGTCGATCTTGCCAGTCAGGTATTCGCCATAGGCTTGAAAGGCGGAAACAACATCGAGCTTGGGATGCCGCGTGGTGCAGCCCGCCCGAATCGTGCCGCCGTAGACCATCAGCGACGGGCGATTGAGCCGCCCCATGGCCATGATGCAGCCGGGCATGTTCTTGTCGCAGCCGGGAATGGCGATCAGGGCGTCGTACCACTGCGCTCCCATGATCGTTTCCATGGAGTCGGCAATCAGGTCCCGCGACTGGAGCGAATAGCTCATGCCGTCGGTCCCCATGCTAATGCCGTCGCTCACGCCGATGGTATTGAATCGCATGCCGACCAGCCCCGCGCGCGTCACCCCTTCCTTGACCTTGGCGGCCAGGTCGTTCAGGTGCATGTTGCAGGTGTTTCCCTCGTACCACACGCTGCCAATGCCGACTTGGGCCTTGTTCATGTCCTCCGGGGTCATGCCGGTGCCGAACAACATGGCCTGGCTGGCCCCTTGGCTCTTGGGTTGCGTGATGTGTTGGGAATAGCGATTCAGGGTCATGGCAATGCGGAGAGAGTTTGGGGGGAACGTGAACGGGAAAAATCAATCTCGACCAGTCAGCGGAGCGAATTCCAATAAACATCCAGAATACCACGCGGACGAATTATCGGGAGTGAGATTTAACTGCTAGCATCGTTCGAAAGTCCGTCTTGGAAACCTGTTTGAGCGCGATTTTTACGGGCAATGCTTAGCTGCAAGTCGTTTTCTGTAATTGCTTTGCGTCACAAAATCTAATTTCCGATTCAAACTGGCTGTTAGCGCCACCTGCGGGGGGTTTTGCTGGCTCCGATCACCGATTAATTGTATTAAATATATTATTACAAAGTATTGATTTTGTGTCAACGAGCGGCGTAAGCAGGGAGTTGGCCCTCCAAACTGAAGTCTTGGTCAACACGTGTCCGGCCAACGACCGATGACTCAAGGCCGAGAACTGGCAAGTTTCGGCGAATTACCAGCCACTTACTTGCATTGAATGGCGCTCTCAGCCACGATGCGGATAGGCACTTCCTCCTCCCCAGGCCGACATTAAAACCGATGTTTAGACTGCCCACCAAACGAACCCGAGTTTCTCCACGTCGGCGCGCGCTGACTTTGGAAGGCCTCGAGGATCGCAGTCTGATGGCGGGGGTGGTCAGTTTTAGCTCGATTCTGTTCACAGGCTCTGAGTCCAGCGGTCAAGCCAGCATCGCAGTAGACTTCACGGCCACTGCTTCGGGAGGGCCGTTCTCGGTTCAACTCGAACTCTCTCCCGGCACGGCGGGCACCTCAGATTTTCAATTGGCACCTGTAATGGTCGATTTTCCAATCACCTCTTATACCGCGGGGGACACCTTCACTCAGTCGGTAAGTGTCCCAGTCTTTTTTGACAATCTGGTGGAAGGGACGGAATTCTTTCAGGCACAAATTTTTTCCGTCGACGATCCCACGGTGACCATCGACCCGACGGGTGCTCAGGCGCAGGTTAACATTCAGGACCAGGAAACGGCCGCGGTCACGTTTACCTCGACGACTACTACCGTCAATGAAGGGGTGGGGGCGGTAACCCTGCAACTGCAGTTGGTTACCACGGGGGCTTCAGCGAATCCACCGCTGCAGAATGATCTTTCGGTGCGCGTTGTCTCAAATACCAATGGACCAATCGAGACTTCCTTGCCGGTCGTGGTGGTCTTTCCGGCTGGTTCCACGGTCCTCACGCAAGACTTTACGTTCAGCGTCGTAGACGACAACGCAGTCGAGGGAAACGAGAATTTCACTTTATCTCTACAGCTCGTGGCGCCTAATGACGCCGTTACGACAACCAGCAGCACAACGTTGATCATCGAAGACAACGATTTCGCACCAACTGCAGTTACCATTCCAGATGTCCAAGTCTTGGAGGATTCGGCCCCGACGGTCATCGATCTGACTCCCTTCTTTGACGATGCCGATGACGGTGTTGCCGCACTGACGTATTCGATTCAAGGGAACACGAATACAACCCTGGTAGCTCTGAGTCTGGCAGATTCTCAGCTGACCCTAACGCTTGCGCCGGACCGGAATGGGTCGAGCCTGATTACGATTCGGGCGACCGATCCTGATGGCAACTTCGTCGACAACTCGTTCTTCCTAGATGTGTTTGATGTCAACGATCCGCCCACCTTCAACTTGGGGGGCAACCTGACCGTTCCGAGCACCGCCGGCCTGCGGACGTTTACAAATTTTGCGACGAACATCAGTGAAGGCCCCTTCGAAGAGAGTGAAGCGACGGTGCTGACGTTTCTGGTAAGCAATAACAACAACGGACTGTTTGCCACTCAGCCCGCCATCAATGAGGATGGCACTTTGACTTTTGCCGTCATCCCCGGGCAGTTCGGGACGGCAACTGTGACGGTTCTGTTGATGGACAATCAGGGGACCGCCGATGGCGGCCAGGATACCAGTCTCCCCCGCACCTTTACGATCACTGTCGCACCGCTGAATGTGCCGACGGCGTCGATCACTGGCCCTGCCTTTGGCGTGCCTGGGCAACCACTGAAGTTTCGATTGAACGCTTCCGTTGCTCCTGTTGGCGCTTCGGGAGCCTCAGCCAACGGTCCCACGTTTGTCTTTCAAGTGAATTGGGGAGATGGCACGACCCAGCAGTTCACCGGCAAGAGTGGTCTGGTTGTCACACATGCTTTCGCGACCTTGGGGAATTTTCGACCCGCGGTAACCGCCACCACGCCGCAAGGCTCAACGAGTCCCGTGGCGCGGACTTTAACCAGGGTGCGTACATCGCTGCTTCAAAATGGAATGGATCTAGTGCTGGGAGGAACTCCGGCGGCAGACACAATCATCTTCCAGCCCATCGACTGGAAGGGGAATGTCCGGACAATTGTGAACGGTCGCAGTTTGGGGATCATGAAATTGTGTGATGTAACGGTCTACGGCGGCGGCGGCAATGATCGAATCATCTTTCAGACCCGTCGCGTCGGGACAACCATCTACCGCCTGAACATCGACGCCACCGTCTTCGGCGGGGCGGGGAATGACCGGATCGACGGTTCGGGGAACTTTGCCCCCAATCGATTCTTCGGTGAAGCGGGGGATGATGTTTTGATCGGGGGACTCGGCAGAGATGTTCTTCGGGGCGGTGCAGGAAACAATCGAATCGTTTCTCAACCTGGGGATGTCGTTTCTGGTAACACGGCGAGTTCCCCTCAGTCGGCAAATTCGTCCACAATGTTGGCCAAGTTTTTGATCGCGAATGAAGCGAATAAGAAAAAGTAACTCGCACCCTTCAAAAGAGAAGATCAAGACTGCCGGGTCGAAAAGGCTTCGATTTCCGCCCGACTCGGCCAAGGAGCTTCCCCTGGAAAACGGGTCGCTTTGATCGCAGCCGCGACGCTCGCTTGCCGGAGCCGTTCTTCGAGCGGCAAACCGGCCACGAGCGCAGCCGCGTAAACGCCGTGAAAAACGTCGCCGCACCCGGTGGTATCGACCGCATCCACCGACAAAGCCGGGCAATGATGGGTCGCCCAGGCCGGCATGTCGGCCCCACGATACCAGGCACCTCCCTCGCCACAGGTAACCACGACTGCTTGTCGACCTTCGTTCCACAGTCGCGAAACAGCGACCGCTGGATCGGCAGCTCCGGTCATCTCTCCGGCGATGGCATGCGGCAGGATCAAATGATCGACGGCAGCGAGCAGTTCATCGAGTCCCTCAGCAAAGGGCACTTCGCAATCAGCCACCACGGGAAGATTATGTTTTCTCGCCAAGCGCGCGGCACGCAGCATCCCGGCAATTCCAAAGGTGTCGATGAGCAGCACCTTGGCGGAACGGATGACGTCGTCGGCGGGGTAAGTTTCAGAGCAGGCTACCGACCGGCCGAGATCGTAGTAGACGTTGCGCGTCTGCCGGCGGAGATCGACGACAATCCACGCTTGAATCACCCCGGCCGCGGCATCTTGCTGCGCGAGTGAGACATCCACGCCATTCTCAGCGAGGGCGGCCAGTGCCTGCTGAGAAGCACGATCACTGCCAACCACTCCGGCCCAGGCAGCCTTTGCTCCGTAGCAAGCCGCGGCACGCAGAGCGGTGCCGCAAGTTCCGCCGACTTGTTCGGCATGCCTGGTGAGTGGAACTTTTTGATCGACCTGCCCGGAGCGTTCCACGAACAAGAGTTGATCCCATGCGAGACAACCCAGGCCGAGAACGTCGCAGATGGTCATGAGTGGTCTACCGCCGCTGGGCGGTTGGCGAATACTGAGCGGCAATCGAAGAACGTGGCACTTCCACCGGCATCGGCTGGTAGTCGAGCGGCATGTTCAGGATAATTCGCGGCTGGAGTTGCTTGGCATTCTGGCCGGGCAGCTTCTGTTCGGTTGGTCCGAATTGTTGCATCATCTTGAGCACGGCCGGATTGATTTCCATTTTACCATCCTGCCGCGGCGAGCCAACATCGTTGAAGCCCCCCACGCAGACAATGCTTTCGGTGGTGTCGTGGAACTCGTAGGCTTCGTATCCCTGCGAACGCAAGTGCGCCGTCAATTGATGGGCCTTGTTCGCCGCCTCTTCGATTTTAGGAATCGGGCGATCCTTCGAGGTCAGTTCTTCGTACTTTTTGGGGCTCATCGTATCGACGCCACGGAACGAAGCGATGCGCACCGTGTAGCGACTCTTATTCTTCAGCAGGCTGAATTCCATGTCCTTGTTCATGTCGACGACGAAGGGATCGAGCCCTTTGGCCGTGAACATTTCTTCCGGCAGGAGCGGATTACGCGTGACAAACGCATTCCCCATCGGCCCGCGCGACTTCGTCTGCCGCATCTGCCGCTGCAGGTAGTTCAATTGCGCGCTGTACCATTGCTTCTTGCCTTCTGCCTCGGGGGGCTTCTCGTTCACCAAGCATTTGGGGCGTGCCGTCTTCAAGATATCGAGAGCTTTCTGCGCGTTCGGATCTTCGACTCCCGAATAGTTGCCGACCATCACGGCGAGTTCGTCGTATTCCTGACCATTGAGATGCTTAAACTTGCGCGGATTGCCGTACTTATCGACCCCCAAGCCATTCACAGGCTTGGTGTAGTCGAAATGGAGCCGATGGACATAGGCCGACATGCCATACGAATCGCGCAACTCTTGCACCAGTTGCCCCGCCTGCAGTTCCGCTTGCGGCCCCGAAAAAGACGTTGCCAGGATCAACCACGGACCTTCCCGTTCGGTTAGTTCCAGCGGCTTGGCAGGCGTTTTCGTGGCTTGCTTTGCCGACGTATCACTGCCGCCAAAGGAGAAGACCGACAACCAGGGTGGGGCGGCCTGACCGGGAATTGCAGCCACAAGACAGCCACCGAGCACCGCCATGACAAGGGTCAAACTACGTGCATTCATCGGGAATCCTTTTCGCCAAGCAACCAATCCCCCTCAATCTGAGAGGCAGGGACTTTATCAGGGGCGAACCAGGGATTCCAGGGAAGTTTTTACAAAGTTTCCAGTCGAAAAAGCCGAAGGCTACGCTGCTGGCAACCGTCCGCGATAGGCCCACAAGCCCAGGGCCGGGTTGCTGATGTAGTAGATCCTTTCGCCATCGGGGAGCACGTTCCAGCCGTTCTGAAGTACGGCCGGATTATAGCGCCGCTGCATTTCCGTCAGGTCCGCATATTGATAGCCGACCCCTTCGATTTCTTCCTCCGTAAGATGGCCAGGACAGTAGGTCACTTTGAAGCGCTCTTCTGAACTGCCGTGAATCAGATGGGCGGCCGCGGACAGATTGTTCCGCAGATCTTCATTTTCGGCGACGAACTGCATCACTTCCGGGGTGGTGCGATAGCCGTACTTCCGAATCAGGACATCAATCGCCGGATCTTCGCCAAAGGTCTTCACGGCCGGTGCCAGCACAATCAATTCCCCCCGATCGGCGATTGCCATCCGCGTGCGATAGATGGCTTTGTTCCCCAGCCAGGTGCTATGAAACTCTTCTTCATCGAGATGCACCACGACCTTGTGGAACTCTTCGTCGAGGATCTCAAAATTTACTTCGACGGCCAGCGCGGCCGCCCGTTCGAAGCATTCCACATCGTTGCCGATGAACATGCCGCGCGTAACAAGCTGGCCGGCCGCATTGGTGCCGACAACCGTTTGCACGTACATCAGCGGTAAGTGCTGGCAGAAGTTGTCTTGCGCGTAGTTCAGAATTCGTCGCAGGGGCGTATCGGCCCGTCCCATCATCCGTTCCATACCATAAGCCGCCCCGATGAAGTGGCTCTCGTTGATTCCTTCGACTCCGCCTGTGCCGACGAAGACGTTCTTGTTGTAGTTCGCCATGCCGATCACTTCATGCGGCACCACCTGGCCGATCGAAAGGATCAAATCGTGACCTCCTTCCCATACCAGCCGATTGAGCTGCGCCGGCCAAGGCTTGGTCCAAATGCCTTCGGTCACCTGAGTGACGTATTCCGCCGGCACATGGCCGATGGTTAGCACATCCTCCCGCCAGCGATGTTCGCGGAAGAGATTTTTGGGAACGGAGGGGAACATGCGATCGAGTTGCCAATTGGGCATCGGGAAATGAGTTCCCAAGGCAGGCATCACATCGGTGAGTCGATCGCCGAAATAGTCGTGGGCCAGACAAGTGAGCAAACCGGCCCGACTGTTGAAGCGGGTGAAGTCGGGAGGGATCGCCAGGACTTTATTCCGCGGACCGAGTTGGTCGAGGGCCGCATTCAGCCCATTGCGGAGATCTTCCGTAGAGAGTTCGGTGGTGGGAGAGCCGGCAGCGAAGAGGAGAGGCATGTTGGATTATTTGCGTCTGTGGACTTTGTTTATTTTCTGAATAGCGATCAGCAAGTCATCCCGAGTTGCGGCATCCGTTTCGCAAGCCGCTCGAAATGCTTGCAGCAGCTTTTGCACTTCTGTGGAAATCTCGACCGATGCTTGTGCGAAGTGAATCGTCTCAGCTCGGCTATTGTTCAAATCATAGTCCGCTTGTAGCCGCCTGCGTTGGAGATCCGACAACTTCTGCGACGCGGGGACTGCCTGAGGATTTCCTGTTGCCCCCAGATACTGTCGGACGAGATTATGCGCGGAACCTGCACCGCACTTTTCATTGCCGAGTTGCTCGATCAAGATGCGCGCCTGATGAAATACCGCGTAGTAAGCACGGCTCGAAGCACTACGCGCGCCTGCTTTTCCAAAGGCTACAGCTTTGCCTGCGAATATCAGAAATTCACTCGGTTCCATGCGACGGCATAACGCTGATGCCCAATTCCAAGGGGAGTAATCCTGGCAACTCATCAATGCGACGATGCCATTCTGCACTGCGGTCGATACCGTCCCGAGTTTCGCCATCCCACTCGACCGTGCAGGTCAGCAGCTCTTCCTCGGCGTCTGGATCAAACAACGTTTCCAAAATCGGCTTTACTGGCGACGGAAACAGCTCCGCGGCAATTTCCAGCACCTTCGCTAACGAGGCTTGGCGAATTGCTTCTTCTTCCGGCGATCGGCCTTTGGATTGATCCCGCTTTCCTTGCCCCTTCAGGGCTGCGAAGTCATTCTCTAATGCCGCGATCCGCGACTCGTAGTTTTGCAGAATCAAACTCGCATCAGGCGGCATTCCCACGCGCGGTTCATTCATGGCTAAAACCCTCTGCCCCTGCGGTACGTAATAAAACGTATATCCTCTGCATTACACCCTACCTGACGGCTTCCCAGCCAACAAGTTGAACTACTGCGAGCCAGCCGACGAACCGGAATGTCGGGAGGTGCGCTAAGCCGCTCCACCTGTAACGTCTAGGCAAAAGTTTCTCCCCTCCCGTATCAAGCGGGGCCGATATCTCTTGGGATACCTGAGAAACCTCGAAAATGTAGCGTTGATTTCGGCGGAGACCGGACTTAGGATTTGGCCAGGGATAGGTGCGACGCGGCGGACGCGTCTGGCAGGCAAAACAGGCCGCCAGCGGAACTTTCCATGGCAGTGATCTACTTCAAACGCTATCGCATGGAGATCGACCTGGCAGCGGCCACGATCGAGCAGCCCTCCGTACCCGAGTACTACGATTTGATCCCCTGGGCTGATGCCATTCTGCCGCTGCATGCACAAGTGAAGTACCGCTGCTTTCGTCACGAATTGGACGCCAACGTTTTCCCTTCGCTCGGCGATCGCGAGGGGTGCCGCCGCCTGATGCACGATATTTCGCACCGCACCGGTTTTCTGCCGCAGGCAACCTGGCTACTGCAATACTGGCCGCCCCCCCAACGCAAGCCAGAACTCTGCGGGACCGTGCAAGGGGTTTTGGACGATTCCAACGGTCAAGGGGCGATTCAAAATCTGGGAATCGTCCGAAGTCATCGGGGGCATGGCCTGGGTTCGCTCCTGATGTCCCGTGCGCTGGCGGGATTTGTCGCTGCCGGCCTGCCTCGCGCCTATCTGGAAGTGACCGCCCAGAATGTCGGGGCCGTGCGTCTATACGAGCGTTTAGGCTTTCGCCGCGTCAAGACGGTCTACAAAGCGGCCGAAGTCGCCTATGCTTAGGGTCTGGGCGTTCTCGATTTGCCCCCGTTAGTTCCAGGATGGTTCAGATCTTTTCTCAATGCGATTGACGTGGCTCCACAAAAAACCTTTCAACATGTGTTCGCTAACGGTCTGACCCTCGTGGCCGAGGAGATGGATTGGCTGGAGTCGGCTGCCTTCACCCTCCTGATGCCGGCTGGCTGTCAGTACGAAACGCCCGCCCAATCCGGACTGGGGAGCCTGACCTGTGAAATGGTGCAGCGCGGCGCTGGAACTCGCGATAGCCGGCAATTTGTCTCCGATCTCGAAAATCTGGGGGCGGATACCTCGGCGAATGTCTCCGGCAATCACACCAGCTTCGGCGGTGCGATGCCCGCAGAAAGTTTGGAGCAAGTGCTGGCCATTTATGCCGAATGTGTACTCGAGCCCCATTTTCCGGCCGACCAGTTTGATGATGCGCAGTCCTTGTGCATTCAGGAAGCGCGCTCGCTGGAAGACGATCTGGCTCATCGTCTGATGATTGAAGCCCGCCAACGCTTTTACGCGGAACCGTTCGGCCGTTCCAGCACAGGAACTGTGGTGGCGCTCGAATCGCTGCAACTCGACGACGTGCAAGAGTTCTACAAGAAATGTTATCGCCCGCAGAATGCAATCCTGGCCGTGGCGGGAAAGATCGACTGGCCGAAGCTCAGGGATCAAGTGGGTCAGATTTTTGCCGACTGGCAAGGTTCGAACGATACGAAGCTGCGCGAAGTTCCGCCGCCGCGCGGCTATCGGCACATCATGGCCGATTCGCAGCAAGTTCATCTCACGGTCGCGTTTCCTTCCCCTTCGTATCGTGAACCCGATTACTTTCAAATGCGCGGCGCGATTGGCGTCCTCTCCGATGGAATGAGTTCGCGGCTCTTCACCGAAGTGCGCGAAAAGCGTGGCCTGTGTTACACGGTATATGCGTCGTGCCATTCGTTGCGGGATCGCGGTGGCGTGTTCACGTATGCGGGCACAACGGCGGAACGGGCGCAAGAAACGCTCGATGTCCTCTGGCAAGAAATCCTGCGACTGTACGATGGCGTGGAAGAAGACGAATTAGCGCGATTAAAACGCCGCATCAAACGGTCCCTCATCATTCAGCAGGAATCGAGCACTTCGCGCGCGGGCTCGCTCGCTGCAGATTGGTTTTACTTGGGCCGCTTGCGCCCCGTCGACGAATTGCGTAACATCATCGACTCCCTTTCTCAAAAATCCATTAATCACTATTTGGCCGGGCATCCGCCGCGCGATCTCTCGGCAGTGACCTTGGGCCCGCAACCGTTGGAGATGCCGAATGCAGTTTCTTAGCCATCGTCTTGCTAACGGCCTGGAGATCGTGTGCGAGGCGAACCCGCATGCGTACTCGGCCGCTTATGGCTTTTTTGTGAAGACCGGTGCCCGGGATGAAAACGACAACATCGCCGGTGTGAGTCATTTCTTGGAGCACATGGTCTTCAAGGGAACTCCCAAGCGTTCGGCCGCCGAAGTGAATTTGCAACTGGACGATCTCAGTTCGCAATCCAACGCCTATACGTCGGAAGAGCAAACGGTGTACTACGCCACCACCTTGCCCGAAGATCAGGCCCCGCTGGTGGAACTCCTGGCCGACATCATGCGTCCGGCCCTGCGCGAAGACGATTTTGAAACCGAAAAGCAAGTCATCCTGGAAGAGATCGCCAAGTACGAAGATCAGCCCCCGTACAACGCCCACGAAAAACTCCTCTCGTTACTGCTCGGCTCGCATCCTTTGGCACGCAGCATTCTCGGTACGGTGGAAAGCATCGAAGCGTTGCAACGCGATCAGATGCTCGCCTACTTCGAACGGCGCTACAGCCCGGCGAACATTGTGTTGGCCGCGGCCGGAGCCGTCGATTTTCCCAAGCTGATCGAGCAAGTCGAGAACCTCTGCGGTTCCTGGCCCGCGTTTGAAGCCCCCCGCGAAACGCCTGTTCCGACCCCCGTTCATCACACTCGCATCATCGCGAAGCCCCAAGCTGCGCAGGAATACCTGGTCCTCGGTTCCCTCGGTCCGGGCGCGAACGACGAAGATCGCTACGCGGCCCGCGTGTTGTCGATGATTCTGGGAGACGAAAGCGGCAGCCGGCTCTTTTGGGAACTGGTCGATACCGGGCTGGTGGAATATGCGGCCCTCTCACTGCAAGAATATCAGGGGATGGGGGTCTTCATGACCAGCCTCAGTTGCACTCCCGAAGAAGCGGCCGGCAATCTTGCTCGCGTGCGAGAAATCTACGCGGCAGCCGAAAAGGACGGGCTGACCGAAGAAGAGCTGACGCAAGCGAAGAACAAGATTTGCGCGCATCTGGTGCTGCAGGCGGAACGCCCCACCAGCCGAATGTTCTCGGTCGGCCATGGCTGGATTCAACGGCGGCAGTATCGCACCATTCGCGAAGCCGTTGCCGGCTATCGTGCGGTCGAACTTTCAGACCTCGCGCGCATCCTCCAGCGATACCCACTCTCGGATTTTGCCACGGTCGCGATCGGCCCGTTAGAAAAGTTGGAATAAGGGACACTTCCCAACGTCCGCTCATGACGCGACTCTTTGCCAACACTCCCTGGGACCGCCCGCCAACGTGCGAGCGGTGCGGCAAACTGGAAAGTGAATGTCGCTGTCCCCCTCTTCCGCCCCCGGCAGTGCCGCGCATTCCGCCGGAAAAACAGACGGCAAAGTTGGCAGTGGAAAAGCGCGCCAAAGGAAAATCGGTCACTGTGATTCGCGGCCTTCCCGCCGTCGGCAACGACCTGCCCGAACTGTTGACCCAACTCAAAACCGCCTGCGGTGCCGGCGGCTCGCTGCAAGACGAGACGCTGGAAATCCAAGGCAATCACTTGGATCGCTTGAGACAGACGCTCGCAGGATTGGGGTTTAAGGTGAAAGGGTAGGAAAGTTGTGTAGGGCAGTTGTGTAGGGCCCGCTTTGTTGGTGCCCGTCACCGCGTCCAATTTTGCACCGCTGTTGTCGAAGTTTGTTGCACCCGATTTGTGCGAATAAGCCGGGGTTTTTTGGCAAAATGCCTGAATTTTGCAACAGAAACCCGGTTATTTTCCGTCGTTTTGTTGCAAAAATCGGTTTTCCTCGGGAATGGTTCGCTATTATTGCAACAAAGTACCGTTTTTGTCACGATTTGCGCCAAACTTGTTGCAAAAATAATTGCCCCTGGTTGGTATACCCACAGAACGATTTGCACTCCTGAAGATCGCCCCCCTCGCAGATCAAATTTTCAAAGAGCCGTTGCGACGTCACGCGTGCGTAACGCGCACCGCTGGAGCAACCAGCAAACCGCATCGTCTATAATCATTGATTACTTGTCAATAGTTTATTGCGATTCGCGCACGAGCCATCAGCTATCGATTGTCCCTGCCGAGCTTGTCCGGGCCGGAGCCAATCGGCATGCTTCCCAGAGTGGCATCTCCTTGACATAGCCCAACTGGATTGCGGCCTGGCGTTTGGCGAGCATGAGTTTTGCGGCCGAGTGGACGCGGATTCCCTCAGGGACGGAGTTGTGTAGGGCAGGCTCCCGCCTGCCGGAAGCCCTTCGCCATGGAGAGCAGCGTTTCATAACGATAATGCAAACTGACCTTTCAATCGGCAGGCGGGAGCCTCAACATTCCCCACAAATCTTTGAAGAATTTACAATCTTTCCTTGCTGGCAATGGAGCGTTAACCGCGGTTGTTGGGCGGGTTAAGCGATGTTTGCACTGCTGGTCCGAGGTTTGCTTTGGAGGCAGTTACACGGTGCG
>JBGSNR010000038.1:0-4171 GCA_041739545.1 Pirellulaceae bacterium | reverse complement strand
GAATCGCCTGGGTTTCCAACGTGACGCCGTCGCCCTTCGCGCCAAACGTTTTCACATTGAAGACGCCCTCGCCGGGTGCCGCAAGACACTCGCACGCCAGCATGGATAGCAACAAAACCCGAAACAGTGATTTTAGTTTGTTCATGTTTGTGGTTGGTAATTAACAAGCTCTCCAGATTACTGCTCAACAAATCCGTCAACGTTATCCCCTACGATTTACTGCCGATAGCACGGATTGCTTTCAAAGATGCTGAGTTTCATGGATGTAAATGGGCTGAATTATTTGGCCGCCGCTCTACCTGCTCTTTTCCGGATTTGGATCGGGACGTCGTTGGCCTGCTTCGCGCCCGACGTGCTGCGTCCGTTGGCGATGATTTGCTCCAGTTCCTTGGTCAGCCGCGCGACGATTTCAGGATGTTCGGCCTGCAGGTTTTTGGCTTCGGTCATATCCTCGCTGAAGCTGTAGAGTTGGGTGTCGGGCAGCCCCTTCGCCTCGGCGCTGCCGGGATTGGGGGCGCTCCAGCCACCGGAATCGGAACAGAGTTCCAGTTTCCAGTCGCCCTGCCGGATGGCGAAGGAGCCGTTTGATGGAATGGTGTACCACGGACTCGCGTAGCGGCGCTTTGTCAGTACCCCGCAGCGCGGACAGGATGCTGACGCTGTCTACGCCGGTGGTGTCGGGCAGCTTTGTGCCGAGAATGTCGGCACAGGTGGCCATGAAATCGGTCAGGCAGATGGTTTGAGCGCTCCGGCTGCCGGGTTTCACCTGCTCGGGCCAGCGCACCAAGAACGGCACGCGATGTCCGCCGTCAAAAATATCCGCCTTCATCCCGCGAAAGTCGCCGTTCGGAAAATGTCCCTTGGCCTGCAAATCGGGGATGCGGGCAGCCGGCGAGCAGCCGTTGTCGCTGGTCATGATGACGAGGGTGTTGTTGCCCACTCCGGCCTGGTCAATGGCAGCGAGGATCTGGCCGACGGCCCAGTCGGTTTGCATCACGAAGTCACCATAGTTGCCGAGACCGCTTTTGCCTTGCCATTCCTTAGAAGGAACGATCGGCGTGTGCGGCGAGTTCAGCGGCAAGTAGAGGAAGAACGGTTGGTCGGTCTTCGCCTTTTGGGTGACGAACTCCACCGCCTTCTGTGTCAACGTTGGTAACACATCGACCGCTTCAAAGCTCTCCGCCGCCGGCCCACTGCGCTGAATTTTCTTGGTCGTGGTCAGCGGTTCGGTGAAGTGGTCGTTCTCGATGAACGCAAAGGGCGGCATATCCAGTGACGCGGCGATGCCAAAAAAGCTATCGAACCCGCAGGAGATCGGGCCGGCGGGAATCTTGGGCGATGGCTCTCCTTTGGGGATGCCCAACCCGAGATGCCATTTGCCGATGCAGGCGGTGGTGTAGCCGTGCTGTTTCAGCAATCCCGCCACTGTCAGGCGATTCGGCGCAATCAACGGTTCGTCGAACCCATGAAGCACTCCCTTTTGCAAACGTGAGCGCCAGTTGTAGCGGCCGGTCAGGACGCCGTAGCGGGTGGGCGAGCAGACCGAGGAACTGGTGTGAGCATCGGTGAAGGTCATTCCCTGCGCCGCCAGTTTGTCCATTTGCGGCGTGGCGATCTTGCCGCGCTCGGGATTGAGGCATTGCACGTCGCCATAGCCGAGATCGTCGCAGAGAATATAGACGATGTTGGGTTTGGCAGGCTCGGCGGCGGACAATACGGTGAGCGGTGCAGCCAAAAACATGGCCAGCAGGATAACGAAGTGTTTCATGGCGTGATTCCCGGAATCATGAGTGCATTAAGGTCGCGCAGGGCGAGGAAGTGCTTCTTGGGTGGTGCGAGCACGAACTGGACGAGGATGGGGTTCGATCGGTTCGATGTTCGGCGTGATCACGTCCTGGTTGCCGCCATATCCGACAGCACCTGCCGCCAGATCGTCGGCGAGCAGAAAGATGATGTTGGGCCGTTGCTCCGCCGCTTGCAGCGACGCAACGAATAGCGCGAGGCCAATGAGAAGGCGGAGTGTGTGTTTCATGCGTCGGATCGTTTCTACAGATGGTCGACAAAGAACTGCACGGTGCGTTCGATGATCGTGTCGCGAGACGGATCAATATCCACGTCGACTTTTCGCCAGTTATGGCCGGCGTTCTTGATGATCATGATCTCAACCGGTGCCTTAACCGCGTCCGCTTTTCGCTGCATGTAGTACGCATGCTTAACCGGAATCGTCGTATCCTTGTCGCCTTGAATCATCAGCAGTGGCGGGCTGTCTTTACTCAAACAGTTGACCGGGCTCATTTCTCGGTAGCGTTCCAACTTACCAGTAGCGTCGGTAGCTTCACCGAGAATGCGGGCACCAAATCGATCCCGAAAATCGGCTCGGTCATCGTGATTGAACAGGTCCGTCTTTTCGAAGTCGCAGGGACCGTACCACGAAACGCCCGCCAACATCTTGTAAGGGACCGCCCCCAAAGCTTTATCACCCGACAAGGATTCTGGCGAAGAGAGCAGGAGCATTTGCGCAATCTGCCCGCCGGCGGAATCGCCCATGGCGAAGAAACGCGTCGGATCCAGTTTCAGCGTAGCGCTGTTCTTCGACAGATACCGCACCGCGTCCTTGGAATCGATCACACAATCCCGCATGGTGACTGACCTCTCTGATCGGCACAGCCGGTATTCGACGGAGGCGACGGCAAATCCTTTGTCGAGCAGCTTTTCAAAAACGACTTTGAACGAACCTTTCGCAACGCCTTGTTTGCTGCCCGCTGCCCAGCCACCGCCGTGGGTATAGATGATGACGGGGTACGAGGAGTTGGATTCGTTGTTTTTGGTAGCGGGATAATAGAGGTCTAGCAACAGGTCTCGCCCAGCAATTTGCTTGTAAACAATGTTGAGCTTCCGCTCTCCGCTTGTTTCCAGGTAGGCAGTCCGTTCCTGGCGAAGTTCATCAATGGTCAGCACCCCATCCTGATTCGCATCCAGCTTCCGATAGCGTCTCCAGGCGGCAGCATCCTCGCCTTTTTCGAATGTGCCATTCAGGTCTTTGTCTATCTCGCGCATGATGCGTGTCGCACGAACAAGCGAATCGCGATCGCTGTCAGGGGCACTGGGATTCGACTCCTGGGAGAATGCCGTGCTGGCAATTGTGCTGGTGGCAATTGCGATCAAATAAATGTAATGGCAGGTTTTGGTCATGGGCTTATTTTCCCCGGAACTATTGTGCGGCAACCAGCCTCAGCACGTTCAATCCACCAAGCCGACCTTCGACATATCGAAAGGGACAAAACCCAGCTTCAGTGCTGGCGAATCGGGCTGGAGTCGGAAGTCACCCTTGGCCGGGTCCATGAACAGCGGATCAACGGCCAGGCTGTGAGCGTCCACACCATCGCTGTGCTGTTTCTTTAGCATGGTTTCGCCCTGATTGCGGTCCGCGGCACAGAAATAGATGTTGTGATCGGTGTCGGCCTGCTTCGACGCAGCCAGTCCTCTGCCCCGGCGATCCTCGGTTGTCCTGCCATTCCCGGGCGGCAGTTCGTCGATGAAGACGCATTCCTTGGTGGATGAAAAGAAGATGTTTCGTTTTATCGTGGCACCCGTCAGCGGGCCTTCACGCAGCGCGAGATAATAGCCGCGAGGCGGCGCGATGATGTCGGCGACGATGTTGTTCTCGCAGCGGTTGTTCAGCTTTAGCATGATGCCTTGCGACGTGCATTTGTAGATCAGGTTTTCGGCAATGAGCGTATCGGTTTGCCCACCATCGGTCCGAATCGCACACTGCATGATCATCGGAGCGACCAGGTGGTGTATGTAGTTGCGGCGGATCACGTTGCCAGCGCCTGCGCCGCGAATATAAATCGCATTGCCATCTCCCAACAGTTCCATGGCATGATGGATCTCGTTGTATTCAATGATATTGTCATGCGTGTGAAGGTAAGGACGCACGTCTTCCAGTTGCGGTTGTTTCGGCAGGCCGACGATCTCCTGCCGCCTGATGGTTCTGCCGAGTTCCCGGCCCTGTTTGGTGAAGAAATCGGTCATGCAACCGGAAATGATGATTCCCGTATAAGGAGTGTGATGAACGAGGTTATTGGCGACGCGGTTTTCTCCGCTCTGCCAGACCATGATGCCGGGCGAGTGCGAATAGATGCGCCCGGTATGATGAATATGGTTGTTG
>JBGSNR010000125.1:0-2504 GCA_041739545.1 Pirellulaceae bacterium | reverse complement strand
GATCTTGTAGATGCTCTCGGTCCCTGACGGACGGGCAGCGAACCATCCGTTCTTGGCGATGACCTTCAACCCGCCGATGGGAACGCCATTTCCCGGTGCGTCAGTAAGGACCGTCTCGATTTTTTCGCCCGCCAGTTCGGTTAGCTTAACTTGCTGAGGAGAGAGTTTCGCCAGCACCTTCTTTTGATCCGGCGTGGCCGGCGCTTCAACGCGTTCGTAGACCGGGTCACCGAATTCACTCGTTATGTCTCGATAGATCTCGCCCGGATCGCGACCCATTCGGGCTGTGATTTCGGCCGCGAGCAAAGCCGGGATGATGCCGTCCTTGTCAGTCGTCCAGACGCTGCCATCCAGGCGCAGGAAAGACGCTCCCGCGCTTTCCTCGCCGCCGAAGCCCAGTGAGCCGTTGAGCAAACCAGGAACGAACCACTTGAAGCCAACTGGTACCTCGTAGAGCTTCCGGTTCAATTTCGTGGCAACACGATCGATCATTTGGCTGCTCACCAGCGTTTTCCCGATCGCCGCTTCCTTGCTCCACATCTCTCGGTGTTGGAAGAGATAGAGAATCGCAACCGACAAGTAGTGATTGGGCGGCAACAAGCCCGTGCTTTTCGTCACGATTCCGTGCCTGTCATAATCGGTATCGCAGGCGAAGGCGACGTCGAACTTGTCCTTCAGGCCTATCAACTTCTGCATCGCATACGGTGATGAGGGATCCATCCGGATTTGACCGTCCCAATCGACGGTCATGAAACGGAAGGTCGGATCGACGACTTTGTTCACTACGGTAAGATTCAGCCTGTAGCGCTCTGCGATCGGCTCCCAATAATGAACACCGGCGCCACCGAGCGGATCGACGCCTAAGTGAAGCCCAGCTCCGCGCAGGATTTCCATGTCGATCACATTGCCAAGATCCGCAATGTAGGCATTGAGATAGTCGTGCCGATGAGTAGTAGCGGCCCGCAATGCCTGCTCGTACGGAATCCTGTTAACGTCCCGCAGCCCATTTTCGAGAAACTCGTTGGCTTTTGCCTCAATCCAACTCGTGACTGCTTGCTCCGCCGGGCCACCGTGGGGCGGATTGTATTTGAAGCCGCCATCGTGAGGCGGATTGTGAGATGGCGTAATCACGATGCCATCGGCCATACCGGATTTGCGCCCGCGGTTGTAGGTGAGTATTGCATGGGAAACGGCCGGCGTTGGTGTATATTCGTCCCCCGTCGCGAGCATGACTTCCACGCCGTTAGCCGCCAGCACCTCCAACGCACTGGCAACCGCCGGCACAGAGAGAGCATGCGTATCCATGCCGAGGAACAACGGGCCATCGATCTTCTTTTGCTTCCGGTGCAAGCAAATGGCCTGGCTGATCGCCAGGATATGCCACTCGTTGAACGCCTTATCGAACGCGGAACCGCGGTGCCCAGAAGTTCCGAACGCGACCCGTTGCGCGGGCACCGAAGGGTCCGGCATCTCCGCAAAATAGGCTGCGACTAGTTTGGGCACGTTGACGAGCATGGATGGCTCGGCTGGCTTTCCTGCAGCGGGGCTCACTTTCATGGCGCGTGCCCTCCTTGTTGTGGCGGCAGCGCTTTGAGTTTTCGGTAGCGTCGGATCAATGCGTTAGTGGAGCTATCGTGCTTGAGTTCGGGCTCGGAGTTGCCTTCGAGTTCGGGGATGATTTGCTGGGCGAGCACCTTGCCCAGTTCGACTCCCCATTGGTCAAACGAGTCGATCTGCCAGATCGTTCCCTGCGTGAAAACGCTGTGTTCGTAGAGCGCGACGAGTTTTCCGAGGGCTGCCGGGTTAAGCCGTTCAAGCAGTATCATGTTGGATGGACGGTTGCCCTCGAAGGTGCGGTGTGGCACCAGCCAGTGTGGCGTCCCTTCGGCCTGAACCTCCTGAGAAGTCTTGCCAAAGGCCAGCGCTTCCGCCTGAGCCAGTACGTTCGCCAGGAGTATGTCGTGGTGGCGGCCGATCGGGTTGAGCGGTTGGACGAACGCGATGAAATCACAAGGGATGAGTTCGGTTCCCTGATGGATGAGTTGGTAGAAGGAATGCTGGCCGTTGGTGCCCGGCTCCCCCCAGTAGACTGGACCGGTCTGGTAGGCGATTTCATCTCCATCCAACGTAACATGCTTGCCGTTGCTCTCCATCGCCAATTGCTGGAGGTAAGCCGGGAAGCGCTTCAGGTACTGCTCGTACGGCAAGACGGCAACGGTCTGAGTGCCGAAGAAGTTGCTGTACCAGACGCCCAGGAGTCCCAGGAGCACGGGTAGATTTCGCTCAAAAGGGGCAGTACGGAAATGCTCGTCCATCTGATGGAAGCCGTCGAGCATCGCGCGAAAATGTTCGGGGCCGATGGCGATCATCGTCGAAAGCCCGATCGCCGAGTCCATCGAGTAGCGCCCGCCGACCCAGTCCCAGAACGCGAACATGTTAGCGGTGTCGATGCCGAACTTCGCCACCTCGCGGGCGTCGGTCGAGACGGCGACGAAATGCTTCGC
>JBGSNR010000103.1:0-28961 GCA_041739545.1 Pirellulaceae bacterium | reverse complement strand
GCGGCCTGAATCGACGTAAGCTGGCCGAAGTGCAGCAGTTACTGAATCAACGTCCACGCAAGCGATTAAACTATCAAACCCCCGACGAAATCTTCACCGAATACTGCCAGCGGACACTTGTAACTTGACAGCGCCATAGCGTCAAATCCCAATTAATCATAATAGACATCCGCACTCATTAGTCAATGATTACAAATTTAATGCGCAATTTTCCACTACATCGTTTGCCGCGCATGATCCCCCTTCCTGATCCGCTCCCTTATGATGAATGGCAACCGTTCCTCCCTGGGCGGTGCTTCTCGGTGCAACTCCCATGACTCGTCCTAAACCCGATCCGGTCGATCCAGCCAAAGTTCCTGAACTTGCCGCCGCAGTCGTGGCCGCGGATCGCTTTCCGCTCCTGGCGACCATCGACGGCGATCAGCCGCGCCTGCGTCCCGTCTCGCCGGTGAAGACCGACGGCTTCACCATCTATGTTGCCAACCTTCGGCTCTACCACAAGACGCAGGAGATTGCCGCGAACCCCAAGGTGGAGTTGTGCTACGTCGATGCGGGACACAACCAGGTACGGATTACCGGCGTCGCGGAGGTCGTCACCGATCGCCCGTTGCTCGAAGAAATCTGGCACGCCAATCCGCTCTTGCGGCAGTATCTCGGGACCATCGACAACCCGGCCCTGATCGTCTACCGCATCCGCCCCGTGCAAGTGCGTTATATGCAGGAGTGGGCGCTCGAGTATTTTGAAGTCCCCTGTTAGTCCCTTATTCCTCTCCCAACTTTCAATCGACTGATGTTCAAATTCAACCCTCTCCTGTTCATCGCATTCTTATTCACCATCGTGGTTCCGTTGTCGGCCGCGGATGAGAAGCCCTCACTGACCGTCGCCCAGCGGAAGGAGATGCAGGAGCTGATTTCCGAGTTCAAACGGGCTCGCGGTCAAACGGAACAAAGACTGGCGGTGCTCGATAAATTGGCCCAGATCGGACCGTTGGCAGTGAATGGTGCGGCAGAGGTTATTGCCAAAGACATTCAACGGGCGTTGATTGATTACCGCCTGCAATTTGGACGAACGGCGACGCAGGCGTTTGTCGGCAAGGTGGACGAAAAGAACGTGCAGGAAGTGCTGCAACTGCGGGCCAAAGTGCTCGAATTGGGGCGGGGAGAGAATTTAACCAAAGACGCCATCGAGCAGATTTCTGATCCGGCCCTCGCTCGGCTCAAAGAGATTTTGCTCGTCAGCCGGGAGGAAGTTTTTGCCCGGAGCGCAGCCCTCGCCAAACCGCGCGAGGCCCTTCTGCAACAAGGGCTGGAATGGGATCACTGCCAGTTGAAGCTGCGGGAAGGAAGAGCTGCCCCGCCGGAAGAGGCTCCCCCTGCGAACGCCGTGAACGAAGACGAAGTAGTGATTCAAACAGAGCAGCCGGTAGTGCTGTTCGCCGATTACCTTGCCAAGGAAGAGGAATTAGCGATCTTCGCAGCGATGCCTATGGACAACGCTTCGCGACAAACCTTGCTGATCAACGCCCAGTTAGCAAGCAAGTTTGATCCCGAAGAATCACGTTGTATGCAGGATGCGAATTTGATTCGCTCACTGCTCGGGTTGCGAGTGCTGCAATTCGATCCCCAACTGGCGGCCGCCGCTCGTGATCATTCTGCCGATGTGGAAAAACTGAATTTCTTCGCGCATGAATCTCCCGTCGCCGGCAAGACCACCCCTTGGGATCGCGCCAAGCTGTTCGGCACCTCGGCTTCCGCGGAGAACATTGCCGCCGGGGTGCGGGATGGCGTTGCTGCCAGTCGCATGTGGTGGCACAGCCCCGGTCATCATAAAAACATGATTGGCGAGCATGGCCGAATTGGTGTGGGACGCCACGAAGCGCGGTGGACACAACTGTTTGGGGCGGCCGTGATGAGTGTTGAAGCGGGGCGATAATCATGACCTCCGAGAATCACGAAGCGAGTTCAGAGTTGACAAAGGATCCGCCGTTTAGTGCGTCGCCTACAACCTCTCCTTTAAGGACATCACCCCGTTCGCTCGCGAGCGATCATCCACGATTGATGCGTGGCGGAATTATCACGTTCGGCATCGGGATGGCAGTCGCGATGATCTTCGGCATTGCGACGAATGTGTTTCCGCAACAGGCGGCTGTTTTGGAGTACTACCGCCGAGCCGGTCTCTTCGTGATGCTGGCCGGGATGGTGTTGATTCTGTTCTGCTTTCCCACGGCGCGGCGCTGGCTGACTTCACCCTTAGCCGTTCTGCAGTATGCTACCGGCGTTTCCGGCGCCGCGCGGATGATCGCCTTGCACTGCGGACTGGTGTTCGGTGCTCTGCTGGTGGCAGCATTTTTCGACATGACTTACCAAGCCATTCCTGCGGTGGTGATTCAAGTGGTCTTCCTTGCCATTGTGTTGGTTTGGCTCACCACAGCGCCGCGCGTGAGTAGGCCATTCTTCCTTGCAGCAGTGGTACCAAGCGCGCTGCATGTAACGGCAGATTCCGTCTCCTACTTCATGAACCTCTCAATGCAGGGCGCTTTTGGCTGGGCGAGCCCCCCCATCGATGACTTCCTGTGGCTGTTCCTTACGCTTGGTGGAAGCATCCCGCTGGGGTTCATCGGGCTAGGTGCTGCTTGGGTCGCCCGGAAGGTTGGCGGAGAAGAAGCATAGAAAGGACGTCTTGGAGAATCATGAATAAATCTCCGATCGATCCTGAGACCTATCGAAAGATTGCCGAGATCGTGCGCGTTGCCAATCAAGCTGCCAAAGAAGCTCGCGAAGAAAGCTGGCGGATGGGAGTCGCTAACGTGACCTCGATCAACGGCCAGATTTATTACGAACTCCCCAGTGGCGAAATCACACGCGAGCAGCCCGCGGCATTCAAGGCGGTCGATTTAAGCCCGCAAAACAAGCCTGCGACCGGCAACGAGAAAGCCACCACGCTTCAGTTACTACCGGCAAAAATCAGTAACGCCACCACGCCGAAGATAATCAGTCCCACCAAAGTCATCATCCAGCCAAATTGCGCACAGCCAGTGCAAACAGCGTGTGCTCCCTTGATGGGATGAAACCAGGTTAGATGGCTTCCACAGCAAAACTTCCCGCAGCGCGTGCAAGCGCGGGAAGAAGCACTGCCGCAGACGTGACATTTCATGCCCGAAGTTTTCAAGTCGGTGCTGCCGCCGATCTGGGGAAAGCCCGAAGGTGAACTCACGCCAGGGAACGTGCCCTCTGCCGGCTGTGCGTCTACGGGGCAACCACAATTCGGGCAAGCTGGCGCGCGGGTTGAAACCGGTTTGTTGCAATCGGGACAAGCGACAAGTGCCATGGTGAAATCTTGAAGAAGAGAGAATTCAGTGACTACATGACGTCGCCGAATTCTACCGCACCAGCGCCAGATTGTCTCGATGAATCACTTCCGCATAGGGACATTCGCCGAGCACTTGCGCGATCCGCTCCGAACGCAAGCCTTTGATTCGCTCCACCCCTTCGGCCGCGTAGTTCGTCAAACCGCGCGCAATAATAGTGCCATCTTGCGCACACAGGGCAACCACATCCCCTTTTTCAAAATCTCCGTCAACCCGCGTGATGCCGGCCGCGAGCAGGCTGCGACCTTGCTCCACGATCGCCCGCTTCGCGCCATCATCGAGATGAATCCGGCCCCGCGTTTGGGCGGTGAAGCCGAGCCAGCGTTTGAAGGGGCTCACCGATTTGCCTTGCGCCAGGAACAAAGTGCCGACCTGTTCGGCGGCCATGATCCGCGTGAGCACATCCATCCGGCGACCACTGGCGATGATCACATTTTCGCCGGCCGTGGTGACGATGCGGGCCGCTTCCAACTTGCTCGCCATTCCTCCCTTGCTGGTCCCCGTTTTCTTATCGCGGACCAGTTGCAGCACACTTTCGTCGATTTTTGAGACCGTCGGAACGAGCTTTGATTCCGGCAACGTGGGGTCGCCGTCGTAAAGCCCTTCGACATCCGAAAGAATCACCAGCAGCGGCGCACGCAGACAGTTTGTCACCATTGCGGCGAGACGATCATTATCGCCGAAGGTCGTCTTCAGTTCCTCGACTGAAACGGTGTCGTTCTCGTTGATGATCGGGAGCGCGTTGAATTCCAGAATCGATAGCAGCGTGTTGCGCACATTCAAGTAACGATCGCGCTGGTCGACATCTTCGGTCGTGAGGAGCACCTGCGCGACCTTGCGCTCGAAACGATCGAAAGTCTTTTGATACACTCGCATCAGCCGTGGCTGACCAATCGCAGCAACCGCTTGCAGTTTTGCCAGATCCGCGGGGCGGACTGGCAATTTGAGCATGCCCACGCCGGCACCAACGGCACCCGAGCTAACGAGCACGGGGCGTTTCCCCATCTCGAAGATGGCGTTGAGTTCGTCGGCGAGGCAATCGATGCGCTCGTAGTTCAAACTGCCGTCAGGAAGCGTAAGCACGCGCGTGCCGACCTTCACCACAACGGTGTGCGCTCCGGTCGCAACTTCCTGTCGGACCAAATCGGTCATGACTATTCGATTTCGAAAATCGCCTCGATCTCGACCGTGATGTTCCCCGGCAGCGAATTCATGCCGACGGCACTCCGCGCGGCAATTCCTTTTTCGCGACCAAAAACTTCCGCCCACATTTCGCTGCAGCCGTTGATGACGGCGGGGTGCTTGTCGAAATCATTGACACAGTTGACCATACCCAACGTCTTGATCAGCCGCTTCACTTTGTCGAGCGAGCCGAGTTTCGCCTTCAGGGTCGCCAGCATCGCCAGCCCGGTTTGCTTCGCGGCCTGATAGCCGAAGTCTTGGTCCACCTGATCACCGACTCGGCCGGTCATCAGTGTGCCGTCGCTTCTCAGCGGGCCGTGACCGGAAAGATAGGCGAGGTTGCCAACAATCACGATCGGCAAATAAACGCCGATCGGCTTGGGGGCCGGAGGGAGTTCCAGTTTGAGTTCTGCGAGCTTAGCATCGGCCGACATGTCGAATCTCCGAGAGGAATCAATCGCGATAGTTTAACCGCAAGGTGGAACAAGGTGTAGGACGCAGCCGCTTACGCCAGCCGCATCCACACGGCCTGCAGGTATTCCCCTTCGGGAAAGTAGGTGTGAATGGGGTGATCGGCACCGGCACCGCTGGCATGCAGGATCTGCATTTCGCGCGCGGCACGACGGTTGTGTCCGCCATCCACGCCACTCCCTGGAATCTCGGCCCCCGCTTGTCGCGAAGCCGAATGGAGCAGTCGCAGAAACTCTTCCCGCGGCAGTAAACCGGCGCAAGTACAACTGAGCAACAACCCGCCCGGTGCCACCAACTGCATCGCCAGGCGGTTGAGATCAAAGTGCTTGCGTGTTCCTTGTTCGAGTTCTTCCCGATTGCGGATCAACTTGGGAGGATCGAGCACTACCACATCGAATTGCCGCCCCGTGGCGAGCATGTCTCGCATGTAGGCAAACGCATCTGCCTGCGCGAATTTAATACGAACCTGATTGAGATTGGCGTTTTCTTTCGCAAGGGCCAGCGGAGCTTCATCCAAGTCAACGGCCGTGACTTCCGCCGCTTCGCCGAGCTTCTTCGCTTGCACCGCGAAGCCACCGGTATAGCAACATAGATCGAGCACCGACTTTCCCTTGCACAAGCTCGCCAGCATCCGGCGGTTATCGCGCTGATCGCAAAAGAAGCCGGTCTTATGCCCTTCGGCAGTGTCAACTCGGAACCGTGTCCCAAATTCCTGAATCGTCACCCGCGCGGGAAGTTCCGGGGATTTGATCGGGTCCGCATTAAACCCTTCCTGCATCATCGTGGCGGGGCCGGGACGCAGAACCCAATGCTTGGTGCCGAGCATGGGGCCGAGCATTTCTAGAATCGCGACTCCCCGTTCATACATTCCCAGGCTAAAGGCTTCCGCGGAGAGCACATCGCCAAAGCGATCGATCATCAGCCCCGAGAGACCATCCCCTTCGGCATTCAAAACGCGGTAAGCATCGGTGACGGCATCGAGGTTCAGGAAGTCCTTCCGCAGCGTGATCGCAGCCGCTAATTTCTGCTGCCAAAAGTCTTCTTGGGGGGGCTCGCTGCCGCGGGTGAGCATCCGGACCAGGATTTCGCTGTTGGGATTTAGCAAACCAAAGCCGAGCGGATGGCCGTCCCCTTCAACCACCGCGACCAGGTCCCCGGCATTAGCCCGCGGATCGACTCGTTCCACTCGTTTGCGGAACAGCCAGGGATGATTGCCGAAGGGGCGCGTGAAGACGCGCGGCAGTTTGGGCATCGGAACAGCAAGCGAGCGTTGAATAGGCATCCCTGCCAGAGAACAGAAGTCGCGTTTTTTTTCAACACGCCCGCGGGGGCCAGGATGGGAGAAATCCGACCGTGCGGCCGTCCAATTTCGCTCGTTCGCGCCAATCTAGCTTCGCACCGGCGTCAACAAACGTGTTCACAATTGTTAATTCGCTGCTAAATTCCAGCCCAAAGCAGGCATTTACGCCGTCTCCCTTCCCAAGAAGATGGGGTGCCTGCTAGCAGGCGGCCCACTTCGGGCGGTCGTCCGCCGATCCACTTGGTTTTCGGGAAATAAATCCCTCGCCAGGCGGAGTTTCGAGCTAGAGTTCACAGGTCGTCCACAACATGAGCAGGCCTCCTTTCGGCCTGCTCCTTGTCTGCCCGGCCGAATCCAAACTGCGTTCGCAGGACAACTTACGGATTCGCCGAGTCGTTGGAACGGCATGTGCATCATGCAAACGTTGCTTGCAAACCGTCGAAATGAACCTTTGCGACTAGAGACATGGTCGCACTGCGGCGGTATGGAATGCGGCGTGATGAACAACCCTTGCACACGGGGATTGCCATGAACTGCCAGCAACTGGCTAGTCGTATCGAATCGCTACAACCGGGGGCCGAAGCCCGCGATGTAGCTCGGCTTTGTTTACTCCTGACCAATGCCACGCACGACGTGGAAAAGTTAGGGGATGATGATTTCCTCACCGACACCTGGCGGGAGATGGGCTTGCGTTTGCAAGCCGCCACCGATCAGCATGCGGCCATGACGGAGGAACTGGAATCACTCGCCCGGAGTGATCCCCAGAAATTTAGCCCGCAACAGATTTTCGTGCTAATCCGCGCGATCAAGGTGCAGGGGCAGATCCTGAACATGTACGTCGGCCCGACGATGGCGAATACCTAGGTATGGTAGAATGACCGTAGCGAGGTCATCATGCCTGTCGAATCGAGTTTCGCCGCGTTGCAGGCCCGCCTGACGCGGGAAGTTTGGATCATTACCGCTGCTCATCAAGGACAGCGGAGCGGCCTGACGGCGACTTGGGTTTCGCCGGCGGCGCTCGATCCGACCCAGCCCATGCTCTTGGCGGCACTTTCGGTCACTCACTTCACGACCGAACTCATCCGCGGCAGTCGCGCGTTCACCGCCCATCTGCTCCGTCCGGATCAAACCAATGTGGCTTGGGATTTTTCCCGCGATGGTGGCCAGGAGCGAGACAAGTTCGCCGGGTACGATCTCCAGAGCGTTAACAACGTCTCCAGCCCCGTACTCCACGATTGCCTGGCTTGGCTCGATTGCCGCGTCGTCGCACTGCATTTGGCAGGGGAGCGACTTTTCGTCTGGGGAGATGTGGTGCAGATGCAAACCAATGCGACGGGCGCGCCTCTCACCGATCGGACGTTCTTCCAAAGCCTGACCGAAGAGCAGCGACAACATCTGGCCGACCGTCGTGCCGCCGATTTGGAACTCCAGCGCCCGTTGCACGAACAATGGCGACTGGAAGCGCTGTTGGCGATGGAATAGACCTACTTCAACTGCCCGGCAGGACGCGCTTGAGCGGTTCCCTGACCACCCGGCGGAGGTGCGGCAGGTTGGGCGGACGGATCTTCGATTTTCTTCGTCCAACCCGACGGAAGTTTCGGTGGAAACATCTTGGCCGCAAACGGATTCAGGATGTCGAGCGTGGTGTTCCAGTTAGATTCGCGATTCTCGAAGACGTAGGTCACGTATTCCGGATTGCGTTGTTCGTCGTAGTTCGGCGGAAAAAGCTGCATGATTTTTGGGAGAAAATCCCGCTTATCCAACACGATTCGGACCTTCTGATAATTGGCCGCATCGCCGCGATACTTGGGAATCGCTTCCAGCCAATACTCGTCCGGCTTATCAGGGCGATCGACGGGAATGAACCAATAGCGGGCCCGCATCTTGTCGGCCTTCGCACCAAACAGGAACGGGAGCGGACCATCGCTGATCGCTTGCCCTTTCATGTCGGGAGGGAGAATCATCTGTACCAGTTGCTTCTGACGGGCATCGAAGATGTAGATGCTATCCCCATCGCAGGCCCATTGTTCCAGGGTTTCTTCTCCCTGCGCTACATACTCCGGCTTATCCCCTGGATTCTTCGGTGACGTGTAGAGCTTCGTTTCAGTCACTTTGAAGAGCCCCTTCGCAGGAGCCTCGAAGTGAATTTTGCCGACCGAATAAGTTCGGGCAGCCCAATCCTCGTTCGGCGAACGCGGCAGTGGTACGAAAGTGGAGTATTCCCAGCGCTTGAAATCGCATTTGAATCGCAAGATGTTCCCCGTGCTGTTCTGCCAGTTGGCGAGCAGGTCGTTGACCAGCTTCTGCTGTTGCACCGTCAGTTGCGGAACTTGAGGAACGGGTGCCGTCAACGGAACCCCCTGGGGCTGCGGACCTTGATTCGGCTGCCCCAAATTTGGATTCATGGGCCGCACGTTCTGCTGCGGCTGATAGTTGGGATTGCCGGTATTCGGATCGCGAATCACATTCGCGCTACCTGCTCCTGGTTGCGCAGTGCCTGTGTTCCCCACAGGAGCTTCGCCACTTACGCGACGAATTTGATTGGGCTGCTGCTGCGGCTGAGTTTGATTCGAATAGGGAGCTTGGTTCTGATACGGCGCTTGATTTTGATACCGGGGCTGTGCCTGATACGGCGATGCTGATTGACCATTCGTCGGTTGCCCCTGCGGGTTCACCGGTTGCGAAGCGATACGCGGATCGCGCGTCGGGTAGGCCGGATATTGTCCTGCCGGCGTTGCGGCCGGTTGCGCTGCGGGTTGCGATTGAGCCCAAGCCAAAGTCGGAGTGAGCGATCCAATCGCCAGGCAAAGTGCCGCCAAAGCCGTGCGGGTCATCCGTGAATCTCCAAGGGTTCGCAGCCGGGTCGTGCAACAAGCGAGCGGGTGTTCAGCGTTGCGTCTGACGGTGCTAGTCGGCCCAGGACAGCGGGCCACAAGTTTTTGCTGTGCAAACATACCTCGCGTCCCGCGCGTGGCAACCAATCGTGCCAGCACTCGGGGCGAAGGACGGCGAAGTGTAGCCAGCCGCCGATTCGCCCACCAGTCCGATTTTCTTTCGACCTGCGCGATCCGGGAAACCTTGCTGGCAATGCTGGCAAGTCGATCGGGCTCAGCGATCACTAACACCACGTAAAAACGTCCGGCCAAACCTACTTCCCACCAGCAATCCACCTTGACCGGTACGTGCCAATCCCCGTAACGTCCGCCCCTCCTGCCCCCATCAAGGACGTTGCCATGTGGCGAGCCCTCACTCCACCGCGTCGACTGCTGATCGTGCGAAACGATCGCGTGGGGGATTTGCTGCTTACACTTCCCGCCATTGAAGCGGCCCGCCGTCATTGGCCCGAGGCGTGGATCTCGGTCCTTGCCAGCCCGGTGGCCGCTTCGCTGCTGTCGAACTATCCCAGTGTGGATGAAGTCCTCGTCGACGATCCCAAGCAAGATGCCACTCAACTCGGCGCTCGCTTGCGCGAGGAACGGTTTGACACCGCAGTGATCGCCCATACCACGTGGCGCAATCTGTGGGGTGCCGCCCGAGCAGGCATTGAACAACGGATCGGCTGGGGAAGAAAGCTTCCCGGCATGCTGCTCGCCACGCATCCTGTCTATCTCTCCCGCAGCAAACCTCCGCTGTACGAAGCCGATTTTGTGTTGCGGTTGATGGAACAATTAGGAGTGCAAGGAGAAGCGAACGACTATCCCGTTCACTTGCCGATTGATCCCGAACTCCAACAAAAAGTCTCGGCCCTCCTGGAAGCTAAACTGGGAACGTCTGGCCCACTGTTCGGAGTGAACCCAAGTCACTTTCAAGGGGCGTATAACTGGCCCGTCGATCGCTATGCGGATCTCATTCAACACCTGGCCAACCATGGGCGCGTGGTGGTAACCGTCGGCCCGCAAGAAACAGCCGTGCTGGAACAGATTAAACGACGTTGGCAATCGGTTGGCGGAACACAGCTGGTGGAGCAACTTGCGTCGCGAGTTGCGCTGATCAGCCAATTCAATTTGCGCGAATTGGCGGCCGCGATTTCCTTGGTCGACGTGTTCACTGTCGGAAATACCGGCCCGATGCATCTGGCGGGAGTGATTGGCACGCCGCTCGTCGCGCTCTTTAGCACCCACCCCAGTCAAGCCCCCAATCGTTGGCGGCCGCTGGGGAAGCATCGCGTGATGCTGCAACCGCCGCTGGGATTTGAAGAAAGCCCCGTCGTCGAACCCGACCAAGCCGAACAGCACATGGGCCGCATCGGAGTGGGAACGGTGGTCGATGTCAATCTGCTGTGGTTGAAGTGGCACCCACGGAAACTTCGTGCTGACTCAACCGGCGCAAACATTCTTCCGTTTGCCGCGAATCTGCCTGGCAAACGTCAAGCTGCTTGATTCTGCTGTCGTTGCTCTACTGCTTGATCGCTGCCAGCTAGGTGCTGAGCTGCCTGCTTTCTTTGCAGTTCCCAGAGCCGGGCATACTTCAGATATGTGCCAAACACGGCCGTCAGAACGGCGACCTGCAGGCCGGCAGAACCATCCAGAATTCCACCCTGCAAGATGTACGTCTGAAAGAACTTGAGCAGCGGCTTGATCGTCAATCCATACCAGGTGGCGCGGCGGCCTCGAGCAAAACTCTCTTGAGCCAGTAGCTCGGCATACTTCGCGCACTTGCTCAGGTATTGTTCGTACGAAGTAAACGAATAATGTTTCATCGAGCCAGCAAGTTTGCGGACGCGCTGCGGGTCGACGACTAAATTTTCGTGGACGCGCACCATCTGGTAGCGAATGCGGTCGCGACGAAACAGGCGCACCACCTCGTGCGTGCCCCACGTGGTGTGCCGAACTTCCTGATCCATGAAGAAGTTGCGGCGGCGAAAGGCGAACGCATCAACATCGTCTGCGGGACCAGACCCAGCGAGCACCTCGCGAATCGCTGCGGCGAGGTCTGGTTCGATCCGCTCGTCCGCGTCCACGATCAGCACCCAGTCGTGGCGGCATTGGGGGATCGCCCAATTCTTGAAGTCGGCATAGCCGATGAATTCCCGCTCGATGACCCGGCAACCCAGTTCGCGGGCGACGGCTACAGTGCTATCGCTCGACAGGGAATCGGCAACGAGGATTTCGTCAGCCAGGCCACGAACCGAAGCCACGCAGTCGCGCAGATTGTGGGCTTCGTTCTTGCAGGGAATCAGGACGGTGAGTGGCATGCAGGCAATCTAACATTGCCCGGATGAATCGGCCTAGAGCGATTTAAATCATCCTATTTGGGTTCCACCCGAATCTTCAACTTATATTGCCCGGGATACTGGTAGCCGTCCCCGGCGTAGTCGGCCTGCACGCCCACCGCGAACTGCAAAATGCCTGAGTTCTTCGCGACAAACGTGTGCTGCTTCCCTACCTTGAAGACGGTTCCGCGCTCACCAATGCGGGCCACCAACGCTCCGCCGGGAATATCATTCGGCACGTACCAGCCGTAGTTCGTAGCGCCGTCCGGCGTGCAGATCGAATTCGATCCCCAAGGGCTCATCACAATCGAGCCTTCTGCCTTGACCACAATTCGATCGCCGGCTTGCACGCGAATGCCGCTACTCTTGAAATTGCGCTGCGCAATATTTTCGCCACTGACCACCAGCGCCTTATTCAGCGATTCGCGTTGACCAAGCGGACGATCGGCCAGTTTGACATCGGCCAGTGCGACCGTTAGCCGACCGTATTTGCTGACCACCGCAAATTCCTTCGGTTCGATGGTCCCGACGACGGTGAAGTCGCTCGTCGTCACGGTATCCAGTCGGATCCAAGGCTTGGGAGCTTCCAGCTCTTCGTCAAACGATTCCATTTCCTCTTCCAACGCTTTCAACAGTTCGCCGACATGCCGCTTGATCTCGGCATTGTCGTCGTTGTTGCGCTGTTCTAGTTCCAAGCGAATGCGCGGGCCCATTGTCGCTAGTTGCTTATGAGCAGCTTCACGCGTCTTGTAGTCATCGGAACCCAGGTCTTCGATCTTCTGATGCAGTTGCTTTAGATTCTCCGGGCTGCTTTCTAAGCCAGGCTCAAAACTGCGAATCTTCTCGATCGGAATCACCAACTTGCCGAACTCCGTCGTTACCGTGATCTCATTGACCGACAATTTTCCTGCCAGCAGCGAACCATCCCCTAGATGCAAACGCAGAAAGAGAGGATCCACCGGTTCCAGCGGTGTGCGGTCGGGCTCGATGATTTCTTCGGGCTTCTCAGGTTTCTTTGGTTCCTTCCCATCAGGTTTTGCCTCAGCAGCGGGTTCGTCCGCGACCACTTCCACTGCGTCAACGATGGCTTCTTCTTTCTGGAATGCAATCGCCACGTCTTGCGACCAGGCGACTGCCGTAAGAAATGGAAGTAGAGCGAACAGGCCGTAGCGGAGCAGAAACATGTGCAGGTCCTGATGAGGGGAAGGTACGCAGTTCCAGCAGCGCCGCGGGAGACCCGCAGAAGTGGAAACTGTCAGCCTCTATTTTGAATGCCGGCCACCCACATTTCCACCGGTCGAGTGGTCACTGTTACAATAAAGTTTCAGAGGAAACCGATTCAAGCAGGCGAAACGCGGGTGCGAGAAGTAGACGAAACTGACAAAGTTTCGGTTTCTTGCCCTATTTTCCGGTGGGCGCGGGTCGTTTTACAATTCCAGACGGTGGTGCTAGAGACCAGCCGTTTCTCGTCTTCGCGGGCAGGTAGTTTATGACGGTGCAAATGCAGTTGTCGCGCATCATTATCAGTGAAATCAACGATCAGCAGGTGATTTACCTGAAGGAAGTCGACGGCGACCGGCAGTTTCCGATCCTGATCGGCATCTTTGAAGCTTCCAGCATCGACCGCCGCGTGAAGAAGGTAAAACCGCCGCGACCTTTAACGCATGACCTGTTGGTCAATGTGGTGGAAGCGATGGGAGGGGAGTTGGATAGCGTGATCATCAGTGAACTGAAGGATCACATCTATTTCGCCAAGCTTCGTATCAAACGGGATGGCGAAATTCTGGAGGTCGATTCGCGTCCCTCCGATGCGATCGCCGTCGCCGTTAGTTGCGAGCCCCACCTGCCAATCTATGTTGAAGAAGAAGTGCTCGAGGAACTAACCGAAGGATGAGTAACGATTCAATAGAGCCCCTCGTTCCTCCGGCCGCACCATTGCCGCCGGGCCGGTCGGTCGCCGAGTATCCGCAGCTTGATGTTCTCGCCGTGGGCGCCCATCCGGACGATGTGGAAATTGCTTGCGGCGGAACTCTCGCGAGGCTTGCGCAGTTGGGCTACTCCGTGGGCATTGTCGATCTAACGGACGGTGAACCAACGCCCGCATCGCCAGGACCCGAAGTGCGGCGGGAAGAAGCCCGCCGCGCTGCCGAAGTGCTGGGGTGCAAGTTGCGTGTGATTCTCGACTTGCCCAATCGCCGGCTCTTTGATTCGTTTGAAGCCCGCGTCTTGTTAGCCAAAGAATTGCGGAAATATCGGCCCAGAATCGTGATCGGCTTTGGGGACAAAACGCCTCTCGCTTCGCCCGATCATTGGCAGGCGATGCAGATCACTGATGCGGCCGTGTTCTACGCGCGGCTGACCAAGTGGGACCATTACTTCGATGGCCTGCCGACGCACATCATCAGCACGCAGCTTTATTTTCGCCTCGCCTTTGAACCGCAGACGATTTCAGGCTTCAACAGTCAGTTTGTGGCGGACATCAGCGATTCGCTGGAAACCAAACTGGCCGCCGTTCGCTGCTATGCCACGCAGTTCCCACCTCACAAAGAAAGCATCTACGACCGCATTCGTGGGGCCGCCCTCCTGACTGGGGCTGCGGCCGGATTCACGGCCGGGGAGACGTTTGTTAGCGCCCGCCCCCTGGGAACCCGCGATCTGGTTGCATGGATGGAAAACAAGCCAGCGCCGCAACCGCGTTAATCGGCAACGGAAGATCAATTGCAGATTTCTCACTGCCAATAGACGGCATCCTCTATTCCACCGCGGTGATCGCGCAGGCAAAGTCGAGACGGGCGCAGAGCTTTCCTTCGCAGGTGACCTTAGCGGAGAGGTAGAAGGCATCTGCCAAACGCTCGTTGAGGGTCACTTCCAATTGAACGACATCGCCGGGATGGACCATTCGTTTGAATTTCACTTCATTCATGCGCGTTGCCACGGGGACCCCTGCCGTGTTGACAAACTTGCTCAGCAACACCGCCCCGGCTTGCATCGCCGCTTCACAGAGAATGACGCCGGGCACCAAGGGGTGGCCCGGGTAATGCCCCTGGAAGAAAAACTCTTCGGGCCGGAACTTCTTACGGGCGATCAGTTGGTCGTCGGTTTGCGAAACCACTTCATCCAGCAGCAGCATCGGCGGGCGATGGGGAATCAGCTTTTCAATCGCGGCTTGGTCGAGCATAGTCCACGAATAGAGGGAGGTGCGAAAGCCTTACTGTAACGGACCGCCCACACGTTGCCAGCGGCGATGAAACACTAACTAATCGAACTGCCGCCACTTTCACCAGGGCTGATCGTCATGGTTGGGGCATGCGTGCCAGTATCTGGCGTGCGGAGCGGGAATTGCAAAATGAAGCGGCTCCCCACATCGCGGACACTTTCAACCAGAATTTCTCCACCATGCTCGCGCAGAATCTTCTGGCTGACCGGCAAGCCCAAGCCCGTGCCGCGGGCCCCTTTGCGAGATTCAAAAACCGAGAAGATTTTCTGCAAATCTTCCGGCATGATCCCCTCGCCGTTGTCCTTCACCACCACGCGGACCAGTTTTTCCGGTGCAGCGATTTCCACGCAGACTTCTACGCGACCATCGCTCCTTTTCTCGCAAGCATCAATGGCATTGCCGACGATATTCATCACCGCCCGATGCATCAGATCGGCATCGAACAGGCAGGTCGACAACTGAACCGCCGGCTGGAACGATAAATTAACCGTCGCCTCCTCGGCCCGACTTTGCTGCAATTCTACGACGTCGGCAATCGTCTCGTTTAAGTCTGCAGGCTGCAAATCGGGTTCGCGATCCTTGCTGAAGGTGAGCATATCGAGCACCAGGCTGCTAATCCGATCCTGGTTCTTTTCCACAATCCGCCAGCCTTTGCGGATCACTTCGTTGTCGGTGAGCTTCAGCCCTTCCTCGATCAGATAACTCCCGCCGCGAATCCCCTGCAAAATATTCTTGATGTGATGGGAAAGCGTGGCGATCGTCTGTCCCATCGCGGCCAGACGTTCCGCCTGAAGCATGGCGGAGTAATACGAAGTGTCTTCCACGGCCAGCGCTGCCTGGTGACCAATTGCCACCATCAGCCGCAGATGTTCTTCGGTGAAGTTGGCCGAGTGTCGCTTCTGCAGCACTCGCCCCGGCGGAGTGTAAGTATCAATATAAATCACGCCGACAATGCCGTACCGACCTTGCATCGGCACGCAGATTGCCTCCCGCACGCCTTGAGTGATAATGCTCTGCGCCTGCTCCCAGCGTTCATCATCGCGCGCATCGCTCGTCATCACCCCTTCGCGATGCGCCATCACATAGTCCAAAATCGTCCGGCTGATCCGCATCTTCTCGTCGGCTTGTACTCCCTTGCGGTTACGACTCACGGCGGGAGTCAGTTCATTCGTTTCCTGATCGACGAGCATCACACAGCCTCGGTCGGCCTCGACCCATTCGAAGATCAGGTCAATGATCCGCGATAAGAGTTGATCGATATCCAGCGTGTGACTTACGGCCAAAGCGGTGCGATACATCACCTGCAAGTTGCTGCGGGCGCGAGCCAGCCAGGGACTTTCGTCAGGCTCCGGCGGGCCGAAAATCTGGCTCCCCTCGGATTGCGGCACGGAACGGAGAATGCGCGATTCGTTGGCCAACCCCTTGCCGATGCCGATGATGTCCACATCGTGCACCAAATGCTGGCTGGAGCGATCTTCAGCCTCGGTAAAAATCAACAGCGTTTTGCCAACCTGCACCCGATCGCCGTTGGCCAAGGCCTTCGTATCGATCTTCTCGGAATTAACAAACGTGCCGTTGGAGCTATGCAGATCGACAATCACGAACTGGCCATCGGCTTGTCGCAGTTCCACATGGCGGCGAGAGATCTCGCTATCGTCCAGTTGAATCCGATTGGACGCATCGCGGCCCAGCGTGAGTGGCAAATCTGCCAACTCGAAACGCTTGCCTTTATCCCGACCCTGCAATACGAACAACGTAGCCATCGTGGCAGCCTGCAGCCTCGGGGAAATACATCAATGATGACCGAACTGAGTAACGCCTTATTTTAAGGCCAGATTGACTCCAAGAGTAGGCACGCAGCAAATTCATTTGCGATTCTAGAACTTCGCTCCGTTTCTAGAACTTATGCCGCAATTCCACCCGAGCGCCGCTGATGTTCGAATCATTTTCTCGCAATCCGTACATCGCATCGGTACGGAAGATCCAGGAGTTCGATAGCGGCAACTGATAGCGAACCCCCAAGGCATACTGATCCCCCTTTGCATTGCGGAGCGGATCGTCCCCCAAGACTTGCAAGACAGCCGCTTCGACAATCAGTTGCTGGCTGAACCCTTCTCCCAGTAGATCCAGCCCAATGGCGGCACCGTAAACATCATTGCCGGTGGCGTCCAGCGTGGGATAATTTGTCAGGTTATCGCTTTCGAAATTGATCCCCGTATTGCGCAGCACACCTTGCGCGTTAGCATTCCGCGCAACCGACTGCGGACGATCCAATCCGAGGAAGAAGTTGGCATAAGGAAGCTTGTAGTACGGGGATTCGGTAATGAATACGTTCTCCACGATGAACAATGCGCCGTTTGCCGTCTGCTGGCCGGAAATGGGGTCCTGTCCCGCATTCACAATACAACGGAGTGCATTCGAGACCGCATTAAAGTAGCGCCGCTGGAACGAAATCCCCAGATTGTGATAGCCGAGCCCCTGCCCCGTATGATCGTCCAGGTAGGCGTAGCCAACTTCTAGATAGCCGTCGTAAGCTTCAATAAAGGCGTGCGAGCCAAACACGTGGGCGACACTATCGTCCTGGCCGAAGGCGGGGCTGGTGACTTCGTCGATGGCGGCAAAGAAAGTAACGTCGAAATTCGACCAATCGAGGGCGGCACTGTTCCGCGCTGGAATCGCAAAGGCGGCTCCCAGCAGGTTGTCTTCCATCCAAATGCCGTTTTGCAGCAGCAGCGGGATACGTCCCACGGTGAACGGCAAATCAAAAGGAGGATCGACCCCAATCGCGCCGCCAGTGATGGCTCCCAGATCTCCTTCAAAAAAGAGGGTTTGGAAGTTGCCATTCAGGCCGTTGATGAAATCGATATCTCCATTTTGTACCTCCACGCCGGAAAAGGTTGTGCCGTTGGTGAAGGGATCGACAAACGCGTGGATTCGCTCGGTAGCTGTCAGCTTCAAATCCAGTTCCAGGTTCAAACGATTGGCCAACTTGCCGAAACTCGCTCCGGCCCCCGGCTCGATGTAGGCCATCGCGGCGCGATAGTCGCCGTAGACCAAAAACTGTGGCGTGGCGGGATTCGTAAAGCCAAACCAATGGGGCGACGGTGGAATCGGCCCGGGACCATAGAAGGGGCGAAACCATTCGGCCCAGGGATGCTGAGTCCGAACGAGTGACTTGCCCCCATACGTATCTTCTTCGCCGGCGGCATCGTACGGTTCGCAGGGAAAGGTCGGCGTGGGGGCAAAGTCCTGATCGAAATAGTTCGAGGGATACGTATTGCAGTCGGACCTTGGCTCGTACGGGGGCTGCGAGACAATTCCTTCTTCGAGTTTGGGAAACTTTAAATCTTCTGCCGGAGCCGAGCCGCCATTCCCGGCTGACGCGAAATGAGTTGGTGGCATCCAACTTCGAGAAGCTGCTGAAGGTGTTCCATAATGCTGCTGCTGGGATCCAACGACTGGTGGCAAACGTTGAACTTCAGAGGGCGGCAGCGTCCAAGACACCTGCGGTTCAACCGGGGGCAATCGTTCGAAGCGCGGCGGATACTGAGGCACATTCTGCGGCTGGAACTGCAGCGGCGAGTGCGCTGGCACCGGAGGCAAGCGTTCCATCATCGGCCGAGCGTAGTTTTGCACCGTCTGCAACTGTTGCTGACGGAGCGCCTCCGCTTGCCGCGAATAGTCCCGGGTTACTTCTTCCGCCGAGCCAATTAAAGTTACGCCGCAACTCAATCCTAGAATGGCAGCCCAGGCAGCCATTCGTCGCGAGGTTCGAGTTGGTCGTTGTTGTTGGCTCAAGTGAACTTCACGTACAAGGAGTCTGTTAGCGCACTTCGAATTGCACACTATGACGATGAAAATCCAACATCCCTTCGTTCATCATCCGCTGCTGCTCGATGGTCGTTTCGCAAAAGCGCATGAAGTACATCGGCTCCACTCGGCTCCGCATTCGTGCGCTCAGGCGATACGTCCCCGGCTGCTGCAAGGCCGACGCTGGGACTTTGTACTTGGCAGCACGCATGCCGAGCGGCGCGACCGAGCGAGCTTCCATTCGAATAAATGGCGGATGATTCAGGACGCTGATCGGCTGCGCTCCAGGCCTGATGAAGGGGAGTTGATCGAAATCCACATTCACCGGCAGAGGAAATTCCCGGTCGCAACCCTTCACGTTCGTGATGAGGAACATCGTCTGCAAGTTGAAGAGTTGGGCGTCGAACGGCAAACGCTTATGACGCACATCTTCTGAATGAATGTCGGCCACATCGCCGTACCGATCGGTATAGCCCGACTCCCAAACCGTCCGGCCATCGGGGGCCACGAGCGCCACGTTCAGCCACAATTGCGGCTGCGCACCGAGCGAACCGGTTAGCAGATTGTGCCCTTCGTTAATGTTGCGGAAGTCGAAGTGGAAGTGAAAATCTTGCCCGCGCACCGGTGCGGAATCAAAGAAGGGGCCATCTAATCGTGAGCCGTTCTCCATCACTTGCTCGCGGTTATGATGTTTGAACTTAAGCGTCTTCAGGTTCACATCGAGAACCTCCCGCGCATCCATCCGGTCGTCAGCTTCTTGCCACACGGGTGGAAAGTTGACTCGAATTTCGCCGTCACTCACCCGATCTTCGAACGCTTCGGTTCCCCAGCCGGCGCGCCAGTCGAACAACAGCCATTGATCGGGGGACCAGCGATCAGCTTTCACGTTGTGAGGGAAAATCCCCGGATGCGCGATCGAATAGCCGGGCCCGTGAAAGACGTGATTGCTGTGCTTCCGCTCCGTGTTCACGGCCTTGCCGTTCATGATGGCGACGGCACCACAGTTGTAGCCATCCGCTCGGCCGGGAACTTTTCCCATGTGGCAGTCCTGGCATTGAATTCCTTTTTGATACGCAGGCGAGGCGCGGTACTGCTCGTAAACGACTTCCAGCTTGATCCCCGGATGCACTTGCACCTGATGGCAGGAAGCGCAGAATTCGCTCCGGTTCAGTTGCTCGAAGAATCGCCCCTCGTTGTGAATCACCTGCCCCGGGTTCTTGTCTTCGGTCAGCTTGATCTTGAAGTGGTCTTTCTGCGCGATCGCCTGCGCTACCCCCTGCCCGCCAATGTTGCCATAAATCGGATCGGTAACCGGTCCGGGAATGATGTGCCGTTCCCCATTCACCTTCCCATAGTTTTGATTCACGCGGTGGCAGACGATGCACGTGACCCCTTCGCGGGCCACCATGGGCATTTCCCAAATCGCTGCGTCGCGCGAGATACCCATGGCCGTCCCGACCGGCGAGTGGCAGCGCAGACAGAAATAGCCGATCGTCCCTTGGGCTAGTTCCGTAATTTTCTGTTCGAACTTGTGGAACATCGGCGAGATGCACGCATAAGCGTGGCTCGAGACCGCCCATTCTTCGAAATGCTGTTGATGGCAGACCGCACATTCGCGGGCGGAGGGATAGTTATTCTTCGCGAAGAGAGCCAGGTGGGGATCGACATCGGAAGTTCCATGCACGGCAGGCTTGGTGACTGGCACGGAGTGATGAAATTGATGGGGCGAAGGAAAGGCCGGTTGCACGGCAGGTGCCGCGTGCAGCGGATAGCCGGACTGATTCGGAGCGGGCAATGTTTCGAGCATGAGAGCAGGTGTTTGTGGCGCAACAACTGGTGGAGATGCAGCTGGCGGAGACGTCTTTTGCTCTGGTGCGAGTAGATCGTTGTCGTTCGGCGGTGCTACGTCATCGGCCAGCAAGTCTTCCTCATCGGCAGTGCGGAGTTCACGCACGGCCGATCCTTCCTCGGGTCCGGTGCTGACGGGGGTTAGCTGCGGCGGCTGCAAGCAGAAGGGAGTGGAAACGGGTTCCCATTCTTCTCTGGCAGGATACGGTTGCGCCACCGGCACCCGATGGGTCGGCAAGGGGAACGGTCGCGTCAGGTATTCGTTACGAGAAACGATCGGGGCAGTGCGCGGCGGTACTGCCTGTGGTTCTTCATGCGAAGAAACGTCGCGCGTCGCTGCCTCCGCTTCAGCCACTTCAAAAGCAACTGGCTCGGGAGATTGTTCGGTGACTTTCCAGACGAGCGCTACGCCCACGACCAAACTGGCCGCTGCCGAAAGGAGCGATCGCCACCACTGCGTAGGAGAACCAGCTTGGTGCATGGGCATTCCGTTGCCGCTGGAGTTTCGAACGACGCGACCCACCGTGGCCGCGATAGGAAACGAGCGCGCACCGCCCCCGTTCCCTTCGTCATACATCGACCAATCGCGCAGTTCGGCAGGACGCGAAGACCGCACGGCGTACAACCGTCAAGACCTAACGGGTCCCCCGTGGCGCAACCGGCACAATCGTTACAAACAGTTTCGCAGGCCGACGCTGGCAGGAGCTATCATGAAGCAATGAACAAGGCCTTCGTCCGCGAACCGGACAATACCGATCCCTACTGTCCTGGCTGTGGAGCATTGGGAGAGCAAGTCGCGCTCGAAACGCTGGTGGCTCAGATCGGCTCGGAAGCGGCAGCGACTTTGGAGCATCCGGCCTCCTTTTGCCCGACTCCCAGTTGCGCGGTTGCCTACTTCGACGCGCTGGAAACGACCGTGCCGATCACGGCGCTCACACAGCCGCGCTATCCCAAAGATGCAGCGGCACCGCTCTGTGCGTGCTTTGGTCTGACCCTGGAAGACGTGGAAGAAGACATTCGAGACGGCAAGCCGAGTCGCATCCGCGAACTTTTGGACAAATCGAAATCGCCCGACGCCCATTGCCTGACGGCCGCACCCACGGGGCGTTGCTGTTTGCCCGAAGTGCAACGAGTCTATTTTCGCCGGCAAGCAGAACTGAAATCGCTGGAATGATTGGAATGATTTCGGGCGAAGCTACGCACTAGCCGGCCGCAAAAAACTTCTCGAACCGTTCGCGATTCTCGTTCATGGTCCCGCGCACCTGCTCGGCCAGGTCTTGCGATTCGGGATGCTGCAAGATCATCGCCAATTTGCGCCAGTCGACAGACGAAGACGGCAATTCATGGCGGGACGGAAAGTTCATGAGCCGCAGTGCCGATTCAACCCGCCGGAGGAAGCGATAAGCTCCACTCCAATGGTCGGCATCTTCAGGGGACAACCAGCCTCGTTCCCGCAAGCGATCGATGGCGGTCAACGTGCCGACTCCGATCATGTCCGGTGCTTCTGCATGCTGCCACTGCAGAACATGAATGACTGCCTCTACGTCGGTTGTTCCCCCCGGCGCACGTTTCAAATTGCGTCCAGAAGCCGACTCTTCCATTTGACGCCGCGCTTGCCGAACTTCTTCGGCATAGGCGGGCTTCCAGGGTCGCGCGAGCAGCGATTCCACGATTAAGTTTTGCACCGCCGCCCGCGCTGTCGCGACACCAAAAATGGCGCGGCTCTTTACCAGCAATTGTCGTTCTGACATCGAGATCGGGCCGTCCAACAAATACTGCCGCAAGTGCTCGCGGGCGATCGCCACCGGCCCGGTTTTTCCCTGGGGACGGATTGGCGTATGAACTTCGTACAGTTTTCCCTGGGGACCAAGTTCCGTGAGCGTCTTTAAAACCCGCTGCGCGAGTAACGAGAAAAAGTGCGCATTGGTGGTGGACGTCGCGCTCCGCGACCGCAATGGCAATTGCGTCATTCCGTCCGACTCGTAAATGAAGGCGAGTTCCAGCGGACTGTGATAATTGGGTTCGTTGCCGCCAACTTTGCCGAGCGCGAGGATCACAATCTCGCAATGATCTCCGTTAGCGGTGCCAGGCTCGCCGTGTCGCTCGGCAAGCTTCGCATACTCCTCAGCAGCGACCCGCCGTACGCAGACTTCGGCCACGGCTGCTAAGGCCCGATGAGTCGCGGCAACATCTTCCAGGCCGAGCATCTCCCGCACGCCGATGCGCAGATGTTGCGATTGCCGGAAAGCGGCCAGTGCCGACTGCATCGACTGGGCTTGAACTCCTTGCAGCAGATCGCCGGCCAAGGCTTCCAGTTCTTCCACCGTGGGCAGATGATTCAGCAGGAGCGAATCGAGCAGGTCGTCGATCATCCCCGGGTTACTGGTCAGCAACTCCGTTAAGTACAAACTGGCTCCGCACAAGCGAACATAGAGTTCTTGAGACGGCGGATGTTGGCGGAACAATTCCCAGAGCACTCCTTTCCCCCCCAGCGATTCACTCACGCGAGCGAGCCTAGCCAGCGTGTAGTCGGGGTCTGGAGTCGCAGCGATCGATTGCAGTAGGGTCGGAGCGATCTCTGCCAGAAAATGCCGACTGCGGCGGGTCGACAAAAACGGAATCCGCTCCACCGCCAGCGAACGGAGTTCTGCCGCCGCCGTGTGGACGTCTTGAAACCCGAAGGGCCGCAGTGCGGTCGAAATGCTTTCCGCCGTGGGCAACGGATCGAGCACCAGTTCCGCGACCGGGTGCGTGTGGACTTCGCCATCAAAGGCCGAGGCCAGCACGCGCTCTAAGGTTTGAGCTTGCTGCTGTTGCCTTTCGCGTAACTCGTTGCCCGGCTCGAGTGCTGTGCCCAGGAGTTGCGACCGATGTTCCCAGCGTCGCAAATGCTCGTAGCCTTGTTCCAGGACCGAGCGCTCTTCAACCGTCATCACGCCGGCTTGTTCCAGTCCGGCAATTCCCGCTCGAGTTCCCCCCCGTCTTACGATTTCTAATTCACCGCCACTGAGCAGTTGCAGGAAGCGGATCGATTGCTCGATCTGGCGAATACCTCCGGGGCCCAATTCCAGGTCGTGAGGTGCCGCGGCCGCTTCGCGCAAAATGCGACGCTTAAACGCCCGCATCCCTGTTTCGTCCGCGCGGTACAGATAACGGCGAAAAAGCCACGGCTGAAGCTGTGCCAAAAACTCTCTGCCGAGTTCCAAGTCCCCGGCAATGGGACGAGCGGTTAAAAGAATGCTCCGTTCCCAGGTCCTCCCCTTCGCATCGCAGTAATACAGTAAGTCGTCGAGCGGATGGACCAAGGTTTCGGCATCCGCCGTGGGATGAATCGGGAACAAGACCGGGTAGATGGAGTGTCCTTCCTCCGGCGCCTGCAGGACTCGAATGGTTTGTCGCGCGACCCGCTCGACCACCTCCAGCGGATTGCCACGCCGCATCTCTTGCGACGTAACATTCTGAACGACGAACAACAGCTTCAACGGCAATCGATAGTCCAATTCACGACCACCGAAACGTCCCAAGCCAATCACAGCCAATCGGGGGAGCTTCTTGTTGGCTCCGTCCGTGCCTCGCTGCCAGGCAAAGCGGAGTGCTGCCGAGACAATGACCTCGGCCAACTCGGTGAGTTGCTGCATCGCCATTTCGATGCGCACATGACGAAACAACTCGCCGTAGCCGATGCGAAGTTGTTCCCGTTCGCAGCGCCGCTTCAGGGCGGCCATCAAGATTCGTTCGTCGGTGAGCAAGGCGGTTTCGCGATCGACCTCTGCTTGCAACTCTTCGCGCGGGGTGGGCATCCCTTCGGTGAGTCGCAGGTAGTCAAAAGCTTCGGGATCACGCAGAAGCAGTTCTGTCCAAGCATCGCTCGTGCCAAAAATCTGGCAGAGCATCGGCAAGCAAGCGCCGTCCCGTTCGAAGAGGGAAAGCATCGCCAGCGGACTAAGGGCAGACGCCAAAAAACGCATCAGGCCGGCAAAGGCTCGGTCCGGATCGTGGGCTTGGGGAAGGTGTTCCCCTAGCTGTCCAGCCAGCGAAGCCAATAGTTCCAGGGGAACTTGCTCGGCCAGTTCTCGCCAGTGCTCCGCCCCAATCTCCGGGGCGGTGAGTCCCCAGTCGCGCAGGCGACGATTCAGTTGAGCAGGCTCATCAAGCAGGCGGCGGAAGGTGAGGGAATCCATACACCGTTTAGTAGCAAAACTTGCATTCGCTGGAGGTTTTTGCCGAGGCTGCCGCACCGCCTACGGGCAACTTGGGTCATTATTTCCCTTATCTTATCCGAACGCGTTGCCGTGTACCGCAGTTGCGGATGGATTTCGCGGAATCGAGGGAAAAACGGTCCTAGAAGTTGTTGAAAAATTGTGGGAACCGCCTGAAGATCGCTTGACAGGCGAGGAACAATCACTAATATTCAGTCGTGGAAATGATTCTGTCCCGCATGTAAGCATGTCGCTGCCTCCCGTTTTTCTCTTCGGCAGGCACGGCAGAAATCTTCCTCGCCCGGCAAACGTCACAGTCGCCCGGCGGAGTAGACCATGCTTCTCAAGCTTCGACTCATTCTTTGAGGAACGAGTTTATCCTGGTTGCCGCTCGACAAGTCTGACTCGAAAATTAGTCGGATGTCGGTCACCAAAGGCCTGAGATGTGCAGTAGGCAGAGCGGGGTTGATCCCCAACCGTAGAGGCAATGCGGCCCAGCGGGTCGCAAATTTTTATATTGCGGGAATTGATTCGTCACGGCGAGTCGATGCACGAGGATAGGTCAAGGTTCTGAGAGCCTGGCAATCCAGCGGAAATCCCGTTCGGCAATTTTGTTCCTTCCTCAGGAAGTTCGGAGCGGAGCACTGAAGCTGAGAGCCCAGTTGCTCTGAAATCGCACGGCGGCTGCGAGTCGTAGCTGCATTCCTGCAGGTCGTTCCAGCACCAAACCGGCCCAGGGTTTGGCGTCCACGGGGCTGTTCCCCTTCCTGAAAATCACCCCAATTCCAATCACAATTTCGTACCGCACAAGTTAATTGTGCGCGGCGCAGCGGTGCGCTGTTCTTTTAAGTTTTTGGTGAGGCATGGCCAAGAAAAAGTTTCGTCCCCGTTCTGGTAGTGGTGGTGGTGGCCCTGGCGGCGGAGGGGGCGGACCGCGTCGACACGGTGGCGGCGGTGGTGGTGGCTACGGTGGAGGGGGCGGCGGTTATAGCGGTGGCGGTGGTGGAGGCTACGGTGGTGGAGGCGGCGGTGGCGGTGGAGGACGCGGTGGGCGTTCCCGTGGCCGACGACGTTATCAAAACAATGGTGGTGGAGGATTTGGAGAAAACATTCTCGATAATCCACCGCAAGACGATATTCCGGGCGAAGAAGGTGCCAATGGCGAAGTCAATGCCGACGGCACGATCACGCCCCCCCAGGAGTTGCCGCTGACCGAAGGGATCGGCCTCCTCGAAATGCATCCCAATGGCTACGGCTTTCTCCGTAGCGCTGCCACCATGTATTCCCGGGAACGGAGCGATCCGTTTGTCCCCGGCACGATGATCGAAAAATTCGGTCTCCGCCAAGGAGTGATGATTCGCGGCATGGTGCAGCCTGGTCGCCGGCAACAAGGGCCTCGCATCCGCGAAATTCTCGATGTCGACGGCATGCCCCCGGAAGAATATATCAACGTCAAATCGTTTGATTCTAAGACGCCGATCAACCCGGAAGTCTGGTTCAAACTCGAAACCGATCCGCAGCCCTTAACCACGCGCGTGATGGATCTCCTCACGCCGCTGGGCCGAGGGCAACGGGCGCTCATCGTCGCTGCACCGCGCACCGGCAAAACGATCATGCTGCAGCACATTGCACATGGCATCGCGGCCAACTATCCCGAAGTGAAGTTGATCATGCTCTTGATCGACGAACGGCCGGAAGAAGTGACCGACATGCGACGCAACGTGCGGGGCGAAGTCATCGCCAGCAGCCTCGATATGGATGTTGAAAGCCACGTTCGAATCTCGCAACTGGTGATTGAACGGGCCAAGCGCTTGGCCGAGATGGGCAAAGACGTGTTCCTGCTGTTGGACTCGATCACGCGACTGGCGCGAGCCTTCAACAAGTGGGTCGGTTCCTCAGGCCGCGGCGGCGCGACCATGAGCGGCGGTATCGACATCAAGGCGATGGATATTCCCAAAAAGCTCTTTGCCACGGCCCGCGCGTTCGAAGAAGGGGGCTCGCTGACCATCGTCGGCACGGCTCTCGTCGATACCGGCAGCCGGATGGACGAACTGATTTTTCAAGAGTTCAAGGGAACGGGCAACATGGAATTGATGCTCGACCGCAAGCTCTCCGATCGTCGCGTCTTCCCCGCCATCGACATTACGCAGTCCGGAACTCGCCGGGAAGAATTGCTTCTCCCACCGGAAAACTTGCAGGCCGTCGTCGCTTTGCGTCGCACGCTCACTTCGATGAACCCGGTCGATGCGATGGAACAGTTGACTAAGCAACTGGGCCGTTTCAAAACCAATGCGGAATTCATCAAGCTGATCAGCGGAACCAGGCTGAACGACTAAACGGCAACCGTTTTCCAGTTTCCATCGAGTCCGCGCCGACGATGCACTCAGCAGACGTCGGCTGGGAATCGACCGGCGTTGCTGTTTGCGCGCCGGTCCTTTGTTTCACTGCCTCGCACTTGAGCCCGAGTCGCGAAGCCGTGCGCACTCCTGCGACCGGCATTCTCCTGGCTTGAATCTTTTCTGCAATCTGAATCCGTTCCCCCAGCCCGCCGATATACAATGCAGATGCGGGGGGAGGCCCCGCCCCACTTTTCGCCGGAGCAGGATCATGGCAGAACTGTCCAAGTACCAGCAGAAAATTGTCAAAAACTACTACGACAACCGGGAAACGATCGCCCTGCAGCGCGTGCAGGAACTCGTCACCGAGTTGTATCTGGCCGAAGGTCCTAAGAAGAAAGCCAAGGCCTGGGATAGTGTCGAGCTGCATCTTGGCAAGCTCGGCGTGAAGGCCGACACTCTTGCCCACCTGCGCAAACAGGATAAACCGGAACTAGTTGCCCAACTGGTACAAAAGTTGGTGGTCAAAGCGGATAAGTAAAAGGTAGCAGGCACACTCCGTGTGCCGTTCAACGTGTCTTCGCGTGCTACTCAAGTAAAACGTCGTCCCGAAAGCATTCCGTGTACCTGGTGAACGGCACACGGAGTGTGCCTACTACTGAGTTATGCGAACCACCTGGAATTTCTTCTCTGCCGGACAACTCACGTTCGGCAACGGTGCGGCAAAACAACTTCCCGTCCATCTGGCGCGGCGTAACTGCCGGCGTCCCTTGTTGATCACCGATCAACGACTCGTCGCCGCGGGGATCGTCGAGCAAGTCCTCGCTCCCCTGCAAGCGGCAGGAATTTCCCCGGCGATTTTTGACGAAGGGGAAGCCGAGCCTTCGGTTGCCACCGCAGAGAAAGCCATCACCCTGGGACGCGCTGTTCAGCCCGACTGCATCATCGGCCTGGGTGGCGGCAGCAACATGGATCTCGCCAAGATCGTGGCGGCCGTCCTCACGCATGGCGGCGCGGCCTCCGCATACTTTGGCTTCGACAACATCCCCGGCCCCGTGCTGCCGCTCGTCTGCTTGCCGACCACTGCCGGAACGGGGAGCGAAGTTTCACACGCGGCCGTGCTGACGGACACCGCGCAACATCTAAAAATCAGCACGCTCAGCAACTACCTCCGGCCGACGCTCGCCATCGTTGATCCCGAACTCACGTTCACTTGCCCGCCGAAAGTGACGGCCGATAGCGGCATCGATGCGCTCACGCATGCGATCGAAGCGTATACCGCGGTTGATTTCTCCGCACTCGACGAACCGCCAAACGGGCAGGTCGCTTACGAGGGGCGTTTTCCGCTCGGCGAAACGATTGCCGAACAAGCCATTCAACTGATCGGTCAGCATCTGGTCACCGCTGTGCAGGACGGCACCAACCGAGCCGCTCGCGAGGGAATGGCTTTAGCGGCGACCTTGGCCGGCATCGCGTTCTCGAATTGTGCCGTAGCCGTCGTCCATGCCCTCGAGTATCCGCTCGGCGGAGTGCTGCACTGCTCGCACGGCGCGGGAAATGGTTTGCTTTTGCCGTACGTGATGCGGTTCAATCTTCCCTACCGCCAGCAAGAGTTCGCTCGCATCGCGCACTTGCTGGGAGAAGACCTGACCGGATTGTCGCCCGCTGAAGCTGCCCAGCGCGCGATCGTGGCCGTCGAGAAACTACGCTCCGCCATTGGCATTCCCGCCCGCATTCGGGAACTGGGGGGGACACGCGAGCAGCTTCCCGGCTTCGCCGAGAAAGCGTTCGCGATTAAGCGGCTGATGGGGATGAACCCCCGGCCGGTAGAGTCGGCGGCCGATCTGCTGGAAATACTGGAATCAGCGTTGTAATTCGTAGGGTGGAGTCAACGTTACCCACATCTTACGGTTTTCAAATCGGTGCCGCGGAGGATTAGGAGTAGTTTTTCCAGGCCGCGCCACAGTGTGATCCAGCCGGGGCGACCGTCGCATTTTCGGCCCAAGTGGCCACCGAGG